>NC_005027.1:6457050-7145576 GCF_000196115.1 Rhodopirellula baltica SH 1
ATGCCTACGTCGACCGCAGTCACCTCACCAGTCTCGATATTGATTCGAGTGACTTGGTGAGCTCTGGTCTCGGTGATGAACAAATAGCCTTCGTCGGAAACGGCAAGATCGTTCGGTGTCACATTCTCTGCAATCGTGTTCACGTCACCTGATTTTGGATCAATCGAGATCACTCGCTTCTTTGATCCTTGGCAGGCGTAAATCAGATCACCTGGGCCAAACATCATTCCGCTAACGGCTTCCTTTGCGATGACCGTTTTACTTTGATTTTTCGCGTCGACTCGGACCACCGCTGGAGCACGCATGTCGCAGTAGTAAAAATTGCCTTCTGCGTCGCTGCAGGGAGCATCCGAGAATCCAAGGTCATCGGCGACGACTTCCCATGACTTACCAGGGACAAGCAAATTCAAGAGTGTCAGGTCGCCACGAAGATCATCGGAGGTGTCGATGGATGGTGTGTGTGTCTCGTTGCGCCAGAGCCACCTCATTGCCTCGGGAAACTGCATGCTGCCGAAATCGGCGTTGTGCCCGTAACCTACGGCCCAATCCAGGCGAACGTCGTATCCCATGTAGGACAGCGATGACTCCATGCGTTGATTGGCGATCGGCCAGTGCCCAAACGGGTTGTCGTTGTCGCCGCTGGTATCCGACATATAGACGCGAATGGGTTTGGGTTCGGTTTTGCGGATCAAGGATGAATAGAGATCTCCGCCACGCAAATTCACGAAACTGCCAACATTGGAGTAAACCTTGCGGAATTGGTCGGGGCGTTCCCACGCAACGGTGAAGGCACAGATCGCGCCGGAACTGGATCCGCCAATCGCACGCATGTCGGGATCGTCAGAAAGGTTGTATTTTTTCTCGACCTCGGGAAGGATCTCTTCCAATAAGAATCGACTGTACCGATCACCTAGACTGTCGTATTCGAAGCCTCGGTTGGAAGACTTGCGGCCCTTTCGTGGTTTGGATTTGTCGTGTCCCGGATCAAGAAACACTGCAATTGTCGGCGGCATGTCGCCGCTCGCGATTAAGTTGTCAAACACGGTTGGGATGCGCCAGCGACCTTTCTTATCACGCATCCGCTCTCCATCCTGGAACACCATCAAAGCCGCTGGTTTGCTCGCATCGTATTGTGCCGGAACGTAGATCGACCAGTCACGAACGGTGTTGCCAAAAATTTCTGAATGCCAAGGCGGCATTGATTCCACCTTGCCTTGTGGAACGTTTTTATTGACGACCGCGAGCGGGTGTGGTCCCCATCCTGGTTTGGTGGATGCTGGAGGTGTGACGGTCGATTCCGCGTCATCGTTCCACAGCCACTGCAAGGCGCTGGGCAGTTCTTTTCCGCCCCACTGACCGCTGTGTCCGCCTTCGGTCATCACGAATTTGTACTGGTAGCCCGCGAACTGGAGTGCGGCGGCCATGTCGCGGTTTGCCAATGGCCAGTTGCCATGCAGGTTGCTCAGGTCATCGCGACCTTCTTGCAAATAGACCTGGATTGGCTTGGGATCCGATTTAGTTTTGCGAATCAAGCTGGGATAGGCCCAGCCACCACGAATGTTGGTGAAGCTTCCAATGTGGCTGAGCACCTTGCCGAATTGGTCCGGTCGTTCCCACGCCACGGTGAAGGCGCAGATTCCACCGGAAGAAATGCCCGCGACAGCGCGGCGTTTAGGATTGGTCGATACTTTCAGGTCCTTCAATGCTACTGGAAGGAATTCATTGATCAGGAAGTTCGCATAGCGATCACCCAATGAGTCGTATTCAAACGAGCGGTTGCTACGGCTCTTGGCATCGGGCTTGGTGGCCGGGATGGTACCTGGATTAACGAAGACCGCGATGGTCGGTGGCAAGGAACCCTTGGCAATCAAGTTGTCCAGGACGATCGGGACGCGGAAGGAACCGTTTGGTTTTGCGTAGTTCATTCCATCCATGAACACCATCAAGTTGGCTGGTGATTCAGGATCGTATTGCGATGGAACATAGACGGCGTAGTCTCGCCGAGTCCCTGGATAGATCTCGCTGGTATCGAACACTCCCTTCGTGATTTCGCCTTGTGGCACGCCATCCTGAACCGTTCGCAGCGATTCGTCATCTGCGTTTAGACCAGTCGATAGAACGAAAACCGCGGCGAGTATCCAAAGGCAGGAGCACGACCGGATCCACGAAGCAAATTGCTTTTTCGCGGGAACGAAAGTTATTGGATCGAAGGGGTGAAGCATGGTGATTCGCTCGGTGGGATGATGTTGGGGTGGGATCCTGCCGCGTGAGTTCGCGTGAGGGGGCTCTGATCATCGTTGCTGGTGAGTTGGCAAGCAAGTCCGGCAACCGGGTGAACATCCCGGGTGGGAAGATTGCTCCGGCCTGATAAGGTTCTTTCAAAGCCATCTCCGCCTCAGCAAACCTTTCATGAACATCATTTCACTTCTGCCCAGTGCGACCGAAATCATTTGTGCGTTGGGACTGCGGGACCAACTCGTGGGTGTTACACACGAGTGCGATTACCCATCCGGTGTCGATCGCCTCGCGAAAGTCACTCAGACGTTGATCCCACATGATGCGACCAGCGGCGAGATTGACACGATGGTCCGAGAGCGACTGCAAACCGAGCGAGCCTTGTACTCACTGAAGATGCCGGTGGTGGAATCATTGGCGCCGGATCTGATCGTGACTCAAGCGTTGTGCGACGTGTGCGCGGTGGCGGAATCGGAAGTCAATGCGGCGGCGTGCTCCTTGCCCGGAAAGCCTCGCGTGGTGAACCTGGAACCGACCTCTTTGTCGGAGATGTTTGATTGCATCACGTTGGTTGGTAAAGCAGCCAATTGCCCGGACCGAGCGGCAACTCTGATTGAACAACTGAAATCGCGAGTCGCTCGAGTACGAAAACGTTCAGAGGATTGGTTAGCACGGACGGGGGCGAAAGTGCCGAGCGTGATGTTATTGGAGTGGATCGATCCTCCGTTCAGTGCTGGTCACTGGAGTCCGGAGTTGGTGCGATTAGCGGGCGGCAACGAATGTGTGGGCGAGGCCGGTGAGCGTTCCGTGACGACGTCTTGGGATCGCATTCGAGAAGCGGATCCAGATGTGCTGTTCATCGCATGTTGTGGTTTCAGCGTGTCGCGAACCCTGGAAGACGTGCCAATTTTGTGTGGCTATCCCGGATGGTCCGACATGAAATGTGTTCGCGAAGATCGCGTCTACGTGGGCGACGGTTCCGCCTACTTCAGTCGGCCGGGACCACGATTGATCGACAGCCTCGAAATCCTCGCCAATACCCTCCACCCTGAAATCCACCCACTCCCAGATGGCCTACCACCCGCCACGCACCTCAAAAAGGTGTCAGGTACCTTTTTGGGGGAATAGGTGGTTTTTCTGTTGTTGGATGTCGTGTGAATGGTCTTCCAGCCGACAGATTGGTGACCGAAGTATCTGGCTTTCACGCGACTGTTGACCATCCGTTTCTGATCGGTATCGAAACGCGTTCAGCGGACAAAGAAACTCGAAATTGCCTATCTTTTCAAAAAGGTACCTGACACCTTTTTAGGCGATGCGTTCTTCGGTGATGTGGGTGGTGCCGTCGGGATCGACGCGGCGGAAGAAACAGCTTTCGTAGTTTTCGTGGCAGGCAGCTCCGGTTTGTTCGACGGACAAAAGGATCGTGTCGGCGTCGCAGTCCACTCGGATTTCCCGTACGACCTGAGCGTGGCCGCTGGTGTCACCCTTCCGCCAAAGTTTGCCTCTCGAACGGCTGAAGTAGACCGCTCGATTGCCCGAGATGGTTTCGTCCCAAGCTTCGCGGTTCATCCACGCCAGCATCAACACCCGCCCGGTGGTGGCGTCTTGGGCGATGGCGGGCAGCAACGGTTGACCGGTCTTGGGACACGGAACTCCGGCGTCAAAGTTGGGCACGTGGGATGACATGAAGATGATCAGGTGTTGAGTGTGACAATGATTTTGCCCGCCAGCTGACTGCTGTCTTCGAGCGTTGCGGATTCTTGCAAGGCGTGTGCTTGGGCGGCTTCGTCCAAACTGAACCGAGCACTGATGTTCGCGGACAATTTGCCAGACGCCAACCACTGGGAGATGTCTTCGGCGGCGTTTTTCATTTCCATCGGCGTGGCTTTGAACATTACAAAACCATGCAACGAACATTCTTTGACATAGAACGGACCAACTGGGAACGCGGGTTTGGCATCTCGTCCCGCCATCAAGACCATGCGTCCCCGACCGGCCATTAGATCGATCGCCATGTCAAAGTCTGGTTCGCGTCGTGTCTCCCAAAGCACATTGACTCCGTCGGGAGCAAATGCTTTGGTGCGATCTGCGATGGATTCATCTTTGTACAAGATTACTTCTTCCGCACCGAGATCGCGGCAGACTTGTGCCTTCGCTTCGCTGCCGGCAGTCGTGATCACGCGCGCACCAGTTGCAGCGGCCATTTGCACGACCATGGACCCCACGCCGCCACTGCCACCGATGACCAGGATCGTTTCGCCTGGTTCCAATTGGGCTTCGCGAAAGAGGCCTAGGTGAGCGGTGACTCCAACCAATGCACATGCGGCAGCGTCTTCGTACGGCACCGGTTCAGGTAGTTTGAATGTCCAGTGCTCATCGACCGCGATCAATTCGGACAACGTACCCTGCCGTCCAAGCAAGCCTTGGTTGGTGCACCAAACCCGATCACCGATGGACAATCGCTTGACACCCGGCCCGACGCTTTCGACCACGCCAGCGGCATCGCATCCGGGAACAAACGGTAGAGGCAATTCCATCGCGATGGTGCCGTTCCGGATGTACGTGTCGATCGGATTGATCGCGGAAGCATACACTCGAATCACAACTTGGCCGGGACCCGGTGTGGGGTCAGGTAGCTCACCAACTTGAAGAGCGTCGGCAGGTCCGGTTTCGGTGATGAAGGCGGCTTTCATGGGGTGCACTCGCTGAAAAAGTCATTCGTCAAAAGGGAAGTTCAGATCGTTGAGGGCGATCAACGTCGCGTTGGAAGCGGACATTTTAGCGTTGCTTGACCGATTCGCGAATGCGAGAGACCCAGTCGGTGGCTTTGCTTTGAAGGTCCGCGATGGCTTTGGATTCAGGTGATTCGGCATCGTCGGCGTTGGGATCGTTGGTGACATCTTTCAGACGTTCCACCCACTCGGAATCCTGGATGGCGGATTCGACTTCAGCGGCCATGGCGACGTCCTCTTTCGGCGCGAAGTATCGCAAACATGATTTCAGCGTATGGGATGCCGATCTCAGTTTGTTCGCGTCCCCTTGTTTTGCACCCTGTTTAAGATTGGTCAGCAATGAAGGGACTTCCATCAAGAATGCATCGCAAACAGAGTCCATTGTCTCGGAGTCACCGCCGCAATGCTTTGACAATTGCGAACGCCAATCCCAGTGCTGGTTGTCCTCTGCCTCGACACTTGTTTCGTCGGGTGCCGCTTCGGTGGAAGACGATGAATCGTTAGGAAGTGAGTTCGTGGTGTTCAGGTCGGGTGGCGTTGGCGAAGTTTTGTCTTCCGAGAGTGGCGGAGGCAGCATTGCATCCGTTTCCGCGGACTGAGAAACGCCTAGAACGCGTTCGATTTCCGTCAGCAGTAGATCGAGGTCGACCGGTTTGGTGATGTAGCCGTCCATTCCCGCTTCGCGGCAAAGCTGACGATGCTGGTCGGTGACATGCGCGGTCAGTGCGATGATCGGAGGCGGAGTCTTGCCCGCTTTCAAGGCATGTTGATGGATGATGCGAGTCGCTTCGGTTCCATCCATGTTCGGCATTTGCAGGTCCATGAGGACGCAGTCGAAGGTATTGGATGCCAATCGCTCGACGGCGGCTTCTCCTGAGTCCGCGGTTTGTACACGATGACCCGAAGCCACCAATTGGTCGTGAATCACCAAGCGATTCGTTGCACTGTCATCGACGACCAGCAACTTGTAACCCTGAATGGCGTCGGTCGGTGATGCGTTGACGTGTTCATTTGCAGATTGTGAATTGGTGAGCAACGCGGTGCCGGGAGCCTGTGATTTCGAAGGGTTGGAATCGCTCTTGGTCGTTGTTTCCAGTTTGGTTCCTCGGCGTCGTTTGCGTTGTCCACGGCTTGATTGCAACAATGGTTTTCCAGCCAACCAACGCCGAAGTTCATCGGGATGCAGTGGTTCGATCACCACCGCGTCTTCGCGTTTGGCACGCCTGGGCGTAGGCTCACCCGCTCTGGTGACCCAGAGGACTCGGTCGCTCGATTTGCGAGCCCGGATGCGGAAGGCGGCATCGGCGGTTTGGTCCGTCAGGATCCAGTGCAGGTGAACGCATTCAGCTTCCAACATCGATGGCGTGCGGATCGGCCAGCGACAATGCAACAACGTTTCCGCGATCGCATCTTGCATCGTGGTGTTGCCAACCGAGACCACCGCGGTGGCGCCTTCGGGTGCCGACACGACTGGTTTCTTTTCAGCACGTTTCTGATTTGTATCCAGAGGCAATGCAAGCGCACACTGGAATTGACTGCCCAAATCCACTTGGCTGGTCACGGTGATGTCGCCGCCCATTCGTTGAGCCAAACCGCGAGCGATTGCCAAGCCCAGTCCGGTTCCGCCGAACTGTTTGTTGGTGCCACGATCAGCTTGTTCAAACGCATCAAAGATTCGCGATTGATTTTCGGGAGCGATGCCGATGCCGGTGTCGGAAACGGTCAGTTCAAACCACGCCATCGGGGTGTCGTCTGTTGATCCGTTGGTTGTGATTTCAGGTGAGTTGGCATCGTTGCCGTGTGATGGCGGGGCGTCACCGATGGGGCCCAATCGCAAACTGACTTCACCTCGATTGGTGAATTTGATCGCGTTGCCCGCCAAGTTGATCACGATTTGGCGAATTCGTTTTGGATCGGCAATCACTCGTCTAGGGGTATCGGGAGCAATCGACAAACATAAACGAACCGGTTTGTCGGCCACTCGAACGGCGAGGCAACCAAAGGCATCACCGACGACCTCGTGCAAATCAACTGGGACCGGATCGATGGCGACTCGACCGGCTTCGATGGCGGCGAAGTCAAGGATGTCTTCGATGACATCACGAAGCAACTCGGTGTTTTGAGCGATGAGGTTGACGTAACGACGCGCTGCCGTGGGCAGGGTTTGCTGACCCAATAGATCAGTCAGTCCTCGGATGCCTCCCAGTGGTGTTCGCAATTCGTGTGAAATGCCGGCCATGAATTGCGTCTTCGTGCGGTTGGCTTGTTCGGCCGCTGCTTTCGCTTCCCGCATTGCTTCAAACGCAGCCCGTTGCAATGTGACGTCGCGAATGATGACGGCTTGCCCGGTCGCATCACCGACCGGAATATGGTGGATGGAAACTTCGCTCTCAAATGAACTGCCATCACCACGGCGGAGTCGCAATTGATGGCGTTCTGCCAGTGGCAATCCACCCCATTGATTGGACACCGGTGAAATCAAATCGTTCAACGGACGCCCAACCAAGCGTCCGCCACCGGCTTGCAAAAGTTCGCTGGCCGATGGGTTGGCTTCCACGATCGCACGTTGGTCATCGATCAATAGGACCGCGTCACCGGCGGCATCAAATAACGCTCGTTTGCGAGCCTCGCTGTCTCGAAGGGCAATCTCGTTTCGATGTTTTTCGGTGATGTCCCAAAAAATGATCTGAACGCCAACGCATTGTCCATTTTGATCGTACTCCGGTGCTTTGAAGACTTGAGCGAATCCAATGCGACCATCGGGACCCGGATGCACCTCCACCTTGTCGACCGCTTGTCCGGTCGACATCACCGACAAGTCATCTGCGCGATACTTGGCACCGATTGAATCACCAAAGAGTTCCGCATCGGTACTGCCGATCACATCGACGGGGGTCATTCCGATGTCTGCGCAGAACTGTTCGTTGGCGTAGGTGAACACACCTTCGGCACTTTTGCGTGCGACCTGCAGGTGCATGCGATCGATCAGCGATTGGAAAGTCGTTTCGCTTTGATCCAGTCGATGTTGAGTTTCTTGACGTCGTGTAACTTCGTTCCGCAACGCTCGGTTGACTCGCCGAATTTGCAACGATCGTCGATGCACTCGGTGCTGAAGCGTTCGCTGATGTTTCAGGCGTGTGCGCAAACGGCCTTGTAAGTAGATGTGGAAATAGCCTGTCGCCATCAACGCAAAGAATGTCCACAGTCGAACTGGTTCGATCCAGGCAAACGGTTCCGCACCGGCCGCTCCGGCGAACCGTTGGGCGATCGGGCCAAAGACATGAAGCAAACCCACCGCGGCAACGGCGACGCTTTGAATCGCTGTCATCCAGGTGATGAAGCGACGGTGTAGCACTCGCCAAGCCAACGGCAAGAAGATTAGATGAGCAACCACGACCGCCCAGTCCGGTGGCGTCATCGCATCGGCAATAGCAACGAAGAGAACAAGGATCACCCAAGATCGTGGACGTCGCCAAAGTTGTGTCCACCATCGTCGCATGATTTCAAAGCTTTTTGGCGAGTTCTTCATCGGCGTGACGTTGCCACCAATGGCGTGCGTCCTCTTGTGTCCAAGGATACCGCGGAGCGAGTGCATCCAAACGCTGAATCAGATCCGCGACGGAGCCCACACGGTCGTGTTTGTCCTTGGCCATGCAGGCTTGCACCAGCGCATTCAGTTCGGCTTCGACCGGCTCGCCGCGATGCGTTTCAATCTCGAGCGGTTGTTGCGTCAAAATCAACGCGAACATGGACTCGGGATCGCATTCGGCAAACGGCGGACGACCCGACAACAAAAAGTATAAGACACAACCGAGGGAATAGACATCGCTTCGCGGGTCCATCACCGAGGGGGCACGGAATCGTTCAGGTGCCATGTACATCGGCGTTCCCGCCCAAACGGTCTCGGCGGTTTGGAAAACGCCTTGGTTGGGCTCGAGTGGTTTGGCCAACCCGAAGTCAAATACCACTGCCCAGTCACCCACGATGGTGTCAAAGCTAAGCATGATGTTTTGCGGTTTGAGGTCGCGATGCATCAGGCCTTGGGAATGAGCCTCCAGGACCGCTTGGCAGACCTGACGCATGATCCATATTGCTCGAGCCGGTTCTTGGTGACCGCTTCGAGCAACGATTTCAGACAACGTTAGACCGTCGAGCAGTTGCATGACGCAAAAAGCTTCGCCGTGTTCATTGTGTCCGTAATCGTAAATCGTCACGCTATGAGGACTGCACAAACTGGCTGCCAAACGCGCTTCGCGGTCAAACCGGCGATGATCATCGTCGTCTTGGCGGTCGACCCGCAGAACTTTCAACGCGATTTCGCGTCCCAGTTCCGTGTGGCTGGCTCGATAAACGACTCCCATTCCACCGGCACCGAGTTCCTCGTGAATGTGATAGCGTCCAAGTGGTTGTTTCAAAGCCGATGGTGCGGGGCCTTTTAAAAGCCGTTTGGCAACCAGGATCGGAAGGATGGATGCGATCGAAAGCAGCAACGCCCATGGCCAAGTGGAGGCCAGCGGATAGGTCAGTTGATGGGAATCGCTCTCGATGATCAGTCCCATTCCAAACTCTGGCAGCCACTGCCATACACCGACGCAGTCCTTGCCGGTGTAGGTGCGGTAAGTCTGACCATGCACCTGTGGTTCGGGGCTGTGCGAAACCGAGGCTGCGGCGATTGTCAGTGGATGAATCGTGCGACCGATCGATGATTCGCTGTTTGGATTCAGCATTGCTGATTCGGTCAGGCGGTCGAGCTGGGCGACCAATTGGTTCAGACGTTCTTCCGCTTCGGAAGGGTTGGCAATTTCCGTGACGCGAAATCTGGCTCCCAATGACTGAGTGATCTGTTCGGGCAAATTCAAGCTGCGAGTTTGCATGAATCCGTCGCGGTCAACCAAGTACGCATCGACCGAATTCGCGTGGCTGATCAGTGCGAGGGTTTCGTTCAACCAGCGGCTGGTGTTCGGCGGAATGATGACTGCCGCACCGAGGACATCTGATCGAAGCGAATCCGGTTCTTCGGTTTCGGCAGACGATTGTTCGTGAACGGGAACGATCCACGCCAATGGATTGGACACCGCATGATCCAACTCGTCGGCGAGTGTTTTTCCTAGCAAGGTTGCTAGTGGTGATGGAGCATGGAGCACGGTCCGCCCACTGAGTGCTCGGGCCAAATCAGCGGCCCCGTCGGGTGGGAGTTGGACATTGGCTTCATCGGTCATCGAGCGGCCACGATCGTTGCCGAAGACAATCGTCAGTGGTTGAAGGTCTCGACTGAAGAAGATGACATCAGGCGGCTGGAACGCCGGAAGGTCATGCGATTCGAATTCGGGTCGATCGGCATTCACGTTGCGAACGGCTTGGGTGAATAGCAGTGTTTGATTTTCAATCGAGTCGGCGAGTTCAGCGGACGACAAATTTTTAGACCGTGAACGAATCGCATTTCGAACTTCTGGCTGACGAGCCAAATCGATCGCGAATTGTTTGTCGCGGTTCAGCAGTTGTTCCACTTTGATTGTGGACAGATCCAGTGCCAGCGAGAGTGACCGTTGGATGGACAAGTCGGCTTGCCGTTGCAGTCGGCGGTCTACCCATGCGGCAACCACCCAGATGCAAGTGATCGTGACGGCGGTGAGTAGCCAAACGACCCAGTTGTATTGCTTTGCCCGATTGATTGGACCAATCGAGGTCAGCGTTTTTCGTTGTCGGCTGCGAGACGGTTGCGGGCGGTTTGCATCGTGACGCGGCATCGCATGGGTTCGCTGCGCAGCGTGCACAGTGTGTCCCGCACTTGCGTTGCCAGGAATGGAGCCGGGAACGGTCTCTCCATTGGATTCGGGCTTCGCATCGGAGGCGGTTTCCGACATGGACCGGATGGCTCTGATCACTTCCGATTCAGTCGTTTCACGGGGCGTTGGTAGGCCTTGTCCAAAGGGCACCGATCCGTTGCCGGGTCTTGGCCGCGTTGCTGCGCCTTCCACACGAGCTGCGTTGGGATCATGTTCGGCGAGAAGCGAAAGGACCTCGCGAATCAGTTCTTCATCGCCCGCCGCTTGGTCGCGAATGAACTTTTCTCTCGCGACCTCTTCGATCTCTTCGGCTTCCCAGAACAGGTCGCGGACACGTTGGTAACGATCCGCATCCATCATGAGGTGGACGATGGATCGTCGGTGGGCAGGTCATCGGCCTTGGGTTCTGAGCCTTCTGCTTCTGAGCGGACCTCTTCTGAACCCTCTTCATCTGGGTCGCGAAGTTCGCGTCGCATCCAGGCACGAGCCATCGCCCATTCTTTTTCGACAGTGCGAAGTCCAAGGTTGAGTTCCGCAGCAATCTCCTTCATCCCCAGGCCACCAAAGAATCGAAGTTCGACCACTCGGGCTTGGCGTGGACTTAAGCTCGCCAACTGCAGCAGCAGTTCATCCAACGCTACAACGTCATCGTCCTGGTCCAACAAAAAAGTGACTTCGTCGTCCAGCTGACGCCGAATCCAGCCTCCACCACGCTTTTGGGCTTGGGTCCGCCGAGCGTGATCGACCAGAATTCGCCGCATCACGGTCGCACCGATTGCAAAAAAGTGCGTCTTGCCCTGCCAATCAACATGGTCTTGGTCGACCATTCGCACATAGGCTTGGTGGACCAGGGACGAGCTGCTCAGTCGCTCCCGCCGCGGCTCAGATTGAAGGAACCGGCCCGCCATCCGACGCAGATCGTCGTATAGAAACGAGAACATCTGGTCGGTTTTGGCAGCGTCGCCGTTTTGACTACTTTGCAAGATTTGCGTGATCGACGACATCAACGAAGCTCAACGGGACAGTGACCAAACTTTGGCGATATGTAAGGTTTGGGAGTGAATGTCAACGATCTCTTTGACTTCTACAGAGTAACCCCCAGCCATGGCGATTGCCACCGGCAAATCGTTGTGATGACACCACTGGAGCACCAACTCGTCTCTTCGTCGCAATCCGTCCATCGTCAGCGACAGTCGCCCCAGCCGGTCGTTCTTGTACGGATCGGCACCGGCGAGGTAGATGACCAAGTCAAATTGACCTGATTCACTTTGATGTTTCTCCAGTTTTGCGAGGACGGATCGCAACGCGTCGCAGTAGTCGTCGTCTCCCGTTCCGTCGGGAAGACTGACATCCAGATCGCTGGGCATTTTCCGCAGGGGAAAGTTTTTGACCCCGTGCACCGAACAAGTGAAAACGCTGGGCACGTCCTTCAAGATCGACGCTGTGCCGTTGCCCTGATGGACGTCCAGATCGATGATCGCGGCTCGCTGAATCAGCCCCTCGGACTGAAGCGTCCGGATAGCAACCGCGGCATCGTTGAACACGCAGTAACCTTCGCCTTCGCCGGCGAAAGCATGGTGAGTGCCACCGGCGAGGTTGGCGGAAATTCCTTCATCGAGGGCAGCCCGAGCGGCTGAGATCGTGGCACCGGTGCTTCGGCGTGAACGTTCCACCATTTTCGCGGACCACGGAAATCCGATGCGCCGGATTTCTTGCTTGGTCAATGTTCCCGACTGAACCCGCTGGACATAGTCCGGTGTGTGACAATGAAGAAGTTGCTCGTCAGTTGCCGCTTGAGGGACGATCAACGTGTCGTCTCGGTGGTGTTCAGATTCGACGACCCGCTGTCTCAACAGACGGTACTTGGACATCGGAAACCTGTGCCCCTCGGGCAATGGCAGGTCAAAATGATCGGTGTAGTACAGACGCAATGCAGGCGAGTTGGCTGAGGGTTAGACTTGGTGTTGTGTCCTCGACATCATGATCCATTGCAACACCTTATCGCACCCGACAAGACGAATGAATTCAGATCCTTCTTCCACTCCGAACATGCAGCATTCTGACTTGAGCGATTCAAGGGATTCAAGTGGCACGACCTTGGCCGGTTGGGCGTTCCAAGGAATGGTGATCACGTTTGGATTGACGATGGGGTGTGTGTTCATGGGCGTGATCCTTTGGATGATCGGGGCAGACGAACCACCGGAAGAGAACCAAACGATCTTTGTTTTGATTGGCGTGGTGGCCTTGGTTGCCAATACGGTGGTCGCGTTTCTGGTACCGGCCATGTTGCGATCTGCGGCGGCGACGGAATTGAAATCGGCCGATGGAGCAGTCGCCTCCGCTCGCACTTGGGCCCAATGGCCTGAACGGGAACCCATGCCACTGCCTCTGAGTCGTTTTTGCCAGACCGATCAAACGGCTCGGTTGATCGGGCAGGCGGTCATGGAAGGCACCGCGGCGATCAACTTTGTGATGATGTTTTTGACTCGATCGCCAGTCAATTTGTTGTGCGCCCTGTTCGCTTTGCTGGGCGTGGTGGCCATGTTTCCAACGGTCGGGCGGATGCGAAATCGCATCGCTTCGGCTTTGGAAGCCTAAACTCAATGCACAGACTTCCCTCCGCTGTTCAGCACCCCTCCTACCGATGAATCCCACATGAAAATTCTACGGACGAAGAAACTCGTTTTACATCCGGTGTTTCGAGGCGGGGTCGCCACGCTGCTGGTGACATTCGTGTTGCTACCCGTCGCTGCCGTGCGAGCCGAAGAAACGGCCACAGATGCACCTGTCAATTCCGAATCGTTGCCCGAACTGAAGACGCTCGATGGGCATTTTCCGTTTGAGGTTCCTGAAACGCTCGAGCAATGGGAATCACGGGCGGAACAACTGCGAACGCGAGTTGCGATGGCAACGGGGCTGCATCCAATGCTGCCACGACCACCGATCAAGGCGACCATCCATTCCGTGGTGAAACGAGATGGTTTCCAAATCGAAAAGGTTTACTTCGAAAGTCTGCCCGGGCACTTCGTGACTGGGTTGTTGTTCCGTCCGACAGGTGACAGCGTTGCCCGCGGATTGAACTCGGACGGAAAACGACCTGGAGTGCTTTGCCCGCACGGGCACGGTGGTCGGATGATGCGCAACAATGCTGACAAGATGAAGCAGCTGATTGAAAGCGGCGACGAGATGTACATGGAGTCGGGCAGTCATCCCAAGCTGGCTCGCTGCGCGACGTTGGCCCGAATGGGGTGTGTGTCGTTCATCTTTGACATGGTTGGATATGCCGATTCCGTGCAACTCAGCTACGAGTTCGCTCATCGTCGACACGCGACTCGGCCCGAGGAAAATGTTCCGGCCGGTTCTGATCCTGAATTGTTTTTCAGCACACCAGCCGAAGCTCGATTGCAATCCATTCTTGGCCTGCAGACCTACAACGCGTTGCGTTCCTTCGACTTTCTGGCATCCCTCGACGAGGTCGATCCGGATCGCTTGGCGGTCACTGGCGGCAGTGGCGGTGGGACTCAAACGATTCTTTTGGATGCATTGGAACCTCGAATCGCGGCAAGCTTTCCCAACGGAATGGTCTCGACATCCATGCAAGGCGGTTGTGCCTGCGAGAACGCTTGCTTGCTTCGGATCGGCACGGGTAATGTGGAATTGGCTGCGTTGATGGCACCCAAACCGATGGGAATGACGGCGGCGGACGACTGGACCATCGAGATGATGTCGGATGGGTATCCCGAACTGAAGCAACTGTACGGGATGATGAATCATCCTGATCATGTCTTGTGTGAATCATTGGTGCAGTTCAAACACAATTACAACTATGTGACTCGCCGGATCATGTATGGATGGATGAACGAACATCTGAATTTGGGGTTGGAGACTCCCGTCGTCGAAACTGATTTTCCTGCGATCACTGACGACGAAGGTGCGGTTTGGAATGACGACCATCCTGCGCCAACCCAGCGAGGTCCGAAGCACGAACAAACGGTGTTGGGTTGGTGGAACAACCAGAGTCAGCAATTGCTCGAAGATTGTCTTGGGCTGTCGGCAACTGAGAACGGTTTTGATCAAACGGTCCGCCCTGCTCTGGCAACGCTGTTCGATTTACCTATCCCCGAGACTTCGAGTGTGTCAGTGTCATACTCGGATCCCATCGAGCATGATTCCGGAGCGACGTTGGTTTCTGGAGTCGTGACCGATGAGGCTCGCCGGCGTGAGATCCCAATTCGAAAGTGGGTCTCACAATCAGGCGACAAAGCCTCCTCCGGTGGAACGGTTCTTTGGGTGCACTCGGCGGCTGACGAGACCACGGACACTCCAGAGTGGTCGGACGCATTTTCGGCTCAGTTGCGGCAATCGAAAGCCGTCATTGTGATCGACATTGCGGCAATGCCCACGGACGCTCCCGAAGGAAAGCAGCGAACGAATCCACAACCGCGGCGTGCGTCGGCGGCATTCACCTACGGCTACAATCGACCGTTAGCCGCCACTCGATGCGGCGATGTTTTGGCTGTCATCGCTGCCTTCCAAGACCCGCCGGGAGGTGTGAGCTTGGTGGCACCCGAAGGTTCCGCTGCTTATGCCTTGCCAGCGGCGGCAATCGCCGGCCCGTTCCTTGCTGATGCGACGATCGCTGTCAATGGATTCCGTTTCGCGGACCTGCAGCATCAGGATGATCAGCACTTCGTGCCCGGAATCGTGAAGTACGGTGACGTCGATGCGTTGGCCGCTTGGCGTGCTCCGTATGCGTTGACGATTCAGGATTCAGAGGAAGCCGAATGGCCGACGACAAAAGCGATCTACGACGCGCGTGACGCGTCGGACCAAGTCCAGTGGCAAGTGAATCGTTGAGTCTGGGCCAATGTGGCGGAGACTTTCCGCCATGACGCTCGGAAAGAAAAACCACTGCGCGCATGAAAAAGGCCCGAGGGGACTCGGGCCTTGTGCCGCACGACATGAGATTCACGCCGTGCAAAGTGCCTTTGTTACCGAATCATTCTTTGGCTGCTTCGGGAAGGTCTTTGTCGACCAAGCCCCATCCGCCACGACCGCCGGAGATACGGCTCTCGACATCGTCAACGGTTTCGAGAGCGGTTGGTTCCCAGAAGTTCTTGAGGGCTTCGCGATCAAGTGGTTCCAGTGAACGGAACAAACGGAAGCCGACTCCACGAGAAGGATCGTCGGTGAACCACCAAGGGCTTTTAGGGAAGTTTGGATCTTCGTTCTTCCACTCGTCATCATCGGATGCCAATCGAGCGGCACTGCGAAGTTCCGGTGGATCACTTTCCCAGCTGCCACCGCGAGCGACGCATGGCCAAGGATTTTCAGGCCAACGAACCGCGTCGATTGCATTGTCGACCGGTGATTCCTTCAACCACTGGTAGCCTTCTTCGGAATACTCATTGACGGTCCACTCAGCGGCATTGCCGTGCATATCGTGCAAGCCAAACGGGTTGGGCTTTTTGGTTCCGACGTGAGCCGGGCCCTCATACGAATTGTCGAAGTACCAAGCGTATTCTTCGATGTCGTCGGCGCTATCGCCCCAACTGTATGCGGTCTGGGTTCCACCGCGAGCGGCGTATTCCCATTCAGCTTCGGTTGGCAAACGGTATTGATTGTCCGTGATCAGGCTCAGCCATTTTGTGAATTGCTGGGCAGCGTACTGGGTCATCGTCACGGCAGGTTGTTCCGGTTCTTCGCCGTATTCGTAGGTAAACGATGGGTCGTACAACTCGGTCGGTGCCGTGATCGAGTCAGCCTGGTTCGATTCGTCGACGGTGCGGATACCGTCGGCTTCGAACGATTTGAACACGGCGTACATTCGCATGTATTCCTTGTACATCGCCCAAGTCGTTTCAGTCTTTGCGACCCACATCGGCGAGACGTTGATCTCAACGGTTGGCCCTTCGTCGTCCCCACGTGGATCCTCATCCTCGGGGCTGCCCATCGTGAACTTGCCACCGGGAACCGGGATCATTTCGAACGTGATGTCGGTGCCCGGGATTTTTTCCGTGTAGGGAACCATGAACCGACCATCGCCCAGATCAACCGATGGACCTTCGGCAGGTTTTTCGCTCGCGATGCCAACCGTCGACGCCTGGCTGGAATGGACAGCGGTGTCTTGGGCATGCGCCGTAATTGGGGCACCGGAAGGGAGGATCGACCCAGCTGCCATCGAGCAGACGGCAGCGATGCCGAGTGGGCGGAGAGAGCGTTTCAAATCAAACGTCATAGTGTGACAAATTGAACAAGTGAGTGGATCGGAAGTCGTTTTCGCAACGATTGAGTTTAGTCGAAAAAACCGGCAAACTGAATGCGTTTTCGAAGCGAATGTGGTCTTGGATCAGCCTGCCACGAACCGGGCGGGGGAGCGTTGGTCCCTGGTTGGAACCAGTTCAAAGACGTCAATGCTTCCGCAATCGACCAAATCACCGGCGTAGTTGGCGGCAATCAGGTTTTTGCCACCTTGGGTCAGTTTCAACCGTTCGGCCAGCGTTTCGGAACTGTTCACGCCATCGTGCGTGATGCAGTGCTGCCATGCTGAGAGTGCGATCGCGCCCGAATCGTTCAAAAGCTCGATGGGACCGTCGTAAAAACGCGGCGAATCTGCCAGTCGTTGGTGGCACATCGCAATGATTGCCCCGGCCAAAAGCACGTCTTCCGTGGTCACACATCCGTTTGTCCCCGCACAGACAATCCTGGCGAAACTTGCTTCGTTGGGGTTGGCCGCATGCCATTTCACCAATCGATCAATGACGGCGGACAAGTTCGCAAAGCAGGCCAGCCACATCTGTTCGCATTCTTGGGCAGCCTGAATCGCGGCGGTTCCGTTGGTCGTTGTCAGCACCAAATCGCGGTCACCGATACCGGCGGGAGAATACTCGCCTGGGGAATTTCCGTAGTCGAATCCCACGATCGGTTGGCAGCCCCGTTCGCCACACAGCAATGGCTTGTTTTCTGGATCCGCAGCGGTTTTCATCGCGAAAGCCTCTTCAATCTCGCCGCAGGTCGTGATCGATTTGGCTCCAGCGGACAACGCGGTCGTTGCAACGGTGGTCGCCCGCAAAACATCGATGACCACGGCGACCGAAGCGGGGGCTCGTTCGGATTGACCAGCGGCATTGGGCGTTAGCCAGGTTTCGATTTTCATGGTGTTTGGGATTGGGGGATGATGTCAAATGGCGTGAGAGGCGGGCACGGTGATCAATAGCGATCTTGTTCGGCTTCCGCCCACACGTCGGCGTGATCGGAATCGTCAAAATGGACATGAATCACGCTGGGGCTACAACAGACCGGACAATCTTCGACATACTGTTGGTCGCGTCCAGCGGCGATGTCGAGCGGAATCACGATCTCCTCCCCACAATTGTCGCAGACATAAGTGCCATCCAGTGCCGCGTCCGTGGCGGTGGGGTCGGGCGAGTCCCAGTTGTCATCCTGCGGCAACGGGTCGTCGTTGAGCAACCGCTGCCACTCCGGTACCAGATCGCTGGGTGATTCCTCGCCGATCCGTTTGTCGCGTCGCGTTTGGCTCGCATCGTCGAGATCATCCGAGTCGTGGTGGTTCATGATTTCAACAACTTCCATTTACATTTCACAGTTCACTCACCGGAGTTCCGATGAATTTCACACAAGTTCGGCTCGCACAAAGCTTGCTGGTCGGCAGCCTGTTCATTGGAACGCTCGGTTGCGGAGTCAGCAGCACCAAAACCATTCCGCTTCCACCTGCCGAGCAATCCGCTGCGGATGATTTGGCGGAAGCAAACTTGGCGACGGCCTGGGATGATATCGCGGGTGCCAAGACGAAGTTGCGAGGCGACGACGTCGTGGTCGTTGATCTTCGGGAAGTTGCCGAGTCGGATTTGGACGGCGCGGTGAAGCTGCTTTCCAATACCAGCACGGTCAGCGAGTTGTTTATGCCCGCTGCGGCATGGTCCGACGGAACGGTTTTGCGATTAGCCGCCTTGCCTAATCTGAAACGTTTGCGAGTTTATGGCAAGGCGTTCGATGACGCGAAAGCGAAATCGATTTCCGGTTTGCCAGCCTTGGTCGCGGTCACGTTCCAGGACACTTCGGTCACCGACGATGGTGCAAGTGTGCTTGCTGAGTTGAACGAGTTACAAGATGTCTCGTTGATGAAATCACCGGTGACGGACAAAACGCTCACATCCATTTCGACGTTGCCCAAATTGACGAAACTCAATCTGCGTGGCACCAAGATCACGGGCGAGGCATTTGAGCCAATATCAAAGTTGCCGCTCGAAAGTCTGGAGTTGGCAGAAACTGATTTTGGTCCCGAAGGCATGCCCGCAATCGCGAACATCGAGGGGTTGGAGAAAATCAATCTTTGGCTCACCAAGATCGACAATGAGTCGCTTAAAGCATTCGAAGGGAAGACATCGCTCACTGTTTTGAACGTCGACAACTGCCCCGCCATCACTGAAGAAGCGATCCCGGTGATTGTCTCGCTGCCTCATTTAAAGTTGCTGCACTTGGGCAAGACAAGCGTTTCACCCGACGCTCTGCCTCAACTGAAACCACTGCAAGAATTGGAAACGTTGTTCGTTACCAATCTCGGTTTGGAAGAGGAGCCTGCTAAAGAACTCGAAGCAATGTTTCCAAATCTCAAGCGTTTTGAGTATTGAGTCGTTAGTCAGTCAGTGGCTGGCGGCTTTGGCTCGCATGTAGATGGTTTCGTTTTCCTTCGCGGAGTCAAACAGGTCGACGATCGGATGCGGGTACTCCTTTCCGAGCGTGGCTCCGACTTCCTGTTGGCGCTCCGGTGACATCTTCCACGGTTCGTGAATCTCGGTCACGTCGAGGTCGCGAAGTTCGGGCAGCCAATGTTTGGCGTATTCGCCTTGGCTGTCATAGTCTCGGGACTGCTTGGTGATGTTGAAGAATCGAAATCCGCGTGCGTCATTGCCAACACCCGCGGCATAGTTCCAATTGCCGTAGTTGCTGGCGACGTCGTAGTCGACCAGTTGAGATTCAAACCAACGAGCACCCCACCGCCAATCAATCCCAAGGTTCTTCGTCAGAAAACTGGCGACGTTTTGCCGGCCACGATTGGACATGTATCCGGTCGTTCTCAGCTCTCGCATGTTCGCGTCGACCAGCGGGTAGCCGGTCGTTCCGTCTTGCCAACGGCGAAACAATTCTCGATCAGATTTCCAATCGACATTCACCCCGCGTAGACCGCCGGCGCGAAAAAGTGTTGCGCCGTGTTTGCGAGAGATCCAACGAAAGTAATCACGCCAAAGAAGCTCGAAGATCATCCAATAGGTGGATTTGTTTTTGACGCGTTCTTCTTCGTACCGACGAACGTGATCTGCAATCATTCGCGGTGAAAGGCAACCTTGAGCGAGCCAAGGTGAGAACTTCGAGGAGTCGTTTGGATGCAGCATCCCATTGCGAGTTTCTTTGTAGACTCGCAAGCGGTCTTCATTCCAGATGTATTCCTCCATCCGTTGCTGCGCCGCGTTTTGACCACCGGTGAATTGATTCAGACAACGATCATCCAGTGGCGGTGTCGATAGCCCAAGTGATTCCAGCGTTGGAATGTCCCCGGCGTTCACTTCCTCCGGCAACGTACCGTGGATTCGAATTGGTTCTTCGAGCGGTGATCGAGCCTCACACTGTTTTTCAATTTCCTTGCGAAAGTCGGTGAAAAGCTCGGGGGTGTCCGCAATCTCAAATGGCAATTCATCGGGATGGATCAGGGTGTCGCCATAGGCAACGTGAGTCGCGATGCCATGCTGGTCGCAAAGTTGCTGGACGGACTCGGCCGTGTCGGCTTCTTCGGTTCTGGGTTCATGATGAAAATGAACCGCGTCGATTGCCAGTGAAGGCAGAAGATGCTGCAAGACCGTTTCGGGACGGCCGACTCGCACGATCAATTCCCCGCCGAGCGAACGCAACCGCGAACGAAGGTCCGTAAGGTTTTCGATCAGAAATCGGGCACGGAATGGTCCGGTGCGTTGGAATCCCAGTTCGGTTGTTTCAAACTGCCGCGGGTCGATGCAGTGAACAGCAAAGCAACGGTCGGCAGTCGAGGCGCGGAGGAAAGGTTCGTGGTCAATGGTTCGAAGGTCGTTTCGAAACCAAACCAGTGCGTTCGCCATAACATGCCAATCGGTTGTCAAAGAAGTCCGAGGGCCCGCTGCCATGAACGCTTTTGTTTGGTCACGCCGTACTCTTTGTGCAGTTCGGACCAGGATTTGGAAATCGCGGCGCAAGCGTCCTCAGGAGTTTGGCCGCCTGTCAAGCATTTGCGTACTTCGGTGTCCAAGGTCGCGAGGTATCGATCGCCGCCGACCAGGTTGAGTGGCGGCATCACGTTTGGGTTTTGCCAAGCCGATCGAAGCCATGGCTGATAGTTCCCACCGGCTGCGTCATCGATGGATGAGCTGGACGTCGGATGCTGTAATCCAGGAATCGAGCGGTACAACGGTTCGCTGCCTTCGCCTCCCGCCAGCCATTTCAAAAATTGATTGGCCGCCGCGGTTTGTCGGCAGGATGCGGCGAGAGATCCAACGATGGTTTGCGGTGCAAACACGACGCGTCCGGTTCGTTCCAGCTTCACCCCGTCGGCATCGACCACGTCGGACTCGACGATCGGGAACGCGGCGACTTGAACATTGCTGGTCGCAGCGGCTTCGTCGTCCGCGTCGGTCCGTTCGGTTTTGTTTTGTGGAAACCCGATGCCAGCGACCAGTTTGCCGGAGCCGACATTGCGGAAGACTTCACCGGGAGTCATCGGTGACTCAGGGCCATGTTCGGCGGTGGCTACCATTTGACGCAGCACATCGACGTATTCCGGTTGCGTCAGCAACGGTTCCAGCGTGTTGCGATCGAACAACCAAGTGGCAGTTAGGACCGACGCCAACCGCCACAAGTAAGAAACACCGGCCCAGCCTTCCGCAGTGGGCTCTGCGACCTGACCGGGGAATTCCGAGGCGAGTTGCTCGAATGCTTGCCAAGTGATGGTCGATGAAGACGATACCTTGCTCGTTGCTTTTTCGCCGACCAGCATCGCGGGCAATGATCCACCCAAGCACTTGGCTTGTAATTCTCGCCCGTATGTCGTCGCCACGCGGACCGCGGGCGGATCCACTTTGTTTGCGCTGAAATCGGTGTCGTCGTTTGAGCCGGTGTCGGCTTTCAGCGGTGGCATGACGAGGTCACGCGACACCATTTCGCCGAGCTGGCTGAGTGGATAGGCGATCACATCCGCCTTCGCCGCGGCGGCCCAGATCGACGGTTTGTCGCCCGATGGTTCTGACGATTCGCCGGTATTCGAATCGCTTGGCGGTGGGATGACGGTGATCTTCAGCGGTTGCTCACTGATCGATTGCCACGTTCGGCGCAGTGTGTCGGCGTCGGCATCGGTTCCTGTCCAAACCACACGCAGCGGAACGTCGGTGCGAACGGCGGGAGTCGATTCGGATTTGTCGCTCACGGAAGTTTCGCGGCAACCGGCCAACACGGCGACTCCGGCGGCCGACGTCCAAGCCAACCACTGCCGTCGTCGCCACACAGAAGGCTGGGCGCATTCAGGCTCGTGAGCTTGGTTGGAAGGCAAATTGTCGCCACCCCGGTTCGGACCGCCCGCGGCGAACGAGGTGGTTGGGGACGCATCCCGATCGGCAGATTCAATCTTCGCGAGGCGAGTTTTCGCAGACATCGTGGGGGCTCGTGGGACGTCGTTCTGAATGTTGGTTGCGTGGTTGAAAACGCAAGTACGCGTTATACTGCCTGCCAGTTCGCTTTATCGGAGCGGCTCTCATCCCCCTCGTCTTTGATCTCACTGTACTGAAGCAGCGCAATATGGCTCATTATCTCGGCATCGACATTGGCACCAGCGGCACGAAGACCCTGCTGATCGACGAAACCGGCCATGTGGTTGCCGAGGCGAATGCTGAATATCCCATGGAACAACCCAAACCGGGTTGGACCCAACAGGACCCTGAGCACTGGTGGGCAGCGACGAAAAAGACCGTTAAAGCGATGATGAAAAAGTCGGGGGTCGACAAGGCCGACGTGAAAGCGATTGGCTTGTCGGGACAAATGCACGGGTCGGTTTTCCTGGACCGCGATGACAATGTGATTCGTCCGGCATTGTTGTGGAATGATCAACGCACGGCAGATCAGTGTGATCAAATCACGTCCGCCGCTGGGTCGCGTGAAAAGCTGATCGGCATGGTCGCCAACCCGGCCCTGACCGGATTCCAGGCACCAAAAGTGCTTTGGTTGCGAGACAACGAGAAGCGTAACTTCGACAAACTCGCGAAAGTGTTGTTGCCTAAGGACGACATCCGCCGGCGACTGACAGGCGATTATGTCACTGAAGTCAGCGATGCCAGCGGCACGTTGTTTTTGGACGTGAAGAAACGCGATTGGTCGAAGGAGTTGCTCGGCAAGCTCGATTTGTCGACTGACCTCTTGCCTCGTGTGGTCGAGTCCGAAGACGTCACCGGCACGCTGACCAAGGAAGCCGCGAAGGTTCTCGGGCTGACGACGCAGTGCAAGGTTGTCGGGGGTGCGGGCGATTGTGCCGCTGGCGCGATCGGCAACGGCATCGTAAAATCAGGTTTGCTGAGCACGTCGATCGGAACCAGCGGTGTGATGTTCGTTCACAGTGACGAACCCAACGTTGATGCCTCCGGGCGACTCCACACGTTCTGTCACGCCGTCCGCGGAAAGTGGCACATGATGGGTGTGAACTTGACCAGCGGTGGTTCGCTGCAATGGTGGGTAGATCAAGTCGTGCAAGGTTTGGCGGGCGTTCCCGCAGCGAAGCGGTTCGAAGCCGCCACGGCGGAAGCCGAAAAGGCAATCGCCGGCAGTGGCGGGATGCTGTTTTTGCCCTACTTGAACGGTGAACGAACACCACACGCGGATCCAAACGCTCGCGGTGCGTTCGTTGGTATGAATCTCACCCATGATCGAGCGGCAATGACTCGAGCGGTGATGGAAGGCATCACATTTGCACTGCGTGACAGCCTCGAAATCATCGAGTCGCTCGGTGTTCCTGTTCGCCAAATCCGCGCCAGCGGTGGCGGCAGCAAGAACGTTTTTTGGCGTCAGATGCAAGCCGATGTGTTCGGCAAAAAGATCACGACCTTGAAGGTCGAGCAGGGACCAGCCTTCGGTGTCGCCTTGCTCGCCGCAGTCGGCGATGGTGCTTACAAGCACATCGCACAGGCGTGCCAAGCGACCATCGAAGTGGCTGCCGAAACCAAAGCGGATCGTTCCGCGAAACTCACTTACAACAAGCTCTTTCCTGTCTACCGATCTCTGTACGGCAGTTTGAAAGACGACATGCACCAACTGGCTGAATTGCAATCAACAAATTGAACGAATCTTCAGAAGCAAACGATCTCGCCATTCGGCGTCAGATCATCGACGAAACCAAATGCGTGGTGGTCAAGGTCGGCACGCGAGTTCTCACGACATCGGACGGCAAACTCGATCTCGAACGTGTGGATCGACTGGCGGAACAGCTTTGCCGCATCGCCGACACCGGACGTCAAACCATCATGGTCAGTAGCGGTGCCGTTGGTGCCGGCGTTGCCAAACTGGGTTTGCCGCAGCGTCCCACCGACCTGAAATCTTTGCAGGCGATTGCCGCGATCGGACAAGCCGATTTGATCGGCGCGTACGAAAAGTCGTTGCAGAAGCGAGGTCGACATGCCGCTCAGGTTTTGCTGACCCGAAATGACCTTCGTCGTCGCAGCGGTTACTTACACGTGCGAAACGCGCTCAACGGAATCGATGAGTTGGGAGCGATCGCGGTCGTCAACGAAAACGACTCGGTCGCCGTTTCGGAACTGAAGACGACCTTCGGCGACAACGATCGTTTGGCCGCGCAAGTCGCGGGGCTATTCAACGACGTGATGCTGATTTTGCTGACGGATGTTTCCGCACTGTACGACGGTCACCCCGACGAAAAAGACAGCCAGCCGATCCACATGGTTCACGATGTGGACGATGGTGTGATGGCGTTGGTTGACGATCAAGTTTCGACCGTCAGTAAAGGTGGCATGGGCGGAAAGCTTCGAGCTTCCAAGCTGGCCAACTCGCACGGGCATCCCACCATCATTGGATCAGGTACCGAGGAATTTGTTCTCGACCGAATTTTCGCGGGTGACGCCGTCGGAACACTGTTTGTGCCTCCGAAGCGTTCGCTCAAAGGACGTCGACGTTGGATTGGCAGTTCCGCCAATGTCGCCGGGACGTTGTTCCTCGACCAAGGCGCAGTCGATGCCATCCAAAAGCACGGCCGAAGCCTGTTGGCGATTGGAATCCAGCGTGTGGAAGGGACGTTTGCCCACGGGAACGTGGTCCGCTTGGTCGGTCCCAACGGCGAAGAGTTCGGGCGTGGACTATCGAACTATCGCAGCCACGAAGTGGCCCGAATCGCTGGTAAACCCAGCGAGCAAATCGAATGGATCCTCGGGCATCGCCCTTACGAGAACGTCATCCACCGCAACAACTTGGTGTTGCGTATTGTTCCCGAGTGAGTCGTCGGCTGGGCTTCCGAGCACTGAGCGATGGTCTTGGAAGACCATCGTACGGGGTGTCGGCTGAACTGGTGCGCAAATCGTCTGGTTAAGCCGCACGCCGAAGCGGTTCGCGATGCACTGAGGTCATCGGCAGCGTTTCAGGATTGTCGTCCACCGACAGGACGCCAGCCGTTTGCACGGAACGTGAAATTGCGTTTCCGGCCAGCGGAGCGGTCATGCGTCGAAGGCCCGAGACCAAACTGGATGGACGCATACCGCCTGCCAGTGTGGTTGTGAGCAAACGCTGCACTCCGCGACCCCATCCAGCTGATCCACCACTCCGGAGGTGATCCGAGAGGGCTTGCAGTCGGCGGTGGTTTTGGTGGATGCGAAGGTCGTAGTCGAGCACTTCGGTTTCGAAGTCGACACTCATCACGCTGTCTTCGGCAACGACGCATCGCCAGCCGGCTTGCGTGGTCAAGTGACCATAAGTGAGCGATGCTTCGATCGTATCGGTGCCGCGATAGCTGATCGACAAGCTGCGAAGCAAATCACGACGCCAGAACGATGCAGCCAGGAAGGCACCTTCGACGCGAGCAGCGGCTTTGCGAGCGACTTGTTTTTCGCCAAATCCGATTGGGCCGCAGGCGGATGAGGCGGTGGTTCGCCATCCAGCGTGCTCGATGCGTTGCGTTTCCGAGTCACGGACCACGGGCACGACCACACCGGTTTCGTGGCCTTCGAATTGTGCGAGAGCTGCGTCGGTCCAGTTTTCCGTCGCAACGTGGCCATCCGCGACGACGTGAACAAATCGGCCCATCGCCAATTCAGCGGCTTCGGAAATCTGGCGCAGGACGCTGGTCGAACCACTGTCGACAAAACGAACTTCGTCGCCCAAATCAAACGGGTCGTCATAGGTCCCGTCATGAGGCACAATCACCTCGCACCCATCTGGGCGATGCTGCAATACGCTTGCGAGCGAGGATTCGAAAGCCGCGCCATCACCACCATGAGGGACGACGATCGACAAACGCGGGATGTTAGACAAATTTCGCACCACTGCACCTGCCAAGGATTCTGCTTACCGGGCCGACCGAGACCCTCGGTTCGCCGCTGAGAAAGGATTTCGGACGCAACCGTGATTCCAGTTGAGACGATCGGTCCGGTTCATCTCGAAAGCCGGCAAGTTCCTTTTGAGGCAGACGGACCGACCCGATAATCGTCATCGCTTTCCAGACCCGTTCCATTTCCACCCGCGAATCTCACCACGTGAAACGTTTGCTATGAAACAAGTCTCCCTTGGTCATGATGGTTTTCCCGTTTCGAGACTCGGATTCGGGGGGTGGGCTCTTGGTGGACAATGGGGCGCTCAAGACGACGAGGCTTCTCTCGCTGCACTGCAGCATGCCATCGAACATGGGATCACATTCATTGATACGGCGCCGGGTTATGGGGACGGTCGCAGTGAACAAGTCATCGGTCAGTTTCTGAAACAGCTGCCCGCCTCGATCCGCGAAAAGATTCACGTGGCGACCAAAACGCCACCTTCGGAAGGCCCTTGGCCACCCAGCCCATATTGCCGTTGGCAGGACCGTTACGGTGCGGCCTACATCCGTGCTAACGTCGAAGAGCGTTTGCGAAACCTCGGTGTCGAATGCCTCGATCTGTTGCAGCTGCACTCATGGACATCGGCTTGGAACGACGATCCGCAGCCATTGCTCGTGCTGCAAAAGCTTCGTCAGGAAGGCAAAATCAATCGCATTGGTTTGTGCACCCCCGAGCAAGATCAGAACTGCGTGATTCAGTTGATGCGAGATGGATTGGTCGACGTGGTTCAGGTCGTGTTCAATATCTTTGAACAAGAGCCCGCGGCCCAGTTGTTGCCGGTTGCGGAAGAAACGGGCACTGGTGTCATTGTTCGCGTTTCATTGGACGAAGGTGCTCTGACCGGCAAGTACTCAGCCGACCACCAGTTTCCGGAAGACGACTTTCGATCCGGTTACTTCGCGGGCGATCGCATGCAACGGACAACAAAACGAGTCGATGCCATTGGTGATGATTTGAAAGAGTTCGGATTGGACGAGCATTATTCACTGGCCGCTACCGCAATTCAGTTTGCCATGTCGCCCACCGCGGTTCAAACCGTGATCGTCGGCATGCGAAATGTCGAACAGGTCGCATTGAACGTGGCGACGGAAGCCTTGCCGGCATTGCCTGAGGAATTCCTTCGTCGTTTGCAATTGCATCAATGGCGTCGCGGCGTTTGGTACAGCGGCAAGTGATCTGAGTTCAAACCTTTCATCGAGTGAACCCCGATAACGCTGTACGATGGGCTTCCAAGCCCGTCGATCGTCACCTGTCGTCGCTCCGCGACTGGGTGTGTTCGGGTGATTGAACAACCGCGGAGCGGTGGCAGTTGTCAGCCTCGGGTTTTCAACCCGAGGTCTCGAGCGTCACCCCCTTCGACTCGGCAAGCCGCGGAGCGGCCACAGGTGAGAGGACGGATTGATTGAAAAAGTGAAATTGTAAATTGCAAATTGTAAAATCTGGGTGGCTGGGGCGCTAACCGAAGAAGACAGGCGGCGGCACTCATCGTGCCGCATGTAGCTGGTGTGGGGCGTGCTGACCCTTCGAGGTTTCATTTCGACGGGCTTGGAAGCCCATCGTACGCGGATTGGGGCGGAGGCTTCGAGACCGATCACAGTCCGGCGAGCCGTTTTTCGGCGTCACCGAATTCGTCGAGTTCGACTCCCATGCGATCCATGATCGACAGGTACATGCTGCACAGTTTTCGGTCCTCGTCGGACTCTTCGAGGTAATCCAAAACGCGTCCGGATTCTAGGCTTCCCGACAAACCACCGGTCAGTAGCACGGGCAGCTTGCTCGAATCATGAGCGTTGCCTGACCACATGCTGGACAGGAACAGCAAACATGAATGATCCAAGACCGTGCCGTCGCCTTCCGCCATCGCGTCAAGCTTGCCGGCCAAATACGCGTACTGGCTGCAGTAGTATCGCGAGATTCGTTCGTAGGCATCCGAACGATCGCTGTGCGAAGCGGAGTGGTGCGTCGATTGGACGTCCAGGAACGGATAGAACAATCCTGACAAATCGCGGTTGAGCAACAGTGTCGCCACACGAGCTTTGTCGGTTTGGAATCCCAAGGCAACGATGTCACACATCAATCGCATGTGCTCTCGGATGTCTTCCGGCAATCCGTCGTCGGGACGTTTCATTGCATGAATCGGTTTGCCTTGGTCTTTCGCTCGGTCGCTCGCTTTCGCATGTGCAGCCCGCATTGACGCCGCTCGTTTCTCGACCTCACGGACGCTACTAAGAAATTCTTCTAACTTGGCTCGGTCGGACACGCTGACTTGTCGTCGCAGGGACGCCGCGTCCTCACCTACTCGGTCCAGAATACTCTCGTTGCGGCGGCTGCCTTGGTTGTCAAACAGCGCGTCGAAAGCGAGCGATGGGTAGACCTCCATTGGCACTGGCGAAGTCGCGTTTTGCCACGAGATATGTGAGCTGTACGCCATCGAGAAATTGGTCTCGTGGTATCCCGTGACCGGTTGCTCACATCCGAGAACCAAACTCGGAACCGCCGTTTGGTTTTGGAAATGATTCGCGAGAACTTGGTCCATGCTGATGCCGCCGCGAAGTTCCGAACCCTTCTTAAGCGACGCACCTGAAAGAATGTTGCCTGTCTGCCCCGGGTGGATGCCGACTCCGGTGGCGTTCTCGTTGAACAGCCCGGTGATGAAGTTCAGTTTGTGCTTGAGCGGTTCCATGGGAGCCAAGCTTTTACCCAGTTCCATGTCTTTGCCAGATCCTTTGGCCCACCAGTGATCGGCATTGATCCCGCAACCCATGAACAACGCGGCAAAGCGTTGTGGGGTTTCGGCGGCATCATGCCCGACCATCGTTTCGCGGCCCCAAACTGGGATCGATTCCAACCAAGGTAAAGCCATGGCTACACCGGCGCCGCGCAGCAATGTTCGTCGATTGACAGCAGGATTCATGGAGAAGGTTCCGTTTCTGAATGAGGAGCGTTGTCGACGGAGGCGAGTTGAACGCGTTTGTTGCGAAACGCGGGGCTGGTCACGATCGTTTCGATCATGGATTGAAAACGGTATTCATTGGCTTCTAAGTTGGACTGCATCTCAGCGATCAAGGATTCATCTGATAGCTGCAAGGAACGTCCTAGTGCGAAGGCTAAAAGCTTGCGACACAGATGTTCGACGAAGTCCTTCTCACGGTCGCGGCGAATGTAATCTTTCAGGCCCTCGATGCCGTCGCCCTGGCCGCCATCGGGGAACACCACGCTGGCGTCGATCAAGCGTCCACCCAGGTCCGCGTCTCGCATTTCACCGACGGGACCGTAGCCTTCGAAAACCAATCCCATCGAGTCGATTCTCTCGTGGCATCCCGCACAACTGGGGTGCTCCCGGTGGCGAGCGAGAGCTTCGCGAATGGTCAGGTCACCTAGTTTGGATTCGTCTTCAGGCAATTCCGGAACTTCGGCGGGAGGTGCCGGAACGTGCTCGCCGAGGACTCGCTGGACAACCCAATTGCCTCGCTGCACGGGGCTGGTTCTCAGTCCCGGCGAATTGCGAGTCAAGAAGACACCCATCGGCAACAAACCGCCTCGTCCGTACTGGTTGGCATTGGGTAGTTGGACCCAATCGTCATCGGAGTCCGACGCTTCCATCAGCGAGTTAAAACTTTGCTCGTCGATGCCATAGTGCGATGCCAGTTCTCGATTGACGAAAGTGTGATTCGCGTACAGCAGATCGAGCACGGAACCGTCACGTTGAATGAAATCGGCAAAGAATCTGAGTGGTTCTTCCAGCATCGACTGCCGAAGGTCATCCGTGAACGTCGGGAACTTTTCTCGGTCGACTCCTTTGTGTTGATCAAAGCGTCGAAAGTTCAACCAGTTGCCCATGAATTCGCGGACGAAGCCTTGGCTGCGAATGTCACTCAGCATCCGATGCGTCTGCTCGGCGAGGACTTTAGGTTCTTGCAGTCGATCCTGTGCCGCGAGTTCCATCAGTTGTTCATCCGGCATGCTCGACCAAACGAAGTAGCTCAAACGGTTGGCCAACGAATGCGAGTCCAGTGGTTCGACACCGGACGGCAACTTCGAGGCATTCGCGTCGGAGTCGGCCAGTTGATTGGTAGGGTCGACGCGGTAGCAAAAATGAGGTGACATCAAGATCCGCACGACGCAGTCGCGAATGGATTCTTCGTGATCGAGTTCGCCTTCGGTTCGCAAGTATTGATAGAACGCGAGCAGGGAATCTTTGTCAGTTTGTTTGAGCGGACGGCGGTAGGCTCGCTCGGCAAACTGCAGCATCGCTTCGAGTTGAACGGGTTCGGATTGTTTGCGGATTTTTTCGAGTGAGCGAAAGGTTTTTGACATGTCGTCGAAATAGCGCCGGATCGCCGCGAGGGCTTTCGGGCTCGCTCCCACGCGTTCGGCTTTTGCCGTGTAGGCATCGCACAAACCACGGACCTTCTCTTCCGCAATGCAGTCCTTGTCCTCCGCGCGGTATCGATCGAACACGCGATCACGCATGAACTTCGAGTCGGTTCGGTCGAACCAAATGAAGCCAGCGTATTGACGCATGGGAGCGGAAGTCACGAAATCGAGTTCCAGCCAAAGGCGATCCAGCGTCTCGCGTTTGTCGTCAGTCAACATCAAGTCGCAAAGGGGAGCGTCGTCGCGGAAGTATCCCATTTGGCTATGGAAACCGGCACTCAAGAAGCGGCCCTTGAGATTCTTCTCCTTCTTTTGGTCCAGGTACACGCGAGCACGTTCTGAGACCAGGAACTGGTCCGGAAAGACGCTGCAAAAACGATCCAGTTCATGCGAGAAAGCCTCCAGGTCGGTCTCTGATTCGGGCACGGTCATGGCCGTGACGACGGCGTCTTGTGCTGGGATCTCGAATCGACTGGGATCGAAACTCTTCATCAGATCCGACAGTGGAGGCAATTGATCTTTCGCGAATCGCCGACGATTCGCGACAAATTGCCGGTTCTTCCAAAGCACCAGCGATTGGGAGCCCGGGTTCATGTCCGGTGCGGTCAGATTGGGGACATCAGGAATTAATGATTCTCGCAGCGACTCGATGAAATTTGCAATGGTGTCGCAGTGTTCTCGAGCTTCGGTATCCGTGAGGTCCTTTTGAGTGACGTCGTTCCACATTTGTTTCAACGCGGCAATGGGACCGATGGTCGGTTGATCATCATCGTCGCGTTTGTTCTCGAGCAACTCGTTCAGAACGCGGCAGTACTTTGCGCTGACTCCATGTTGTCGACATCGTTGGTCGAGCGGAGTAGCGGATGAGGACTGCTGATTCTTCCAGACAACGAACAGATGGTCCGAGATCTCAGTGTTTTGTTGCCGATAAAAATCGATGATGCGGTTGACGCAAAATTTGTCGCGATCGGTGGGCGTGATCACCGGGTGAGGTGAGAACGCCAGCCCGGAGGGTGTGATCGCCATGTGCTCGCCAACACGGCGAGCTGCCTGAAGGTACTTCTTGAGCAATGCGGGAGACATCGTCAACGATTCACCGGAATTGTCGAAGCCGGCTTCGTTGGCTGGGTCGATGGGAAAGTCCGCTGCGGGGCGAATGTCGACGCCGGTCAGATCACGAATCGTGCGGTCGTATTCGGCACTGCTGAGCCGACGGGCGAGAACCAACCCGGGATCACCGCTGGTCCGTTTTGCTTCCGCCGCTTTGAGGGACTCGATCCAAGCGATCACAGCGTCGCGTTGTTCCGCGGAAGGCTGGACGTCGGAATCTTCCGGTGGCATATCACCGACTTCCAAACGGTCCAAGACAACCGCCCAGTGACGAAACCGTTTTACGACATCGTCGATGTTTCGGTCAGCACTGAGATCGAGATCCCCTTCGGCGGTTTCGTCGTCATGGCACTGCAAACAATTCTGTTGCAGGAACGGCTGAACCGTATCTTGAAAAGCGGTTTGAAGGGCGTCCGATCCTTGAGCGGTGGCGCAGCAACAGCTAACAAAAAGGATCAGTATGAGTCGCATGGAATGCATGGCCGCGTTGTTGTTAGGAGGGAACGCGAATCGGGGCATAGGGTGCGGGAGGACCGCGGCGGGTACGATCGAGGTCGAGAGAACCATCGAACGGGTTTGTCATGATAGCCCATTCCCAACGAGAACGGACCGGTAAACCAAACTGGGGGGCAGCAATTTTGCAATCCGGGCTCGCGTCATCCATACTAAGTGGTCTCTTCTGGCAACGTCAGTCTCGGTTCAGTTCCGGTTCGCTGGCCAATGCCCTGCTACATGATTCTCATCTCGAGAGCGTTTCTTATGACCGCTGTTCCCACCAACGAAGGAAGCGAGGCGACCGCTGGGCCGACGCGGCGTCAGCAACTGGAACATCATCTGAAGACGTGCCCGACGGATCGTGATGGGTATCTGGAACTGGCCTCGATATATCGCGAAGAAAATCGGCCGTTGCAGGCAGCCAAAATTCTGAGTCAGGCCCATGAAACGTTTCCGGATGACTCCTCATTGCTTTGGGAACTTGAAGAAGCCCAGTTGGCTCGATCGGTGCAGCAATTGGTCGAAGTCCGTGACTTGGCGACTCGATTGGGCAATTCATCCGCGGATCACGAACTTGAACGTGCGACCGCGGATTGGGGGAATTGCCGGCTGAAAGTTTGCCGTGCCCGGTTGGCCCGAGATCCATCGCTGACCTATCTGCGGATGGTTTTGGGAGAAGCTCTCTATGACCTGGAACGATACGACGAAGCGATCGATGAGTTGGAACCTCTGCTGGATTCAGAAACCCATTCGCCGGGAGCTTACCTGCTCACCGGTCGCTGCCAATTGTTGCTCAGCCAAGACATGGCGGCGATGAAGTCGCTGCGTCAAGCGTCGATTCGCCGCGCGGTCATTGGTCCCGCAAAAACTCGCTCGGCTGCCTTGAAGTTGCTGATCGACTTGGCCGACCGTCATGGGCTCAGTGCGAGTTTGCAGTTCTATCAACAATCTCTTCAGGCGATTTCATGAATCAAGCTATCGGTGATCCGGATCAAATTCGCCAATTTGCATCGCAGTTGGCTCGGTTTGCGGAAGAACTGCGGCAGCGCGGAACAGGGTTGTCGGCGCAGATGAACCAACTGGAACAGAGCTGGCGGGATGATCAGCAAAGAAAATTCAATCAAGAATTCCAGGATCAACTGCGGCAGTTGCAGCGTCTCGTGCAGGCCACCGACGAGCACGTGCCGTACTTGATGCGAAAAGCCGACCAATTGGACGCTTATCTCGGACGTTGATCGTTGCTGAGAGGCGTCAGGCCAATGCTTTCCGTCTGAGCGGCGACGCCCAAATACGTTGAAACCGCTTTCAATGCCATCCGCTTCATGACGAATCTTCTCAGATTGGATGGCGTACCACGTCGTTAACATCACGGGATCGCCGAGGGGTTCTTGCAACGAGCGGTCGCAATGTCCACGCTAGTGACGCGGGAACGAAAAAATCCGACGCCCCATTCACTCAAATGCCGCTTCAGGCACTTCGGTGATCTGGCCGATACTTCCCGTCTAAACTTGCGATTCAACCTGACCGCGACCCCACTCTGTTCAAAGGCACTTCCCGACGATGAGCCAGCACCCGAACTCGTTTCCAAAATTGCACAACGCTGCTTGGCCCGGAGTGGTCGGCAAGGGCGACGACGATGCCAACCCCATCATTCCTTTGGATGAAATGCTTGACCTGACCGCTGCGGCGGAAGTGGATGGGCGGAAATTTGATGGCGTCGATTTGTTTTTGTTTTCGCCTCACGTTTCCATCGACGCCGATGACGAGGAACTGGAAGCTTTGGCCGAAAAGGTTCGCAGCCGATCGCTGAATATCGGAACCGTTGTCGCTCCCGTCTGGGAACCCACCGGTGGCGGCAGTGCGGGCGGCAGTCCCGAAGAAGTCGATGCGTTCTTGAAACAAGTCCGCAAGGGCTGCGAGATCGGCAAGAAGCTGCGTGAACTCGGCGTGCGTCCCTACGGATGCATTCGTTTGGACAGTGCGATGGGAGTGGCCGATTGGGTCAAAGATCCCGAAGCCAACCAAAGCAAGATCGCCGACACGTTCAAAGCCGCGTCGGACATCGCTGAAGAGTACGACGAACGCCTCGCCGCCGAAGGCGAGATCTGCTGGGGCGGCATGCAGTCCTGGCGAAAAATGGTTGATCTGCTGGAACGCGTTGGCCATCCCGAGCGATTCGGGTTCCAAGCCGACATGGCACACACGTTGTTGTACTTGCTCGGCTACAACGCTCCCGAAGATGCGATTTTGCCTCAGGACTTTGATTGGTCCGACGAAGCGAAAAAAGCGGCGGCGTTGAAAGAGTTGACCCATGCCCTGCGGCCTTGGACGATCGACTTCCACGTTGCACAGAACGATGCAACCGTGCACGGCACGGGCAGCCACGACAAGACCGGACGCCACTGCTTGCCCAATGATCCCAACGGAAAGTTGGACATCGCCAAAGACGCTGGTTACTGGCTGCGTGATGAGCATGGCGATGTGTTGCAAACCTGCAAACACATCTGCTGGGACGGATGCATGTTCCCCAACGATGTGATGCACAAACCTGAAACCTGGAACGATATCTTGGCAGCGATGCTAAGCGTTCAAGATGCCCATGGTTGGAACGAGTGATTCTTTCGCTTTCGAACGAACCAGCGTTGCAGGTTGCGACGCACTGAAACGTTCCGGCTGACGAGCACCTGCTCTCCAATAACATTCCATTCTCCTACTCTCCCCCAAATCGACGAATGAAACCTCTGAACATTGGCCTGATCGGCTACGGCTTCATGGGCCGAACGCACACCAACGGATATCGCCAGGCACCTCGCTTCTTTGACCTGGAATACCATCCCGTCTTGAAAGCGGTTTGCGCTCGCAACGAAGAAAAGGCCAAAGCCTTCGCTGAGCAACAAGGTTACGAGTCGGTCGAAACCGATTGGCGGAAGCTGCTCGAACGCGATGACATTGATGCCGTCGACGTTTGCACGCCTAACAACTTGCACAAAGAAATCTCGATCGCCGCCGCAGAAGCTGGCAAGATGGTTTTGTGCGAAAAGCCTTTGGCGATGAACACCGCTGAAGGCATCGAAATGTGCGAAGCGGTTGAAAAGGCCGGAGTTCGCAACATGGTTTGGTACAACTACCGTCGCGTCCCCGCGGTGACGTTGGCGAAACAATTGATCGACGAAGGTCGGCTCGGAAAGATCTTCCACTACCGCGCCAACTTCCTGCAGGACTGGACGATCAACGCGGACGTTCCTCAAGGCGGTGCGGCAACGTGGCGTTTGGATGCGGAAGCCGCCGGCAGCGGCGTGACTGGTGACTTGCTCGCTCACTGCATCGACACCGCACTGTGGCTCAACGGCAGCATTCAAGATGTTTCGGCGGTGACGGAAACGTTTGTCAAAGAACGTGTGCACTCCGAAACCGGTGAAAAGACTCCCGTCAAAATCGATGACGCTTGTGCGTTCCATTGCCACTTCGGCAACGGTTCGCTCGGCTTGTTCGAGTCGACCCGATACGCCCGCGGTCACAAGGCGTTGTACACGCTGGAAATCAACGGCGAGAACGGTTCGCTTCGTTGGGATTTGCACGATCTGCATCGCCTCGAATTCTTCGACCACAACGACGACAGCATCGTCCGCGGATGGCGCAGCATCCACGTCAGCGATGGCGATCAGCCTTACATGGCGAATTGGTGGGTTCCCGGATTGCAGATCGGCTATGAGCACACCTTCGTGCACCAAGTCGCTGACTTCTTGAAGTCGCTGGAATCAGACCAGCCCGCTGCACCGACTTTCCGTGATGCACTGGAAACCCAACGTGTCTGCGATGCTGTGCTAGACAGTGCCGCAACACGCAGCTGGAAAGACGTGAAGTGAATCCCAGCGACCTGACTGGTTTGGCAGAGCTGTTTCCTGCCGATCGGTTTCGAACCGATCCGGCAGCCCAGGCTGCTTTTGAATCAGACGGGTTGCTCGCGTACACCGCTCGACCTCGCGGGGTGGTCTTTCCCGAGACCGCCGACGAGGTCGTGTCTGCGGTACGGTGGTGTTACGAACATCACGTGCCGGTGGTCGCTCGAGGCAGCGGCACGGGGTTGTCCGGTGGCGCGATGCCACATCGCGATGGGATTGTGATCGCGCTGAATCGGCTGAACCGAATCTTGCACGTTGATCCCGTTGAGCGAACCGCGACGGTCCAGTGCGGGGTGGTGAACCTCGCCGTTTCTAAGGCTGCTCGCCCACACGGGTTGTACTTCGCACCGGATCCGTCCAGCCAATCGGTGTGCACGATTGGTGGCAACATCGCGTTCAATTCCGGTGGGGCTCACTGCTTGAAATACGGCATGACCGCCGGGCACACGTTGGCGATGGATGTGGTTCTGGGCGATGGGACCGTGACCAGCATCGGTGGATCTTCGTTGGAGCATGCCGGGCCGGATTCCACCGGTTTCATTTGTGGCAACGAAGGCATGTTGGGGATCGCGTTGCAGGCCACATTGCGATTGCTGCCTTTGCCAGAAGTCTTTCATACCGTCTTGGTGGGTTACGACGACATTCGCGCGGCCGGGAATGCGGTTGGTGCGATCATCGCCGCGAATTTGTTGCCGGGAGCGATGGAGATCATGGACGCGATGTCGATTCGCGCCGCCGAAGCCGCCGTGGCCTGTGGCTATCCCAAGAATGCCAACAGCGTGTTGATTGTCGAACTGGAAGGTTCCGCCGAACGCGTTGCGATGGAAAAGGAAATCTTGGCCGAAGTGATCGCCAGCACCCATCCCTCGGCGGTCGAGATTGCTGCCAACGATGCCGAACGATTGGCGATTTGGAAAGGCCGCAAATCCGTGTTCTCAGCGGCGGGACGGCTCAGCCCAGACTTCATCGTGCAGGACGGTGTCGTTCCCCGGCGTTGCTTGGGCGAAGCTCTCGAACGGATCGAAGCGATGAGTCGCGAGTGTGGCGTGCCGGTCGCGAACGTCTTTCATGCTGGCGACGGCAACTTGCACCCATTGATCATGTACGACGGAAAGATCCCAGGGGCCTTTGACAAGGCCAACGACTTCGCTCATTCGATCCTTCGGTTGTGCATCGAGATGGGCGGTTCCATCACCGGCGAACACGGGGTGGGGATTGAGAAACGTGGCGTTTTTGCTGAGATGTTTGACGAACCCACGATCAATTTGATGCACCGCGTGCGAGCGGAAATGGACCCGCATGAAATTTGCAATCGCGGCAAGATGTTTCCCGATGCGGAGTCCCCTGCCCTGGCCACGTCTGGATTGCATCCGTTGGAAAAAGCGGGAGTGATCTTCCGTGAGTGACATGGAATCCAATCCTGCGTCTGCAACGACGGACAACATCGAGGCTCCCGAATCAGTACGGCACTGGGCCGATTTGATTCGCGATTGGAACGCTTCCTCGGGCAGCGATCATCTGATCCCTGTGGGGCGATGCAGCAAGCCAGGTTTGTCTCGTGTGAACCACACTGAGAAAACTGAATCAGCAAGCATCGCAGTGCGGCGTTATTCCACGCGGAAGCTTTCGGGCATCCTCCAGTACGACCCGTCCGAGTTCACCATCTCGGTCGCCTCAGGAACGCCATTGGAAGAGATCATGGCTGCGCTTTCGGCAAATGGTCAGGCTCTGCCCTTTGATCCACCGCGAGCCAAATTGGGTGCAACCATTGGTGGCTGCGTTGCCTCGGGATGGAGCGGCCCTGGTCGATGGAGATACGGCGGACTACGCGACTTCATTCTCGCCGCATCCTTCCTGGATGGTTTGGGCAACGAAGTGCATACCGGCGCGCCGGTGGTCAAGAACGCGGCTGGGTTTGATTTTCCGAAACTGATGGTCGGAAGTCTTGGCCGATTGGGAGTGTTGACTCGATTGACCTTCAAGGTCTTTCCTCAATCCGTCGAGCCGCAAACTTGGGTCGTCAGATGCGGCGACCTTGCGTCCGCAACCATGCACATGCAAACGCTGACCCGCCTGCCGGTGGAATTGGATGCGATTGAGTTGTGCCAACCAGGAATGACTGATCCGGATGATTGGTCCATCGTTTTGAAAGTGCCAGGACCGCAGGCGGTGGCAGAGTCCATCATGGATCGCGTTCAATGCAATGTCGGCGAGGCGGATACGCGAAGGCTGTCCGAAGAGCATGCCGAAAAGTCGTGGTCGAAACTGTTGCATGTCGAAGGAGATGTCGCGGTTCGAATTCCGATGACTCCGCGACAAATTGAAACCGTCGTTCAGACGTTTCCAGGTGAGTTGACTGAGCGTGGTTGGAGGATGCACTTCGGCTTGGCCGGCAATGTCCTGTTCGTTTCAGGTTCCGGCGACCTACAAGTTTTGGACTCATGGTTGATCGAGCATGGACTGGCCGGTTTGGTGCTCAACGCAAGTGATTCTTCGACGCACGGAACACAAATGGGGATGTGGCGGCATGACGAAGTGGTCATGCGAGTGGCCAAGGCGATCGATCCGCGTGGACGCTTTGCACCGTTTCAGTTCGGCGAGCGATCGCACACAAAACGCCGGGAGGCTTGATCGCCATGCAGCATGACATTCCCTTGGAAAGTTCTGGTCCTAATGCGGATGCGATGGCGGAAGCTGTCAGCACTTGCATTCGTTGTGGCTTTTGTTTGTCAGCCTGCCCGACCTATGACGTGTTGCAGCGAGAGTCCGATTCGCCGCGCGGTCGCATCATTTTGATGAAGGAAGTGTTGGAAGGGGCGATGCCGGCCGACAAAGCGGCACCACACTTGGACGCGTGCTTGGGTTGTTTGGCGTGCGAGCCCGCTTGCCCATCGGGTGTTTCGTACCGACATCTGCTCAGTCCGTATCGATCGCTTGTTCGAGAACGTACCACCGTGGCTTGGCCACAAAGGTTGCAACGTTGGTTGACCGCTCAAACGCTGCCGTATCCCAAACGATTTCGATTCGCCGCGCGGATGGGAATGATCGGCAAGAAACTCTCCGCCTTGGTGCCACCGGTGTTGCGGCCGATGTTGGAGTTGTTGCCGGAAACCTTGCCGGCCGCGAAAGAGCTGCAGCCGCGCTACGCACCGATGGGAGACCAGGTCGGCCGGGTCGCGTTGCTGGCCGGGTGTGCTCAACAAGTCCTGGCACCTCAAATCAATGAAGCCACAATTCATGTGCTGCGGCACATTGGTTTGGAAGTGGTCGTGCCGACCCAACAGAGTTGCTGTGGGTCGCTTGCCTGGCACGTCGGAGATGGTGACCGGGCGGCCAAGTTCGCTCGCAACAACGTGCGAGTGTTTGCGGGTGATCAATCGTCATTCGATGCCGTTGTGACCAACGCGGCCGGTTGCGGATCGGGCATGCAAGAGTACGGCATGATCTTGCGTGGCACCGACATCGAGTCACAGGCCAGTGATCTGGCCGGCAAGGTCAAGGACGTGTCGGTGGTGGTCTGCGAACACGCCGATCGGCTTCGGCTGAAGCGACCTGCCTTGGTCCACGAGGGCGAGGCCATTGTGCGAGTGGCCTACCACGACGCCTGCCATTTGGCCAACGCCCAAGGCGTGCGAGTGCAACCGCGTGAGTTGCTTCGCCGGGTGCCGGACGTGGAGCTGGTGGATGTGGCGGAGGCGCACTTGTGTTGCGGCTCAGCCGGAACTTACAACTTGGATCAACCCGAAACCGCGGATGAACTTGGGCGTCGGAAAGCCAAGGCCGTGATGGCAACGGGAGCCCCGATTGTGGTCAGCGGCAACATCGGTTGTTTGACGCAGTTGCAGACACATCTGAATTCGATGGCGACCGAAGCCCATCCGGCCCCGCGGGTCATGCACACGATGGAGTTTCTCAGTGCTTGTCTGAATGAATCCCCTTCACCCAATCCAATCTTGAACTGAAGCGACCTTGATGAGCGAGAATGAATTGTCCCTGAGCGAGCTGGAGTCATTGGCTCGTCAAGAAAACGTCCATGGAAAGACTGTCGATTGTCTACTCGCTTTGCAATCGGACGACGAAGAGGTTCGGACTTGGGCAGCGGAGGTTTTGTCGGGATCAGTTGAGCCGACCGCAGATGAGGAAGAAGAGATGGCCGGATTGTTGGAGACGGTGTTGTACGAAGGCGAGGACGGTGAAAGCTGGAGTCCTCTGGCGTCTGATCAGCTTTACTGGACCGCTACAATGCTCGGGCGATTGCCTCAGATCGATGCGTCCACTGCCAAAGTCCTTCAAGAACTCGCCGACACCAGTGCCGACGCACTCGCGTCGGCCGCCAAACGGGCTCGATCGGTCCTTGGACGATTGGGGAAGTGACAGAATCTCCGTCATCGGATTGCTGGGGGGCAGAAACTCGCATTCCAGCGTGTGAAAGCCGATTTGCAATGGACTTTTGAGGGCGGATAGCTAGTCTTTTGCAACAAACCGCCCGCGACGATTTTTTTCGCGACTTGGCGGTCAACGCATCCGGGTTCATTGGGTCCCTGTATCGCTCACATGGTTGTGAACGAGGGGAACACCATCTTGGTCCTGGGGCGAGTTCTAGAGCGACCAGGAAGTGGTTCAACGGGCTCGCTGATTGCACGGCTCACGCTCCGCGTGATTCGATTCCCACCTTGGACCCTGTTTTGAACAAATTTGAAGATCTGGGGCTGACTGGCCCTTTGCTGCAAGGCCTCGAGCAAGCCGGCTACGAAACTCCGACCCCCATCCAAGCTCAATCCATCCCCGAAATCCTCGACGGCAACGATGTTCTCGGTGCCGCTCAAACCGGCACTGGCAAAACGGCCGCGTTTGCTTTACCGATCCTGCAGATCATGTGGGAGGACGACCAGGAACGCCGTGAGCCATCCAAGCGTCGTGGTGGACGTCCCGGGCGACGACCCATCCGCACGTTGGTGCTTTCGCCAACTCGTGAGTTGTCCGCCCAAATCGAAGCAAATTTTCGAATCTACGGCAAAAAGACCCGGCTACGCAGCACGGTCATTTTCGGAGGTGTCAACCAAAACCCGCAAGTTCGTGAATTGCAATCTGGCGTCGACACGCTGGTTGCCACGCCCGGTCGATTGTTGGATTTGGTCAACCAAGGTTTCATCGATTTGAAGGACGTTGAAATCCTGGTTCTCGACGAAGCTGATCACATGCTCGACATGGGGTTTCTGCCCGACGTCAAACGCATCCTGAAGTTTCTGCCTCGCGATCGACAGAATCTGCTGTTCTCGGCGACCATGCCGGGACCCATTCGTAAACTGGCCGACGAAATTTTGGTCGATCCAGTCACCATTCAAATCGCACCGCAGAAGCCCACGGTCGAACGAATTGAACAATCGATTTGTTTTGTCGCTCAAGCCGACAAGCCGCGATTGCTCAATCACTTCATCGAAACGAAGGCCACCGGTTCAACGTTGGTTTTCACTCGCACCAAGCACGGTGCCGATGCGGTTGCTAGGCGATTGGTTAAAGCCGGTGTGAAAGCCGCGGCGATTCACGGCAACAAGACTCAAGCCAACCGTGTTCGGACGCTGAACAAGTTCAAAAACGATGAACTCGATGTTTTGGTGGCAACCGATGTGGCCGCTCGCGGGATCGACATCGATGGCATCCAAACCGTGATCAACTACGACACGCCCAACACTCCCGAAGCCTATGTTCACCGGATTGGCCGGACGGGGCGGGCGGGACGCGAAGGCGAGACGGTGATGTTCTGTGGTGGTCATGAGACCAAGTTCTTCATCGCGATTGAGCGAGAGATCAAACTGCAAATTCCCGTCGCGACGGGGTTGCCCGGTTGCCAACCACGGCCGTTGCAAGATCCGGAATCCGGCGACAAAGCAAGCTCGCGTTCTGGAGGTCGCTCTGGCGGCGGCGGACAAAGCGGCGGTGGTCGCTCGCGTTCTGGCTCGGGAGCTCAAGGTGGTACGGGTGGAGGATCCAAGCCCGGTGGTCGTCGCCGTCGCGGGCGAGCCGAAGGCAGCGTCAGTGGCCGCGGAAGCACGGTGGGACGCAAGTCAGCCGGCAGCGAAGCTGGCAAGTCCGGCGGTTCGAAGAACAATCGCGGACGTGGCGGACGACCCGCATCACGCTGAAGTTAGAACTCTGGTTGAGCGCCGGTTTCTTCGTAGATCGGCAAATGCCGGTAGTAGACTTCCAGATTCAGTAGGTTCATGGCGGTGACGTACAAGCGTCCGCCATGTGCACTCCATCGATCCGGCACGGGCAATTCAGGATCCCAACTGCCCGCTTCCGGTCCTCGTTTGATCTGGCTGTCGATCAGGACTGGATTGAGGTATTGATTCCAGTTGTCCCAGTGCTCGCCGCCCATGTGGAACATGACCTGAGTGGCGTAGTACCAGTAATAGGTGTCTCGTTGTGGCGCCCGATTCGTTCCGATGCTGGGCGGGAACTTAGCGATGTAGTCGGCTGCTGACTGCATGTCTTCATTCTCCCGGCTCCAACCCGAGTACATTCGCATCAAAATTCCGACCGCAGTCATTGTGGGCGATGGGCGTCGTCCGTGCGCTTGTGCGGGAGTGTTGGGAGCGAACGGGTTGTATCGGTATCGGTCGCGTTCCGTGGGGCTGGCTTTGGCCAGTTCCAACCAGCGATTGATTCCGGCATAGGTGTCCGGTTCAACATCCAGGCCAGACAGCTCGCCGCTTTTGAGTGCCATCATCATCCAACCGGTGACGCTCGTATCACTGCTGACTTGCGGTGTGTATCGCCATCCACCGCGTTGTTTATGCTGTGTTGCTTCGATGTAGTTGAGGCACATCTGAGCCGGTTCACGCAGTTCGCTGTCTTGTGTCATGCCGTACGCTTCGCACATCGCCAACGATGCAATGCCGTGCGAATAGAACGCGACGTTTTGATCGCTCAACGGGTTCTCTCGGCGATACAAATCACCATTAGTGCGTTGGTTATCGATCAGGAATTTCAGTCCTTTGGCGACAACCGGTGCGTATTGATGTTGGCGGTGTGTGTAGCCAGCACCTTGATACGCCAACAAGCACATGCCAGTTGCGGCGGTGTCAGATTGCAGCATCACCGCTTCGCCGTGCCCTTGGAGGGACCAGCTGCCGTCTTCGTTTTGCAAGGAAGCGAGATAGGCGAGGCCAAGCTCGATGGCTTCTTCCGTGGCCGGGCCGACCATCCCGGCGGGAGCTGGTGCGGCGCCACCGTTGGTGCGTTGGACTCGCCGGCTGAATTGCTCCACGGCTGCGATTGACAATCCCGCCGGTGTGACCGGGCCCCCGACATCACGTCGTTGGCGTGGGCCACGGGTGAGGTCCAAAGCCGCGATTTCCACCGGTTCATCGGATGGGACAATACCGGCCTTTTCGGCTCGTTCAACGGATAGCCCGGCGGGACCTTCCGGGGCGTTCAGGTCGAAGACCGGATCCGCGGTCATCGCCAATTCGTTCAGTGAAGACTCTGAGTCGCGGGCTGAGTCGCGTGAGCGAGTGTCGTCGATGAGGTCGCGATCCGCGGCTGCGTCGGATGCTTCTGGATCAGTGTTGTCAGTCGATGCATCGGCCAGCATCGCTGCGATCGCCCCCGAATCGGGCCCCGGTCCCGTCGAACCGCTTCGTTGTCCAACGCTTCGTCGTTTGGCTGATCGAGGCCGGCTGAGTGCTTGATTGGTGGCGTCCGGGATTCCCGCCATCGTGGCCAAGCGCGCAGCTTGTGGTAGATCGCCCTGCCCCGTCGTCGGAGCATTGTTAAGTGCCGCCATGGCGGATTCACCCGGTGACAGTGTCACGTTTGCGCCCACCGCTTGGCTGGTTCGCTGAACAGGTGCGAGTTCTGGTGTAAGCATCCGCTCGGCGTCGACCTCGATCTTCGCGATCGAAACGGTCGGCGGAGTTGGAGCGGCTCCCGCCGCGGATTGCCTGGTCGGTCTTTGGCGTTGGCTTCGTTCGCGGGCAATCCCTGCCGATCCAACCGTCGGCAACGATTCCGCCATCGCACGCATTGTCGGCACGGGCGCCGGCGCCGGATCGCGGCTGGGTGTCGGCGCCATATCGGCCGACATGGCGATGGACGCTCCGCTACGCTGTCGTTTTGCCGCCGCGGACGTTGATTTCTCTGTCGGCGATTGATCCGCCGATGGTGCCACCGACGTATCAATCTCGGGTGCTTGCGGTGCCGATTGCGATTGAGGAGCAGGCTCGGTTGGTTGGCGACGTCGAGCCAACCGGGAAGGCGAGTCGGATGGTTGTGGCTTTGCCATTTCTGGCTGCACGCGTTCCATCAAAAACTTTTCTGGTTCTCGCGGTTGCTCTGCGTTGGGACGCGGAACTTCCAGTCGAGGTGCTGAACGTTTCACCGGCGGCATCTGTCGTTGTTCGAGAGGGATGACCTGCGACGTTGTTTCTGCGTCGACGGGTTGCGACCAATCCGGAGTCACCGCGTTGGATTCGTCTGGCTTTTGAAACAGGTATTCAGGAACCGTTTTGCGGATCGGAGATCGGTCCGGCTTCACTCCGGCAAATGCCTCGGGGAAGTAGTGTGGAAAGATCATCCACTGCACCGCCAATACGACCAACAACAAGTGCACGAAGATGCTGAAGAGGAAACCGAGCTGAAACGACTTCTGAACGTATTTTGACGCGATCTGGTGCAGCGTGAATGCGGACACAGCACCAATCAAAGGCACCGCAATCACGTAGGTCCACGCGTTGTACATCGGACGTGGGTCATCAAACGACAGATAACCCAAGATGATGTAAAGGATCAGACCGGTCAACGAAATCAACGCGACGTCGAGCGGCCACATGCGCTCGTCATCGGGATCTGAGATCTCGTCAAATAGGTTAGGGTCTTTACTCAATTGATCAGCCTGCCGGCCCATCTTTGGTGGAAACCGAGTAGTCGCTCACACCGGTGCGATTGCACACATCCATCACATTCACGACCGGCTGAAAGCTGGTGTTCTGGTCGGCGCGGATCACGACCGTTTGGTTGGTCGGGTTGCTCGCGACCGCTTTTTGCAGCAGTAGTTCGAGCTCTTTCAGCGGGGTAGCTTTCCCGCGGAGGAAGACCGTTCCATCAGCGTCGATATCAACGACGACCTCGCGAGGTTTACTGGTCATTGGCACGGCGCTGGTTGCCGATGGCAGCACAATGTCGAGCTGACGTTCCTCGTCTTCAAATTCGCTGGTGACCAGAAAGAAAATCAGCAACAGGAAAACCACGTCAATCAACGGGGTCAGACTGAGTGTCCCGGCGACGTTGGATCGTTTGAGTTGAACAGCCATGATCGATCACGAAGTGGTGACGGGAGGCGGCGAATGAATGGCCATCGGCGGTGGCGCACCATTATCAAGTGGACGCAGTTGTCCTTCGGCATCCATTCGAGATCGACCGACGAACCGCACCAATCCCGGAGCGATGACGAATGCCATCTCCTCAATACGATGGAACAATTTTGCAATGCGGTTCTCGAGATACTGAGCCAAAATAGCGGCAGGAATGGCAACGGCCAGTCCAGCCAGGGTGGTCACCAGTGCGGTGTAAATCCCTTCTGACAATTGTTCGCTGCGGCTGCGATCTGCCGTCAGTGTGCTCGATTCATGGAAGGCAACGATCATGCCCCACACCGTTCCGAGCAGCCCCATCAACGGTGTCGCGGCCGCGGCGAGTGTCAGCCAACGAACGGGGCCGGCGTAACGATCCGCTTCGCGTTGCAGGGCATCGCTGGCGGTCCGTTCAATATCGCCGAGTGGTTGACCGGTTCGCATCAGCATCGCCGATATCACACGAGCGGCCGGCGAAGGGTTTTCAACACAAATCTCTTGTGCGGTGCTGGGTGGAAACGTTTCGTGCGTCGCAGCCAAATCGCTGATCTGATTGACGAGCGACCGTGGCAGGATCTTTTCAGTGCGAAGCGACAGGGTTCGCTCAACTGACAACGTCACAACCAACATGCTCATCAATCCGATCGGAATCATGAAGCGACCGCCGCGAGCGATCAACGACAGCAAATCGATTCCCGATGGTTGGTCAGATCCTGGTTGTTGAATCGGTTCATCGTTCATGACCGACTGGATGTCAGAAGCATCGACGATGCCCTCGGTTGCACCCGCCGGTTCCGCAGCGTCCTGAGCCGACACGGATTGCGACAAGAACTGTCCCGGTACTGCGGTGATCAACAATGCGGCCCACAAGACAGCGATGACTAATGTCGTGCGCTGTCGTCGGCGGTCGTTGGAAAGAAATCTCACGGTGCTTTCAGTGCCTCCGCCCGCTGCTTGGCCTTGGCGGCCAATTCGTGCCCGGGGTGTTGATCGATCACGTACTGGTAAAAATCCTTGGCGAACTTGGCTGCCTTTGCTTTGGCAGCATCCGTTTGCGCTGACTGCTGGAGCAGTTCCGCACACCGACCCGCTTCAAACCCGCTCTTGGCTTGCCAATTCTTGATGACTGGGTCCGCCTTGTCCGCCCCAAATCCAAACATGACTCGCTGAAATTCTGGAATCGCTTTGTCGAACGTTTTGTTCGCGAAGTGAATTTCACCCATCATGAACCGAGCCCGAGCAGCAATTTCGCTTCGGAAATTGTCCGCGACCTCGGAATAGAATTTCAATGCCTTTTCGTCGTCTCCCGCGTTCTGGGCGGCGAATCCGATCTCATAGAACACTTGGGGAAGATAGGTTGTGGCCGGGAATCTTTCTCGGAGAGCGTCGTACCATCCAATCGCGTCCTCATATTGACCCAATTGGGCTGCACTTTGCCCACCGTGCAGCAGGATCAATTCGCGAACCTGCCGTTCGGCTTTGTCACGGACCGTTTTCGCGGAATCATTGTCGGCTTCAATCTTCTCGCGTGCCTTGGTGTAGGCCCGCAGAGCCGTTTCGTACTGTTCCTGTTTGAAGCGAGATTCGCCAATCATCATCATCGAATCCAGCAGCAAACCGCCCTGCTGGACTTCGACGTATTGACGTTTGAAGGCGGCTTCCGCTTCGGCGTACTTTTGTTGCTTGTAAAAGCACCACCCCAACCGATACAGCGATTTTTCTTTCAGGTCCAAATCATTGGATTTGTCGGCTGCGATCTGAAATGCTGCTGCCGCGTCGCCCCATTTCGAATTGCGATAGTGATCTTGTCCGACAAAGTAGGCCGCGTCGGCGACCAAGGCGTTGTCCGGGTATTTCGCGATCAGTTGTTCAAACTTGGTAAGGGCTTGATCATCCTTTCCGCTTTCGCGGAGTGACCAACCGAGTTCGTAAAGCACCTTGTCCATGTCGGGATAGTCAGGGACTTCGTCGACGATCCGTTGCAAGGATTCGGCCGCTTGAACCGTTTGCGATGCGTTTTGGTCCAACAACGCCAGTTCGTACAAGGCATGTCCAAGGTTGTTGCCGGTTGGCTTCGAATCCAAGTACGCGTTCAAGTCGTTTCGCGAATCGGCCTCGCGATTCAGATGTCGGTAAGCAATCCCTCGCGATAGCAGCGCATCGTCGCTCAACGTGTGATCGGGGTTCTGGTCGATCAGCTCTGAGAAAGACTCGGCGGCACGCTCGTGTTGTTGTGATTGCAGTTCGGCCATGCCTTTGGCATAGCGAGCAAAAGGCAACAAACCAGCATCCCGCTTGGATGCCAGAATCGGTTCAAAGTATTCGATTGCGGCAGCGTATTGCTGTTCGCCGTTGGCCAATTGCCCCAGTTTGTATCGGGCTTGGTCAGCCATGCGGCTTTCGCCATTGCTGCGAATGAGTTCTTTCCAAATGCCCTCCGCGGCCTCGCGATTTCCTGCGGTCAATTGCGATTGACCGGCCATCAGGAAAGCTTCGTCCGAACGAGCCCACTGTGGCGCAGCCTCTCGGCTGGCCTGAAATGTTTTGGCGGCTTGAGCTGCATCGCCACTGGACAGTTCTGCTTGGCCAGCCAGCAGCAATGCCTCGGCCTTCTGCTCCGGCGTATTCATCGCCTCCAAATTTTCACGAACCAACTTGGCGGTCTTTGTAGGTTCGCCGGCTGCTTTCCAGGCTGTTGCCCCACGCAAAATCCACGTCGCGAGTTGCGGGTGATCGCGGTGTTTGGCGTCATCAATCAGTGTTTGGTAACGCTCCGCCGCGGACGATGCATCGCCGGACGCGAGTAAAGCCTCCGCACCGACGAACGAAGCATCCGGTGCGAGCGGATCACTCGAGAACTTCGATTCGAACGAATCAGCCAGCTTCACGGCTTGTTCGGTGTTCCCAAGTTGAAGAGCAACGAATGCCGCGTTGTAGAGAGCGCGTGGTGCGAGGGGATGGTCCGAATGTTCGCTTGCGATGGATTGGTATTGTTCAAAAGCATCGTTCAATCGGTCTGGCTGCAATGACAATGCTTCCGCCGCATCCAGCTTGAGAGCGACAGCAAAGCTGCCCTGAGGACCTTTGGCAATCAATTCTGATGCGACATCGTAGGCCGATTTGGCCGCTTCTGCTGTCCTGGATGGATCGCGGTTGGCGATGCCCAAATCAATTCGGGCCAGCCAGTGTGCCGATTCGGTTGCGGCGACAGGGTCCGTCCCTTGGAGGACGTCGCGGAATCGCGAAGCGGCGCCCGAGAGGTCTCCCGCTTGATAGAGCGTTTGAGCGGAAGCCAAGGTGGCCGCGGCAGCGTAAGGCGATTGAGGGAATTGTGTCAGAAGCTTTTCGTATGACGCGGACGCTTTCGTTGGATCACCGTCTTGGGCGTAGGCGTAGCCTTGGCGGAAAAAAGAGTAAGCCTTGTCTTCCGCGGTAGCGTCTGCATTGGTTACGACCGAGTCGAAACGCTCGACGGCTTTTTGCATTTCGCCCTGCAACAAATGCATGTCGCCCATGCGGATCTCGACATCGACTACCAAGTCCGAGTCGGCGCATGCCTGGAGCAATTGTTGGTAGGACGATTGGGCTTGGTCGTAGTTTTTTTGTTCCTCCAACGCGACGCCTCGAGCGTAGAGAGCATCGCACCGCAGCGCGGAACTCGCGATGTCATCGAGCTTCATCATCGCGTTGTAGGACTCGATGGCCTTGTCCAATTCACCGAGTGCGTACTGGGCTTCACCTCGATAGAAGTACGCTCGGTCGAGCAATCGCGAATCAGGGATTTCTTTGATCAGCGTGTCGTAGGTCGCGATTGATTCGCGGAGCAATTTTGGATCCGCTTCTTCGCCTGTTCCGGCAGCGGCGTAAAGGCACCAACCTCGGTTGGACAAGCTTTCTTCGCGAAGGTCGTATTTGGTGTCTTCGAGCGCGGTTTTGAAAGCTTCGGCAGCAGCTTTCAGATCGGGCGTGTCCTGTTGCATGTAGCAAACGCCCAGGTAGTGCGATGCTTTGGACGCCAGCGGGCTGCTCGGGTATTCCTTCAGGAATTTCCTCCACGTATCGACCGCCAATCCGATCGCACCGTTGGTTTGGAAGTTCGCCGCGTCCGCATACAGAGCAACAGCCGCGGAATCTTCGACAGGCTCATCCTGAGCAACCAGGCGATGCGCCGGCCAGTTCGAGGCCGCGATGATCGCTAGCAACAAACCAGCGACGCGGAAGAAACGCGATTGGCCGAACAACGGTGTTCGATCGGTGGATGGCATGGCAGCAGATAGCGAGTGCGAGAAGCGAATCCGAGAAACCAGCGTTTCACTCTAACCGCGTGTGCTGACGTAGGCCATCCTCAACGCGTGCGTGGCTTCGGTCAACATCTTCGATTCGTCGTCGGACAAGTTGCCTTTGGTCTTTTCCGACAACACTTCGAGCGTGTCGATGGAGTGTTTCGCCATCGGTTTGTCGACACGGCCTTCTTCTTGGCCCGGCATGGGGATCTGGCCCAGTGAGCTCATTCCCTGTGTGAACAACATTGACACCAAAACTTCGAAACTGGCCGGTGGGAGCTTGGATCCCGCGGATTCAGCGGAGGCTTCTTTGGTTTCAGCCACAGAATCGCTGCTGGACTCAATTTCGGTTTGGTTGGCCAGAGTTTCTTTCTCTTTGGCGACTTGTTCTTTCCAATCCGAGTCCACCACGATTTGAGGCGACTCGTCTGTTTCGTTTTCTTTTGGATCAGAGTTTGTCATGGCAAATCAGGTAAAGAGGGGGAGGAGACTGTATCGGTTCAGGAAGCGGTTGGCTTCTCTGTCTCCGAGGCAATTTCTTCGGTTACGCGTTGTTTGCGACGGTTGATCGCTGCTTCGATAAAATCGGTGAACAACGGATGCGATTTCAACGGCTTGCTCTTGAATTCGGGGTGGAATTGAGCCGCCACGAACCACGGGTGGGAATCGATTTCGACGATTTCAACCAACCCACCGTCGGGGCTCAATCCAGTGAAACGCATGCCAGCGTCTTCGAAAGCCTTGCGATACTCATTGTTGAATTCGTAACGGTGTCGGTGTCGTTCGTCGATCTCTTCGCGACCGTACGCCTGGATGGCTTTTGAGTCGGCGACCAATCGAGACGGCTGGCTTCCCAAACGCATCGTGCCGCCCAAGTCGATCACGTTTTGTTGTTCGTCCAACAAACAAATGACCGGATGAGGTGTGTCTTTGTCAAATTCGGTCGAGTGAGCTTTTTCCAGTCCCAGCACATTGCGGCCGTATTCGATGACTGCCGTTTGCATGCCCAAGCAAATGCCAAAGAACGGCACGTTTCTCTCGCGAGCAAACTGGATCGCTTGGACCTTGCCCTCAACGCCTCGTTCGCCAAAGCCACCCGGAACAAGGATGCCGTGGAATCCACTCAGCAATCGCTCAGCACCTTCGCGTTCAATGTCGCTGCTTTGAATGCGTCCGATTCGGATCTGCGCGTCATGGTGCATGCCCGCGTGATCGAGTGATTCGTAGATCGATTTGTATGCGTCTTTGTGCTCGGCGTATTTACCGACGACCGCGATCGAAATTTCGTGCCGTGGATTGCGCAATCGATGCAGCAAGTCATTCCACGGGGTCATGTCCAAACTGCCTGCTGAAGTCAGCCCGAGTTTCTTGACGATCAACTCGTCGAGTTTGTTGTCGACGAGCGACAATGGAACTTCGTAGATCGAAAAGTCTTTGTCCTTTTCTTCGATGACCGCTTCCGGTTCCACGTTGCAGAACAAAGCAATCTTGTCTCGGTCATCACGGCTGATCGATTGTTCGCAGCGGCAAACCAATACGTCCGGTTGAATTCCGATTTCACGCAGTTGACCGACCGAGTGTTGAGTCGGTTTGGTTTTCAGTTCGTCAGCGGCCTTCAGGTATGGCACCAATGTCAGGTGCATGTACAAGCAATTTTCGCGACCGGCATCGAGTGAGAATTGACGAATCGCTTCGAGAAAAGGGAGGCTCTCGATGTCACCGACCGTGCCACCAATCTCGGTGATCACAACGTCGACGTCATCGCCGCCCATGCGTTTGATGACGCGTTTGATTTCGTTGGTGACGTGCGGGATGACCTGAACGGTTTTGCCGAGGAACTGGCCTCGTCGCTCTTTTTCGATCACCGAAAGATAAATCTGTCCGGTGGTGTAATTGCAATCGCGATTCAGCTTGCCCGACGTGAATCGTTCATAGTGGCCGAGGTCGAGATCGGTTTCGGACCCATCGTCCAAAACGTAAACCTCGCCGTGTTGGTAGGGACTCATCGTCCCCGGATCAACGTTGATGTACGGATCCAGTTTCTGCATTCGAACCCGCAGTCCGCGGCGTTCGAGAACCATGCCTATGGATGCACTGGTCAGGCCTTTGCCGAGAGAACTGACAACGCCGCCGGTAACAAAAATGTGTTTAGTCATGTCCGAAAATCATACCGTGATGGAATGTTTTCGGAAGCGGCGTTGACGACCCGATCGTTCGATTGCGGGGGATTGTCGCGAGAAGACCCGCTAGAGGGTGTTGGGATGCAATTCCAGACGCCTGTTCCGTCCACAAATCCCCACAAAAACAGGGCTGGGCGATTCGGAGGAGGAGACAAGGCCGAGCCTCCATTCGTCCACGATTTTCACCTTTCGATCACATCATCGTTTGGAATCTCTGATTCTTCATCGCCGGGTGATGTCAAATCGGAGACTCCGGTGGGTGCGGTATCGTCGGGTGACTTCGGTTCCACCGCCAAGCAGTCATCGAGGCGGAGCAAGATTTCGCCCATCAGATCTTCGAGTCGCTTGGCCGCGGGCGGAACCGTGAATTGGGGGCGGAGTCGTTTTGGGGCTGGTGTTTTATCCATTCCCGCGTTCTGGGTGGTTTTGCGGGCATCCGGCAAATTCGAATCGTCGGTGCTTGCTTCGATCAATTGCCGCAGACGATGTGTTTTCCGCAGAATTTTTCCGACCGCTTCCGTTCCGGGCGACTGTTCCCGTTCGGCGATCTGCTGCAACGATGTTTGAATGTCGCGAGCGTTCGCCGCGATCGTCACCAATTCCAAATCGGCAGCGTCCATGCGAATGGACTGAATCACGGTGAGAGCCCTGCCTAGAAAAGTGGCATCCAGAGGATCGCTCATCGTTCGCAATTGAAGCACTTGGTACTCAAATGAACCGAGCAGAGTGAGGGAACGCTCGGCGAACGAATCCTGGCGTGATGGTTCATCCATCCATTTGGAACGCATTCCTTTGAAATCGACGCGATGAAAACAAACCCGTCTTCATATCGCGATTCAAAGTTTAGAGGGTCATGGGGCAAAGGAACTTGATCACGAAAACATGGCTGTTTGCGTGATCGGTTCTCATTCCTAGGCCGTAGAACCCTTGTTCGAAGCGATCCGAGAGTCATTTTGATGCGATCCGAGGACCGGGCAGCTTCTTGCCCGTTTTGTCTCATCTGATCGATACAACCGAAACATTGTGCGCCCTCTGGGCTCTGGATCTTTGCCCGATCCACCGGATGGCAATGCTGGTGATCTGGCCGCGGCACACTCGTTGTCACGTATCCGATGCAGTTTTGTTCGTCTTCGGCACGCGACGTGCATCTTTTTACAGGCATTGTCACCGCTGAGAGAACAAACACTCTCGGCAAACATTCACTTCAGTCTCAAAGCAAATTTAGATTTCGATCCAATGAATCCTGCATTCATCCAAACTGTTCACGGTTTCACACACCCCGTCATCGCGAGCAAACTGCTCAACCGCAAGCAAGAGTCAGGCGAAGCTCACGAAACGACGACCCAGCTTTATCGCGAAGAAACGGCCCGTCGCCTGGAAGAAAACAATTGCAAGGCGAAACGAGTCACCCCTGTCGCCAAGCCAAACTGAGCTGACCAGCTCATTGATCTGATTCTTTCTTCGCTCTCTTTACCGATCGAATCGGTAAAGCGACGTCGCGGTTCGCAAAATCAAAGCATCGTCAATCACGGCGGGGGATGCCATGATTTGTCCGTCGATTTGATTGGTCACTTCGATGTCACACTCCCTGCCGGGTTTGATGACAAATACCTCGCCGTCATGATTGCAAAAGTACATTCGGCCGTTTGCCATTATCGGTGAGGCAGAAAACTTTCCGCCCAAGCGTTTCGACCAAACGTTGGTGCCGTCCTCGCTGTCGATGCAGGATGCGACTCCGTTGTCGTCGACCACGAATAGCAATCCATCGACGGCGATTGGTGACGGCTTCGCTGGGATGCTCTTCTTCACCGTCCACAGCACATGAGAGTCGGTGACGTCACCGGAACCATCGACCTTTGCCGCCCAGAGTTGTGGTTTGCCAAACCCGGTCGAGAAGTAGACCGCATTGCCATCGAAGATGGGGCGAGGAACAACAGAGAATCCTTTGCCATGATAGAGACGCCAAAACTCTTCGCCCGTTTTTGCGTTGTACGAAACCATCCACTGCGAACCCATGCAAAGCAATTGCTCACGACCGTTTGAGTCGGTAACGACAATGGGGGTGCAGTAGGCTTTCTTCTGATCACCGGTGGGTGCGTCCATTGGCGGGCGATCGGTTTCCCATTCCGTCGAACCAGTTTCCGCGTTCAGGGCGATCACATATTGCCGCTCCAGTCCGTCCTGAATCAGGATCACTTTCCCATCGTGAACGATGGGCGAGCTGCCCGGGCCCACGGCGTGCTTCAGCGGCAACGTCCGCTCCCAGATCAATTTGCCGTCGGTCCGATCAAGGCAGAACGTTCCAAAGGTTCCGAAGTGGCAAAGAAGGCGATTGCCATCGATCACCGGTGTCGGCGATGCGTAGCTGTTGAGTGAATGAATTGCATCGGGCTGTTCAACGGTGGTCAGCTCAATCGTTTGTTTCAATTGCCCAGTTTCAAGATCAACCGCGAAGACTTTCAGTTCGATGGCTTTCGCGATCGCGAGTTGTTTGAACTGTCGTTCTTCATTATCGGTTTTTCTTAACAAGTCCACTCGTTCGTCTTCCGTGGGAACAATCTCCACAGCGGAAGTCAACCAAATCGTTCCGTCAGCGATGACGGGTGAGGACCAAGCCTTTCCATCCAGATCGGTCTTCCAGGTGAGGTTTTTGTCTTCGCCGAACTGAACCGGTGGATTGCCTTTGGTGACGATACCGTCGCCACGTGGCCCTCGGAATTGCGGCCATGATTCAGCCAGCCCAATCGTTGGGATTGCCATCGTCACAATCAAGAATCCGCACAGAAGCGATCGGTTTTGGTGGGTGTCGCTTTGGGTGATGCGGTGCTGATCGTCGCGGCCCTGCTTGGTGCGGGCGAATCCGCACATCCATTTTGACGGACGTGACAAACCGGTATGACGGAAGATGCGAATCATGGGTGAACTCAGGCGGGGGAGTAGGCGGGATGTGCCCATTCTAGCAAACGCGTTTGGCGAGGTGCCGCAAAGTTTCCGTGAGCGGAACAAACCGGACCGGAAATCGCTAGGTGAGCAAGTGAATCGTTCAAATTCCAGCATTTTGACCAAACGTGTCCGGGCACTCGCGAACAATGCAATGCAAGGCGCACTGAGAGGCCAATGTTTCTGAGCCAATGCTTCCTCGGTCCCGAAGGAGACAAATCATGTTCAAACCAGATACAGAAATCGAGCTGACCTATCCCGATTCGACGTTGGTCGAATCCAACACAACGTTCCGTCGTCGATACCTTCAAATTCGCGAGGTTCGCGATTTGATTGCGGACCCGATCACGCCCGAAGAATACCTGCGTCGTCCGCTGACTCAGCGTTCACGCTATTTGCTGACCGCTTACGACAAAGAATCGAAATCTTGGCGGCAGTTTTATGTCGGGTCCAGCAAAGAGTTCTTGACCGATGGGCGATTGCGAATCGCTTTGTATGAGAAAGGCGGCACGTCGCCAAAGAAGATCGTTTCGCGATCCTTTGAAGCCACCCGGCGAGATCGAATCGCTCTCGCCCGTGAGGTGAAAGCGATGCAGGAAAAAGACTTGGCCGGTTTGGAGTTGCGGATCATTCCCGACGAAAGTCGTGTGCTGAAGCAACAGGCCAAAAAGCCAGCCGCTTCCAGGCCAGCACCGGTCAAGGAAAACTACACTCGCAAAGACTCGCCGGCTCGTTCGGTCAAAGCCCCCGCGATGACGCGAGGGATGACCGCGTCGTCGCCGTTGGTCGCCCCGCCGTTTTGAAGCACGACGGCAGGAGTGTTCGGGCACAACCATGTGAGCCGCTTGGACGCTTGCTCCAGTTGCGCGTGAAAACCGTGGCTAACGCCAACGGCTCACATTCCCAATGACACCTGCGTACCTGCTCAGCAGTCCAACGCTATGGCCGCTGAGAGTTTGATCTGAACTCTCAGCGAAAACGCGTGCTCTTGCTCGGCATCGATCAAACGATGCACTGGGCGACTGCGTCTCGAAGACCCGCGATGGGGTCGCGAACGGGCAAGAATTCGTGAGCGAAGTAGCCATCGTATCCGGTGTCCGCAATCGCTTTTGCAATTGGCGGGTACAGCAACTCTTGGTTGTCGTCGAGTTCATGGCGACCGGGGTTGCCCGCGGTGTGGTAGTGCCCAAAGTATTGATGGTTGTTTTGGATGGTGCGAATGATGTCACCTTCCATGATTTGCATGTGATAGATGTCGTACAACAACTTGAAGTTGTCGCTACCGACTCGTTTGACGAGCTCGACACCCCAGGTGCTGTTGTCGCACATGTAGTCCGCGTGATCGACTTTGCTGTTGAGCAATTCCATTTGGAGCGTCACGCCAGCTTTCTCAGCCACCGGCGTGATTTTCTTCAGTGCGTCGACGCAGTTCTTCATGCCGGTTTCGCGATCGATCCCTCGAGCGTTGCCACTGAAGCAGATCACGTTCTTCCATCCTTCCGCCGCCGTTGCTTCGATGGCGACGTTCATCTTTTCCAAACACTCATCGTGGAATTTGGGGTCGCACAAACCGTTGCCCAGCGAATGCGACTGGACCATCGTGCAGACCAAACCGTGCTTCTTCAGCGTCGGAAAGTCCTTCGGGTCCAGCAAGTCGATCCCAACCATGCCTAGCGAGGCGGCTTCTTTCGCCATGTCTTCCAGTGAGATCTTGGGGAAGCACCACTTGCAAACCGATTGATTCAATCGGCCCTGCTTTGCATCAACAGCACCGGTGGCGTCGACCGCACCTGTTGTGTCCTGGGCATGAGAAGCGGCGGCGGAGATGGCGGCGGTGCCAGCCGCAACAGCTGCCGCTCGGGTGAGCATTCCTCGACGGTTCAGTGATGAGTCGGATTGATTGTTTGGCATGGTGGGCGATCGGATGTGTGGAGGCGAGTTGATTCAATCAATAGTTTAACTTCTGTGACAAACGATGTCTTCAAACCACCCTGTGGATGGCGAGCGGAAGCCTTGGGGCGATGGCGCATGAAAAAGCCGCGTCGAAGCGGTTTGCCTCGACGCGGCTTCGTGCTGAATCAAAATTTTCGATCAGGCGACAGCGTGACTATCGCATCGCGATGGCTTGGTCGTCGAATTCGAAGTTGAGTTCGACGGTGTCACCAGCGGCAACATTGATCGTGCGTTCTTGGCTCAGTTGGCGACCGTTGGAATCCAACATCACGCGAACGGTGTAGTTTTCCCAGTTTTCACCGGCGGCCAATTGAGTGGTGCGGAAGGTGCGAACCGTTCCGAAGCCATTGGTTTCGTTACCAGCCAAAACGACTTTCGCTTCGGCAGGAACGTGAAGTTGAACAACCGTTTCTGGTTGAGTTGTTTCAACTGCGCTGAACTGGTCTTCTTCTTCGTCGCCTTCTTCATCCGAGACGGCTTCGGTTTGGTTGAACACCAAACGTTCCATGTCGCCGGGGCGAAGTTTGATGGTTCGTTTGTCGGTGCGTTCTTCACCTTCGACGTCGTAGGTCACGACAACTTCGTAGGTGTAGAGGTAGCCGTCTTTGAGACCACGCGACATGAATTGACGAACCATGCCATCGCTGGTTGTTTCGTGTCCATTGACGGTCACACGAGCCGATTCCACAGGAACGGCGACGGTCAACAAAGCAGCGTCGTCATCCAGGGTTGGCTTGCGGGTTTCGTAAGAAGCACCGCTGTCGATGATCGAGCCGTCGATGATGGTCTCACCCATGGGAACTCCACCATCGATGATGGTTTCGCCTTGGATGGGGGCCGAGTAAATCGGAGCCGATTCGATCATTGGAACGCTGTGCGAAATCGCTGGTGCGTAGCTCATCGGAGCTGCATAGCTGACTCCGCCGGAGCTGCCACCGCTGCTGCCGCCTGAGTAAGCGGACGAATACGAAACCGAAGGAGCGTAGTAGCCGCCACTGCTGCCGCCGGACGAACGTCCGCCGCTGCTGTAGGACGTGCCACCGCTGCTGTAGTTCGCTTTGACAACGTAACCGCCGCTGCTGCCATGACGGCGAGCTTTGATGCGAGCGATTTTTTGACGCAAGTGACCTGCCAGGCCGCCGCCGGATGATCCGCGCGAGTATCCACCTGACGATCCACCGGAAGAACCTCCCGACGAGCCACCTGAAGAAGCGTACGCGGCGGTGTATCCACCGGATGAACCGCCCGAGGCAGCTCCGACCGAGCCTCCCGAGGAACCGGAATGGCGAGCCGCAATGCGAGCACGCAGGCCAGCAAGCAACCCGCCGCCGCTGCTACCGCCACTGCTGCCGTAGACCAGGCCACTGCCACCGCTACTGCCGTAACTCCCGTAGGAGCCACCCGCCTCTGCCGTGACGCTCATGCTGAGCGCCAACGTGAGGCATGCCAACAAATGCATGCACCTCATAAACGATTCTCCATCCTTTTGACGCGACTCTTGCTGATGCCGATCGGTCGCCACCACAAATGTGAGCGACTTAACGGCTTGAATTGCACATTGAAGATGCGGGCCATCAAATTTGGGGGCCCGTCACCGTCGCCAGGATAGCGGACCGGCGTTGCCGATCAAGAAGACTGGGTAAAATAATTGGGTTGCGTTGTGGCGGTCGAAAGCTCGAAACAGCCATTTCCGAGAGCGACTTTGCTCACAGATGAATGCTTTATCCGTTGGACATTCAGTCAATCTTCTCGATCGATACGTGGTCAAACTCAACTGTCCCGGTCGCTCCGAACAATCCAATCCGCACAATTCCCTCACGTGCGGCTCGCGGGACCCGTACCAAACGGCTGTCATCACGCCACGGACGAGTTCCTCGATATGGACCCATCGAAAATGTTCCCAGGTCACGCCTTAGCTCGTCGTAGAAACTGATTGCGACCATTGGCCACGCATCCGCATCGGGCCCCTTCACAACCTTGTCGGTTCGAAGTCGAGCAGACAGACGAATCAAAGAGACTTTGGTTCCGTCGATTGCAATGCCTTGCAACAAGTGCGATCCCAAACCGGGGGTCTCGTTTTCAAACCGAACCAACCCGGAATCTTTCGCACCTTCGGCTCCGTCTGCCTGTAACGCGACTTGCTCGACTTGCCGACCGTAATACCATCCGGGCACAAAACCCTCTGGATCGTCGGCTCCGGGCGGATCGGAGAAATCCTGGTTGACGACTTTGGGGTTGGCGGGATCGGGAAGCGTTTGACGAGCGTCCTCCGCCGTGCCAGTCATGGGGACAAACAGCGTCGGCCGGAGTGGTTCGCGAACCAGCTCGCCATCACGTTTGGTCATCCGGTACAGCGTTTGTTGATAGCGTTCGCCGACGGGAATGATCATCGACCCGCCTTCGCGAAGTTGTTGCACTAGCGGAACCGGCACCGACTCGGGGCTGCACGTCACGATGATTTTGTCGAAAGGAGAGGCTTCCGGCCAACCAAGGAAACCATCGCCGATGCGAGTGTGGACGTTTTCATAACCCAGCTTGCTGAGCACTCCGGCCGCACGCGTGCCGAGTTCGTCGACAATTTCAATCGAATAAACTTCCGCGACCAAGGGACTGAGCACGGCGGCTTGGTAACCGCTGCCGGTGCCGATTTCCAACACTTTGTCGGTCGGTTTGGGATCAAGCGTCTCCGTCATCGACGCGACGATGAACGGACTGCTGATGGTTTGTGCCGAGCCGATAGGCAAGGCCATGTCAAAGTACGCCTTGTCTCGCACCGCCGCGGGAACGAACTCGTGTCGAGGCGTGGTCTCAATCGATTTCAGAACCGCTTCGTTGGTCACGCCAGCGGTTCGGATTCGAGTTTCAACGAGCTTGCGTCGTGCGGCCGCGTAGCGATCGTCGACGGCGGATCGCGACGAACCGGTTTGGCCCAAAATTAAATGAGGAGGCTGAGCCAAGGAACTGCCGCTGGTCAATGGAGATGGATTGAAATGAGATCTTGATGAGCGAGGCGACTGCGACCACACGGGCGTCACAATTGAGATCAACACGCAGATCCACCCAAAGCGGGCCCATCCCGAGCGAGCCCGTCCCAACCGAGAATGGACCAACCCCACACCGCACGAGATGCTGGAGGGCAAAGTCACGGCTGTTGGAGAGAGTGCGTTGCTTGCGAGCGGTTGCTGCTTCGGAATCACTTTACGCTTCGGCATCACTTCACCTCGGGTCTCAGTAGGACGGGTTTGCCGAAGATGTCTTGGAACAATCCGGAATGGCTTCGCATCGCGATTTGTTCCAGCGAGACATCGTCGACCCCCGGTGCCGAGATGACCAAACGCTTGCCTTCTTGCGTCACATTGATTTCGCGAATTCGTCCGCTGCGTGTGTCATCCAACGCGATCGCCAATCGCAAGATTGCTGCCATCTTGGCCACCGCCACTCGGTCGTGTCGGTCCAGTGATCCGTATCCTTCATGGTTGCTTTGGGGTGAAGCCCTGCGGTGATACCGAGCGACCAACGCCACCAGCATCAACTCTTGCTGAGACAGCCCAAACAGTTCGCTGTTACGGATGATGTAGTAAGCGTGTTTGTGGTTGCTGTGCAGGCTGATGTATAAGCCGACTTCATGTAGCAACGCCGACACGTACAGCAACACTTCGTAACGAGCGTCCAGCTGATGTTCTTTGGCAAGCTCTTCGAACAAACGGCGAGCCAGCTCCGCGACGGCCCGTGAATGGATCTCGTCGATTTGGTATTTGCGTCCGAGTGATACTGCCGAGCGAATGATCTGTTGACGGAATTCGCTGGTCCAATTGCCGCCCTGCACGATGTCGGCCAGCAAACCATCCCGCAAATTGATATCGCTGACCAGAATGTGCTTTAGGTCAAAGTGCCGAGCCAACATCGTGTAAGCCAGCAGTGCTGGAGCGAGCGTTTCCGCCTCGACAAAGGTCGCCCCAAATTTTTTGACGACCGCGTCTTCGCCCATTTCGAGGATTTGCTTGGTCAGTTCTTCAAGCTTGTCGACGGGAACACGAGCCAGATTGGTTTCGTCCCAATCTTCGATCAATCGGTGAGCGGCAAATCGGATGTCGCCACCGATCGCGACCAAGTGCAATTGCGTGTCCGTGCGAACTTGATCACCGATCCGAACCAAAATTCGGCGAATGTGAGTTTCCAACAACTCCCGCCAGCGGACGCCGCGAGCACCGGATGCATCGAGCGTTTGCAGCAGTCGCAGCGACCCCAAACGAAATGACTCGCTATGCAACACGTTGCCGCCGCGGATGACGAGCAACTCGGTGCTGCCTCCACCGACTTCCACCACCAATGATTTGCTCTCGGCGGTTTCCGCCAAAGCCATCAGTTGCGGCGTGATGCCCATGTAAGTGATGCGATTCACTTCGGCTTCGTCGATCGGTTCGACATCCAAACCGGTTGCCACATAAACTCGGTCGATGAACGCCACGCGGTTGCTGGCTTCGCGAACGGCGCTGGTGGCAACAACGCGAATGTCGTTGGTTGAGTCGATGCCGTATTCCCGCAGGACTCGGCGGAAACGTCTTAACACCGCGGCGGCTCGTTCGATGCCCTTGCGAGACAGACGGCGTGTTTCGAACGCATCGCGACCGAGGTCGACCGGTTGCAGCAGTGATTCGAGGGTTCGCACACTTCCGTCGTGCAGAATCTCAGCGATGGCCATTCGAATGCTAGTCGCACCAATGTCAATCGCGGCAACGGTTCTTGGCGAACTATCCAGCGGCGGCGTCGCGATGTGCGAGGTCGCCGTGTTGATGTGCGGCGCGGTCGCTGTACTTCGCGGTGAGAGTGGATTGTCCATGTGATTCACTCGGTTTCCTATGCGGTGGATGCGAGAGGGACATCAAATCCGTGTCGTCGCAAAACATCGATTGCTTGTTCACCGCCCAAACACACTTCCGCCTTCCATCCGTGAGCGAGTGCGGCTTCCACGTTTTCCTCGCGATCGTCGACGAAGAGAATTTCTTCCGGTCGCAATTCAGCATTGTCGCCTTCGTCCGGTCGCATTGCCAAGCACTCGCTGGCCAACTTCATCGCCGTTTCATAAATGACGCGGTCCGGTTTCATGCTCCGGGTCTCGTAGCTGACGACTTGCACGTCAAACGGACCGCTCATGATTTCCCAGTCACGGCCGTTGACCCAGTTCCAATGAGCCGCACACGTGTTGCTGAGGATTCCGATCGGAACCTTCGCCGCACGCAATGATTGCAGAACGGCAACCATCGACTCGATCGGTGTGAACATGTCACTGATCGCCCGCATGATGTCGCCTGTTGCGACCATCCCATTAGGTTGCACCAACGTCGCGTAAGCATCGCGAACCGCTTGCGCGAATTCATCTTCCGAGATCAGGCCGGTTTCCAGCTGATTCTGCAATCCGCCCGTGTGAAGAATTTCATCGGACGCTTCGCGGGTTCCACCGAACAAGTCCGCCACGTTGTCGCTGGCAAGATTGCGATCGAACGAGACCAGGATGTTCCCGAGGTCGAAGTAAACAAATCGAATGTCGGGCGTCATCAGTCCAGTCCGAGAATGCGAAGATTTCGATACCAAGCTTCCGCGGGTTTTCCGGAATGAATTTGCAATGCGATCACGCCGACCTGAGGAATGCCTTCTTCGGTTTCAATGTAGTCAACCGTCTGAATACCGTTGAGGCTGATCTGAATTCGAGGTCCATGGCACACGATCCGCATCTCGACCCAGTCGGTTTGTTCGGGCCGGTCGGTTTGTTCCGGTGTCGCTGGTTGTGAGTCCTGGTCGGCTTGTTCGGATGTTTTGGTTGCGGTGCCCTGCCCTGCTGCCGGTTGCTTCCACTCGACTTCGAATGGTGGTTCGGGCAATTGCAGCATCCGACGACGTCGTGATTCGTCATACAACGCGCCCCAAATGGATCGCTCGGCGGAATAGCCTGCGTCGGCTTGGTAGCCAATCATCTCATGGGATGGCACTTCGTCGCGTTTGGTCGGACGTCGAGACCGGAACTGGATCCCGGCGTTGCGGCCTTCACCGCGCATTCGGATCTCAGCTCGAAATTCGAAATTGTCAAACTTCTCGGTCGTGGCCAAGAACTGGTTCTTTGGGATCGGTTGGTCCAACCGGCCCGCGACGATCGATTCGTCCTCGATCCGGAACCACGAAGCATCCCCTTCGAATCCCGCCAGGATTTGCCCGTCGAACAACGAACGACTTCGAGTCTTGAATTCTTCGTCGCTGACACCGAGATCTTCGACCGGTTCTGCCACCGTCGTCGCCAATTTGGGCTGGTCTTGGGCTTGAGTGCCCTGCCCCATCGTCACCCAGACGACCGCCAGCATCAACGCCGCGGTGACATGAGCTGAAGGGGCTTTCGCGGACGACAAAACGGGTGTGCTCATGGTCGAAATTCGCTTTTTTGAATTGAAACCGGTCTCAATTCCGAACGGTGGAGATGGGAACTTTGTCAGGGTTGTTCGTGAGATGAACTGCCCCGTCTTTGTAGTTTTCATGTCACCGATCATACTCTTTGACCCTTTCAAGGTGTTGCCACCCATCTTCGGCCGCTTTCCCCTGCCAAAACGATCTCATGACCGCGTCTCAGCCTGAATCCGATTCCAATGCACTGAACAAGTACAGCAGCAAGATCACCCAGCCGAAAAGCCAGGGTGCGTCGCAGGCGATGCTTTACGCCACCGGCATGTCCTCGGAGGATATGAACAAGCCTCAAGTCGGCATCGGCAGCATGTGGTACGAGGGCAACAGCTGCAACATGCACCTGCTCGATCTCGCAGCGGATGTTAAAGCTGGAGTCACCGACGCCGGAATGGTCGGAATGCGTTTCAACACCATCGGTGTCTCGGACGGCATCTCGATGGGGACCGACGGGATGAGCTTCTCACTGCAAAGTCGCGACCTGATCGCCGACTCGATCGAGACGATCATGGGGGCGCAGTGGTACGACGCGTTGATCACCCTGCCCGGCTGCGACAAGAACATGCCCGGCTGTTTGATGGCGATGGGACGTCTGAACCGTCCTTCCATCATGGTCTACGGTGGAACGATTAAACCTGGCAGCTACCGCGACGAGAAGCTGGACATCGTCAGCGCGTTCCAGTGCTACGGCCAGTTCATCGCGGGACAAATCAGCGAAGAAGAACGCAGTGAAATCGTTCGCCGCAGTTGCCCAGGTGCGGGAGCATGCGGCGGCATGTACACCGCCAACACGATGGCCACCGCAATCGAAGCCTTGGGCATGGCCCTGCCCTACTCCGCCAGCATCCCTGCAGAGCATCCAGAAAAGAAAGAGGAATGCAAACGTGCCGGTTTGGCCATCCTCGAACTGTTGAAGAAGGACATCAAGCCTCGCGACATCATGACTCGCGGTGCATTCGAAGACGCGATGGTGACATTGATGGCACTGGGCGGCAGCACCAACGCGGTGCTTCACTTGATCGCGATGGCTCGCAGCGTCGATGTGCCACTGACGATTGAAGACTTCCAATCGGTCAGCGACCGCACACCTTTCTTGGCCGACCTGAAACCCAGCGGCAAGTTCGTTCAAGAAGACCTGCACAGCGTCGGTGGCACGCCCGCGGTGATGAAGTACTTGCTCGAAAAGGGCATGATCAAAGGCGAGCACATGACCGTCACCGGCAAGACTCTCGCGGAGAACCTGGCCGATTTGCCTGGTTTGAAGACCGGCCAAAAGATCGTGTCGACGGTCGAAGAGCCGATCAAAAAATCGGGTCACATTCGAATCCTGAAAGGATCACTGGCCACGGAAGGCGCGGTCGCGAAAATCACTGGCAAAGAAGGTCTGCAGTTCAGCGGACCGGCTCGTGTCTATGACAATGAGGAATTGATGCTCGCCGCTTTGGAACAAAAGCAGATTCAAAAGGGTGACGTCGTTGTGATCCGCTACGAAGGTCCCAAGGGCGGACCCGGCATGCCTGAGATGTTGACTCCAACCAGTGCCATCATGGGTGCTGGTTTGGGAAGCGACGTCGCGATGCTGACTGACGGCCGTTTCAGCGGCGGTAGTCACGGGTTCATCGTGGGGCACATCACTCCCGAAGCACAAGTTGGTGGTCCGATCGCATTGATCGAAGATGGAGACACGATCACGATTGATGCCGAAACCAACTCGTTGGACTTAGAAGTCGATGCGGCTGAATTGGAAGCCCGCCGATCCAAGTGGACCGCACCGCCACTGAAAGCCACCCGCGGAACGCTCTACAAGTACATCAAGTGCGTGAAGAGCGCCAGCGAAGGCTGCGTCACCGACGAGTGAGTCGTCAACGACGTTTCAACGCACGTAGGATGGGCACTCCTGCTCGTCAGAGTACCCATCACAACCCGACGCGTGAGTTTTGAAGTTGCGCTTTTTCGTTGAATGGCCAACGGCCTTCGTCATCGTAGCCTGGGGCATCGCCCCAGGGATCGAGAACGAAGGGAAATGAGTTGGCCAACGGCCAACATCAACCCACATGTTTTGAATTGAATTCGGCCGTTGGCCAAAATGGGGTCGTGTTTTCTGCTCCAGGGGCGATGCCCCTGGCTAGGTTGAACGAGGCCGTTGGCCATTCGAGGAAAAGCACAACTCCAAATCGCCGTTGAGCGAGGGACGCCCCTAGCTCGCACGCCGGCCCCATCCGGGGCGAAACCCAGACGCCAGCGACCATTTGTTTTGCGAATGTCCCAAGGGAGGGTGAAGTAAAACTGCACGACCTCGAAGCAAGGGGAGTCAGGGCAATTTGAAGATGAACTTGCGCAAGCGAATCGGCTTCACAACACCCCGTGTGCAGCAGTCCAGGCTAACGCCTGAACGGCTCACGGGATTCAATCCAATCATTCCTGCGTACCTGCTTACAACCGAGCCGGATTGACCGGCACCGTCGGGGTCTCACCCGACGCTTTCGCTCGCAGTAACGGACGCAATCGACGGATGACGGCAACCGCCCGCTCATCCGGATCCAAGGCCAAGTTGTGGAATTCATTCGGGTCGCTTTGGTGGTCGTACAACTCGACCCCGTGCCGACCTTCGGCCCATTCGGTGTATCGATAGCGATGCGTGCGAATGCTGCATCCCATCACTTGCTCGGGCAACCGATCGTCCGCGGGACGCAAGACTTGCGTGATTGCCGTGCCGTTCCAGTTGGCAACCGGATCGTTCAGCAAAGGCTTCAAGCTGCGACCTGCCAATCCGCTCGGTGATTCAATCCCAGCCACATCCGTGAGCGTTGGATAGATGTCAACGAACTCGACGATGCGATTGCAGGAACCAAGTCCCAACTGCGATGGATCGCGAATGATCAGCGGCGCTTTGGCTCCTTCTTCGAACAGCGTTCGCTTCTGCCAAACACCATTGTGTTCGCCGAGGTGGTAACCGTGATCGCTCCAGAACACCACGATCGTGTTGTCGGCCAGTCCCTGTTCTTCCAGTGCATCGAGCAAGCGTCCGACTTGAGCGTCGATAAACGACACGCACGCGTAGTAAGCCTGAGTCGCTTTCAACAGCGTTGTTTCATCGAGTCCATAATTGGGAACCGGGCAATTGTGAGCGAACGCCGCCGTGGGAATGTCCTCGCGATCACCGGCGGGAGCGAAGGGCAATCGCAGTGACTCCAGCGGGTACATGTCGAAGTATTTCTTCGGTGCGACATAAGGTGTGTGTGGTCGAAAGAAACCGACACCCAAAAAGAATGGTTCATCTTTCTTCTCTCGCATGATTCGGATGGCTTCCGTCGCGATCATGCCATCGGTCTGTTCTTCGTCCTCCCCGTCGGCAGCCAACCAACTGAGTGCGCCACTGATCTTGCGATGCGGTTCGGCATTGAAAATGAGATGCTCGTCGTCTTTGTCACGTCCCTTTGGATTGACCGTTTGGTTCCACGAGGGTGGATCGTCAAAGCCATCCGTTCCGATCGACGCTGGCACGTTGTAGTGATAGATCTTGCCAACTCGAGCTGCAAAGTAGCCGGCCTGTTGAAACGCTTGCGACAACGTGATGACGTTTGGCACTTCGTCACGAAAATGTCGATCGAGGTCGTAGACTTTGATTTGATCGGGACGCAGACCCGTCATCACGGACGCGCGAGTCGGATTGCACAGTGGCAGTTGGTTGTACGCTCGGCGGAAACAGACTCCCGTCGCTGCCAAGCGATCGATGTTGGGTGTCTTGGCAACCACATCGCCGTAGCACCCCAATGCCGATGCTAGGTCGTCGACGGCGATGAACAGCACGTTGGGTTTGGAGGGATTGGATTGCGTTTCCGCGTTTGCCGGGGTCGCGTGATTGGCAATGCACGCGATGAGTGTGGCGAGCATCCACAGGCGGCTTGGGTTGTGGATGGAAGGTGATGCGAGAGAGGGGGCCAGGTGCATGAGTCACGCGAGGAAGTGGGGAGGGGAGCGGCACAGCAGAGGAGTGATTTGCGCTGGTCGGTTCAACGGACTAGGAAGTCCATTGTACGCTGGGCTTCCAAGCCCGGCGAAATCAAGAATAGTACGCTGGGCTGCCATGCCCGGCGAAATCAGGAACAGTACGCTGGGCTTCCAAGCCCGGCGAAATCGAACACACGATCCCGCCCCACCTCGCGTTCATCGGCGCGAAGATGCTTCGCTCGGCCCGACCTTGGTGAATTCCACGAAGTAGGCACCGCGAGTCTTCTGGCTGGCCGCGTCACGCAACCAGGTCTGCAATCGATGCGGACCAGCGGGAAGATCGATCTCGAACGTGACGGATGGATCTTCCGGCTTCAGCGTTCGGGTTTGCTCGATCGAGCCCACGCGAAGGCGAGCCTGGTCGGCTTGGATCGGAGCCAATGCGTCGCCGGGGAAACGTTGCAGTTTGATTGCGTATCGTCCCGCTTCCGCCACTTCGATCTCCCAGAAACCGTTGATCAGCAAACTGCTGTCCGGCAACTGAGACGGTTTCCAAATCACTCGGCCTTCGGTCGGGTGCCAGTCTCGGACGGTGATCAGCATGGGCGTGGTGTCCTTTCCGACGACGAATCGAATCACGTCCTTGCGGCTCCCGTGAACGTCCTCAAAGTAGGCGTCGTATTCAGCACGCAGTTCACGCACGACCTCGGGATACTCGGCGGCGATGTTCTTGATCTGCCCCGGATCGTTTTGGATGTCGTACAGTTCGTCGCGGACCAATCGCCAGCGGTCTGTCAGCACGACAAACGGCGGTTGTGCCCTGCCCTGCGTCTTCGTTGCCGAGACGACGTTGTCCGGTTGGCGTTCAATGACCAGGGTTCGTTCAGGCCACTGCTGCGAGGAATGACTGAGCAGTCCCGCCATCGAACGCCCGTCGAAAGTCACGTCGGCTGGTCGCTTCAAATCACAAAGCTCGATCAGGGTCGGCAACCAATCGCGATGACAAGTCAATTGGTCGACTGGACGATTGCCATCCCACTTCGCCGGCCAGCTTGCGAAACAGGGAACACGGTGACCTCCTTCGTAGACTGAGCCCTTCTTGCCTCGCATGCCCGCGTTGAATCCGACCTTGCGATTTTGTTCGCTGGCTCCTTGCGCTGTGCCATTGTCGCTCATGAAAATCAGCATCGTGTTGTCACGCAGGTTGTCTTGGTCGAGCCTCTTCAGGAGTCGGCCAAGGTTCTCGTCAAAGTTTTGAATCATTCCATAGAAGGCGGCTCGTTGGGGTTCGATACCTTGCCGCTTGAACGGATCGGAATAACGATCGGCAACCAAGTACGGGCTGTGCATCGCGTTGGTGGGGATGTAAGCGAAAAATGGTTGTTCCGATTCCTTCTGGATGAAATCAATCGCTTCTTCGAACCAGATATCGGTGCAGTATCCGTCGAACGATTCAGGTGTTCCGTTTCGGTAGTAGGTGTCATCGAAGTAGTCATTGCCGGTCGGGTTTCCAATCTCGTCTGCCCCGCCCGCCATGTGCCGGACCACGGTTTCAAGCCCTCGCTCGCGAGGTGCAAACGGCGGCGGGTCACCCAGGTGCCACTTGCCAAACATGCCAGTGCGATAGCCCGATTCGCGGAAAGTTTCGGCCATGGTTGTTTCGTCGGGATCGAGCAACTGGCGACCTTCGGTGACCGCCCAAGCACCCACACGTGTGCAGTAACGGCCCGTCATCAATGCGGCTCGGGTGGGCGTGCAAAACGGATCGACGTGAAAGTTTTCCAGCCGCACGCTTTGCGTCGCGAGGCGGTCCAAGTTGGGTGTGTTGAGCCAAGGGTTGCCGTGGCAAGACATGTCGCCGTAACCCTGGTCGTCGGTCACCACCAAGATCACGTTGGGACGGGACTCGCTCGCGGTTTGAGCCCAGGCGGGAGAGCAAGTCGTCAGGCAGGCGGCGAGTAGGATCCAAATTCGATGGTGCATGGAGTGGTCGATGATCGGAATGGTGTGGGGACAATTGCAATCGAGGTCAACTATCGTATTCCCCGAGGCAGGCTTGTCGTTCAAACGAGATGCCGCGTGGCGCTGGAAACACGAAAGCAGTTTGCGCGATTGACCGATCGTGTGTGTTGGAAAGAACTTACGAAGCGTCGGTCAGGGTCAGTTTTTCGGCGACCTTTTCGTCGGCTGAATGAGGCTCCATAGAGCACCACATGTCAGCATGGGTTACCCTGGTTGGGTTCGGTTGACTTTTAAAACAGCAAGCCCGATGCGTCTGGCAGGACGCGAAGGATTCCTTTCCCTTGACCCACCATCGCATGCGAGTTCGCATTCTGACGACCATCAGGAAACCGCTGACGCTATTGTTGCTGGCGATCTTGATGAATGGCCAACTGTTTGCCGATGACATCGCAGAATCGTTCAGCGTGTCGGAATCGGAATCGTTGTTCGTTCGCCGGGTGACGCCGCTGCTTCGCGAAAAGTGTCTGGGATGTCACGGGCAGGATCCTGATTTGATCGAAGGTTCGTTGGATCTGCGATCGTTCGCTGGCCTGGAAGTTGGCGGCGACAGCGGGGAAGCTGCGGTTGTTCCTGGTGAGCCTGAACTCAGCCCACTGTATCTGGCATCGACAAGAACCAGCGATGATTGGTCGGAGATGCCACCCAAGGAATCCGAGCAACTTTCCAAGCAGCAACTGGATTGGCTGCGAGATTGGATTGCCTCCGGTGCGGTTTGGCCGGACAAGGGACGCGTGGCCGAGATCCAAACTTTCTATGAAGACGAGTGGTCCGCCGAAGATGGCATCACCGTCGCAACCTCCGGTGGGCTCGATGAACATTGGACAAACCGGAAGTATGACCCAGCCGGATTGTGGGCCTATCAACCGGTGCAGAAGCCCGAGCGGAAGACGGATCGAAATCCGATCGACGTCTTGATCGAAGCCGACTGGACTGATGCGAACGATGTGGCACCGCGAGCCGATCGCCGAACATTGATTCGCCGAGCCACTTACGACCTGACCGGATTGCCGCCAACTCCCTCAGATGTGAAACGCTTTCTCCAAGACCCCGCCGACGATCATGCAGCATACGAAAAGTTGGTCGAGCGGTTGCTGCAGTCGCCTCATTACGGCGAGCGGATGGCTCAGCATTGGTTGGATGTGGTTCGCTACGCTGACTCCTCCGGATTCGCGAATGATTTTGAACGAGGGAACGCGTGGCGGTATCGCGATTACGTCATTCGCTCCTTCAACGAAGACAAACCGTACGACCAATTCATCCGAGAACAGATCGCGGGCGATGAGATCGATCCCAGCGATCCAGAGTGTTTGATCGCGACTGGTTTTTTGCGGATGGGACCTTGGGAGTTGACCTCGATGGAGGTCGCCAAGGTGGCTCGTCAACGGTTCCTTGACGATGTGACCAACAGTGTCGGTGAAACGTTCTTGGGGCATTCGTTGCAGTGTGCCCGCTGTCATGATCACAAGTTCGATCCGATTCCCACGCGAGATTATTACTCCGTTCAAGCTGTTTTCGCGACGACACAGCTCGCCGAGCGGAAGGCGGAATTCTTAGACGATGAGAACCAGGCTGGCTTTGATGAAAAACGTTATCTCGATCGTTCGAAGCAAATTCACGAACGGACGCTCGAAGAGATCGAACAAGTGCTGTTGAAAAACTCACAAATTTGGTTTGCGGAAAACGGCAAGGATCCGGCTGCGTGGAACAAGGAACTGAAGCGGTTGCGATCCGACGGGAAAACGAAGTCGCTGTTCACCTCCGCTCGCAATGCGATGCGCGCGGCGGGAGTTCCGGAGAGCGACTACCCGCCAAAGTTGGTCGGGTTCACGCCGGAGCAATTTGGGAAGGAACGCGTCGCGCGAAAGGGATTGCAACGTTTACGCTGGGAACAAGATCGTTACCAACCGTATGCTTTGGCGGTCTACAGCGGACGAACCGTTTCGCGAACGTCGGTCATGAGTCCGATTCGAATGCCGCAGGATCGGTTGAAGAAGGGAGAGCTGGAATCCAGCGTGATCTTGACCGGTGGCGATCCCTTTTCTGCCGGAGAAGCGGTCTCCCCTGGCGTGCTCAGCGTGATAGAGAATCAGGTCGCGGCGGACATTCCGGTTGCCATCGAAGGGCGCCGGGCCGCATTCGCGAATTGGGTGGCGGCCCCAGAGAACCCTTTGACGTCTCGCGTGATCGTCAACCGTTTATGGCAATGGCATTTCGGAGATGCTATCGCGGGCAACGCCAACAACTTTGGTGCAACCGGAAAGCCGCCGACGCACCCGGAGTTGCTGGATTGGTTGGCGGCCACGTTGGTGGAAGAGAACTGGTCGATCAAAGCGATGCATCGACAGATCATGAATTCAGATGTTTATTGTCGTTCCACTTCCAGTGCATCTGCTCAGCCGTCTCTGGGATTTCAACCTCGTCGGTTGAGTGCTGAAGAACTGCGGGATTCGATGTTGGCCGTGACTGGAGAGCTTAACCTGGTTCGGGGTGGGATCCCATGTCGGCCCGAGATCAATCAGGAGGTTGCGTTGCAGCCTCGACAGGTCATGGGAACATTCGCGGCCGCTTGGGTCCCCAACCCAAAACCGAAAGAGCGTCATCGGCGATCCATCTACGTGTTGAAACTTCGTGGATTGATTGATCCGTTCTTGGAAGTCTTCAACCTGCCATCGCCCGATTTCTCATGTGAGCGAAGATCCGCATCCACGGTCACGCCTCAGGTCTTCAGCCTCTTCAATGGGCAAAGCACGCACGCTCGTGCTTTGGCATTGGCCGATCGAGTCCGCCGGGAAACGCACTCGGACGAGGAAGCGATCGCCCGGTGTTTCGAACTGGTGTTGTCACGATCGCCCTCGAGCGAAGAGGTGGAGGAAATGCTGACGCATTGGTCGCGCGTGAATGAAATCCTTCCGGCGTCGCCACCTGAACGTGACCGGCCGCCTTTGGAAGTGGTACGCAAAGCGGTGGAAGAGAACACGGGCGAAAAGTTTGAGTTTGTCGAACGCTTGCACGCCAATGTGGACTTTCAACCTGATTTGCAACCCGCCGATGTGGATCGGCGGACCTGGGCGTTGGCGGATGTTTGTTTGGTGCTGCTGAATTGCAATGAGTTTGTTTATGTGTATTGAATTCATCCGGCTCCGTTTGTTCCTATCGAGGTGGATGCAATGTTTGTGATCCCACGACGCGAAAGTTTGTTTCGGATGGGAACATCGTTGGGCGGGATTGCGCTGGCGTCGATGTTGGCGGACGAAGCATCTGCTGAAGACAGTCGTGCCGAAAACAGCGAAGCCGCGCCGATGCAGCCCAAGTCTGGGCATGTCCCGGCCAAGGCGAAGAACTGCATTTTCTTGATGATGGAAGGTGGGCCGTCGCACATCGACACGTTCGATCCCAAACCCAAACTCAACCAGTTGCACTTGCAGGAGTTTGTTCGCCAAGGCCAACAGAAATCCGCGATGGAGAGCGGCAAACGTTACTTCGTCCGAAGCCCTTTTTCGTTTTCGCGGCATGGTGAGAGCGGTGCGCCGATGGCAGACAACTGGACGCATCTGCCGAAGGTCGCGGACGAGCTTTGTTTCTACCGAGGGTGTCAGGTCGATAGCGTCAATCATCCCACCGCGATGTATCAAATGAACTGCGGCAATCGCTTCGGTGGTGATCCCGGCATCGGGGCTTGGGTGACTTATGGACTCGGTTCCGAAAATCAAAGTCTGCCCGGGTTCATCGTGTTGCCAGAGGTGTCGTACCCGCAAGGCGGAGCGGCGAATTGGAGCAACGGTTATCTGCCGGCGTTCTATCAGGGTACTCCCCTGCGAGCCAAAGGGTCGCCGATTCTGGATCTGCAACCTCCGGCCGGAATCAGCCGAGCACGGCAGCGCCTGAATCTGGATCTGCTCTCGCGGATGAACCAGCGACATGCGGCCAAGCATCCTGGACATGATGAGTTGTCCGCGCGTTTGGTGAGTTACGAGTTGGCGTTTCGGATGCAGACCGAAGTTCCCGAAGCGATGGACCTTTCCGGCGAGACGAAAGAAACGTTCGCTCTGTATGGGATCGGGAACGATGCCACCGATGCTTTTGGGCGCAAGTGTTTGTTGGCTCGCAAGATGGTCGAGAAGGGCGTGCGTTTCGTTCAGTTGTACAACGGAACTTGGGACAGTCACGACTACATCGAACGGGCGCACGGGAACTTGGTGCGAGGTGTCGACCAACCCATCGCGGCATTGATCCAAGACTTGAAGCAACGCGGATTGCTCGAGAGCACCTTGGTCGTGTGGTGCGGCGAATTCGGACGCTCACCCGACAACGGCGTTCGAGGCGGAACCGCGTACGGACGCGATCACAACGCCAACGCGATGACGATTTGGATGGCTGGCGGAGGCGTCAACGCGGGGCACACGATCGGGGCGACCGATGAGACTGGGATGACGGCGGTCGAAGAGGTGCGGCCGGTTCGTGACTTCCACGTCACGTTGTTGCGATTGCTGGGGCTCGATGACAACAAGCTGACGTACTATCACGCCGGCCGATTCAAGCAGCTCAGCCAGTTCGGCGGCAAAGTGATCGAGCCGTTGATCAAAGCTTCGTAGCTGGACTCGCCAGAGTTCAGACGCCGCCGCGCGAACCGAATTCTGGCGAATCCGGCTACGAGTCGGAGCGGCGGTTGTAGGCCAGGTTCTACCTGGCGATGGTGCTTGGCCGGTGGAGGTTGCTCTCGCGAATGTGTTTGGATGACGCCTCGCTTTGTTCCAAAGCATCGGCGCGGTCGCCATGTGGAACATGGCCTACGGGGATTGTGAACCGAATTCTGGCGAATCCGGCTACGAGTCGGGGTGGCTGCTGTAGGCCAGGTTGTACCTGGCGATGGTGCTTGGCCGGTGAATATTGCTCTCGCGAAAGCGATTTGGTGACGCCTCGCTTTGTTCCAAAGCATCGGCGCAGATGCCATGTGGAACATGGCCTACGGGATCGTGAACCGAATTCTGGCGAATCCGGCTGCGGGGATTATCCGAACGACTTGGAGACCTTTGGTTACGAAGCGTTTTCGATCCAGCGGACGAGGCTTCGTACCATGACGCCGGTGGCACCTGCGTCGCGATGAGGTTTGGGGGAGTCAACGAAGGCGGGGCCAGCGATGTCGATGTGAACCCATGGCACGTCGGCGACAAAGTTCTCCAGGAATTTCGCGGCGGTGATCGCGCCGCCCCAACGACCTTCGCCGACGTTCTTGATGTCAGCCACTTTGCTTTTGACTTTGTCGTCGTACAGCGAGAACATCGGCAATTGCCAAACGGGTTCGCACTCAGATTCCGCCGCACTTTGAACTGCGTCGCAGAGGGCTTGGTTGTTGGTCATCAATCCGGCGACGTCGATTCCGAGGGCCACCATGCAAGCACCGGTGAGCGTGGCCAAGTCGACGATCGCTTGAGGCTTTTGTTGCACGGCGACGTCCAGGGTGTCGGCCAACACGACGCGGCCTTCGGCGTCGGTGTTGAGAATCTCGATTGTTTTACCGCTGCGGGTTTCGATCACGTCGCCCAGTTTGTAGCTGTCGCCGCTGACCATGTTTTCAGCCAGCCCACACAATCCGATGACGTTGCGTGGCACCTTCAGTTTCGCCAGTGCGTTCATCACGCCAACAACAGTTGCCGCGCCAGCCATGTCGCATTTCATGTCGACCATGCCATCGCTGGGTTTGAGTGACAAACCGCCGGAGTCGAACGTGACGCCTTTGCCGACGACGACAAGCGGGGCTTCGTCGCCACCGCCATCGTGACGCAGCATCACCAAACGCGGTGGGCTGGTTGATGCTCGACCGACGGCCAAGATCGCTCGGCAGTTTTCAGCTTCCAGTTTTTTCTCGTCCCAGACTTCACACGTGAGTCCGCAGTCGCTGGCGATTTTCTCAGCGTATTGAGCGAAGCCGGTTGGGTTCATGATCGACGGTGGCTCGTTGACCAGACGCCGAGTGTGATTGATCGATTGGCCGAGCTTTTCACCACGTGAAACGGATTCGGCTGAGTAACCAACAAACGCGATTGCTTCGGGAACCGAGATGGAAGGTTCACGTTGATACAGATGTTGGCCTTCGCATCCGGAGACCGCACCGGCGACGACGGCATCGTGGTTTTCGGTGGCGACGCCATCGCCCAACGCGAAAGTGATCTGCTGGCGTGGCTTGCTGGCCAAGCTGCGAACCACCGCGGCACCGAGTTCAATCGCAGACCCGCGAGTTCGTTTGTCGCTTGCGCCCAACCCCGCAAGCACGATCCAAGGTGTTTGAGCATTGCCAGTGGCGAAGCTGGTCAGCTCACCAGGTTTGCCGGTCACTTCGCCGGAACTGCACGCGTTCTTTACCGTCGCGGCGAGCGATTCTGGCAACGAAGAAACGGCGATGCAGTTGGCGGTCGTTTTGCCGTCGGAAGATTCCCCTGAATCAGCAGACGGTTCAACTCCGAGGACCAACACACCTGCTTTCTCGAGGTCAAGTTTGGTTTCGGAGGTCAGCGTCATCATGGGAAAAGGCAAAGGTTGCATTCTTAAATCCGGTGGCAATTGAAAGGGTCGAAACTTGCGAGTGGAAAAGCGCTGTGTTACCGAGGTGAAGGTCTACGATTGAGCTGCTGCTTCGTCTTCATCTTTTTTGTATTGGTCGAGTCGACGGTAAAGAGTTCGGGCACCGATTTGCAGGATCTTTGCCGCCTCTTCTCGATTGTTGCCGGTCAGTTTCAGCGTCTCTTCGATCGCCCAGCGTTCGATTTCAGCGAGTGGTCTGCCGACGAAACTCATGTTGCCTTCGATCAAAGCGGGGCCTTGAGATTCTTCGCCCTCTTGAGGTGTCTCGTCGATCAGTTCCGGCGGCAAGTCGTCTTCGTCGAGTGACCCATCGGTGTCCAGCACCACCATGGTTTCGACGAAGTTTCGAAGCTGGCGGATGTTGCCGGGCCAGTCGTACGCGAAGAATTTCTTGGTCACTGCGGGAGTGAAATGGGCAGACGATTTGCCATGTCGCCGCAAGAACATTTTTCGGAAATGGTCCATGAGAGCGATCACATCATCGCGTCGCTCTCGGAGTGGCGGCAACTCGATCGTCACGACTTTCAAACGGAAGTAGAGATCGTTTCGGAATGTTCCTGCATCGATCATTTCTTCGAGTGGTCGGTTGGTCGCTGAGATCAAACGAACGTTGACCTTGATCGACTTGTTCCCACCGACGCGAGTGATCTGGCTTTCCTCCAGCACTCGCAACAATTTGATCTGGGTGCTCATCGGCATGTCGCCGACTTCGTCCAGGAACAGCGTCCCGCCATTGGCGTATTCAAACGCACCTTCCCGGTCGGAGACCGCGTCGGTGAACGAACCTTTGACATGGCCGAACAGTTCGCTCTCGACCAAGTTCTCAGAAACAGCTCGCGTGTTGAGTGCAACGATGCGTTTGTTTTTGCGGGGGCTGTTTTGATGGATGGCCTGCGCCACCATTTCTTTTCCGGTTCCGGATTCACCGGTGATAAGCACCGTCGCGTCGGTGGCGGCAATGCGTCGCAAACGGTCGATGACCGTTTGCATCTTTTTGCTGGTGTAGATGATGCCTTCGAAGCCAAAACGCTCGTCGAGCCGCTGCATCAACTCGGTGTTTGTCCGTCGGAGTTCGACGTTCTCGGCCGCCTTCTCGACGATGGCTCGCAAGCGACTGGGGGTGATCGGTTTCTCGAGAAAATTGAACGCGCCCTGCTGCATCGCTTCGACAGCGATCGGCACCGTCGCGTGCCCGGTCACCATGACGACTTCGCATTCGGGCAATCGTTCTTTTGCCAGAGCCAGGATTTTCATTCCGTCGACATCGTTCATCACCATGTCGGTGATGATGATGTCGAACGTTTCTCGCTGGATCAGTGCGGCGGCGTCGGGGCCGCTGGTCGCGACCTCGCAAACGTAGCCAACCTTTTCCAGGCTCTCCGTCATCGCCCGCGCGTGGGCAGCCTCATTGTCGACCACCAGCAGACGGTACTTCGAACGATCCGGCGGTTCGGCGGTGGAATCGGGGGCGGCAGTGAGATCGGAAGTCATTCAAATCAGACGGATGACGAGAAGGGCTGGCGAAAATCGACCCCATTTCGTGGTCGTGAGCCCTTGATTCTAAGCCAGTCCAGGTTCCTGGGAACCATGTCTCCGAAACCGGTTCTCAGGGCCCTCGGAAGTTGTCGGGGGAAGCGGTGCAGGTGACGCCGGCTCGCACGCAATCAGTCGCGGAGCGACGGAATCTGGCAGCCTTGGGTTTCAACCCAAGGTTGGGTTGAATCTCGATGGTGAGCAAGTCGCGGAGCGACGACAGCCGGGGACATGATGATCCCACCTGTCGCCACTCCGCGGCTTTTCATTGGACGCACCTGCCGGGAACCTCGGGTTGAAACCCGAGGCTGACAAATGCCACCGCTCCGCGGTTGGGTAGACCGAGGCAGCACGCTAGGTGAGGGGCAACCCGGCGTCCTGAGGCTGATCGCTATTCCGTTACGACTTGGAATGGATTGGCGGCGGCTTCGGATTCCTTTTGGAATCGTTCCGCCAGGTCGGCGTCCTTCTTTGAGAGTGCTGTCACCGGGACTTCGATCGTTTTGTTGTCGGCGGACTTCAGGCGAAGCTTGCCATCCTTCACCGCCAGGAACGATGCCTCGATTTTGAATTTCCCGGTTTTGTCCGTCCAGGTCCGGATGACATCCATTTCAGCTTGGGGATCTTCGTCGTCCATCTCATCCGGTTCATCGATCGCCACCTTGGGTTTTGGAGCCACACGCCGAGTTCGCGGTGCGGGCCGCGTGTCGACAGGTTGCTGAACCGTATCGGGTGGGTAACGCAACATCGATACATTGACGCGTTCGACTCGACCATGACCACCGACGGACTGCACCGAGACTTCGTTGCGAGCATGGATTTCTTTGACTTCGACCGCTTCGTAGCCGCTGAATCGTTCTCGTGATTTGGCCAGAATCTGACCGACAACCAAACGGCTGGCCGTTGTGACTGGCCCACCGGTCCGCTTCACCGTCCCAATCCCGCGGCTGTAGTCGCGACGATCCTCTGCCATCTGCTTGAGCGATTCGTCGTAGCGGGCCGCAGCCGAATAAAAGGAGGATTTCCGATTATCCTTGGACATCTCGGCTCGCTGCAGAAGTGCCTGCGCGAGTTCGGGATCTTGGCGTTGATTCCTCGAGTTGAGCTCCATCATCGCGCGATGAGCGATCGTGAAGGAAGATTCGGGACCGAGAGCCTTGATCCATTCTTTGCGTTCAGCATCGGTGAAGGGGCGTGTGCGTTTGAGTTCAGCCTCCTTTGCCGCAGCGATTTTGGCGTTGCGTTCCTGCTGAGTCTCGCGAACCAAAGAGATCGACACGGGAACTTTGATTTCCACGCCATCGTCGACTTGGAAGATCACTCGATTGATTTGCAGTTGTTCATAGAAGCCATCGTCTAAGTTGAAGAACGCGATGCCTTCACCTTGCATCTTCAGTGGTGGGTCGGATTCGGGAGCGGACAACTCGTATTGATGGTCAATCTTCATCCGGTTTCGAACCGCTGGATGAGCAACGTACTTCCATTTCTCGGTTGCGATGGAAAGTTTTTTATTGTTCAGGCCCGCGTGGCTGGCAAACAAAGGCGTCATTCCAAAGGGGCTGCTGACCCGGGCGATGGTGGTTGTGTCAGATTCGTTCCAGGTCACTGCGACATCGGCACCATTGTCCGCCGCTCGTTGATTGACGGGGATCGCATTGGCCGGAGGGAGTGGAACGATGGCAAGTTGGCCGAGCGTGCCGAGCAGCAATCCCATCATCTCATCCCGCTGCGCGACCTCGACGCTTCCGAGCGGTGTGATTCCCAGCAACGCCCCTCGGCAAGACACCGATTCCAGCGTTGGCAAAGGCGAATCGTTGCTGCTGCGGAAGAAGGATGACGAGCGAGAGTACGTGCCTTCTAGATGGCCGGTCACGTTCAGCTGAATCAATTCCGGCGTGGCGGATTTGACTTGATAAGTCAACGTGCCAGGGTATTTGCCCGCGTCTTTACCGATCCCGATCTGAATGTTGATCTTGTAGGTGACCGTTTCGCCAACCTTCGAGCTGAAACGAACCGGTTCAGCGGCTGAGGCAGAAGCCGAAACCAGCAACGAGCCGGGGACCGCCACGCCAAATAACAGCATGCCGACCAGGAAGGTCAACGAACCATTCAATCGATGAGTCATGTCGTCGTCGCCTGATGAAATGGGATGGAGGACCCCCATGTTAATGACTCGACGCATCCTCTGTGAACGGAAACAGCCGCTCAAAGGCGGCTGTTTCTTGAAACGTTCACAATGCAATCAGACGTTCTGTGCGTACCGACGTTGCAGCGATTCGACTTCCATCGGAGTGTCACGCATGGCAACCATCGCTCGCACGGCGGCTTCCGCGGCGGCCAGAGTGGTGATGCACGGCACGCCATGTTGCACGCCGGCAGCTCGGATCTTGCCTTCGTCAGTCCGAGCTCCCTTGCCTGACGGAGTGTTCAGAATCAACTGAACGTCGTCGTTTTTCAGGTAGTCGATCAGGTTGGGGTGACCTTCGGAGAGCTTCTTGACCCGGGTCACAGCGATTCCGTTGGCTTCCAAACGAACCGCGGTTCCTTCGGTCGCCAAAAGTTCAAAACCCAACTCGATCAAAGACTTGCCGAGTGACTCGGCGGCTTCTTTGTGGTTGGCAGAGAGCGACAAGAAGATCTTGCCAGATTCTGGCAGCACGGTCCCCGCAGCGAGTTGGCTTTTGGCAAACGCGATCGAGAACAATTCGCTGACACCCATGACTTCGCCGGTGCTTCGCATCTCGGGGCCGAGCACAATGTCGACGCCGGCAAATTTCCGGAATGGCAACACGCTTTCTTTGATCGAAACGTGGCGTGGAATGGGTTCTTCCGTGACGTTCAGTTCTTTCAACGTCTTGCCGGCCATGACTTTGGTCGCCAAGTTTGCGACAGGAACTCCGGTCGCTTTGGCAACGAACGGCACGGTGCGGCTGGCACGCGGGTTCACTTCCAAAATGTAAAGCGTTGGCTGCGTGCCTTCCATTTTGACGGCGAACTGAATGTTCATCAGCCCAACCACGTTCAGGCGTGCGGCCAGCTTTCTCGTCGCATCGCGAATTTCGGCCAGGACCGGTTGAGTCAGGCTGAACGGTGGGATGCAGCAAGCCGAGTCACCCGAGTGAACACCAGCTTCTTCGATATGTTCCATGATCCCCATGATCACGCAATCGTTGCCATCGCTGATCGCGTCGACATCGACTTCGGTAGCGTCTTCGAGGAACCGGTCGATCAGAACAGGCTGTCCATCGGCGACGATGAATGCCTCGGCAACGTAGCGAGCGAACTGGGAGTGGTCGTAGCAGATCTCCATCGCACGGCCGCCGAGCACAAAGCTGGGGCGAACAAGCGCCGGATAGCCAATGCGTTTGGCTTCGACTCGCGCTTCGTCCATGTTGCGAGCGATGCCCGATGGCGGTTGCCGCAGGCCGAGTTCGTCGATCAGGCTGCTGAACAATTCACGGTCTTCGGCGGTGTCGATCGTGTCGACGCTGGTGCCGATGATCGGCACGCCGGCCTGTTCCAATCCACGAGCCAAGTTGAGCGGCGTTTGGCCACCGAACTGAACGATCACACCATCAGGCTGCATCGCGTCGCAGATGTTCAGGACGTCTTCGATCGTCAAGGGTTCGAAGAACAAGATGTCCGATGTGTCGTAGTCGGTGCTGACTGTTTCTGGGTTGCTGTTGACCATGATCGATTCGATGCCCATCTCTTGCAGGGCAAACGAAGCGTGGCAGCAGCAGTAATCGAACTCGATGCCCTGACCGATTCGGTTGGGGCCACCACCCAAGATCACGACACGTTTCTTGTCGCCCTTGGCTGGCACTTCGGTTTCGGATTCGTAGGTGCTGTAGTAGTACGGCGTGAAAGCTTCAAATTCAGCCGCACAGGTGTCGACACTTTTGTAGACCGGTCGAATGCCCATTTCCAAACGTTTCGCTCGGACTTGGGATTCCGTTTTCGACGTGATCGTCGCGATTTGACGATCCGAGAATCCGCGACGTTTGGCGTCTCGCATTGTGTCTACATCGATCGCGTCCAGCTTTCCGATCGCGCGTAGGTTGTCTTCGGTTTCGATCAGTTGTTGCAGGTGATCGAGGAACCATGGGTCGATGTTGGTCAGCGAATGAATTTCCGCCGCCGTCATTCCGTCCTTGAATGCATAGCGGATGTAGAAAACTCGCTCGGAACCGGGAGTCGACAACTTCGCACGGATTTCGTCGCGGCTTGGTTGATCTTCGGTTCCCCAGAGATCCTTCGGGTCACTGCCAAATCCGAATGCGCCGACTTCCAAGCCACGCAGGGCTTTTTGGAACGACTCTTGGAACGTTCGTCCGATCGACATGGTTTCGCCGACCGACTTCATTTGAGTCGTCAGTGTCGCGTCGGCTTCGGGGAATTTCTCGAACGCGAATCGAGGCATCTTGGTGACGACGTAGTCGATCGTCGGTTCGAAGCAGGCTTTGGTTTTTTGCGTGATGTCGTTGGGCAATTCCCACAAACGATATCCCACGGCCAATTTCGCAGCGATCTTTGCGATCGGGAAACCGGTTGCTTTGCTGGCCAACGCCGAGCTTCGACTGACTCGCGGATTCATTTCAATCACGATCATTCGGCCCGTGTCAGGCTCGATCGCGAATTGGATGTTGCTGCCGCCGGTCTCGACACCGATTTCGCGAATGACAGCCAGCGAAGCGTCACGCATCCGTTGGTATTCTTTGTCGCTCAACGTTTGGGCGGGGGCGACGGTGATGGAGTCGCCCGTGTGGACACCCATTGGGTCGAAGTTTTCGATGGCACAAATGATCACGACGTTGTCGTCGCAATCACGCATGACTTCCATCTCGTACTCTTTCCAGCCGATGATCGATTCTTCGATCAAGACTTCGGTGACGGGCGATTGATCCAGTCCGTTTTGGACCAGCGAATCGAAGTCGTCTTTGTTGTAGGCAATCGCAGAACCACTGCCGCCCATCGTGAAGGATGGTCGAACGACGGCGGGCAAGCCAACTTCGGCGAGGGCTTTGCGTGCATCGGCGAGCGTTCGGACGGTGAAGCCTTTGCAGACATCCAGGCCGATTTTGTCCATCGCTTGTTTGAACTGTTCGCGTTCTTCCGCTTTGGCGATGACCTTGGCGTTGGCGGCGATCATTTCGACGCCGTATTTTTCGAGCACGCCGTTGGCGTCGAGGTCCATCGCGACGTTCAGGCCAGTTTGGCCACCCAGGGTCGGCAGCAATGCATCGGGGCGTTCTTTGGCGATGACCTTTTCGACGATCTGCCAAGTCAACGGTTCGATGTACGTTGCGTCGGCGGTGGCCGGGTCGGTCATGATCGTCGCTGGATTGCTATTGACCAGCACGACCTCATAACCTTCTTCACGCAACGCTTTGCAGGCTTGGGTTCCTGAGTAGTCGAATTCGCAAGCTTGGCCGATAACAATCGGGCCACTGCCAATGAGCAGAATCTTCTTGATGTCGTCGCGACGCGGCACGGAAACGATCCCAAAAGAGGGCGGAGGGGCTCGAATGGCTGACGATTTGGTCGAGAGCCCACCGGCTGTGGGGGCTCAGGTTCGACGACGCCTGCCGTGAAAATTTCGGGAAGGATAACACGGTTTGCCCTCGGCGCAGAGGACCGGGGATCGGATCAAAATCGATTCGCCGAGAACTCTTGGTAGGATCCACCTTGCAGCCCCAGATTGGCGGCAAATTCGTCGGTAGGACGAATGTTCACATCGCGATGATCATTTCCAGAAACTCGTGTTCCGTCATGATTCTCAGGGGGGCTCCTTCGGCTGCCAGCTGTCGAGCGGTCGCCTCTTTGACGCTCATCGTGCGACTTGCCTGAACCGTTCGCGAATCGGGGTCACCGACGACGACCAAGTCCGTTTTTCGCGAAACGCTGGATTGGCACTTTCCTCCGCAACGAGATGTCAGCATTTCAGCTTCCTCCCGCTGCAGCTTTTGAAGCACCCCGGTGAAGACCACTTTGCGTCCCTCGAGCGGTCGAATGAAGTCGGCACGAATCATCAATCGCTGCAAATCCACGCCGCTGTCGCTGATCCCGCAGGGACGGGGCGGCTCGATGGCGAACGAGGCGGATCCGGCCGTCGAGTTCGAAATGGTGGAACTAGTCATCGTCGATCCAGCGATCGCGACTTCGGGAGCCCGTGACGGCGAGCGACGCGGGGAAGATTTTCGTCGGGTCGATGCACGCCTGGACGTTGGCCCTTTCTTTCCCCAAGCACCTGCACTGCCCCGAGACAAGGAAAGCTTCGATTCCAAAGTCTCCAGGCTGGTCGCCCCCGAGTCTTCCGCCGCGGCCAAAGCGATCTTGGCACAAGCGATCGAATCTTCCAGAGCATCGTGGTGGCGGAACCGAATGCCCAACCAATCCGACAGTGGTTTCAACCCAAAGCGAGGTTGCTGGGGCCAAGTCCGACGGGCGATCGCTCGCGTGCAACTGTATTGCATGTCGGGAACAGGATGGTCGTGCGATTCCAAACAAGCCATCAACACGCCGAGGTCAAAGCTGGCGTTGTGAGCGATCAAGCAATCATCGCCGAGCGTGGATTGGATCTCCGGCCACAACTCGCCGAACTCGGGTTCCTCCCGCACCATCCCGGGAGTGATGCCGTGGATCTGAATGTTGGCGGGTGAAAACACAAACGGTCGCGGGCGAATCAGCCAGCACGCCGAATCAACGATCTCTCCGCCGCGAACGCGAACCGCCGCCAATTGACAGGCACTGTCTGAGCGACGCGTCGCCGTTTCAAAATCGATCGCGGTGAAATCCATGACGCATTTCTAAGTCGGCTCGCTTTGACTTGTCAAACCCTGTGCGAAACGTTTGCTATTGGCGTTCTGATAGCGAATGCAATTTTTCTTCCGGTTTCTGTCTTTCTTCATCCCGGTAGGGATTTCAGATGGTAGCCGGGGGTTGCTGCGTAGCAGCGTACCCCTGGAAAACGAGCCCCAGAAAAACTCTCCATCCCGCCGTGGCCAAAGGCCACGGCGGGATGGAGAGTGGCGGCGTGGGGGCGTGTCCATCGGTGGCGCTATCGCTTACCGACGGCTACCATCCGGCATCCCTACCGGGATGAAAACCTGCGCAAACGCATGGCCACCACAAGCCCAAACATTTCGTAGTCCAGGCGAACGCCTTGACGGCTCAATCAATCAACACTCTCGAAAGAACCGAATTCATCAAGCCAGGATGTCGTGGATGACGTGGGCTTCTTCCACGCCAGTCAATCGTTGATCGAGGCCGAGGAACGGGAACGTCAACCGTTCGTGATCGATTCCCAATTGGTGCAAAATCGTTGCGTTGAAATCTCGCACGTGGACTGGGTTTTCAACGACGTTGTAACTGAAGTCATCGGTGACGCCGTGCGTGATGCCGCCTTTGACACCACCGCCGGCCATCCAAGTCGTGAAGCAACGTGGATGGTGATCGCGTCCATAATCCTTGTGCGTCAGTTTGCCCTGGCAATACGTCGTGCGTCCAAATTCTCCCGCGAAAACGACCAGGGTGTCATCGAGCATTCCGCGTTGCCGCAAATCGCGAATCAAGGCGGCACATGGTTGATCAACATCGTAAGCTTGGCCACGAATCTTCTTCGGCAAGTGTGAATGGTGATCCCATCCGCGGTGAAACAGTTGCACAAATCGAACGTCGCGTTCGACCATTCGGCGTGCCATCAAGCAGTTGCGAGCGAACGAGCCGCTCTTGTGGACTTCCGGGCCGTACATCGCCAACGTGTCTTCGGTCTCTTGGCTCAAGTCGGTCAGTTCCGGCACCGAGGCTTGCATTCGAAACGCCATCTCTTGTTGAGCGATGGTCGTCAGGATTTCTGGGTCACCGATTTGCTGCATGTGTTGGCGATTCAAATCCGTGACCAAGTCCAGCATCTTTTGTCGGCTTTCGCGGTTCACACCTTCCGGATTGGAAAGGAACAAAACCGGATCACCGGAAGGTTGGAACGAGACGCCTTGGTGTTTGGACGGCAGATAACCGGATCCCCACAATCGACTGTAGAGAGCTTGGATGTTGGCTTTGTCGCCGCTCCAGAAGGCGGAGTTAAGCACGATGAAGTCGGGCAGGTTTTCGTTCATCCGACCCAGGCCGTAGCTCAGCCAAGAACCCAAGCTCGCTTTGCCGGGGATTTCCGATCCGGTGCAGAACAGCGTTTTGCCCGGGTCGTGATTGATCGCGTCCGTGTGCGTGGATCGAATCAAGCAAATGTCATCGATCACGGTTCCGAGGTGAGGCAACAGTTCGCTGAGATGGATCCCGTTTTCGCCATGCCGCGAAAATTCGAACATCGATGGCGCGATGATTTGTTTCGTGCCGCGAGTCATCGCGGTGACTCGTTGCCCGTTGCTGACGCTGGGCGGCAGCGGTTGCTTGAACTGCTTGGCGAGCTCGGGTTTGTAATCGAACAAATCCATTTGGCTGGGGGCACCCGCCATGAACAGAAAGATCACCCGCTTGGCTTTGGCGGGAAAATGCAGACCTTCCAACTCACCGGCCTTCAAGTCCGTTGCTTGCTTGTCAATCGATTTGGCTTCGTTGGCGTTAGCACGAGCGACGATTGATCCCAACGCGGTTGCTCCGAGTCCCATGCCGGATTGCTGCAAGAACTGACGTCGACCCGATAGGTTGGCCAGCGTTTGGAAAGCGGCGTTTTGCGAAGTGTTCATGGCGAGGTCTGTGAAAGAATGGTTCGGATTCGTTGGCGGTTTGCAGTCGGGAAAGTGGCGTCATTCCCGCGTTCGAACACAATCCAAATTCAAGATGGAGTGAATCACCATAGTCCATGCGGCCAAACGAACCTGGTCGGGCGCGGATGTCACGGACTGGACAACCGGATCCGTGCATCGTTGCACGAGTGCGGTGGCTTGGCCCGGTTGAGATTCATACAGCGATTGAAAGGTCTCGAGCGATCGCGACAACGATTCGAGAGCCGCATCGGTTGGCGGTCGCGAAGTGATGGTTTCGTAGGCAACGGCCAAACGTTTTTGATGGCCGCCGTCTTCGGCATTCAACGTTTCATCATCGAGCAATCGTTTGGCCAGCGTCGTCGATGCACTGAAGAACTGAGGTTCATTCATCAGCATGAGGGCCTGCAGCGGCGTGTTGGTTCGTTCGCGTCTGGCAATGCAACTGTCGCGGTTGGGTGCGTCAAAGATGGTCATCTGCGGCGGTGGCAAACCGCGTTTCCAGAACGTGTAGACGCTTCGACGAACGGCTTTCTCACCCGAGTCGGGGACGTAGCTGTTGGGGTACGAAGTTGGCATCGCAACGATCTTCCACAATCCTTCCGGTTGTGGTGGTTTGACACTTTTTCCGTACATCGTCGGGCTGAGCAGACCGCAAACGGAGAGCACTTGGTCGCGAATCACTTCTGCGTCGAGACGATAGCGAGAACCGCGAGCGAGCAATCGGTTCTGCGGGTCGGCGACAAAGGATTCTGGAGGGGCGATCGATGACTGCTGATAAGTTTCTGTGTTGACGATCGAACGCATCAAACCCTGCACATCCCAGCCAGAATCGATGAATTCGATGGCAAGGTGATCGAGCAATTGGGGATGCGACGGCAGTTGGCCTTGGGCGCCAAAGTCTTCGGATGTTTTGACCAGTCCGACGCCAAACAGTTGCTGCCAGAAACGATTGACAGCGACGCGGGCGGTCAGCGGGTTGGTTGGATCCACCATCCACTGCGCCAAATCCATGCGTGTTTTCGGCGTGTCGGGATCGTCGGCACCTGGTAGCGGTGGTAGGAACGAAGGCGTGTCGCGAGTGACGACTTCACCGGGGGCATCGTAGGCACCGCGGATCAGGATGTGAGCGGGACGAATTTCAGCTCGCTCTTTCATCACGAGCGTCGCGGGGACGTTCACTAGAACGCTGTCGCGTTCTTGGTTCAGCTTCGCGATCGCGGCTTGAACCTGTTGCAGTTTTTGCTTGCGCTGTTCTGGTGATGTTTGGGGCTCGGCCCTCCCCTCGCTTCGCTCGACCCTCTCAGAGGGAGGGTGAAGTTTGGAAGCGTCGGGAGCTTGTTTGTCTGGTTCCGGTTTGGGTTGCAGGTCTTTCGCTTCCGTTTGCAGGCGAGCGATCTCGGCGCTGAGGCGTGTCAGCGTTTGGGATTGTTCTTCCGTCGGGAATTCGATGTATGGCGGTTGCAGCCCGCGTTGAAAATCGGTGCCGCGACGGCCTCCGGTTTCGGGACCACCGTCGAAGTTGTTGAAGAACGCGTACAGCGAATAGAAATCCTTCTGCGAGATCGGATCGTATTTGTGGTCGTGGCAAACAGCACACTGCAGGGTCAGACCCATGAACGCCGTGCCGACCGCAGATACTCGATCGACGACATTCTTGACGAAGCTCTCTTCGGGCAAGGCTGTCCCGCGATCGATGATCAGGTGCAACCGGTTGAACCCTGACGCGGTCAATTGATCGACGCTGGGATCGGGATGCAGATCGCCGGCGATTTGATCGACAATGAACTGGTCAAACGGCAGGTTCTCGTTGAATGCACGAATCACCCAATCGCGATAAGGTGTCATCTCCCGGTAGTGATCGTGATGCATCCCGTTGGTGTCAGCGAACCGGACGAGGTCCAACCAGTACCTCGCCATGTGCTCGCCAAACGCAGGTTTCGCGATGATGCGATCCACTAAGTCTTGATAAGCGGTTTCGGAATCGTCGTTCAGGAACGCATCGATCTCTTCGGCGGTCGGCGGCAATCCGGTCAGGTCCAGTGACAGACGGCGGATCAATGTTCGTCGATCGGCTCGGGGACGCGGGGTGAGTCCTTTGGATTCCATCTTGGAACTCACAAAGCGATCGATCGGGGCATCCCACTCATCGTGCACCAGATCGGGCAATGGCGGTTTGCTCGGCGAGACAAATGCCCAGTGCGTTTCATAGGGAGCACCTTGCTCGATCCACTGTTTCAGAATCGTGATCTGCTCGGGCTTCAGTGGCTTGTGCATGTCCGGCGGCGGCATGATCGAATCGGGATCTTCCGATTCGATCCGGACCAGCACCTCGTCCAGATCGGCTTCGCCCTCGATATCCAGCCGGAATCCCGCTGCATTGTTGTTTTCGTCGGGGCCGTGACAGGCGAAACAATGGTTCGAAAGAATCGGCCGCACGTCTTCTTGGAAAGAGACCTCATCCGCGTTTGCCGGCAAGACCGAGGCGAGAAGGAGCGTGAGGACGCTGAAACCGAGCGAAATCGGACTCGCCGCGGCGGAAACCACGGGGGAAAAAGACACAGGCATTCGCGAGGCGGGGGTGGGTGAGGAGCGAATTTGGAGGGCAAGTTCCATTTTGGTCCACCTCCGGAGTCATCGCAACTGAATAGAGCTGTCTGCGTCGCGAAGTGCGGAGGAATGTCGCGACTTTGCTTTGTCGAGTCATGCCAGGGGTGGTTTTGTCGCCGAAAGGGCCGTGGAAACCCAAGGCGAACTCGAACTGAACTTCTGCTGTCCCCCCCTGAACCGCTATTCTTGGCAGTCGATTCGCGACTTCGTATCTCGCGACCCATCCTTGTTCAGAAAGAAAATTGTCTGATGTCCGCTGATTCCCCTTCGTCCCCCGCTTCTTCCCAGGCCGCCGAAGTTCAAGTCCGACTGCCGGACGGCTCGCTGAAAACCCAACCCGCTGACGCCACCGCGATGGATGTCGCGAAAGAGATCAGCGAAGGTCTTGCCCGCAGCGTCGTGGCCGCCGAAGTCGACGGCACCATTGTTGATTCATTCCGTCCTCTCGGCGAAATCGCTGACGATGAAAATGTGGTTCCGCTTCGTTTGCTGACCACGCGTGATGAATCGGCTCTCGATGTGCTGCGTCACTCGGCCGCTCACGTGATGGCTCGCGCCATCATGCGAATCTACAAAGGCGTTTCGCTGGCGTTCGGTCCGACCACCTCGGGTGGTTTTTATTACGATTTCGACATGCCAGAGAAAATCAGCGAAGACGATTTTCCAAAGATCGAAGCGGAAATCAAAAAGATCATCAAAGCCAAGGAACCGTTCGAACGTTTTGTGCTCGAACGTGACGAAGCCCGCAAACTTTGCGATGACCTCGATCAAGACTTGAAGGTTGAACACATCGAAACCGGTTTGGGCGATCAGGCCACGGTCAGCTTCTATCGTCAGGGCGAGTTCGTCGACCTTTGTCGCGGACCTCACATTCCTCACGCCGGCATGATCAAAGCGATCAAACTGCTGAGCGTTGCGGGCGCGTACTGGAAAGGCGACGCTTCGGGACGTCAGTTGCAACGCGTCTACGGAACCGCTTTCTTTGATAAGAAAGAGTTGGCCAGCTACCTCGAGCAGATCGAAGAAGCCAAACGCCGTGACCACCGCGTGCTGGGCAAACAGCACGGTCTGTTCGCGATCAATCCTGAAGTCGGGCAAGGTTTGTGCTTGTGGTTGCCCAAGGGAGCTCGCGTTCGCGTCACGTTGGAAGACTTCTTGCGTCGCGAATTGCTTTCGCGTGGTTACGATCCGGTGTACAGCCCGCACATCGGTCGCGTGGAAATGTACGAAACCAGCGGCCACTTCCCTTACTACCGCGACAGCCAGTTTGCTCCGTTGTTCGGCAGCGAAGTCGGTGGATTGTTGGACGCGTGGAGCACTCGGCTCGACAAAGATGATTTGTCCAAGGACGACGAAGACAAGTTGATCGCGGCGGCGGAAGTGTTTGGCGTCAAACTGCCCGATTACAAACCGTCGGCGTCCAACGACGCGAAAAAGGATGTGCTGCATCGCTGGCAATTGAATCACGAGCGTTATCTGCTCAAGCCAATGAACTGCCCTCACCACTGTCAAATCTTTGGTGCCCAGCCGCGATCGTATCGTCAGTTGCCGCTGCGGTTGTTTGAGTTCGGAACCGTTTACCGTCACGAGCAAACCGGCGAACTGAACGGGATGATGCGGGTGCGTGGTCTGACGCAAGACGACGCGCACATCTTCTGCACCGCCGATCAAGTCGAAGAAGAATTCCGTGCAACGATCGAGTTGACCAAGTTCGTGCTCGAGTCCGTTGGGCTGGATGATTACCGCGTGCAGTTGTCGCTGCGGGATCCGGACAGCAGCAAGTACGTCGGCAGCGAAGAGAACTGGGATCACGCCGAAGGTGCTCTGCGAGGTGTGCTGGAACAGTCCGGTTTGTCGTTCAACGAAGAGCCCGGTGAGGCAGCGTTCTACGGTCCCAAAGCGGACTTCATGGTTCGTGACTGCATCGGTCGTTCGTGGCAGTTGGGAACGGTGCAGTTGGATTACAACCTGCCCGAACGCTTCAAGCTGGAATACAAAGGCAACGACAATGCGACTCACCGCCCCGTGATGATCCACCGCGCACCGTTTGGTTCGCTGGAACGATTCACCGGGATGCTGATCGAGCATTTTGCTGGTGCGTTCCCGATGTGGTTGTCGCCCGAGCAGATTCGTGTGTTGCCGTTGTCGGACAAGTCCGTCGAATACGCGACCGCGGTGGCCAAGCAACTCGACGAAGCCGGGTTCAAAGTCACCGTCGATGCATCCGATGGAAAGGTCCAAGCCAAGATTCGCAACGCCCAGATTGACTTGGTCAACTACATGGCCGTTGTGGGGCCAAAGGAAGCTGAGTCAGGACAGGTCGCGCTGCGTGACCGAATCGAAGGCGACCTCGGATCGATGCCGATCAAAGAAGCGATCGCGCGTCTGCAAAAAGAAGTCGAGACGCGTCAGGTCCGCCAAGCGGTCAAAGGCAGCACGGTGTCGATCGCCGAAACCGGCGGTGCCGCGACCGATTATTGATCGCGGGTTTTCCGTCGCCGGCGGTCTCCGCGAATGCAACCGCGGAGCGGTGAAATTTGTCAGCCTCGGGTTTCAACCCGAGGTTTGGAGTGGCAGCACGAATGCCGGCAAGCCGCGGAGTGGCGACAGGTGGTTGCGAGGTGTTTCCGGCTGCCGTCGCTCCGTGACTTGGGTGGCGCGGGTGGCGTCAAAAAACCTTGGGTTGAAACCCAAGGCTATTGGCTGTCGTCGCTCCGCGACTGGTTCTGCCGGATTCGTTCGTGCCTGATCTGATCGCGACCGATCGATCCGCGACTGGTTGTGCGGGGGACTGAACCGCGAATGCCACGTCCCACCTCACGCGGATGCGATGGCTTGCCAGAGCGAGGCGGAGGCTTGGATGCCTCGGTGGAAATCTTCGAGTGAGAACTTTTCGTTGGGGCTGTGAGCGGCATCGTCGTTTTGGCCCCAACCGAGAAGCAAGCAATCGCAATCCAGGACTTCTTGGAACCGAGCCAGGATTGGGATCGAGCCGCCTTCGCGAATCATCACGGGTGGTGTTCCGAACGCTTTCTCGATCGCGACGCTGGCTGCCTTGGCGTAGCGGCTGTTGGCATCCGCCAACATCGCACCGGCACCGTGATCGGGTTTTAGCGTCCAGCGGATACCCGGCGGGCAATGACGCTCGAGGTGAGATTCGATCAACCCGGTCAGACGTTTCGGGTCTTGGTTGGGCACCAATCGGAAGCTGAACTTCGCGGACGCTTTGGCAGGCAAAACCGTTTTGACGCCTTCGCCTTGATGTCCGGAGGTCAAACCGTTGATGTCGAGCGAGGGACGCGCCCAGCGTCGTTCATCGGTTGTGTAACCCGCTTCGCCGTGCAGTTCGGACGCACCGACGCTGCTCGCGAATTCGGCGTCGTCGGCACCGAGTTTCTTCCAAGCCTCGCGTTCAATGTCGGTAATCGGGGCGACATCGTCATACAGGCCCTCGATTGCGATTTTCCCGTTCGCGTCTTTCATGCTGGCTAGCAACTGACACAGAGCCATGGCGGGGTTGGCGACCGCACCACCGAAGCTGCCGCTGTGCAGGTCGTGGCTCGGTCCGTCGACGAACAATTCGTACGTTGCAATGCCTCGCAGGCCGCACGTCACGGCGGGCCGACCCGGTGCGTACTGGCTGCTGTCGCTGACCACGACCACGTCGCAGGCCAACTTTTCAGCGAGCTCGGGCAACCAATCGTCCAGGTTTTGGCTGCCGACTTCCTCTTCGCCCTCGATCAAAAATTTGATTTGCAGCGGCAAGGGTTGTCCGCTGGCGAGCCAATCGCAAACGCTGTGAATGTGCGTCAGGACTTGGCCTTTGTCGTCCGTTGCACCGCGGGCAAAGACCTTGCCGTCGCGGACAACGGGTTCGAACGGTGGGCTGGTCCAAAGATCCAGCGGCTCAGGTGGCTGGACGTCATAGTGCCCGTAAACCAGGGCCACGGGGGCACCGGGGACTGGCGGGGTGGAGGCAACCAGCAGCGGGAATCCGTTGGTGGAGATGGATTCGGTTTGCAGGCCGGCCGCGTTCATCTTTTCAAGCAACCAAGTGGCGGCCTGGTGAACGTCGTCGCGGCGGGTCGAATCGCTGCTGATGCTTGGGATTTTCAACCACTCAATCAATTCGGCTTCGTGACGCTGTTTGCCGTCGTCCAATCGCGACTGAACTTCGGCGGGCAACTGAGACGCGGATGAGGAAGATTGTTCGGGTTGGGACATCAAATTGCATTGCGAAAGAGAATCGAGCAGCGTGCCGTCGAATGCGGAAAAATCCGTATTTGAGGACTAACAGGTCCATCTGGACGTCTTTACAATAGCACTTCACGAACCAAAACAGGACCACCAAGCGGCAGGATGAGACGCCGCTGTTGCCCCAAATTTCACCAGGAGTTGTTGGAAGCATGTCCGATCATTCCGCCGCCGTTGCCGAGCCCGATGTGGTCACGGAAGAAGAACAACGCAGCGATCGTAAACCGAAACGACAACCGCCCTACCATGTCATTTTGTGGGACGATACCGACCACAGCTATGACTACGTGATTTCGATGATGAAGCGTTTGTTCCGCATGCCCATCGAAAAAGGCTATCAGGTCGCGAAAGAGGTCGACAAAAGCGGCCGCGCGATTTGCATGACCACAACATTGGAACTGGCGGAACTCAAACGCGATCAAATTCATGCGTTCGGCAAAGACGAACGACTGGACCGTTGCAAAGGCAGCATGTCTGCCACCATTGAACCTGCTCGCGGCTGAGCGGGCCCGAGGCTGAACGAGCATTCTTTTCTGATGACGGCGAAACTTCGAACCCGCACACTGGGCTGCAAAGTCAACCAGTACGAAACCGAACTGGTGCGGCAGGGCCTGCAAACGATCGGGTACGAAGACGCCAGCGATGGCGAATCGGCTGACTTGTGCATCGTCAACACGTGCACGGTCACCGAAACCGGTGACGCGAAAAGTCGGCAGGTTGTCCGGCGTCTGAATCGCGAAAATCCAGACGCCCGGATCGTGGTGATGGGTTGCTACGCCACGCGAGCTCCTGAGGAAGTCAGTGCCCTGCCAGGCGTTGTCGAAGTTCTGACCGACAAGCGAGAACTCGGCGATTTGATGGGCCGCTTTGGCGTCATCGATGTGCCCACCGGTTTGTCCGGGTTCGCAGGCCGCAAACGGGCGTATGTCAAAGTCCAAGATGGTTGCTTGCTTCGTTGCAGTTACTGCATCATCCCGATGGTGCGTCCCAAACTGCATTCACGGCCCAGCCAAGAAATCGTTGACGAGGTCACTCGCCTGGTCGACGCCGGGCACCGCGAAGTCATCCTGACCGGCATCCATTTGGGCCACTACGGAGTCGACTGGAACCGCAACAAACCTCGCGAGGAATGGGTGCGGTTGGCTCACTTGGTCAAGGATCTGTGTCAGATCCCCGGCCAGTTTCGAATTCGAATGAGCAGCATTGAGGCGACCGAAGTCACTCGGGAACTGATTGGCGTGATGGCCGAGTTCCCTGAGAAGGTCGTCCCGCACCTGCACCTGTGCTTGCAATCAGGAAGCGATTCGGTTCTGCGTCGTATGCGTCGACGCTGGGGCACGAAGATGTTTCTCGATCGCTGCCGTCTGCTTCGTGAATCATTGGACCGACCAGCGATCACGACCGACATCATTGCCGGATTCCCGGGCGAGACCGAGGAGGAATTCGAGCAAACGTTGCGGACCTGCCGCGAAGCTGGATTTTCAAAGATTCACGCGTTCCCCTATTCTGCTCGTCGAGGCACGCCGGCTGCCGAACGTGACGACCAACTCGACAAAGGGTTGATCTCCGAACGAGTCGATCGGTTGGGTGAGGTCGAAGCTGAGCTACGGCAACAGTACTACAAAACGTTGGTCGGTTCCAATTTGGAATTGCTGGTTGAAGAGGTGACACCTGACGGGCGTTTGCAGGGAACCACATGTCGTTACGCGTTGGGATCGATCGAGCGTCCTGAAAACGCGAGCGAAGCGGATGCTCTTCGTGAAAACGATCTGATCACGGCACGTGTGGTCAGCGTTCAAGACGATCGATTGGAATTGGCGTGACCTCACCGCCTCGCAAAGACGACGTTGCCACCGTCGATGAATTGAAAGCGATCGTGCATCAGTTTGTTGATGAACGGAATTGGCATGAGTTCCACCAGCCCAAAAATTTGGTGATGTCGCTGGCGATTGAAACCGCGGAGCTGATGGAGCATTTCCAGTGGCTCACGCCGGAAGAATCCGCCCGGGTGAAGGACGACGAGCAGAAGCTTCATGATGTCGGGGAAGAGGTTGCGGATTGCTTGGCATACCTGCTCGCGATCGCGAACAAATTGGACATTGATTTGTCGACCACATTGCGGGCCAAGATGATCCGCAACGCGATCAAATACCCGGTTCCGAAAGACGAATAGACGCGGCGATCGTAGGCCAGGTTCCACCTGGCGATGGCACTTGGCTGGTGAACGTTGCTCTCGCGAAAGCGTTTTGATGACGCCTCGCTTTGTTCCAAAGCATCGGCGTGGGCGCCATGTTGAACATGGCCTACGAGGATTGCGAACCGCATTCTGGCGAATTCGGCTACGAGTCGGGGTGGCTGCTGTAGGCCAGGTTGTACCTGGCGATGGTTGTTGGCCGGTGAAGGTTGCTCTCGCGAAAGCGTTTGGATGACGCCTCACTTTGTTCCAAAGCATCGGCGTGGATGCCATGTGGAACATGGCCTACGTGGATTGCGAACCGAATTCTGGCGAATCCGGCTACGAGTCGGGGTGGCGGTTGTAGGCCAGGTTGTACCTGGCGATGGTGCTTGGCCGGTGAACGTTGCTCTCGCGAAAGCGTTTCGATGACGTCTCGCTTTGTTCCAAAGCATCGGCGTGGTCGCCATGTGGAACATGGCCTACAGGATTGTGAACCGAATTCTGGCGAATCCGGCTACGAGTCGGAGCGGCGGTTGTAGGCCAGGTTGTACCTGGCGATGGTTCCTTGCCGGTGGAGGTTGCTCTCGCGAGAGCGTTTGGATGACGCCTCGCTTTGTTCCAAAGCATCGGCGTGTGCGCCATGTGGAACATGGCCTACGGGAGCGTGAACCGAATTCTGGTGAATCCGGCTACGAGTTGGTGCGGCGATCGTAGGCCAGGTTGTACCTGGCGATGGTTGTTGGCCGGTGGAGGTTGCTCTTGCGAAAGCGATTGGATGACGCCTCGCTTTGTTCCAAAGCATCGGCGTGTGCGCCATGTGGAACATGGCCTACGGGATTGTGAACCGAATTCTGGCGAATCCGGCTACGAGCCCACGTAGCGGTCGTAAATGGATCTGGCGTGAGGGATGTCGCGGACTCCGCTGATCACCGCTCGACCGTCCCGAAAGAGAGTCAGTGTTTGATCGTCCGGTAGCTGAAGACGCGTAAAGAAGCGTGTCGCTTGGACCGTTGCGACGCTGTTCCAACGCTCGGCAATCTTGCTCAAGTCAACGCGGCGAGTTCCACCGGGAATCTGCACCGCGTTGCGACCGCAAAGTGTTTCCGCTTGCGAGACGCCCGCTTCCGCCGCATCAAGGAATTCGCGTTGGCCACCCGAGCAAGCCGGGCATTGGCTCGACAAATTTTCGTCGATGGCGACCTCGCGAATTTGATTTCGCCAAAGATCGATCGACAGCACTCGTGGGTTGATTGCAGATGTGTTGCCTGAAAGGAATTTCAGGGCTTCGGAGGATTGTAGGCTGGCGATCAAATGTGTCGCCGGGCCGATCACTCCTGCGGTATCGCAAGTCGCCACTTCTCCAGGGTCGGGCACCTCCGGGACGAGGCACCGAAAACAAGGAGACACGCCCGCAAAGAAACGGACTTGTCCATTGGCACCGACACAACCACCGTGCACCCATGGAGTGCTTGTCGAAAGCGACCAGTCATTGAGCAGCAATCGCAGGGTGAAGTTGTCGGCTGCGTCGATCACCAAGTCGACGTCAAGAAGGTTCTCGGCGATGTTGCCGGGGTGAATGTCCGCGACGACTACCTCGATCACCACGCTGGAATTGATACGACGCAGATGACCTGCAGCAGCCTCGGCTTTCGCGAGGGCTTGCTCCGCATCGGATTCAACGTAGAGACTTTGCCGTTGCAAGTTGCTCCATTCAATCAGGTCACGATCGATCAGACGGATGTGCCCAACTCCCGCGCGTACGAGCAATTCCGACGCGACAGAACCGAGGGCACCGCAGCCCAGGATCGCGACACGTGCGGATTCAATTTGTGCTTGGCCCGCTTCACCAATTGGGGCAAACTGTGCTTGGCGGACGTATCGATCGTTCGGGTCGGAGATCGCCATGAGTCTCAGGGCACAAAGAAAAGCAAAACGAGTGGGCTTGTAAGCCGGGTTCTGTGCCGATGCGAGCATCGACGGTGACCATTTATCTGTGCACGACGATTGCTCGTCGCCTCCACTGCGACCTACCCGGATGTCGATAACGAGGCGGGCCGCCTCGATGATGCACCCTGTTTGGTCTAGCTCCGGATGGGGTTTACCGAGCCGATCAAGTCACCCTGATCGCTGGTGCGCTCTTACCGCACCGTTTCACCCTCACCACGCATGACACCGCAAGCGGCGTCACCGTTCGGCGGTCTGCTCTCTGCTGCACTTTCCCTGGCCTCACGACCGGTCGACGTTATCGACCATCCTGCCCTTCGGAGCCCGGACTTTCCTCCAGCCGGAAACGCGGGAACCGCGAACCGTGCCAGCGGTCACCCCGCCCACTCGTCTTGCAACGACCAGGATAGCATGCGGGCTATTTTGCAACAGCCAAGTTCTGAGAACGCAGTCCAGTCACGTATTCGTGGGCCACGTTCATGACCTCTTTGTTGTAATACGTGTCACGGAAAATCTCGTCGTTGTTGAGGACCTCATCGAGTTCCTCCTCTTCGGCTTCCGTTTGAGCTTTGCGTTCGGCGCGACGTCGCAGGAATTCTTCTTCGTTGAGCGAAATGCTTTTCTGGTCTTTTTCGCGAACGTACAGCTCGATACGACGCATCAGTTCGCTGAATTCCTTGTCCTGCTGGACTCGGTTGGCGGAGTTGATGCGAAGCGAGTTGAGCAGGCTGTCCGGCGTCATCGCGTACAGGCTGTGTTTCGCCAACGGCACCTTGTCGAATTCCAATGCGTATTCGAGGTCACCTTCGGCAACTGGCAGCTTGCTGGTCATGCTTGGAAGTACCAAGTCAGCTTCGACGCCTTTGAGCTGAGTGCTCTCGCCGTCGGGCAGATAAAACTGTTGCAATGTAACTTTCAATGCGCCGTAGTTGGCGTTGTTGTTGCGGAACAGGCTTTGTCCGATGTCCATGAGCGTTTGGACAGTGCCCTTGCCGTGCGTGGCTGGGTCACCGACCACGATGCCGCGGTGATAGTCTTTGATTGCACCGGCGAAAATCTCGCTGGCACTCGCACTCAGTTTGCTGGTCACAACAACCAATGGGCCGTCCCAGACGGTGCCGCTTTGATCGTCCGAGTACTGTTGAACCGATCCATCCGAGTTCTTGACTTGAACCACTGGCCCACGATCAATGAACAATCCAGTCAGGCTGATCGCTTCGGTCAAGCTACCTCCGCCATTGCGAGTCAGGTCGAGGACGACGCCGCCGACGTTTTGCGACTTGAAGTCTCGCAGGATTCGTTCGACGTCGCGTGTGCTGCTGCGATAGTCCGTTTCGTTTCGACGAGCGGCTTCCATGTCCATGTAGAAGCTGGGCAGATTGATGTAGCCCAATTTGACTTTGCCCTGCCCTGGCATCTCGTGGTCGATGACTTCACCGCGAGCGGCCGAGTCTTCGAGTTCGATGCGAGCACGAACGATTTTGAAGATTTCTTCGTTGCCGGTTCCACCAGGACGCACGGCCAAGCGAACAACGCTGCCCGCACGGCCACGGATGAGTTTGACGACTTCTTTGAGAGGCATTTCAACGATATCGACCATGGGGCCTTCGGCGTCTTGGCCGACGGCAACGATCACGTCATCTGGTTTCAGCTTGCCGTGTGAATCAGCCGCTCCACCAGGAATGACTTGACGCACAACCGTGGTGCCATCTTTCTCGCCCAAGGACGCACCGATGCCGTCCAGGTTCAGACGCATGCTGATCGCGAAATCTTCCAGCGTTGCTGGCGACATGTAAGTCGAGTGAGGGTCGTAGCCGTTGGTTACCGACGACAGGAACAGTTCCAGCAAATCATCGGAGCTGGTTTGTTTCCAACGGCGAGCGTATCGAGCGTAGCGGCGACGCAGCTGATCCTTGGCGTCAGCCATGATTTCGTCTTTCGACATCTCAGGTTCGTCGGATTCTGAGTCGTCTGTTTTTTCGTTTCGCAAGTCGAGCAATGCTAGCTTAATCTGACGGCGCCAACGGTCGCGAGCTTCGTCTGCGTCGCGAGCAAATTGGGTGGCGTCGCGATCGATAATGATTTGTTCGTCACGGGTGAAATCGAAATCGCCATCGAGCAATTCCATCACCACGGCTACACGTTCATCGACACGCTGAGTGAATCGTCCGTAGATGTAGTAAGCCAAGCTGAGGTCGCCCAAGCGAACTTGGTCATCAACCACTTCGGAGTAGCGATTGAATTCGTCAACATCGCTCTGAAGGAAGTACAGCTTCATCGGGTCGAAGGATTCGAGAAACAAATCCAAAGCTCGACGACTGATTTCATCGTTGAGATCTTTGCCAGAAACGTGATTGCTGGGCATCAGTTGGGCGATCAGCTTCGCGATCACTTTGTCCTGAGGCGAGGGCTGGGGCGGAGCAGCTTGTTCCGGTGCAGCCCGTTCGACGGTTCGTTCCTGCGCGGTGGCGGGAAGTTGAATCAGTGTGGAACCAATGCACCCCACCGCGAGCAACGCGACGGGAAGGATTTGACGAAACGACATAGATCACGATCGGGTGAAAGGAAAAACCGACAGAGTTAGGAGGAATGCGTGCCTACCAAAATAGGGCATTCAGGCAGACTGCGCGCGTCCGTCCAGTTCGATGTTAGGAGTGTGGCGAAAAAACGGCAACCTTGATTTCCCAATGTCCCCAGAGGAGCTGGATCCGCTTGTGGCGTGCCAAACGACCGACGGATACTGGTTGGGTATGGTTGAATTCACCTTGATACTTCGGTTGAACCCCGGCCGCGGTTCACAGGACTGACGTCGATCGCCATTTTTCCGCTGGCCAAACGGAAAATTTCCCGAAAGCAGTTTCCTGTTCGGTCAAACGATTGAAGCCGTCGAGCAGCGGATCGGTCGCGTAGTGATAGGCGGATGCCGTCCACGATATCCGCGGATCGGCTGTGTTTTGCGGTTTCAGATCGGCTGACGAGGTCAGGTCGGACGACACGATCAGGTTGGCTCGCAATTCCACGCGATCGTACAAATTAGGGTGTCCCGGTTGATTGGTGACCTCAATCTCGTCGAGAACCGTGGTGACACGTTCAGTATCTCGTTTCGCAAAGAACCAGCATTCGCCGCCCACTCGCTGGTTTCCTGGTCGCAACGCCGGGTAGTCCTCGCGTCCAAAAAGCGTGCCTTCGACCCAGGCCGGATGGACGCTCAGCGGCGTAAGCGGCCAACACTTTTCACGGCATTGGCCAAGGCACAACGTTCCATAGACAAAGTAGACGACCACATCATCCGCTTTTCCGGGGATCATGCTGGAGTAAGAAACGGAATTCATTCAGTTCGAACTCGCATGGTTGAACGAGAGCAGGACAAAAGCCGACAAGGCAACAAAACGCCGTGAAATTTTCAGATAGGCTCGCGATGCATTGTCGTCGGGACGAGTCCTTTGAAAAGGAAGGGAATCATTTTGGCGTGTCGGAATCATCGTTGATACAATGGTGACGCACTGCAGTGTGATGTCCTGAGCTGCCCTGCCCTCCGCCGCTCAGCAAAGCAAACGCTGCTTCAGCAATGCACGCTGAAACATCGCACTTTCCCACCAACCCACTCACGCTGACGACTTCGTTGCCGACGAACTGGTGTTCGCGGAGACAGGTTCTCAACGCTGCCTTCGAGCATCGATTGAGACAAGATCGCAGCGACCAAAATTTCATCGGATCCGCCGAGAAACCTGAATGAAGCCAATGGCTGCTCTATTGACCCGCACTCGTTCATCGTTCCTCGCATTGGCGATGGGAGTTTCTGCGTTGCTTGGCACCGGGGTTCGAACGGCGTCTGCGGAAGAAGTCTCGTTCAATCAAGACATTCGCAGTGTGTTGTCGGACAAATGCTTTCTTTGCCACGGACCGGACGAATCGACCCGCGAGGCTGATTTGCGTTTGGACATTCGATCCGAAGCGGTCGACGGGGGCGCGATTGTTCCGGGTGATGCCAAGGCCAGCGAATTGTTGGCTCGCATCACCAGCGACGATGCCGATTTGGTCATGCCACCGCCCAGCACCGGCAAATCGATCACCGAGGCCGAACGCATCGCGATCGAGCGATGGATCGATCAAGGTGCGACCTATGAAGAACACTGGGCCTACGTCCCGCCGCGAATCCCGGAGATCCCCAGCGTCTCCAATTCGACGTGGTGTCGCAATGACATTGATCGATTTGTGTTGGCGAGATTGGAATCCGAAGGTCGATCACCCAATCCGCCCGCGGACCGAGCAACGTTGCTGCGACGTTTGAATTTGGATCTGACCGGATTGCCACCCACACTCGAATCGTTGGATGAATTCGCAACGTCGGATGATCCCGATGCGTTGGTCCAGCAGCAAATCGATGCAATGCTCGAGTCGGTTTCCTTTGGCGAACGCTGGGCCCGTTGGTGGCTCGACGCGGCTCGGTACGCGGATTCGGCGGGCTACGAAAAAGACATGCAGCGCAATGTTTGGTTCTATCGAGACTGGGTGATCGATGCGATGCAACGTGACATGCCGTACGACCAATTCATCGTCGAGCAAATCGCGGGTGATTTGTTGCCCGGTGCGACACAAAGTCAGCGGGTTGCGACCGGGTTCTTGCGAAACTCAATGACCAACGAAGAAGGCGGTGCCGACCCCGAGCAGTTTCGCATCGAAGGCATGTTTGATCGGATGGATGCGATTGGCAAATCGGTTCTCGGTATTACCACGCAGTGTGCTCAGTGCCACACCCACAAATACGATCCGATCAGCCACCACGAATACTATGAGATGTTCGCGGCGCTGAATGATTTTCACGAAGCTTGCATCACTGTCTTCACGCCTGAGCAAGCCGAGCAGCGTGATGAAGTGTTGTCCTCAATTGATTCTGCGACAAAACAGTTTCAACGCGAACACGCCGATTGGCGAAGTCTGGTTGCGCAGTGGGCTCGCACCCGTGCGGGACGCAACACTGCGTGGACAACGCTGCATCCCACGACGGTTCCATTCGAAGGGCAAAAGTTCAATGTGTTGGAAGATGGTTCCATCGTGAGCGAAAGCTATGCACCGACGAAAGCCAGCAACGACTTCACGCTGACCACGCACGTGGGCACGATCACCGCGGTTCGTTTGGATGCTTTGACGCATCCTCAATTGCCTCGTGGCGGACCCGGACGCAGTATCGATGGTACGGGAGCGTTGACCGAATTCAAACTCAATATCGCTCCGCTCTCAAAGAATGAAAACGGCGATCGCAAACCGGCGGTGTCGGTGAAGTTCGTTCGAGCCTACAGCGATGCCAACCCGCATCGTCGCACATTGAAACCACAGTACCGCAATCGTGATGCAGACAAAGACGAGCGAGTGGTTGGGCCGCCGCAATACGCGATCGATGGCGATGAGGCAACGGCTTGGACCACCGACATCGGCCCCGGACGCAGCAATCAATCTCGTCACATTGTGTTTGTGCCTGAGACTCCAGTCGTGATCGATGACGACGCGGAGGTCACTTTCACTTTGGTGCAAAAGCACGGCGGTTGGAACAGCGACGACAACCAAAACTTCTTGATCGGTCGTTATCGCGTCAGTATCACCGATGCGGCTGATTTGCCGACCCAAGCGGTTCTCACCGAAGCTGAATCCGTTTTGGTGATGAACCCGGATGATTGGACTGACTCGCAGGCGGAATTGGCCTTGGCCGCTTGGCATCGTGAGATCGCATTGGGTGAACCAGCATTTATTGATGAAACCCGCTCGGCGATCGAAAACGATTTGTTGAGTTTGGATTCTGAGATCGAATCGCTTTGGGAGCAGTTCCCAGAGACAACCACGCAACTGGTCGCGCAGGCCGCTCAGCGTCCTCGCGAAACGTTTGTGTTCTCACGCGGCGATTTCTTGAGCCCGACGGATGCGGTCGAGCCCAACGCCCCCGACTTCTTGCATGCGATGCCAAACGAAGACGCACCGGACCGGCTGCGATTCGCGAAATGGTTAGTGGCCAACGATTCGCCGACCACGGCACGAGTGATCGTCAATCGAATGTGGCAGGCGTACTTTGGCCGCGGTCTGGTATCAACGCCGGAAGATTTTGGATTTCAATCGTCCGCTCCGAGCCATCCGGAGTTGCTGGATTACTTGGCGACGGAATTGATGCAAAACGGTTGGCGACTCAAGCACATTCATCGATTGATCGTCGAGTCGGCGACCTATCGTCAATCATCCATCGCTCCCGCGAATGCTTGGCGAGATGATCCAGACAATGAGTTGCTCGCACGTGGGCCACGACACCGCGTGGAGGCCGAGATGGTTCGTGACTTGGCGTTGTCGGTCAGTGGATTGTTGAACGAATCCGTTGGGGGACCGAGCATTTATCCTCCGGCACCAGCCTTCCTGTTTGAGCCACCCACCAGCTACGGACCCAAAATTTGGAACACGTCGACGGGTACCGACCAATACCGTCGCAGTTTGTACGTGCATCAGTACCGCAGTATCCCCTATCCGCCGCTGCAAGTTTTCGACGCACCCAAAGGCGATGCGGCTTGTGTACGCCGCGAACAGAGCAACACGCCACTTCAGTCGTTAGTGCTGATGAATGAACCGCAATTTGTTGACGCCGCACGGGCCTTCGCCGCTCGTATTCTTCGCGAATCGCCAGACGATGATGCGCAACGAATACGGTTAGCGTTTCGATTGTGTACCAGCCGCGTGCCCGAACACGAGGAAGTTCAAATCTTGCTTCGCATGCTACAAGAGCAGCGTGAACACATCGCCGATGGAAACTTGAATCTACAAGAGTTGCTGGGCGTGCCCGAAGGTTTGTGCCATCAGTTGACCGGTTTCGAGGCAACTGAGTTGGCGGCATGGCTGACGGTCAGTCGCACGATTTTGAACTTGGACGAAACGATCACCAAATCATGAATTCTCTCAACATGTCTTACGCTCAATCGACTGGCCTAACCTCTGCCGACCCGTCTCGCTTCGCGAAGGGTTTGGATTTGATGCGTCGGCGATGGTTCTTGCAGCAGTGCGGACTTGGTTTGGGGCACATCGCCCTGACGACCTTGATGGCCGAGGCTGGGGATTTGGAATTGGCAGGTCCGGATCGATCGTCGGTGAATCCCATGGCACCGAAGTCGCCGCATTTTCCCGCGAAAATCAAGAACGTCATTTTGTTATTCATGGGCGGCGGACCCAGTCAGTTCGAGATGTTCGACTACAAACCGGAATTAGAACGACTCGATGGAACCCTGCCTCCAGCGGAGTTGCTGGATGGTTACCGTGCCGCGTTCATCAATCCCAACTCCAAGTTGTTGGGACCCAAGTTCAAGTTTGAAAAGAAGGGCTCAGCTGGCACGCACATCAGCGAATTGCTGCCTCATACCGCCGGTGTGCTGGATGACATTTGTTTGATTCGGTCCATGAAGACCGACGCGTTCAATCATGCTCCGGCGCAATTGATGATGAGCACTGGCTCGCAGCAATTTGGTCGTCCGAGCATGGGATCCTGGACCACCTATGGGCTCGGCAGCGAGTCTCGCGATTTGCCGGCTTATGTCGTGTTCAACAGCGGTAAAAAGGGGCCCAGTGCCGGATCGGGGAACTGGAATTCGGGCTTCTTGCCATCGTTGCACTCCGGGGTGGAGTTCCGGAGCAGCGGTGACCCGGTACTGTATCTGTCCAACCCACCCGGCATGAGCGATTGGTCACAGCGTCAATCTTTGCAGACCGTCAACGAACTGAACCGGCGCCGCTTGGACGTCGTGGGTGATCCGGAAATTGCCACTCGGATCAACGGCTATGAGATGGCGTATCGGATGCAATCGAGTGCGCCCGAAGCGATGGCTCTGTCCGATGAGCCGGAACACATGTTGAAGTTATACGGTGCAGAGCCAGGCAAGATGTCGTTCGCAAACAATTGTTTGTTGGCTCGACGTTTGGTCCAACGAGGCGTCCGCTTTGTGCAGTTGTTCCATGAGTCATGGGACCAGCACGGTGGTTTGACGGGAGGCTTGAAGCAGAATTGCGGTGACACCGATCAGGCGTGCGCCGCTTTGGTGAAGGACCTGAAGCAACAAGGCATGCTGGATGAAACGCTGGTGATTTGGGGTGGTGAGTTTGGCCGCACCCCCATGGTCCAAGGCGGCAACGACGGTCGCGATCACCATCCCAATTCGTTCAGCATGTGGATGGCCGGCGGCGGATTGAAACCCGGTTTGGCTTACGGGCAAACTGATGAACTTGGGTTTGATGTCGCAGAGAACCCGGTTCACGTTCATGATTTGCACGCAACCATTTTGCACTTGCTGGGGTTCGACCACAAACAACTGACTTATCGTTTTCAAGGTCGTGACTACCGCCTGACCGATGTGCACGGTGAGTTGGTTCACGACATCTTGGCGTGATCCAGATCTTCGCATGAACGAGAGAATCCAAGTGTGACGCTAAGTTCGGCGGGCGCATGAAAAAACCTCGCGGTTCTTTGAAACGCGAGGTTGGTTGGATTCGTCGGAGCGAATTCAGCTGACCGAAGTCAGGGCGTCTTGCAAAGCGGCTTTCGGGCGAACACCAACGAAGGTGTCAGCGATCTCGCCGTTCTTGAACAGCAACAATGTTGGGATGCTGTTGATGCCGAACTTTTGAGCGGCACCTGGGTTATCGTCGATGTTGACTTTGCCAATCTTGACGCCAGGATTTTCCGAAGCCAGTTCGTCGATCATGGGTGCAATTTGACGGCAAGGACCACACCATGGAGCCCAAAAGTCAACCAGCACAGGGCTGTCGCTTTTGAGGACTTCGGAATCGAAATTGTCGTCGTTGAATTCTTTGACTGCTTCTGAGGCCATGGCTAAGGTCCTTGAACGTAACGGTGTTGTTGGAGGAGTGATTTTAGAACCCGTTGGCAAACTGTCAATTTGCCTACCGGGTGTTTTAGGGTCTCTGGGACAACCAGCCGCTGGGAGCGATTTCAGCCGTGATCTACGAAGTGAAACGCGTCGATTCGGGTGGGAGCGTCCTAGATATGAAATGCCCATTTTTGATGAAGGCTCGCCAAATCGGTTTTTGCGGGCCCGTAAAACGGTGCTTTGCAAGCTAAATGGAATGCAAAGCCTGCGCCAACTGCCCGAGAATGATCGCGGTCGCGCCCCAGACGTGCACCGAACCATGGTGAAACGCGGGTGCCGCGAAAGTCAATTGACCGGCGACAGTGTCGGGTTGAGTCGCGGATCGAAGCGATTTGGTTTGCTGGATCATGTCAATTTGACATGCTTTATCAGCCTCCAACTGCCGAGACGTCGCGACGGGAGTTTGTTGCAGGACCGCCTGAATTGGGAAATCAATTACCTCATCGACTTCACCAGGATCGGGCTGCCAATCTTGATTGGGCGGATCGATCACGAATACGATCGGTGTGACCAAATTGTCGCTGGCGTAGACATATTGGCGAGGCAAATTGCCACAGCACCGATGCACGTGGGCTGAACCGCCGAGTTCTTCTTCGAATTCTCGCAGCGCGGCACGCGGTGGTGTTTCGCCGCGTTCGATGCGGCCGCCGGGAAAACAGATCTGGCCTCCGTGATGTCGCAACGTCGTGGGACGCCGGGTCAACGGAATGGTCCATTCGCCGCTGGCAGGGTCTCGAAACAAGCAAACTGCCACGGCAGCATGACGTGAAGAACATCGGTGTGGTCCACGATGGCGACCGTAGGCCAGATGCGGAGCCATCTCGCAACCGAAGTCTCGGTTCAGCGACCACGGCGGCAGAGCTTGGACCGTCGACGGTGTCGAATCGCTCGGCAGCAGTTGCTGCGTCAGTTCATCGGCCAGCTGATTTACATCTTTTGGCAGATCGCTCGTCAGTGGGACCGCCGTGGATGTGTGGGTTGCCGGTGACATGGATCGCGGGCTCAACACCGAAGGCTTCATTGGGAGGTTACGATCAGATCGCTGAGCGAACTGATCTTTTGTTTCGACAGCACGTTTGCAACACCGTTCTGTTTGGGCACAGTGGTTTCAGCCACTGTATGTTTCGATCAACTGAATTAGATCAACGTCTCAAGCAAACGTCGCAGTTTGCGGAGTTCGACTCGGTGGTCGTATTCGTCCATCGGAGTCATGTCGACGGTCAAAGCACGTGTGTACTTTTCACGTTCCAATTGGGTGACCAGTTTGCCGTAGTCAACTTCGCCCTGGCCCACGCTGACCTGAAATGCGTCTTTGCGAGTGTCGCGAAGGTGAACGTTGTGGACGAATTTCAAGATTTGATCGAATCCCTTGCCACCGGCCATGGTCTTGCCAGCGGTTGGATTTTCATGAGCGGCTACCAATGGCACGCTGGGGTCGAGCGTCACGCCCAATCCATCGACGTTGTTGCAAAGCACCAGCAGCGTGTCGGGATCTTCGCTGAGGCAACCCAGCATTGAACGCACGTTGACGCGAACGCCTTCGCCTTCCGCGATGGCGACCAAACGTCGCAGGTGTTCGACTTCTTCGTTGAAGGGAGTGCCTTTTTCGCTGGATGGAACCGCGATGTTCACAACCTTGGTCGCTTTCGCGATGCGACAGATGCCTTCGAAATCGGTGTAGTGTTGTTCGCCGGTTGATCCCAATTCGACGCTGTAACCACTGATTTCCAAACGGTGGGTATGACGTAGCAATTGAATGCCACGGTCCTCATCGCTCAGCACATCGCTGGGACGGCAGTGGGTGGACGACTCATGGATCGCGATCTCAATCGCAGTGAAATCCAGATCCTGAAGCAGTTCGATCGAGGCCTGCAATTCAAGGTCTGGCCAGCATCGGGTCGAAGCAGCAACAAACACGCGGGAATCCTTTCAACAAAAAATCAATGAATCAGCGACCGCATTGTGGGGCCGCATCAAGTTTACCTATTTAGGAAAGTCTGCGTTACTGGTGTAGTCTCCGCAGAGTCTCCATGTCAATTCGTTTTGAGCGGCTTCTTTAGGCTGCTTCGTTGAACAGCTCGCCACCGCCACGATTCTGTTTTTGACTACTTTTGGCACTGGGCTTGCCATAAGTGGGCGGTGCGGCGACGCCGGCCAACCGGTCGAGCATCTCGGATTGGAACTGCGTCAGGTGATACTGACAGACGAACAATGCGTTGGCACGTTGGTGCGTGGTTTTGATTTGCTCGGCCGCTTCGCCGCATCGTTTCGCCAGTCGGGCGTCTTCGATGCGTCGGGATGACAGCAGCTTTTCGGACAAACTGATTCCGCTGGTGGGTGCATCCTCATCGCGAAGCAATACGTCGCGACGTTCCACCATGGCCTCCAGTTGCGAAATCGTTTCGGCCAATTTGGCGGTGGATTCGTCGACTTCGTTGGGGCGAAGATTGATGGTGCGGACGCGAGTCTCGTCCAGGATCAGGTCCATCGCCTCGGTGATTTGAACCAGATCGTCGACATAATCGGAGACCCGTTGAGTCCATGATTCATGAGCAGACATAGAGTTGGTCATCGTTCAATAGAAGGGCGGTCGGGAAAGGATTCGGTGGATATGGAACGAGAGAAACGGGTGAGCTTCACCGGTGAACGTTGTGGCTCACTCGGTCATGCTCGGCGTTGCATTTGAAAGAGTTGATACATCGGTTCGGCGATCGTTTCCGATGACGCGTCCGACATGGCTTCGACGAGGTGCTGATCCATCTGTTGTTGGAAAACTTCCTCCGTCCGTCCGCCATGGAAGTAGGCGGGTTTGCCGACCGATTCACGCATCGTCGACAACATGCTGCCAAACAACGTCTGTCCGACGAAGTCACCAAAGGCTTCCTTCAGCGGCTCTTCTTCCTTGCCGTCCGTACCGATTGTTTTGGAATTGGAAAGCGCGTCCAGATTGGCTCTGGCTTCGCCGCTGTGTGGCATCGGCAACGAGGTTGCTTGCAATGACGACAGGCGGGATGACGAAAGCGGTGTCATGGCGGGTTCGACCTCAGGATCGAGAGTCGGCGATGGGAGGGCGGTTTGGATACCAATCGTCGGCAAACGTGATGTCTCAGTTTTCGTTGCCGATGAATGATCTCTACCGAAAAATGACTTCGCCGTACAAGTCACCTTTCGCTTTCAAGGTTTTGATAATGGCGATCAAGTCTTCCGTCGGGACGTCCAATGCGCCGAGGGCGTCCGCCAAACTTTTGAGCTTGGCCGCCGCCGGAGTTCCATCGGGACCGACCTCGACAAAACGGCCGCCTCCTCCCGCTTCGATCCGCAAGTTTCGATGAGTGACCAGCACGGGCGCGATCTCGACGTCTTCGCCAATGACGACCACGCCATCGGCTTCGTTGATCACGACTCGTTTGCCACGATTGGATAGGGGGATAACGATATCGAGGAGAAATGCGATGAATTTGATTGGGTTATCGCGATAGGTCGGTGGAATGACGACTTCAACATGCAATTGATCGATCGCGCGAGCAAGGGCAATGTTGCCATCCTGGCCAGTTCCCTGATGGTTGGGGCTGGCCAACCGTGACACATTGCGGTCGCCAATTGTGAATGATGTCAAACTGTTGACTTCTTCTTCGATCATATGCGCTGTACTGAAGTCGGCGAAGTCTCGATCAATGACCAACGTGATGCGATTGTCATGGACGTAGGAAGCTCGGACCGATGTTTCCATCTTCAGTCCACCTTGGATGGTCGCCGACGTGGGAGGTGAGTCGGCGGACACCGAGATCCGTCCTTCCGCCATGCCGTAGACCGTTGGGTTGTCCGCTCGTGGACCGAGCATCGGTGTGAGCATCAAATAGCCGCCATCAAGGCTTTTGGCACTGATCGCGTTGATCGTCACATCCAATACATCGCCTTGCTGCGCACCGACGGTTGGAATCGTGGCACTCACAAAGACCATGGCGACGTTCTTGGCATCGCCGACGTCTTCGATGTTCAATCGTCCGGCTGCGTCAACTGCCATCGGACCGCCCATCAATTGCATCATTCGAGCCAGCGCGCGTCCTTTGGGAGCCGCGTCACCGTCACCGGTTCCTTGCAGACCCACAACCAATCCGAGGCCTTGCAAGGTGTTGGTTTCCTGACCTTTCAAGCGACAAAGGTCGCCGAGTTTCAACCCACCGGCCATCGCCGATGGCGATCCGCACGAAGCGGCGGCCCACAAGAATGCGGTGATGAAAACGGTCGTTCGAAGCATGTGTTGGTTGTTCATCAGAATGGTTTCAAACGATCAAAGGCACGTTGGAACCATCCGCGACGATAGCCGTCTCGCAATTGGCCCTGGTCTTGTTTGTTGATTTCGAGGTCGATCAAGTCGCGACTGAGCACGACGTTGTCGGGCCCGATGTCTTGAGCTCGGCAGATGCCCGACAGCGACGTTTCCCAAAGGTTGTCGTTGACGCGATATTGCTTACGAGCCTCGACGACCAAGTTGCCGTTGGGACGAATGTCGACGATTCGGGCGGCGATGTTGAACGACATCGATTCGCGAGACTCGACGGAAGCTTCGGCTCGCGAATTGGCCGTGGTTTGGGCGTCGACGGTGGGATCGCCTTCCGCCTGCGGATCGGGAATCAATCCGCCGCTTCCAAGTTTGATCCATTCCGAAAGCGTGGCTTGGAACAACGACACTCGCCGTTTTTCCGTGTCGCCCTCGGCCATCATCCTGGCAATCTCATCGACGCGAATGGTGACGATGTCTTGAACGCGAAACGCTCGCATTGGTGGAGCAGGCTGATAGGTCCAACTCACCCCCGCCAAACCTACAGCGGGAGGCTGCGAGTTGTCGTAAGACGGTGCGGGCTGGTTCGGGATGTTGTTGGGATTGTAGGCGTCGTTGGGATACGTTCCCGTGGGAACTCGCTCTGCCATGCCCGGCGGCAGGAACTCCGGCGGCATGACGGCGGCGTCGGGGCCGACCCCGGGAACCGAACGTTGTTGAAGGTTGCTGGCAGGAACCACCGCGCCGGTTGGCCTGGCGGGTGCGTTGGGCATCCATGGAGGAGTGGCGTGCAGCAACGACGAGTTTTGCGCGCTGGCAACACTTCCTGAAAGCATCAACGAGACGGCGATGGTGGCAAACAAACGAGGCATGGATGTCATGGTTGCGGTTGCCATTTGCGAGTGGGCTTGTTCGCGAGAACGCGGTTGGGTTGTGTCACAATTTCAACGACCGATGGCTCCACAACTTTGGCCAACAAACGACGTTTGGGCGACAGAGTTTCGATTTCAATCAATTCGTTGTGGGCACCATCCCCCAAAGCTTTCGCGGTGGTCGTCACACGGATGCCGCCACCAGAAACTTGTACCTCGACCAAGTCACCTCGACGAACCAATCGTGGTGCCGCAAAGTCGCTGGGCCGTAGTGGCACGCCGGATCGAATCAGGCCAACGACTTCCATCCCCATCACTTCGTCGACATCCATGACGCGGTCGCCGGATAGTTCATTGACCGGTGAAGGTTGGAAGTGAACATCGCCTGGGCCAACACGATGGCCTCGTTGCAACGGGCGTCTGGCAACGACGACTGCGGTTTTGGGAGTGAACGTCACTCGCACAATGCCTTCGCACTGATCCGTGCGAGATCTCGCATCGATTTTGATGCGACAGGTAATCGGTTTGGCATCTTCCGCTGACCAGTGAGGCATTGGATCGAGGAAGCGAATGTCTCGTACGCCTTGCATTTCGGCCAACGAACCCAACTCGTGCGAAACGAACGAGGATTCGTAGTCGAACGCGTCCGCCAAATCGCGGTACTGATTTTGAAGACCAAGGTGAACCCAATGAGAAAGACGTTCTCGCGTTTCGACATCCAGGTCGTCTTCTCGAACCGGTTGATCCAGCATGGCGTGGGCAACGTACGTCGCGTCGACCGAATCGGTTTGCGTTGAAACGGATTGAGCTTGGCTGAATTGGCTGGGGTGCGTGTGAGTTGAATTGGACTGACTATGTGCCAACTGGACATTGGCACTCGCCCCGCCACTTGATTCCTTGAGCGCGTGGACCACGATGGTTTCGTCGCCGTAGATTTTGATTCGCCCCGCGGTGGCTTGGCCGCCGACAATTAAATCTGCCAATCGGTCGCGTGAGATCTTGGCCGCAGAACCATCAAGCGGCATCAGACCCACAGTCGCGTCGGCCAATCGCGGCCACGCTGCAAAGTTGGCTTGCAAGGGACGGACCACATCGCGAAGCCGAATGATCGGTGAACTGGTGCTGGCGTTTTCGATCGCGGTGAATTGCCAACGAGTGTCAGCGTCGATTGTCTGACTGCGCGGGCCTTTGGATTGCATCGACTGACCCGAGGTTCGCATCGATGCGGCGGAAACTCGCGGGGTGGGATTCCGATTGAACTTTGGATCGACGCCATAAAACGGTGTTCGCATGCCGGCACCAGCGATATCGTTGGCGTCGTTTGGTGTTTGTGCGAACAGATTCAACGAAACGAGAATCGAGCACGTCGTCGCGCATGCGATGATCCACCCTCTGGTGAAGGCGGATCGCAAAGACGTTTTCGATTTCGGAACCATCAAGGTTTAGAACCGTCGAAGTTGAGAGATGTTTTGCATGACTTGATCGCCCGCTTGGACCGCTTGGCTGTTCAGTTCGAATGCCCGCTGGGTCGTGATTAGGTCAATCAGTTCCTGGACCGGTTCGACGTTGGATGCTTCCAAGTTGCCTTGGCGAAGCACACCCATGCCGTCTGTTCCCGGATTGTTGATTTGCTCGGGACCGGATGCATCGGTTTCTGAGTACAGGTTTTCACCGTTTTTCAACAATCCGTCGGGGTTGATGAATTGAGCGAGTTGGATTTGGCCTTGGTTGGTTAGTTCGGTTTGCCCTGGTTGTCGGACCATGACTTCGCCGTTGCTGTTGATGACAACCGCGGTGGCATCCGGTGGGATGGTGATTGGTGGATCGAGCAATCGACCGACTTGCGCCGATCCCATGACCAACTCGCCGTTGGCGTTGATGTCCAGGTTGCCCGCTCGGGTGTACATCGTGTCTTGGCTTGACGGGTCAACGACGCGGAAATAGCCGCCGCCTTGGATGGCGACGTCCAAGTCTCGACCGGTTTGCTGCAGCGTTCCTTGTCGTTGATCGGTTTGGGTGCTGGTCACTCGAACGCCCAAGCCGACTTGAGTGCCGACGGCAGTGGGAGTTTGCGTTGAGTCTTGTACGCCGGGATAGACTTCGGTTCGATACAAAAGGTCTTCGAAGTTGGCGCGATCTTTTTTGAAACCAGTCGTGTTGATGTTGGCCAGGTTGTTGGCGATCACGTCCAGTTTGGTCTGCATCGCCTCCATACCGGTGGCGGCGGTGTACAGCGTTTGAACACTCATGCGAAATTTTCCTTGTGAGAGAGCGACGACTGCATCGCGGTTAGCTCTGTAGGACGCGACCGATCAGGGAACCAAGAACACTGTCTTGGTTCTTGATCATTTGGATGTTGGCTTCGTAAGCACGAGATGTTTCAATCATCTCCATCATCGTGCCCGTTGGACTGACAGCGGATTGTTCCAACGAACCGGCAACCACGTTGCGGTCGCTGTCGGGGACCAAGCTGAACTCGGCCAAGGGTCTGAATAAGTTGCCGCCAACGTTGGCGAGGTCGCCGTAGCTGGCCGGTTGAGCAAGCATCAGTTGTTGGGTTTCGCCGGCCTGAGTGATCGTGCCTTCTGAGCCGACGGTGAACGGACGTCGCGGGTCGATTTGAATCGGCCGGCCGCCTTTTCCAAGCACCGGATCACCACCGGAATTGACCATCGTGCCGGTGGAATCGAACATGAAATCGCCGGCTCGGGTGAGCAGCTGTTCGTCACCGCGTTGCAGAACAAAGAAGCTCTTTTTGTCGTGCAATGCAAAGTCGGTTTCACGACCGGTCGTCCGAATCGCTCCAACACCAAATTGAGTCTGTTCGGGCTGGATGGTCACGCCACCGCCGATATCGTCGGCACCACCGAGTCCGGGGGGAACCATGCCTTCTTCGATCAGTTCCGAGAACCGAGCCTGTAAAATCGTTTGGCTGGGTTTGAAGCCCGGCGTATCGACGTTGGCAAGGTTGTGGCTGATCTGTTGCAGTCGGTGGTTTTGTGCCTGGGCACCCGCTGCTGACAAATAAACTCCGTAGGGCATGGATCGCTCGCTTGGATCGCGTGACTCCGGTTCCGCCGAACCGTTCGACGTTCCTTTGGGGGTACGCAATCGGAGGCACGAACCTCAAGGTCAATTCTTGAGCGAAAGTTTGTCGAATCTCGGAATTTGTTCCTGCGAGGATGGCTTCCACGCCGGAATCGCTCTGAAAGCTCGAGTCAACCTGCCTCGATGAGACTCGCATTCCGCCTGACAAACGCAAGATTGACCGGACGATTTCGGTTGCACGCGAGGAACGTTGCGAAGCCTGAGGCACCGCGAATACAGCGATGCCGGGAACATCAGGAATGTTCCGTCGATAGAAATGTCCCGATGATGGTCGGTGGCCGTTCGATATCGGCAATCGCAATGACGGAGCGGTGACCATTGTCCGCTCCGTGCTTCACATCTGAGCCAATTTTGGTGCCGTTGCGAACCGTGTTATGCGGTTGCCATTTGATGCGACAACACCGGCATCTGGTTGTCTTGGCCGCTTTGACGAGCCGCCAATCCCGCGATTGCACAGACTTGTTTTAGCGACTTCTCATAGGCCGACATCGATTTCACTGAAGGAGCGATTTGCAGGATGCCGATCGACAGCCGTTCGCCTTCGTTTGCTTTCTCAGCAGCTGCCAGTGTCACACCAATCGAACCTGCCGCACCGCAAATTTGGTGGGCTCGTTCCATCGCATCGTCTGCTTCCAGGTGAGGCATGCAGATCACCAACGTTGATTGATCGAGGCAACCGATGTGGTCTTGGTTTCGTGTGGCGGCACGGACCAATTGCAGCAAGGATCGCATGGTCGCTCCGCTGGGTTTGCCCGACAATCGAACGCTCATCAATTGGTTGGATGCCTTGCCTCGATTGGGCGACGTTTGCATCTCTTCCACGTAGTCGACCATCGTCGCCATGTCCGGAAGATAGCTCAGTGCCTTGGGACGTTCACCGGCTGGTTCTTCCAACGTTTCTTGGATTTCTTCCACCACCTCGGGTGCAGCTTTGACTTCTTCGGTCACCACAGTTCGCGGCTCGGGAGCCTGTTCCAATTCGATCGATGAACGTGTGTCGCGAGCCAACTCTTCCACTTCCGTAGCCAATTCTTCTTCTTGGGCACGAGGTGCGATGGTCGGTTCTTCAATCAGATTTGAACTGGATGAAATCGGTTTGATCGGCGTGACGACTTTCGAAGCAGCCTCGGCGGTTGGTTCTTCGGCCGAAGTTTCACTTGGTAGTTCGCCAGCTCGAACGAATCGTTGTTGATCGATGTAGTGGGCACAGTCGCGGCCGACTTCTTTGGATCGGTAGAGAGCTTCGTCGACTCGTTGCAGCCACTCTTGAGGCGATTGTTGCGGCTCGAGTGCCCCGATGCCAACGCTGGCTTTGACCTTCAAGCATTTGCCTTCGAATCGAACTTCGCGTGTTCCGATGGCAACTCGAGTTTGTTCAATCAGTTCCACTGCCTCGGCCAAAGTCTTGTCGTGCAACAACATCACGAACTCTTCGCCACCGAAACGTGCGACCATCCCGTGCGGCTGCAAGCGAGCGTCCAGCAACTGCGAAACGACTCGCAAGACTTCATCACCAGCACGGTGACCATGGGTGTCGTTGAACTTCTTGAAGTGATCAACATCGAGAACAGCCAACACGCCAGCACGAGTTGGACCGAGGGCATGACGACGAAGCAAATGCTCGTCGAATGCACCACGATTGAAAATTTGTGTCAGTGCATCGGTCTGAGCCTTTTGCTCGGCCGATTGAAGTTGTTGCGATTGCTCACGGATTTGAGCTTGAGCTTCGGCCAGTTGTGATCGCATGACTTCGTTGGCCGCGATCATTTGATCGACGGCGTCCACAATCGCGGGCGGCGAATTGGACAAGTCGCTTTCGTGCAGCGTCGTGCTCAAGTTTTCGACGCGACTTTGGTGTGCATCGACATCGGCTGCGATGGATTGGGTGTATTGCCGAACGCGATCGGCAACTGCCATCACTTTTTCAGCATCTGGGGAATCTTCGATCGATTCAAGGCTTCCATCAGCCAACGAAACACCTTCCGACGATTGCGGAGGCGCCGACGACGTTGGGACCTTTTGCGATGGAGAGTCAGATACTTGCCCTTGGTTGTAAAGAGCATGCATCACCCAGCCACAAGTCATTCCGGCGCCACCGCTACTGGCTGCAATGATGATATCGAGAAGCACGTGTCAGTCCCCGCAAAGGATCTTGAAGTTCAATTGGATGAAGAGTGGGCAATGGAGGCCAACGAGACGTGTCGCTGGTATCTCTCCATCGAATGTTCTCGCCAGCGACGTGGTGGATCAAAGATTTACCGACCCACCCGAATGCCGTCTGCGAGACACAACACTACGTCACAGTTTGCGGCGAACGGAAAAAACTTCCCCTCTCATGCCCCTCTTTTGGAGATCGGCGAAACTCCGCCATTTGAAAGCGATCAAGTCGACGACATGTCGCGACAACTCTTCACCTGCACTCGACTTGAGGGAATTTGATCCGAACGAGTGTGTTTTTTTGCGGTCGCGACCTATTGCCCCGAGCTTTCCTGGTTTGACAGGCGCGGGTTTGCTCATCGCAACAAAATCGAAGAATTGCCGTGGCCTGAATCGCGAACATCGGAAATATTAGTAAGGACGGAGTTTGCGCAGGACAAACCTGTTCGGCCCCTTCACGACTTCCTGAAAGGAATTGGGACATATATGCATTCGACCACTCAGCCAAACGACACTGCTTCCACCCTCTCCGGTGCACCGATCGGTTTTGCCGATCCTGCCGATCTTCGCGTTTCGGAACTCCGTTCCACCGCCGCTATCCGAGCTTTAGCCGACAGCAACGTCGCTGAATTGCGGTTTTTGCGGGTGGACGAGAGCGAAAACGAAATCTGCCTGACCGGCCGGGTTCGCAGCTTCTATCACAAGCAGCTCGCTCAAGAAGCGATCCGCCCCGTCGCCGCAGGACGCCAAGTCGTTAACCGCGTCGACGTCTGCATCAGCTCCTGATTCGCTGCTCCGCTGAGTGACCGGTGACCGCGCCCGAACCTGGCTTCTATGCCGGGCTTCCAAATCACGCTGGGCTTCCAAATCCGGTGAATCATCGTTAACGCATTCATTCAATGCGTCCCGTGTGCTACTCAGCGGGAAGACGCTCGGCCAGCTTGCTCGTTGAAAACGCATCGCTGAAGTACTGGCGATATTCGGTTTCTTTTAACGGAAACAGAGCGTCAAACGCATCCTTGCCGCCAGCACCGTGTTGGAATCGACGCTTCGGATTGACTGGCATCTTCACGCCGGTCACCGCTTGAATGCCCGCACCAACGATTTGGCCTTTCAGTGCGTAAAGCTTCTCGTGGTCCCAATCGGTCATCTCGATGAATGGGGTTCCCTCAGCAACCTCGATCACCTCGGGCAACGCCATCGGGCTGAAACCGTGAAATCCCAACCGACGAGCCGGTGCACTCGTCCGGACATGCCCGCGGCTTTGGCCGCCGCTGTAAACGAGCGAATGCTTCACCGCGTCCACACCCCAACCTTCTTGGTAGAGCATTTGGTTGTTTAGAACGCTTCGAATGGTCAATTCGGGATTTTCTTCAATCGGATAGTCCTTGAAGTTTTCGTCGCCACCATCTCCGTCGACCAAGTACTTCCAATCTGGATATTGATCGCGAATGCCTTGGCACAGGGCCAATCCCATGGTGGCACTCTGGATGTCCAGTGGTTTGTAGTCCTCGGTGACTTCAATTGCGGATCGCCAATCGATGTGAGACTTCTCAACCGAGATGACTTCCAACAACATCGGCATCCTGATCGCTTCCAAGAAATCACTCGCCTGCGCAAAATCGGTTTCGCGAGAGTGTGCATTCTCCTTCACCGACAACACAAACGCTTTCAAACGTTGCGGTGTCTGACCACGTTGTTTCAAAGCGTGAATCATCGCGATCAACACCGCACCGCTGTCGATGCCGCCGCTGAACATCACGCCGATCGGTGCGTCCTTTTCGATCGTGTCGATCCAATCGGAACACGCGCCGACGAGTCGTTCGATGTATCGAGTGCCGATCGCTTCGATGCTGGCCGGCAACGTGTTGGATCGTGGATCAAAGAATCGGTGCAGTGTTGGGTTGGGATCGGGACAACCGGTCAGTTGCAGCTTCATGACGTGATGCGCCGGCACCATCCGAGTGTAGGAAGGATGAAACTGATCTTCCAAACCTTCCGCTCGCAGTTGTTCGAAGATCTCGTCGATCCGTTCGGCGACAATCAAGCACGGACCCGCGGCTCGCTTGGCCAGGAAGTAGCGCATCGGCCGCCCGATTGATCGAGCCATGTGCACCGTCTTGCCTTCCGCTTGCAAAATCGCGAACTGCCCACGGATTTTTCCGACCGCTTCCGCATCTCCGCTTCGCACGGCTGCTTCCGCTGCTTCGCGAGTGGTTCCCAATAGGATGTCGCCGCTGGGATCCAACAAGTTCACGATGCGTTCGATAACCGGAGACGCGTTCATGGCAATGTTCCTGATGAAGGATATGAATGGAGATTCAGGGAAGGATGATGGTCGCCAGTGTTCTTCGTTACGTAACCGCTTGATGCGATCGCGATCAATGCGATCACGCGAAGGCTTTACCGACCAACCGCTCGTAGCCTTCTCGATAGCGATCCGCGGTTTGATGAGCGATCGATTCCGGCAGAGGTGGCGGAGGGCTGTTGCGGTCCCAGTCCGACTCTTGCAAATACTCTCGAACGAATTGCTTGTCGAAGGACCGTTGTGAGTGCCCCGGTTCGTATTCGTCCGCTGCCCAAAAACGAGAGCTGTCGGGCGTCAGCACTTCATCGATCAGCATCAGCTCACCATCAACGACACCAAACTCAAACTTGGTATCCGCGATCAACAAGCCACGCTCAGCCGCGATCTTCGACGCGTCTTGATAGATCGCCAAACTCATTCGCCGCAGTTGGCTCGACTGTTCTTCGCCAAGCGATTGACTCATGACTTCGTACGAGACGTTTTCGTCGTGCCCCTCCTCGGCTTTGGTTGCCGGAGTGAAAATCGCTTCGCTGAGTTGGTCGCATTGCTTCAGCCCCGCGGGCAACGAAACGCCGCAGACTTCACCGGTGGCTTGGTATTCCTTCCAACCGCTGCCTTCAAGGTAACCTCGAACAACGCATTCAAACGGAACGACCGAAGCTTTCCGAGTCACCATCACGCGACCTTCGAGCGGCTTTGGATCAACGACGGCGGCAACGTCTTCTGGGACGTCGGTGCTGATCAAATGATGGGAAATCGATCGCGGGTTGCTTGAACCGTCGCCGCCAGCCGAGCCAACGTTTTGGCCGATTCGCCCTGCATCCATTTGCTCAAACCAGAACCGGCTCATCGCGGTCAGCAAGCGTCCCTTGTCGGGGATGCCGGTGGGCAAAATGTAGTCGAACGCGCTAATCCGATCGCTGCTGACAATCAGCAGCCGGTCGCCCAAGTCGTACACATCGCGGACTTTACCTTGGCGGCGTGGAAACGGCAGTTGGGTGCTCAGCAATGCGCCGGCGGCATCAAATTGGTACGTGTCATTCATGCCGCAAATGGTCGCACACCGACCCGCGGTCGACAAGCATCACCCACTGCAGCTTCGCTTTCGGGTTCCATCCGTAGCGGATGTCGCCAAGACTTTCGGCAAGTCCAAACGTGCTTCCTGGGACCGCGCCAGCACCAGCCAACGCCGAACAGAATCGGCGTGGATAAAAGAGAAAGCGACCCGCGACCGAAGTTACTTCGGTGCGATCATGCAGATCATTCGTCGCCCGTGCTGTTGGGGCTTGGTTTCGACCTTGCCCACTTCGCTGAGGATCTCGATGACCTGTTCCATCACTTTGCGGCCTTCTTCGATGTGGGCCATTTCACGACCACGGAACAGCACGCTGACTTGGACCTTGTCTTTGTGTTCCAAGAACTTTTCAGCTTGGCGAACCTTGGTGCGAATGTCTTCGTCACCGGTCTTAGGTCGCAAACGGATTTCTTTGGTCTTGGTGTGAGACGAACCGCTGTTCTTTTTCTTGTTTTTGTCGTACTTGAATTTGCCGTAATCCATGATTCGGCAAACCGGCGGACGCTCTCCAGGGGCCACTTCGACCAAATCCAACCCTGCATCGCGAGCACGCTCGAGAGCCTGTTCGGTTGGGATGATTCCGAGTTGTTCCCCCTCTTCACTGACAACACGCACGGGCGTGATGCGGATTTGGGCGTTGATGCGAGTTGAATCGCGATTTTCCGGTTGTACGTTTCTGCGTGCCAATGCCACTAAAGCAATCTACTCCGGCCGGGGGGCGTTCCGGCGCAAGTGGAAATCAAATCGATGGAAACGAACGTGTTGCCATCGCAGCGGGCGGACGTGTCGTCCAGTCAAAAACCGCTTCCTAAACAATAGGATAGTCAGCCTGACTAGTGGGGAGGAATTCCTGAAATTCGCTCCAACCGCGTCAACCCCAATTTTCTGAAGTATCCGGGGGTGGGTCCGCAGCCGTCAACAGCGAATTGGTGAATTCTTTGCGTTTTCGCGGATCTGTGAGTGATTTGGATGCATTTCATGGGCGTCATGGGGCCCGGAACAGTCCGCGAGCTCGCAATCCGGTGGGGATCGAAAAATGCGTGATCGGGGTGGCTTGACGAACCGTCAGGGTCATCGCAAACTGTGCGACCGCTTTGGAAACGCCGGCACTGGATCTTGTCCCCCAGCCAGCCGATTTCCTACCAAAGCACCCGCAAATGAAGCGGAAACCCTCGGGTTGAACCCTGGATATCATCCAGACCAGACCCCGACGGGCGATTAGCTCAGTTGGTTAGAGCGCCACGTTGACATCGTGGAGGTCACAGATTCGAGTTCTGTATCGCCCACTCCCAAAAACCCCGCAATGCCTAGTGTTTTGTGGGGTTTTTTCGTGTTCGCATCGTTTTCAGCATCGTCGTCGGTTTGGTCAGAAAAGGACTCAGATTGACTATTTTTGCTGTCCTGGACTGAATTTGGTGCAAGCATTGGTGCAAGCTTTCGCGGCTTGGTTTCGTCGTCCGAATCCTCTGATTCGTTGGGAATAGCAGCCGAACGGAACATCGAGAGCGTCTCGATTGCTTCGGCTGTGTCGAGCAATCGTTCGTCGGTGTAGGTCCCCATCGTCAAGCGAATGTTGCTGTGCCGCATTGCGGCCTGTGCGATGCGAGGGGCAACGCCCGCTTTCGACAGGTGCGAGGCGAACGAATGTCGCAAGGCATGAACGTGAACCACGCAGCCGTCAGCGTCCTTCTTGGGGATGCCCGCCGCTTTCAAATCGCGGTCCATGATCCGCAGCAGGCCATCGGGAACAACGAACACTCGGTCGCCGGGTTGCTTGTCCGCAATCCACTCCCGCAGTTCCGTCACCAAATCAGACCGCAGCGGCAGCGTCGAACCTTTGCGGCTTTTCTCGTTCGAATGTCGCAGCCGGATGAACCCCAAATCACCCAGCGACAAATCGCGGCATTCGAGTGTTCGCAGTTCATTCAGTCGCAAACCCGTCAGGACGGCGGTTTTGTAAATCAACGCCCTTTCGTTCCCCAACGCAATCAGCTTTGCCTTTCGTTCGTCGGGAACCTTTGCCAGTAGCTTGCCTTTGTTCGGTCCGCGGTACACCGTCATCGCATGTTCCAGCGGTCGGCGTCGCGCCGCGTCCAGCAGCCGCGTCAGTTCGGCGTCGGTCAACGCCCGTGCTCGTCGTCGTCGTTCCGATTCTTCGTCCAGCTTTGCCATTCCATCGAACGGATTGGTCAGCAGACGCTTTTCACCGTTGAAATGCGTCTGCTTTCCGTTGACTCGTTTGCCGATGCACCAATTGCCGAATGCGAGCCAGGATTCACGATAGCCGTTGTAAACCGCGGCCCCCATCTTGCGTTCGCTGGTGCGTTGTTCGCCCAGCCAGCTTTCCAAGCGGTCGACCGACAAATCACGCAACGTTCTGAAATGGCAGGTTGCCGCGGTTTCGTTCAGCTTCGTGTCGTAGTGCTGGACGCGGTCGGGATGCGTTCCCTTGCGTCGTTGGTATTCCAAAAACGCCTCGATGTGGTCCGTGATCGGGACCGCAGCATGATCCGCGATGCGGTCCTGTTCAGGGGACAGAATGTTCGACTTGACGTGTTCGGCTCGTTTCAGCAAATCGGACAACACAGCGTTTGCTGCGTCCTTCTGCCGACATCCCGTCGCAACTTCGCAAACCATGCCTTCCCCGTCTCGGTACTTGGCCGTCCAGGTTGTCGCTTCGGCTTTGATGCGTTTGCCGTTTGCGGTCAGTTCCGCGGTTCGTTTCTTGCCGCGGCGGTCGGTCCATTGTGCGAATTGCTTGGATTCACCTTTCACCGTCCGAGCGATGATTTGTGCGCCGTCGGGAATTGGTTTCGTGTATTGCTTCTTGAAAAGCGTTGCCATTAAGAATTCCCTCCCATTGACGCTCGATCGAGCTCGCTGCGAGCTTGTTTGGCTTCCAAGACGGAGCTCAAAAGTTCGTTTGCAAGCTCAATCGCTTCGTCTAAGGAAACAGTAATCTTTCCGGAATGCTTTTTTTCAGAGCTGGTAACTTGATCCCATGTCAGACAGATTCGTATTTGATCGTGCTTAGCACTTCCCTTGCTTGGATTGCGTCTGGTTCCTCCGCTCATCGCAGGTAGCACAGTTATGTGACCACACTGCTCTTCTAGTGATTTTCCAAAAAATTCGTAATCGGCCGGCTCTTCTCTGCAAATCACAAACATGCCGAAGACTTCGTTTCTCACTGTCATCAAATGGCCCAGTTAATTTGATTATTGTTTCGTGATGTGGTAGCGATGTTTGAAAGCATGGCTTTCAGTCAGCAAGATTGCGTTGTCGCTTTATTGCCACCAGCTCGTTTACCTCTTGGTCGCTCCTACTAGTCTCTTCTTCGATGATTTTCACGACTTCAGGTTGCCGGTCGACGCTACAGTCAATCAGCATCGTGGCTGTGTAAAATGCGTCGATTTTGCTTCGTAGTGCGTCGCCCCCCTCACCTCTTGCAAGGACTTTGATTCCAACCGCTTTCAATTGCTTTTCAATCCGGTTTAATTCACCGGAGCGAACGGTGTCGTCAATCGCGTATGGGTTGTTGTTGTAGTAGAGGAGGCAGTCGACTTGCACGATGTGCCAAATTCCTCGACGACTGGAAAAATTGTTCTCGAAGGCGTCCTGTGCGTACCGGTCTGCCAGTGATTTGGCTTGCTTCTTGTTCATCTTGGTTCTCTTTTCAGTTGATTTTGCTGGCCTGCCTTTCTCAGGAGGCCGCGGAATAAGTGAAACATCGGTGGTTACGGAGACGCCCAGCACCTTCGCTAGGCGATCCAGCTTTTCCATCGTCAGGCTTCCGTCATTCATGAACCTGGACATCGCCGACTGGTTGATGCCAGCAGCTTTCGCAATGGCGGACGGCGATGTCTGCGACTGTTGAACAATTTCGCGGACTTGTTGGCTCAGAGGTTTCATGGGTCAATCAACATTGCATCGGTAAAGGTATGCGTCAAGTGAAAAGCAATCCGTTTTAGAATATGCTTTTTTGTGCCGTTCGTCGATAGCCGACAAACCCGCCGCATCTCGAACACGTCGTCCGGATCCACCCGTGCCGCGAACCGTCCTTCGAATCAATCCACGCAGAGCGGTCAGCGTGATTGCATCGCCGCTTGCGTTCGTCGGTGTCTCGTTGGAATTGCATCGTCGCTGGTTGCATCCAGAGCGATTGCAAATCGGTGGTGGTGGGTGCGTTCGTCATCGTGTCCGCCGTTCGTTGTTGGTTTGCCCCTGTCCAGCGGACCAAAAGGGGCAAACCCTTATGGTCCCTTTATGGGATAGAGGACATAGCTGTGTCCGCTTGTTTTGACCCGCAGCGTCCGGTTAATGCGGACATAGCTGTGACCGCAGCAACCGACCCGCAGCGTCCGGTTAGGGAAGTGACTCGAACCGAGCCTGTGACATCGGAAACACTCGATAGGACGATGGTCCCGAGCGAATCCCGCCGCGATGAACAACCAGCAGCAGCCCGATATCGCTCAGCCGTTTGATGGAACGACGAACGGTTCGTTCGCTGATTCCTGCTCGCTTGGCGATGTCGGTCTGACCTGTCTTGGCGACTCCGTTTCGGGTGTCGCGATACAGCACCATCCAAACCGCCAAATCAGGCCGCGTCAGTTCACGCAGTGAGAAGTCGACGAACGCATTCAACACCGCGAAGCGGTCAGCCGTTTGTCGCTTCGGCTTGCGTTGCTTCCGTGTCATTGGTCACCCCACAATCCTGCGATGGAATCACGCAGTCGTTGGTGTTCTTCTGACATCGGCGGCTCGGTCAGTTCGAACCGTTGCCGTGTTCGGTCGAACGTCAGTTCGATGTCGGTCGGCTTGCCGTAGCGTGATTTCAGTTGACGTAGTTCAACGTCCACCACGCCATCGTCTGCGTCATCGTCCGAGTTCTTCGCGGGAACAATCAAATAGGCATCGTCCGCGCCGTATTCGAGTTCGGATGACTCCCGAAACGATGCCAGCGACAAACCGTCGCCCGAGTAGCTGGAACGTCCTTTGGCATCCTTCGAACGCCCCACCGCAGACAACGCAATGACGCAGCACCCCGCATTGGCAAACCGACGAATCGAATCCATCGTCGCATCGACCGACCCTCGTTTGTCGTCATGCTTGCCGACAGGCCGAATCCGTTGGATGTAGTCCAACACGATCAAATCCGCGTCGATGGAATCCGCAGCGTCCGCCACGTTTTCGAGCGACATCGGCGAACGAACAAACACCAAACGGTCCGCGATGTCGTCCAGCGTGTCGAATGCATCCGACAAGCGTTCGCGCTGTCGGTCGTTCAACGTCCGGTCCTGAATGTCAGTCAATGAAACATCGCTCAGGCGGCTCAGTTGACGTTCTAACAGCCGTTCCGGTGGCATCTCGACATTCGCCACGCAAACCCGCAACGAATCGTCAGCAGACATCGCCGTGACCACGGACTGCATGACGAATGCCGTCTTTCCCATCCCAGGCGAACCGCCCAGCAATGCGACCATCCCAGGACCGAATCGGATGTGGTCCAACCCCTCGCCGATGTGGAATCGCCGCGGCGGTTTGCCGTGCAAGACATCATCGTGCCAGTCATCGAACAATCGGTCGCACCGGACAAATGGTTGTTGCCCCGTCATACCGCACCGCCTTTCGACAATGCGTTGTCGATTGCACGACGAACATCGGTTGGCGTCAGCCCGCTATCCAATGCCGCCTCGGTCAACAACGCATGAGCCAATCGCGATGGACAACCGAATTCGCCAAGATTGGCCGCGGCGGAATACAGCAACCGATGCCGGTCGCCTTGCTCCGCGCCGTCTTGGATGAATTCCAACGTCGAGCGGTTCAGTTCCGAACGGTCCGCCGCGATGACTTTCACCGCTTCGGCTTTGCGTTTCATCGCTGCGACCGCGGCGTGCCAGTCGTCAACCGCTCGTTGGTCGATGCCCGGTTCAGTTGGCAAATCGAATTCCAGCGGCTCAGCCGATGCCGTCACGATGGAGCTCGGTTTGCGATGCATCAATTCGTCGAATGTCAGGATGCGTTTGTGACGCCCTGTCTTGCCGTGTCGGCTGTTCGGTGCCCGAAGCGGTTGAACCTTGCCGTAGACGGACGGGTCAATGACGACACGAACCGAAGCGGTCAAACCTTCCGCCAACTTCCGAACAACCGAGCCGAATTCGATGGACGGTTCCACATCGAACAACGATGTCGGCAAACCAATGTGGAACCCTTTGGATCCCGAGAAGAACAGCAACAGTTCGGATTCGTCGATGCGATAGCGTTCGACCAGCATCATCGCCAGTCGCCGCGCATCCTGTGTTGCCGAATCAATGTCGCCTTCGCGGTCGATGTCGAACCAAATGAACCGCGACCAGCATCGGCCATCAAAACCGCGGACATCCAAGGTTCCCGCCGCGTCAATGCGACGGGTCAAAAATTCGTTGTCGTATTGGAAAGGCGATAGGAACCCTTCCGAATCAATTTGTGCCAGGTCATCGCAGGCCGCGTAGGCCGCGAACGCTCGGTCGTACTGGACGACTTTGCGTTCGAGGCTACACGGTCCGACAATGCGATACCCGAATGGCATCGCAGCGTTCACTATGCCGACTCCCTTTCGCTTTGGTCGTCGTCATCGTTCGCGGCATCGTCGAACAAATCATTCACCGTCGTGCCGCCATCGTCACCGTTCCCCGAATCACCCGCCGCGGCGGTCATCGGCTCGGAATTCGGCGCGAATGCGTCCGGTGTCGGTTGAATCACTTCCATGACATCGAACCGCCGCACCCGGTTGGATTCGTTGCCGTCGTCATCGCGGCGGATGCTCAGTTTGACGTTGCAACGGAACACCGCCGGCAACGGTCGTTCCAATTGTTGCAAGTCCGAGACGCCCAGCTTTTCTAAATCGCGTTTAGTGCGAGACATCGCCGCTTCGGTGAACCAGCATTCATGCCAGAACCGTGAACCAGCGTGGTCCCCTTCCGCGACTTCGAACGTCAGTCGATAACCTGGGGTCCCTTTCGTTCTCGATTCGATTGCATCGCCTTTCACGATGTCCGCGATGTACTCGCCTTTCGGCAAGCAATCAAAGTCCCCCGCCGCGGCGGTCGAATCCCAGGCCGATTTAATCGTGTCGAGCGAACCCTGTTCGCGTAGAATGTCAGACAGTTTGCCCATTGCTTGTTTCCCCTTGCTTTGTGGTTGACGTTTTCGATGCCGGTTCAGCCGTTGCCGCGGTTGAATCGGTTTTTTGATGGAATGAGAGCGACCGACGCAGCCGCTTCACTTTCAGAATGACCGCTTGGCGGTCGACAATTTCCCAGGTCCAAACCGAACCGCCTTTTCGCGATTTGCGGTCGCTGCGTTTGGCACCACACTGTCGAATCAATCCATCGCGGGACAATTCGCTGATCTTCGGTCCGAGCCACTTGCCGTCGCCGTCGTAGCGTTTGTTCCGGTCCCGAACGATGTCGTCGGTGGTGGCTTGGCCGCTTCGGCTTTTCAGCAGCACCGTCAGTAGCGCCAACTGTGCGGCGCGGTTGCGGTCGGCAATGCTCCGCATCTCAAAGGGGGAGCCAACAAAGAGAGAGCAAACCGACACTCCCGCATCAAATAGTTCTTGCTGAATCATGACCGTCGCCCCCTCGATGCAGAACCGAGATTGGGGCAACCTGCATTCAACCAGTGGTCAAAGTCAGCTCGAAGAATGCGGACCAATGACCCGAGCCGAATGGGGCGCGGAAGTTTTCCGCGGTCAATCAACCTTCGGACGTGTCGGGATGAACAACCGAGTTCATTCGCGACATCGTCGACCGACATCATCGCCCGTCGCTTGCCGTCCTGGATGGCGGAAGCGACCGTTTGAGAAGTGTTCACGTCTTACCTTTTGAAATGCGTGATTCTGTTCCATTCGTGTCCAAGGAACGTCCTTGGTGAACAGCAGAATCATGCCGTGTCCAAAAGCTTTGTGAAGCTTCTCACAGCATCTCACACGCCGATGTGAGACGCTGTTTGAAAATCGGTTTCGTTATATTGATAGAATTCGTTCTGCTTACTTCGAATTAAATTTCGAGAAAAAATCTTTCAAACTCTTGTTGTGAGATGCAGTGAGATAGAACCATTGTTCATTGATAAGCTTGAAAACGATTTCCGTTGAGCTTTTCGGCTTGTACCATCCCCGCTCATCTACCAGCATCTCCCCGAATAATTCGCCTTTCTTTTGATTGCCGCTTCTTAGTCGCCACGCTTTATTGGAGATGTCAAGGCCGTCCGCAGACTCGCTATCTTTGGCCCAGTCGCCTGGTCCGTAGTTGGATATAGCTTCGTCGTACTGCTGTATTCTCGGGACCTCTGTTTCCGGCGACTTTTGAACGCTTGTGGTGTTGTTTTCGCCAATTTGGTCAGCTGGGGCGGTTGGCTTTGAGAGCAGCGGCGTTGCTGTCGTGGGACTAATGAATTGCCAGTTCTTCGCAAAACGAATCCACCGTCTCAGTATTTGCGTAGCGTCTGCTGATCTTTTCTTTCGCGAATCAATGACAGTCCCATCTGCAAAACGTTTATAGAGAATTCCCTCAGATCCAGATGGGCTCGATAGGCCGTGGGCGTAGCTCGGTTCAGTCCATTCGAAGAACAGTAGGTATGTTGCGTCTTTGGCCCACCGTTCAGCCGCCGGTTTGCTAGATGCCAACTGACCAGACCAGAATTCTTCTGTGTTGTCATCTCTAACAAATTCGACAATCGAGAATGCGGGGCTTTCACCCCAGTTGAGCATTCGCTGTAACTCCGTGAGACGTTTTGCAAGTTGTCCAAGGCCTTTTGTCCAATCTTCAGTCTCGCACTCGTCTATTCGCTCAATCATCTCAGTAGCGACCACAACAAACTGTTGAACCAATGGGTCTGATGATGTAGGTGGTGCAGTTTGCTGGTCTTGCGGCTCACTGTTCGCGTTTGCATCGAGTTGTGACGCAATGTCGCGAAGTTTTCTGTCGTTGAACGCACTTATGGGAATGCCAAGCCGCTTGCATTCCCTCGCCCGCCATTGGGTCAAATTGCCGGAAGTGATTTGCTTCCCATCTGCTTCGAGTTCGAGTTGAATGCGATCAACGTACGGCCATGAGAGGTAGTCGCCTCGCAGCTTGCTAGCTATTTGTGATTCGTGGATTGCCCGTCGAGTCGCGTTTTCTGCAAAGCCGCGTCGGGTAGGCGTATCGGGATTTCGCTCTGCTTGTTCATATGCGGCCCTTGCCCGGTCCTCTCCTGCTTCGACTACTTTCGTTGCGAGCAGTAGGTCGGCGAAGGTGCGTTGTTCAAAGGGGACATCATGGCAGTTGTGAACGACTTCAAGACTCATTCTCGGTTTTCCTATCCGTTTGCCAGGCTGGTTCAACCGTGCCACGGGATAGGAATCGTGACATCGGCTGAACCAACAGCGGACGCTATCCGCTTGCCTGTCGATGAATCGCGGGACCAACCGCGACTTCGCGTTGTTGGGTGGTTAGTCCAACAGGCGAGATTTTGGCGTGTTTAGTGGGTTTGGCAATCCTTGTTTTACCCGTCGTCGGCGCAGTCAGTCACAACGGTGTCACCCAATCGGGATGGATCGGGGCTGGCACCACGACTTGATGCTTGTCGCTGGTTGGGTTCACTAACGCCGGAGCCACAAATAAGTCCTTCCAAAGATCAGCGGGTGCTGGGTATTTGGATCGAAAGAGACTTTTCTGCTGTTCTTCGTGCTCTTCCAGGTCAACTCCCAGCTCTATCGCTTGATGTTGCCATTCCACCAATGTCGAACGGGGGAATGTTGGATTTCCGATAATGTGGCACCAAACTGCACTGTCGAGCACAGCGAAAATTGCGTTCACAGGGAGGGTGATTTTGTACCCCAGTTCGTCCTGGTTTTTCTGTGTGGCAATGCGGTCATCTGGGTTGGTGTAGCACCAAATCACCTGCTGCATCCCCAGTTCGTGGCAGAGCTGTTGGACTGCCGGAATGTATGCTTGGTTGCCAATCTGATACTTCGATAGGGACAAGTTCACATTGTCCTTGCTGATATCGAATCCATTCGACTGCCAGGTCCAAAGTTCCATAGTTTGCTCAGTTGTGAGTCGTTGGAAAAATCATTTTGCTGCATGCTCAGCGTAATTTGGGCAACGATCGGTCGCCGGGAAACCAGCGTCAGAAAACAGCGGCCCCCCCCTGCATCCGATTGGTCGCTGAAACCTTGCATTTTGCCATGAAACGCGCACGCCTATGGAAGCGGCAGACGAACAGCATCGGCCGTAGTTTTCGTCCACCCCGCCCCACTAGGACCGGAACAGCGAAGGGAAGTCAGTTTTCAGGTTTTGTGATTAGAGAATGCTTGCGGACAAGCTACCCGCGGCGCAAATGCGTTCGGAAGGACCCGCGACCGCGCATCGACCCCCTGACCCCCGTAAACATCGACCGGACGGACTGTGTTCAACGGTCCCTGGGCTGAATTCTACCGCAATCGAATCGATACGCTCAGAGGGACCCAATGACGGCAGGGGGTGGTGGTGGTGCCTGTTTGCTCCGTGGCTGTGCGAGAATTCAGCAGCACAGCGGTCGATGCCTTCACAATTCATCCAGGGAAGGACCCGCAGCGGTGTCTGTCCAATCTGTTCCGCATCGCGGCGGTTCCCTTTGGCATCGCCGTGTCGGCTTGCACAAGTAGTACCTATGCCCTTTGGGTCCTTCCCAGCGTTCGTGGCTCAGCACCGCGATTCAGCAGCCCAGAGTGTCGAGAGAGAGTTCGTACGTTCCGCCTGTTTCATTGCCCCCGTTTGGCGACCGCTTCGGTTTGTTCATTCAGCACCGTCAGCAACCGTTCGACCGCATCCGGACCCAACGCACTAGCCACGGCATCGACCAACACCGAAGCGACCGAACGATCGTCGCACTTTTCAATTTGGTGCAAGCATTGGTGCAAGCGTTCCGCATCGCCGCGTTTCGCTATGGTTTTTTGGGGTTTCTTCGCAACGTGCTCGGACGTTGACATCGTGGAGGTCACAGATTCGAGTTCTGTATCGCCCACTCCCAAGAACCCCGTTAAAACTAGTGTTTTGCGGGGTTTTTTCGTGTCCGCGTCGTTTTCAGCGTCGTCGTCGGTTTGGTCAGAAAGGGACTCAGAAGGACTCAAATTGCTTTCCTGGACTGAATTGGGTGCAACCGTTGGTGCAACCGCTGAGCCGCGGGACATCGAAGGCGTCTTGTTCGTTGGTTGTGAAATTGTCGTCGGATTTGGAAGAGGCCGAGTACGCGAACGGCTTTGATGACGCGGCGGGGTGTGATTGCTGTAGCCGTCACTGGTCCTGTGACGGCCTGACTGCTCGGGCGTTTCGGTCGGGGGCTTGGTGTTGGGAACCGACGCTAACGCGTGGCGGCCGAGGGGGCGGGATGCCCTTTGGTTACGCTTCAGAACGGTCGACAGGGTCCGCCGTATTCGAAACCGATTGAGGTGCGAAGGCGAGACGGAACACGGCGGGGTTGCGAAGTCCGAGGGCGACCCAAACAACGATCCCAACGATGATTGGGATGAAGAATGGTTCCTCCATTCGAACATGTGTTGCCGTTGCACCGCCCAAGTAGGCCGCCAACAAGATGGCTCCGATGAACGATGTTCGTGGTATCAAAAACAGGACTGTGACGGTCACTTCGACGATGCCGATCCAGAACATCACGTCTTCGCTCCATCCCATCTTGGCAAACATTTCGGATTTGCCTTCCCAGCTAGTGAGCTTCCCTGAAGCACTTGCTCCGATCAGCATCAGGGCCAGGAGGCCGCTCAAGATCCAGCCGGCGATTGTCAACTTTTTGTTCGAGTTCATCTTCAGGTGGTTTGGGTCCAAGGGAAGGGTTGCATGGTTGGTTGAGTAATCGATTCACTCGGATTTGCTTCGGTTCGCCGTGCCACTCACAAATGTGATCCACTGGCCATCGTCGGCGAGGATTCGAGATTGGATAGAAAGTTCATTCTCTGATTTGAATTCGTAGATGTCTTCGAACTTCGTTGTCTTTCCATCCGACATGAAATTGGGACCCTCCGCCTCCAACGTGAGGACTTTGCCAGTGGAATCGACGTGACCTTCATAGTGCCACATGAAGGAGGTCACTGAATCGATCCAAGTGCCCACATACTTCTTTCTGGATTCATCGAATCCGATCGTTTGTATGCCATTCATGGGCGTTCCGGCGTAGTCTCCTTTCATGTTGTTAATCAACCAAAACCCGCCGAGCATGCGAGATGTCATGATGCCTTCGCATTGGACGGGCGGTTGATCCGGCCCCATGCTCGATTCTGACTTGGTCGTCCAGTTGCCCGAGAACTGTTGTAACCATTGATGCTCCGGTGTCGGCTCGGGCATCGTCGGTTGCTCTTGTGCTACCGCGTCGCCGACGAACAGCAATGCGAACGTCAGTGACAGCAACGGGAGTGGATTTGGCATGTTCGGTTCCTTGTCCGTGAAAGGTTTTGGTGGTTCGGTTTCATTCTTGTCGAAAGCGAACAGCCTGGATCGACAAAACGTCGAAAAGTTTTCCAGTTTGACTTGATCATGGAGAGTGATCGCTCTGCTGTGCAACCGAAATGTTGCATGTGTGTGTCTGGACGAGCAAGTAGGAAGGGAATGAAGGAAGCAACCGACCGGATTGAAAAGCAAAATGAAATTAACGCGCCTGTTGCACGGTTTCTCGTCTCGAACGAAACGCGTTGGGATGGACGAGTGTTGGCCATGATAGCCGAGTGGCTGTACTGATTGCCTTGCTAACGCAGCGGGTTGTGATGATGTAGGCATCGCAGAACTGTGTGACGTTGTGGTTGCCAGGATTTGGTTGGGATTTGAGAGTTTAAGAACCGGACGCTAACGCGTTGCGGCTGATGAGGTGGTTGCGATGCTGTAGCCGTCACAGGCTCTGTGACGGCCTGGGTGTATAGGGGTTGACCCGGATCCATGATTGCTAACGACCGGACGCTAGCGTGTTGCGGCTGATAAGGTGTTGGCCCACAACCGAACCCTCTACCCCCGCCAAAGGCATGGGAAAGGAGGTACGACTGGAACCGGACCAATGCGTGTCGCAAGTGAAGTGCAAAGGGGTGATTTTGCGTTCCGATTCTCGGTGCGTGGTATCATCAGAAGAAAACAACAAGTGGCTCATATGACACATCCGTTCAAAATGATGAACAAACCTCCGGGAGGCGTTTGATGCTTTCTCCCGATCGATCCGGTCTGTTGCATGCTTTGGCGCAGGTGTATCTCCCGAGCTCGTTCTTCTATCTCATCCTCGCGGGGATGGTGGTCGTTGCGATCCTCGTTGGCTTGTTCATGTTTGTCACGTACAAAGGCTTCCGAAGACTGAAGTTCTCCGGACGTCGTTCAGGATGTTTGTCTGTCGCGTCCATCTTCCTGGCTGCACTTTTGTTGTGGATATTTTATTCGTCTTGGACTCGATCGCATCGGCCTTTCGAGCCAAGTGGAATGCATCAGAATGGCCCTCCCATTGAGGCCTATGAGCGAGAGATGGAAAGGGAGGCAGCACGATCAATCAATCGATGATCGGGTATTTCGAACGATACAGTTTGAGAAGCGACCGGTGAGTGGAGGTCGCCTTGCTAACGCGGTCAATCGAGATGTAGCCGTCACAGGCTCTGTGACAGCTTGGTTGTCTGGCATTGATCGGGATTCATGGTTGCTGACAACCGGACGCTAACGCGTTGCGGCTGATGGGGTGGTCGCGATGGAGTAGGCGTCACAGGCTGTGTGACGTCCTGACTGCGTGGATATTGATCGGGATCCATGAATGCTGGAAGCAGCCGTTGATGCATGGCGGCGGGTTTGCTTTTCGGTATGTGATGTGCATGGGTGTTGGCTGTCGCAACTTCCATCCGTCTCGGAATATTGATTCATGCAAGTCCTGACCGCCCAGTGCCCGTATTGCCAGCACGAAGTTGATAGCACGATCGAACATCTCGATGGACCGGTGGTGTGCCCAAGTTGCGAGAAACCGTTCGAGATGGAAATGCCGACGGCCGTGGTCACTTCGGTTCACGAGATCGATGGAAAAACGGCACGCCATACCAAAATGGCATCTGAGCCGGCAGAACGCACTCTGGTCGAAGTTCATCCGGTTGTCTTTCGAGCCCGCCCCATTGCGTCAATCTTGTTTTTCGTCGTCGGCATTGCTGCGGCCGCACTGATCATCTTGTCAGTCACCGGCATGTCACTGGCCGGCTATTCGTTCGAGGAAACAACGGTGCTCGGTCCCGCATCCATCGTGGTTTGGTTGGGCGCGGCCGCATTGCTGGTGATTGCGGGCATGGTTGGCTACTGGACGCTATTGAGCCGTTTTACAACGTTAACCGTCACCGACGACCGCACGATCTATCGCGAAGGCATCGTCTCACGAGACACTTCGGAAGTGCAGCACGATGATGTTCGCAACATTCAACTCGATCAAACGTTTATGCAGCGGTTGCTCAATGTGGGTGGCATTGGCATTTCCAGTTCCGGCCAAGATGACTTGGAAGTCGTCGCCAAAGGGCTTCCGCACCCAAAGCAAATCATTGATCTCATTCGCGAAAATCAAGATTGAGTTGTCGTGGTGGAGTTCATCGCTCCGGTGCAGTGGTTGGTTTCTAGTCGGCACTTTCAGAAGCAACGGCGCACCGTTTGCGGCCAGAGATGAGCTGGATTTCCGATTGCTCGCACACAGGCCTAGCATGATCTTGCCCAAACAAAGTCTCGCGGCATCTCTCATCGCCGTGTTTCTGATTTGCTCTCCAACGATCGCCGAATCGTCATCGCCGACTGCCGCCGAAATTCGTTCTGCCATCAAGGCCGATCTGAAAGACGCTGGGCGACTCAGCGAGAACAAGATCGAGGTGGCGGTTGAGTCGGGCATCATCACGCTGATCGGTACCGTCGTCAGTCTTCAAGACCGCCAAATCGCCTCCTCAATCGCAAAGCGAACTCGCGGCGTCGAGGCGGTCCAGAACCGCATCCTCGTCGAGCGATCTGCGAGATCCGACTCCGAAATTCAATCCGACGTGCAGAAAGTGTTGCTGATCAACCAAAGTGTTGAGCATCCTCCGATCACAACGGAAGTCTCCGGCGGCACAGTAGGACTTCTTGGCAAGGTTGATTCGTTGTCGCAGAAGCGGATTGCCGAGTTCGCCGCCGCTGGTGTTCGAGGCGTTTCCGAGGTCGACAATCAGATCACCGTTCGAATGTCTAGCGATCGGTCTGATGAAGAATTGCGAGCGGAGATCAGCGCGCTGATCGTTCAGTCGGTCTACTTCGACAATGCCAATATTGACGTTCAGGTCGAAGACCATGTTGCAAAGCTGAGCGGTGCGGTAGGCTCGGTCACGGCAAAGGAACGGTTGGAGCAAGTTGCTGAAATTTGGGGTGTCGCTGCCGTTGATGTCAGTGGCGTTGAGGTTGACCCTGATAAGCTCGACGATTCACTACGCAAGCAACGCTATGCCGACGTCAGCGACAAGAGTATCACTGATGCGGTTCGCCGCTCATTTGAAGCGGATCCGTATCTCTTCTCACGCGCGACGGGGATCGAAATTGTTGTTGACCAAGCCAAGGTGGAGTTGAGCGGCACCGTGGATCGCAGCTTCATTCGAACGCGTGCTGGTCAATTGGTTCATGGCGTCGTTGGCGTTCGTCGCATTGCCAACCAGTTGGAAGTTGAATATCCGGAAGAGAAACCATCCGACGAGACTATCATTGAAGAAACGCAACAAGCTCTTGCACGCAGCGGTCATCTCGATCGTCGCGAGATTCGGGTCCATTGTGACCGCGCACACGTGAGCCTGTATGGTTTGGTGGATTCCGAGTTGGAGAAGCGTGTGGCTCACTCGATCGCGGACGGAGTAGCAGGTGTCGTTCACGTCAACAATTCACTTGCGGTCGAAGCCGAACCATCCGGCAAGAGCGATCAGCAGATCGAGAAAGATCTCAACCGCAAGCTCAAGTACGCTTTGTTGGACCGAAGCGACCAAATTGATGTTGTTGTAGAAGACGGCGTCGCCATCTTGCGAGGCCATGTCGACACGTGGTTGCAGTGGCAGACTGCGATGGACTTGACCGTCGAGGCGGGAGCTCATCATCCTCACAACATGATCCGAGTTCGCTATCACCCGCCCCATTCTGGCATGCGGTACTTCATTCCTCAGTGAGCTTCGCTTTTCGTTGAAGCTTGCCGACATTTTTAGTCGGAGGGAATCGTGGCCAAAGTCAAAACGGCTGATGAGGTACGCCGTGGTTGGCGGTGAATTTTATTAATATCCACGCTGCTTAGTACTACAGCGCTAAATGGTGTTGTAGAGGGCCGGGCTTTTCGCTGAGAATAGCAGCTGGAGATTTTGTTTGCTGCACGGAGAGCTTGGCATGGATGTCGCTGAACTGGAACAACTCGAAGATCGGTTAAATGCTTACTTGGCTCGCTTTGGCGATTGTTTTCGACGAAGCGACACGAGGGCTCATTTGACGACCTATGTCCGTGGTCAACTTTCCGACCTGGACGCCAAGAGTGTGGAGCCGATTGCGTTGCAAGCCGGTACACCGGTGCGAACCTTGCAGGAATTTATCGCCCAGCATCGGTGGGACGAAGATGGACTTCGCAGGAGGCTGATCCACATCGTCCGTGATGAGCATGTCAACAAGAACACTGTCGCGATCATTGACGAAACCAGCGACGTCAAGAAGGGCGACAAAACGCCTGGCGTGCAACGACAGTGGTGCGGCAAAGTCGGCAAGCAGGAGAACTGTATCGTCACGGTTCATCTGGCTGCGGCGAACGAAGACTTTCACTGCATGGTCGATGGTGAACTGTTCCTCCCCGAGAGCTGGAGTAACGACCGCGAGCGTTGTGCCGCCGCCGGCATTCCCGATGAGATGGTCTATCGCCCCAAGTGGCAGATCGCGTTGGAATTGCTTGATCGCAGTAAGGAGGAGGGGATTGAATATCCTTGGCTAACCGCTGACGAAGGCTACGGCGGTAAACCTGGATTCCTGGAAGCTCTTGCCGACCGCGATCAGAAGTTTGTGCTTGAAGTGCCGCGAACGTTTTCGGTTTGGGAGAAGCATCCCGAAGTGACCGAGCAGCCCTATCGCAAGGGCGGCCGCGGCCGAGGTCGCAAGACACCCCGCGTCAAGAGCGGGGAAAGTTCGCCGCGAAGTGTTGAAACAGTGTTCTGGCACGGCGAAGCGATGAAAGCGAAACGCTGGAAACGCTACCGCGTCAAAGACGGCGAGAAAGGTCCCATCATCTGGGAAGCCAAGCGGGTTCGCGTCACACTCAAAGGCAGCGACGGACTACCGGGGCTGTCTCTGTGGTTGGTGGTCGCGAGAAACGTGCTTGACGGCGAACTGAAATTCTTCGTCAGCAACGCGAGCGAGTTCGCTTCGATGGCGATGCTGCTACAGGTTGCGTTTCAGCGATGGCGAGTGGAACGTTGTTTCGAGGATCAGAAACAAGAGGTCGGCTTAGACTGTTACGAGGGGCGCCGATATTTGGGTCTGAAACGCCACTTGATCATCACGTCGTTGAGCTATCTGTTTCTTTCGCAAACCTGCCAGCAGGAGCGGGAAAAAAAATCCGGAGTGGACAATTCAGCAAATTCGCGACGCGGTCGACGCAATCGTTGTCAGCTGGTCACTCCCTCGTGAGAGTCGTCGCATGTTGCTTGATCAGGTCGCCTCACGGATCAACTACCATCAATCACGCAACGTAGCGGCTCGCATCAGCCATACGCAAACGAAGCTCGACAGATACGCCGAACTCGGTATCGACCCCGAAAGCATCACACGATGCCGATGGCCCAAAACTTAGCGCTGTAGTATTAGCTAAGCGGCGGGAATGAAACCGGTGGACTTCGATCTTGCGTTCGGCCGGCTTCGGTTAGTTGGCATCGAGTCGCTATTCGGCGATGCCGTTGAATGCGGCGAGCAATTGATCGCGGTTCAGGTGTCTCCAAACCGGATGTCGTTGGTCGAGGCTTGGGAAACGTTTGAACAGTTCGGCAAGGTCAATGGAGTCGTTTAGCGTTTGCTGAACTCCGCCTACCCTTCCTTTGCCACGGTTGTTGCTGAACTGCACAAGTGCGTCGACTGGGATGCGAGCTGCCAACGCACCGTCGCCGGCAACCATCACATTGTGCTGGATTCGAATCGGACCGCTGATTTGATTCGCACCGGAGCTTTCGCGAGGGTGGATGATCCGTATCGGTGCGGCCTTCCCGAGAGCCAAAAGAACGTTGCTCGTTATTTCCAGATTGCCAATGACGGCTTCTTGATGGTTTCGGCTGTAAAAACAGTTTGCAGTGCTTGCGATCCAATTGTTTCGCACGATGCAATCAGCCGCGACTTGCATCGTACAGTCGTTGGAGTCCCAGACAATATTCGATTCGACGTGATTGACCGGTTGTCCGGCAGTACCGTAGATGGTGATCGCCGGATAGTTGGTGTGATGGATGACGTTGCGTGCGATCAAGTTGCCATAGCTGCCCTGCTTGATCTCGATGCCATCGCCCTGACTGATATCTGGGCCGTTCAGATGGTGGATGTAGTTGTCTGTCACTTCTGAATGATGAAAGACAGCCCCGCCGTTGTTCGCTCCCAAATAGAACGCTTCGCCATGGCCGCTGGTGTGATGGATGTGGTTGAAGCGAAAAATCATCCCACGGTAATCATCTCCAGGATGGTTGCAGGTAACCGCGACGCCACCGATATGGTGAATGTGAAGACTTTCGATCGCGATCGATTCCGCACGGTGCGAGTCGGAGCTTTGGATTCGGATCGCCGTCGCTCCGCCCGTGATTTCCAAACCTTCCAACTTCAGATTCTGCGCTCCTTCCAAGTTGATCGTGTTCTGTTTTGCGTCGGGCCGGTGAAAGATCACTTTGGCTTCGTCTTCCGCACGGATCAAAATGGGTTGCTCCGCGGTTCCACGATGCGACATCACCAATCGTCGTGAATCGGTGTAGGTGCCATCGACCAAAGTCACAACGTCCCCGGGTCGCAAAGCATCACCGCTTAGCAGTTCAAACCAATCTTTTTCGGGACCGATGCGGAAGTGTTCGGCAGAGACCGGCATTGAAGACCAAACCATCAGCAGCAATGCGGCTAGCACTGAAAGCACTCTATCGCTCGGTATCGTTGTCAGACTTCGCATGCGGTTTCAACTCCTAGGAACGCCACGCATATCTTTGGTCCATAGCAATCCGGCTTCGATCAAGGACGACATTCGAATCGGCATCCGGAAGCGTCGCCTCGGTTGAACGCCACGACGTGTCGCGTGCTGGATACTATATCCAGTTGATCATCACTGCGGCGTTGCCGGCCAGGGTGGTTGTGATCCTTGGCATCCGACTCAACGTCGAGCGTGCTGGAGCGAAACAAGTCGCGTGCGTGCAGGCCTCGTCTACGAACGATCAAGGAAGCAAGATGTTCGTTTGAATATGGTGAAATCAAACGTTCTGCAGGTCGTGTTTCCGCACGCGACCCAGACGCGTTCGACGAACAATTTAGGTTCGTTTGAGAATGTATTGCTTCAGCAAGTTCCACCAGTGAATCGAGAGTTTGGCCGGCAGGTTACCTGCGTTGGAAACTCTTGTGATGACATGGTCGTTGTGTTTGACAATGATGTTTTGCCGAGTTGCGTCTGCTATCGCAACGAGCCCGAATTTGGAGGTTCGGGCATTTTTCAGCGAGACTCGGGGAAGAGACCCGCTGGACTCGATCAAAATTGTGTCGCCATCCGTCGTGAACATCTCCACGACTTGAACGACGTGGGATTGATCGAAACGTTCCAGCTTCAAGTCGGCTTCGATCGATACGCTTTGACCTGACTTACGAGTCATTTGCTGCCTGACAGGTCGCGGGTGCGAACCTTCAGGACACCGTTGAGCTTCCAGTGTGCGTGTTCCACGCTGTCGTTGCCGGTTTTTGCGGGCACAAAGACTTCCATGTTTTCAAAGTCGTAGGAGATCTCTGCATTCCGACCGGTCAAGGCGTCATAAAGTCCGACCGCCAACTCCGGCCAAGTGTGTGTTCCTTGTTTGTCAGTCATTGCATTCCTCATCGTTTGTTGAGTGTGGTGATTTCTAAGCCGACGAACTTTAGAATGGCGGCAAGCTGCAGGCTGCGGTGGTAGGGCTTTGCAATCTCGTACCCTGCGACAATGGCGACACCCGGTTGCAATGTCTTCACGCGATAAGAAGGCTTATGGCTTCGTTGTCCACGGCTAAACTTTTTCTGTATGCGCTTCGACGTTCCGAAGCTTGACTCTGCTCAGCAAACTCGTGAAGAAGAATACGGACGTGAGACGCGACCCGAAGGAATTGTCGCGAGCCGAAATCGATCGTGTCATCATGATGGCTTGGGAGGATCGGACGAGCTTCGACGCCATTCAAACACAGTTTTCTCTTTCTCATGGCGATGTCATTCGATTGATGCGTCAAGAGATGAAGCCTCGTTCGTTTCGCATGTGGCGAAAGCGGACTGCGGGGCGGGCAACGAAACATGAGGCGACGTTCTCAAGTCAGCACGGTGAAAATCGTTGTCGACGCTTTCGTGCCAAGTCGCAACGAGGTTAGCGATCAGAGGGCGTTTGTAGTTTGGAAATAGTGATTCGCGTGACCACCGCGATAACAACCAAGATGATTATCACAAGGACATTGATTTGAAAGGCGAAGTCTGGCGTGTAGCCCTCGGCGATCTTGGTCAACCAGTGCTGGTTGATCGTTGCAACCGCAGCCTCGCTTGTATCGCCTGAGAAGACGGTGGCTCCCTTTGCGGAACCCATGGACGCTGCGACGCCGCCCGCTGCCATTTTGATTCCGAATGCCGCACCACCAACCGCATGACCGCCGAGAGCGAGTCCTCCGAGCGACCACCATCCCACTGCGAGTCCACCAAGGCTGATCAGGCCAATGGATAGGCCACCCATCGAGATGACACCGATACTCATCGCACCGACAGAGACAATTCCGATTGGGCGACTTCCCATCGCGATCGCGGCAATTGATTTGTCCCCCATTGCGAAGAACCATCCGTAGGCAACGTCGCCGATGGCAATCCAGCCTCTTGCCACGCCGGGGCGAAGAGCGATTCCACCTGCGTCGCGGGGGCTGAACTGGATGTCCAGCAACGGCCGACCAAGCAACCTGCGTCCACTGGTCCATGACCGTCCGCAGCATGATTGCGATTGTTGAAACGCTGCTGCTCTGGGTTCGAGCTCATCGCCAGCGAGCTTGGCGGCTTCTCCTAATCGCCGGTACTGACGCATCATTAAGATCACGACTCCCATCAGTAACAATTGAAAGCCAACGATGAGGCTCAGCAAAAACAGGGCGTAGGTGGTGCCAGCAAACGGCGAATCAGAGGTTTGAATCGCGACAAGGTACGATAGCGCCGCAATGAATCCTCCGATCAACAACAACGTGACGATGGTCCAACGCACGATCGATCGTTTCTGTGAGGCGTAGGGTGCGTTGCGATGAGTGAAGTAGGTGCCAATGCCACCACCAAGCAACCCGCCCAGCGTGCCTAGGACGGCTCCCGACAATCCGGCGGCTGCGGCACCGCCAGCCAGCTTTCCCACCGTCGCGGCCCCGGAAGTTTTGGTGCTGGATATGGCGGCGGTTGCTGCGATTGCCGCGCTCGCGTTGCCTGGCATCGCACCCATGACGCACGCGGTGAATGCCGCCGTCGGAGCGGTCCCCTTGAGCGTTGATTCAACCAGTCTCTGCACCTCGTTTCTCAGCATCTGACGACCGCGAGTCAAACGCTGGCGAACGGTCGCTTCCGATTCACCAATCGATTCCGCCACCATCGCAACAGATTGTTCGCCACGATAGTACAGCACCATCGTCTCGCGGTATTTCTCCGGCAAGCCATCCAGCGTGGCCCAGACGAGTTGACGCTCTTCTTCTTGTGCCAATGCGTCCACCGGCAGCGGATCGGTGTCAGTCCCTTCCGTATCGTGTGTTGCGTCAAAATGTTCTTCAAGTCGTTTGCTTTTCCGTACAATGTCGAGTGCCCGGTGACGAGCGATCGAGCACACCCAGCTTGCAAATTTTGCCGGATCACGGAGCGTGTCCCGCTTCTTCCACGCCTCCAAAAATGCTTCTTGGCCAGCGTCTTCACTGCGGGCGAAATCCCCAAGCACGCTGTACGCGACACCGGTGACCATTCCGCTGTAGTGTCCAACGAGTTGTCCAAACGCCGCTTGATCGCCGCTTAAAGCGAGCCCCACTAATTCATGAACTTCCACATTTTTGACGGTTGGTGTCACGAATTTTTTCCTCGAAGTGATATGAAGCCGAACTGACTATCAATTGGTCGAGTCGAGGTGCGCTTCTGTGACGACATTTTCACTCTGCGTTCAAAACTTTTTTTGTTGCATGGATTCGCCCAGCAAATCGACGCTAAGCAGGTAGGCAGGTGTCATCGGGTATGTGAGCCGTTTGGCGTTAGCCACGGTTCCAACGCAAAACCGGGGCTAACGCCCAAACGGCTCACATAGTGAAACCCAATCATTCCTGCGTACCTGCTTAGGAGTTTGCTTCCGCTTCGAGTTTGGCACAGCAATGCCGCGTCAGTCCGGGCCGAACCGTATGACTGCAAGTGGAGGAGGAAACAAGTCAACGGCTGGTTCGTTGGCGACGGTTCAAGCGTTTTGCATTCCTCAATTGTCGGGGGCGTCTTGCTCCGTTTCAATCTGACCACTTCGTTGAAATCGCCGCGCGAGCAACCAACATGAAAGCGCCCAGGTCAAACCTGCAATCCATCCAGCCAGAACATCCGTTGGATAGTGGACACCCAGGTAGACTCGGCTGACACCGACGATCAACGTCAGAACGCAGGCAACCGCGAGCGTGTAGATTCGTAAAGTCTGGCGAGGCAGAACACTGGCAAGCAAAGAACCGAGCGTGAGGTAAACGACCGCGGATAGCATGGAGTGTCCGCTGGGAAAGCTGCTTGTGTGGACAATCGACAGATGGGGAACCATGTCCGGACGGGGGCGATCAAACAGATGTTTCAGCGAGAGGCTAATGACCAAGCCTCCCAAAGTGGATGCGATCAGAAAGACCGTCATGTGTCGCTTGCGATCGAGCCAAAGGTAGCCGGCGATGACGATGGTAAAGAGAGACAGCGCACCGATGCCACCCAAAGCGGTCGCGTCACGTCCCATCTCTTGCAAGAACGGCGGCCCGATGGGTTGAGCCGGGTTGTCCGGTTGTCGCATCGCTCGCACCGCCCATTCATCGAATGCTTTTGTTTCGCCTTCGATCACCTCACCCGCGATTTGAGCGAACGTCCAGATGCCACCCACGACCAGCAACACGACGACCAACAGAATCGGTTCACGTCCGCGTAGCCAACGAAGCCACCGCGACAACGTCGTGTAGGCTTTCGTTCGAGCTGTCTTCATGACGAATCTTTTGCAGGTGGGATGTGTGTCGCGTCGCCGAGCAAGTTTGAATCGCTCGCGCGGTAAGATTCATACTTTGCAGCACATTGTCTCCGCAACCAAGTCCTGTCATCGAAAGACATCGGTGAGTCATTCGATGACGGCGTTGATGTTCTCCGAGTGGCGATCACGGACGCAACTCGAAAGTGTGATTAAGGAAATTACGGCGGCCGTAAAACGTGCACCTTGACGTGGATGTTTAAATGTGTACCTTTGGGTGATTGTATCAGGGCGACGTTTTTGATGTCGTCCAAGTATTCCCCACCGCTTGCGTTCCTCTACGAAGGCCCCGCCCATGCTGAGCGAAAAAACGATTCGAATCGTCAAGGAAATCACACCTTTGGTCGCTGCGAACGCGGAAACGATCACTCGCAGATTTTACGAACGGATGTTCGAAGCCAATCCCGAGGTGAAGGCGTTTTTCAATCAAGCTCACCAGCATTCCGGCGGTCAACAGAAAGCTCTCGCCGGTGCGATCTGTGCCTACTTCACCCACATCGACAATCCCGCCGTGTTGATGCCGGCTGTTGAATTGATCGCACAAAAGCATGTTTCATTGGGCATCAAGCCAGAACACTACCCGATCGTCGGCAGCAACTTGCTGGCCGCGATTGGTGACGTCATGGGGGATGCCGCGACACCGGAAATCGTCGAAGCCGTTTCGGAAGCCTACGGGTTTTTGGCGGATATCTTCATCGGCCGCGAAGGTGCGATCTATGAGGAACAAGCTTCCATGCCGGGCGGATGGAATGGGACGCGAACATTTGTTGTGACGAAGAAAGTTCGTGAAAGCGAGATCGTCACATCGTTCTATCTCAAACCCGAAGACGAAGGCCCGCTGCCACCGTTCAAACCGGGGCAATACATCACGGTCCACATGGATCACCCGCACACGCCAACTTCCCCACGCAACTACAGCCTTTCGGATTGTGCCAGCCAACCGCACTATCGAATCAGCGTCAAACGTGAAGAGCGACTCGTCCCGGATGCGCCCGACGGTTTGATTTCCAATCATTTGCATGATGGCATCGAAGAGGGACACCGCATCGAACTTGGCCCACCGTGTGGTGAGTTCACGGTCGATCCAGCAACGATTGCAAAACCGATCGTGCTGATCGCGGGCGGCATTGGTGTGACGCCACTATTGTCGATGGCGAAATCAATCGTTCATGCCAATCCCAACGCGGAGCTGCACTTCATTCAAGCGGCTCGGAACAGCAAGGTGCACGCATTCGCCGATGAACTTCGCCGTCTGGCACAAGCCGGACCCAATGTTCACACCAAGGTCATCTATGACTCGCCGCTTCCAGGAGACGTGGAAGAAGGCAAGTGCGATGAGGCCGGATTTGTCACGGAAAATCAAATACGAGAGTCGACGCCTTTTACCGACGCGGACTTTTACTTTTGCGGTCCCAAGCCGTTCATGAAAAATGTCCATTCCTGCTTGCGGGAGCTTGGTGTCGACGAGCACCGCGTTCGGTACGAGTTCTTTGGACCCAAAGAAGAATTGGTCGCGGTGTGAAGCGAGCGTGAACATTCGGTTTTGGCTTCAGCGTTGTGGGCAAGTTCGCGCCGATCCTGTGCTGCTATGACAGCCAATTGTTTCTATCTATGTTGAAAGTGATTTTATGAGCGACTTATTGACAGCCTATGCGGATTTGGACGCTGAGATCGAAATTCAAAAAGACGGAACGATCAGCAAGACCCTTTACCAGGACGATTCATTGAAAGTCGTTTTGTTTGGTTTCGACGCCGGCCAAGAGTTGTCCGAACACACCGCGGCAGTTCCTGCGATGCTGCAATTCTTGGATGGAGATGCAACCGTGACGTTGGGTGAGAAAACGATTGACGCTGCGGCAAACACGTTCGTTCACATGACAGCGAAGTTGCCGCACAGCATCACCGCAAACAAGCCCACCAAAATGTTGTTGATGCTTCTAAAGGGAGCGAAGCCGAATGGCTAGCTGGGCAGCGTCATCTTGTTTTGCTCGCTTGGAGGTCTGCTCGGGTTCGTTCCGTGGGAACCGGGGCTAACAGGCTGTTGATTTATTGAGCCGCACCGCGTTAGCGGCGGTTGATTAGACGCCAACCGGGGCCAACGCCCAACGGCTAATGATTGTCATTCGGTATGCGACTAAATCAACAGCCTGCTAACACCCGAACGGCTCAGATGGCGGAAGCGGTTTTGTGGGATCGTCGATTCTCGTTTGGGGCTAATCAGTTCGCACCATCTTTCTCGCGTTTGAGGGTATCCGTTGATGACGAAAGCAAACAGCGGCGTCCAGCAACCGATCATCGGTTATCACCTCGATGACGAGAGACACTGGGTTGCGCAATTGGCGTGTGGGCACAACCAGCATGTCCGCCATGACCCACCTATGGTACGGCGAGAGTGGGTAACAACATCCGCTGGTCGCGAATCAATGCTGGGCTTTCAGCTCGCATGTAAGAAATGCGCTGAAGGAGCACCCGCCGACGATCGACCGTTCATTCCTGGAAATGATCAGTGAAGCGGTCCTGGCTGTGCTTCGTGGCTCGTCGGCTTTTAGCGGGCGTCTCAAAGCCTACAACCCGCAGATCTGAAATGGTTCTGTGATGGAATTGATCAAGAGCTTTGTCTTTGGCCATCAATTGACTCGTTTTGTCCAGCTCTCTGGGAAATGAGATCTAGATTTCCTTTGGGATTGGTCGGAAACACCATGCCGAGTGCGTTCCTCTCAAACGGCTCGGGGCACGCCTCTCGAACGGGGCGTCTAGTGCTTTCTTCCCACCGTTTGCATTCATCCGTGGGAATCCTGCATGATCATCTTGACTGTCATTATGGGCTTCATTGCCTTGATCGCTTTGGCCATGCCGGATTTGGTTTTGCTCGGCTTGTTTCTGATTGTGCCGGGCATCATTCTCATGGTTGCTCCGACCGCGTTTCTGTACATGGCGTCCGCGACTGCCATTCGTTGGCTGCTTCCGGCACGTACCGGAGTCAAGGCCACCGTGCTTGCGTTCTGTACCGCTGGTGTGTTTGCTGCCCTGGTTGCGTATCCATTTCGCTGGATCGGTGAACGCGAGTACCGAGCTTCGATCCAGGAAGACGTCGTTTGTGCCTCACCATTGAAATTGGAGGGGAACATTCGACTGGAACGTCGCGATGTTTTGCACTGGAAGCGAGGGCAGACCGAACAGTGTGATGAATTGTGTGCGGCGTTGTTGCTCGTGCCGGGCGTCAAGAGTGTCACGCTGGCCAATGGCATCGATTGTCAGCACGAGACCACGTGGAAACTGGTGCCGCGAGGCAGTGTTCCAAACACGAGACTCAAGCCAATCGACCCGGAACAAATTTTCCAGCACTATCCCGCCGAAGAGGACGCTGATCGACTCGGCGGAACGCGGATCCACGAGTTTCATCAAGCGAGAAGGGAACAGCTCGCGGCCGAATGGAACCTTCGGCTGGCGACGCGACAGACTTTGGTTGCCAGAGACGTGGCGGTGGCCCCACACACAACCATCGTCATCACTCGCTCGAAGCAGGATTCCAAACCCGCGGTTGAACGTATCGAAGTGTTGGGGCAATCAGGCCGCACGCTGTTCCGTCGATCGTTGGTGGAGCATTCGGTTGTCAACTCGCCGCCGTACATTGCGTTTCATCCGAGCATGAGCAACTCTCGATTCGCAATTGGTCGGACGAAGTATTCGACCGGTAGTCGACGCGAACGATTCGATCCGATCGCTGAGTTGATAGAGAACGTCGAAGGCCTCCGCCAGACACCGTCTGAAGATGCACCTCGTTTGGTAAAGCAGCGTCTCGTTGAAGCCCTGGGCAATGTTGCGAGCGACTCGGATGGTCTCGAACTGGCTGTGCCGTGGATCGTCGGGTTGGGCTATCAAACGCCGTCCGACAAAGATGCTGAAATTGTTCATCGCATCGTCGCTAATCTTCGAGTTCCCGATGTCGGTGAAGCTCTGCGTCGCATTTATCCGAAAACGATTCCGCTGCGTTACCGCTCCATTTTGGTGCAGCGGATCATTGCTCAGCAGACCCATGCGGAAGATCGGACCTATTTTGCCTCGCTGTTGAGCAAGATGCCGCCGGGCACGTTTGCAGACATGACGGCGGAAGAATGGCAAGTCATCAACGATCCATCTCTGCGGGGCGACTCGGCGGCCTTCATCGAGCGGTTGGCCGATTTAAGGAAGCCTGGAGTTCAGCCGATGCTGGAAATTTTGCAGCATGCGGTGCAAACGATGCCCAAGTGGCATCAACGAAAGCCGGTGGTTCAGGCTGTGTGCCGCGGGCTGGCGAGATTGGGGCCGGACGCCAACGAAGCCTTGCCAATGATAAGGTCTTCGTTCGAACAGCAACGTTGTCCGATTACCAACAGTGCCGGCGATGCACTGGCGTGGCGGATCGCTATGGCTCGGATGGGGCTGTCGATCGAGGAGCTTCCTCACCCGCCGAGTTGGAAAGAACCTGCGATCGCAAAGATGAGAGACCAGGTGAGTCGACGACTCGCGAAATACGATCCCGAAGCAGGTTTGTGGTGACGGAAACCATCGGCAGTGGATTGCGGGTTTCACTCAATCATACATTCGCAACGGCCACGTGGCATGCAGGTTGCAACTCTGCCTATTCACGGCAACGGGGCCGCATCGACTACTCCAACGGAGAAAACTGAATGAGTACCGCAACCGCATCAATGCAGGAATGCATCCAAAACTGCCAAGAATGCCAAACGATTTGTGCCGATATGTTGACCAGCCATTGCCTCGTCGAAGGCGGTGACCATGTCGAGCAAACTCATGTCAAACGAATGCTCGATTGCATCGCCGCATGTGGTGCGTGCATCGATTTCATGAGCCGCAACAGTGAAAATCATTCGCTCTACTGCCGCGCATGTGCTGAAATCTGCAAGGCGTGTGCGGAGAGTTGTGAAAAGGTTGGTGGAATGGAAAAGTGCGTCGAGTGCTGTCGCACATGCGAACAAAGTTGTTCGTCGATGGCCGCATAATCGCCAGCTTGTTCGATAAAGTTACATCGACGCCGGGATCACGGTATCTCGGCGTTCGCTTTTTGTATGCCGTGAATTGCGGTGTTGCCGTTCGTTGCTACTAAAACGTCACCACAGGTTGCGGGGCTTTCTTGTCGGCTGGCACGTACGGTGATGTCACCTGGGTCGCTCCCAATTCCGCAATCGCTTCTTTGCCGCGGACGGATAGATCTGTGATGAAGACGAATTGATCGCGCAGATCGAACGGGTAGGCTTTCACTTGGTAGTGAGTCCCCCATGGTTTCTCACTCATCACCACCAGCACCGGTTTGTCATACTCAAGGTAGGCGCTCGTCATAGCCACGTCTCGCAAGGCACCTCTGACTTCCGACGCGTTGTGATCCGGGACCAAATAGAAATCGGCGATGCACATCAACGTGTGTGCTCCGTCGTTGCTGTTACTGATGTTGCCTTGCCAGCTGACCAGATGCGGAACGGTGATGATGTCGTCCGCAGCGGTCTTCAGACGAATCGCACGCAGTCCGACGGACTGCACCTCTCCATAATCGTCATTGATTTCCACCCAGTCACCCGGGCGATACGGTCGTTCGAACACCGCGACGACGCCGGCAATCAGACTGCTGACGTAGTCTTTGAATGCGAAACCAATCGCGACGCTGGCACCACCAGCGATCACCAAGAAGTTCTCGAAAGTGACGTTGAAGATGATCGGAATGATCCAAAGCACCGCCAACGTCATCAAGAGCAACCGAATGATCGGCACGGCGGCGAGCAAATACAACCGCAATTGGCTGGGGCCGCGCTCCGCTAGAAACGGTAGCAACCTCCGTACGATTGCGATCGTGAGCCAAACCGCGAATGCGATGCCGGCGATTTGCAGCAGGCTGATGTCTTGCCAATCGTTGATCAGCTGGACCGCTTGATCGGATGCTTCTTGGGCCGGTTTGTCGATCTTGTCGGCCGCCGCTTCGCCAGCGACGGCTGCCTGCGTCGCAGTCTCCGCAGCGAGATCTATTGCTGTTTCGGATGCGTCCTGCTCGATTGCTGAATTGGGAGCGTCGTTTTGCATCGGTCCTACAAACGGTCGAGAGGAAAGCCGGCGTCGTTCAAACACTGCCGAATCGTTGGGTATGCCGTGGGACAGCAGTAGTAGTTGTCACCATCGCGTTGGACAAACTCAGCTTCTAGCAATGCCACCAGCAAGTTGGATTCATCGACGCTGGGGAGCACGAGGCTCAATTCTTCAGCGGTCAATGAGTGATGCAGCAGTAAAGCGTGCAACGCGAGCAGTGCGGTCGAGACGTGGTTCTTTGGCAAATGAAAATCATCCAGCTCTGCCACCCACAATGCCTGTTCACCGGGGAACTGATCCGCAATTCGATTGTTGTCTTTGGGGGCAAGTCGCAAGCTGCTTCGCCACAAATGCCATGCGACCCAAGGGATCCCCAAGCTACGTGCGGCCAAGGTCATCAGATAGTCTGATTTGGGTGATCCTTCTTCACCGTTGAGTTGAAAGATGTCTTCGCCATTCTTGTTGAGGCGAAAGACTTTTCCTTCGGCTTCGCCCGATTCAACCAAGTTGCTGAACCAAGCGTGAAGACGATCTGCATCAAAAGCATGCAAGGTGACTCCGATGGGCAATACCAAATCCGCCCCAACGGTTTTTTCGAAGAAGCCCCACGCCCAACTGTTGCATCCGATCACACAATGTCGCTGCATCATGGCCAAATGGTCCAGCAGGCGGCGCAACAGTTTCAGCCCATTTCGATGTCGGATGAACCACTCTTCCAAACGAGGAATGACGATCACACCCTCGCCTGTTGATTCCGGCAAGCTGACATCGGCCGTGCCGTTGAGAATGGATTGGCGATCCGGCGGTTCGATGATGACGTGATCACCCTCGGTTGCCCACGATCGCACAACGTTGCTGTGGTCACACGGTGGTAAGACGACAAGTTGCATCCAATGTGCGGGCTCTGGATCTTGCGTCCAATCCGAGAACGTTTCTTTCATCTCCGCGAGCAGTGGCCCGCAGGAAGGCGGCGGTACAATCTTGTTGAGCTTCCGCGTCGTCGCAATTCGAAGCGAATCATCGGAGATGAATGGATCCTCCTTTTCACGACGGAGTGTCCTCCAAATGTTCTCTGCAAACCGCCGGATCGTCTCATCCGCGGGGGTCGGTGGAAGCGTGAACTCTCCGAGCGGTTGAAACGTCAACACCTCGGATGGTCGGTTCATGTTTTGCTCGGATGTGAGGCTGGTAATAGATTTGGTGCCAGTATAGTTCCCGGACAAACAGGATCTGCGAGAGGGTGGTCGGTTTGTGGGAATAGCCGGTCGTTAAGCAGGTGCGCAGGGCCGATTGAGCTGAACCAAGTGAGCCGTTTGGCGTCTCCATCGTTGCATTTGGAAGTACGTCGTACTCGCACTGGAGAAGACTTAGACCGGAGAAGCTTCTGCGATTGGTTTGTGATCTTTGATCGGATCGCATTCTTCGCCGGGTTCGCACGCATCTTCACCGAGCACCACAGCAAGCGGATAGGTCGCTTCAAAGCTCGCGAAGATTTTTCGCTGGACGATCAGCAATGGCACCGCAAGAAACACACCGGACAATCCCCAAAGGAAGCCCCAGAAGGCAACTGCGATAAGCACCACGACTGGTCCAACTTTCAATGTCTTGCCCAAAATGGTCGGGGTAACGAATTGGCCTTCGACCGCGGTGGTCAACCAAAACGCGAACGCTGTTAGGCAGGCACGGCTCATCGTGTCGAACGAACTGGCCGCCGCTAAGAAGACAATGGATGTGGCAGCCAACGGGCCGACGTATGGGATGAAATTGAACAATGCGGCCATGACTCCCCACAGAACCGGCGTCGGCATCCCGACCAACCACATCACAAAGGTAACCGCCACGCCCAATCCGATGTTGATGCAGGTGATCTGTGCGAGGTAGCGGCCGACGCTTTGTTGAATGTCGCCGATCTTCTTCAAGACCTCACCACGTGAGCGAGAATTTGGCAGGACTCCGAGCGTTCGGTTCAACAGATCATCGCCCGTCGACAACATGAAAAATGTCAGCACCGCGATCGCAGCAACGAATGCGAGCATTTGACCGGTCTGATTGATCAGAACGGTTTCGTCGACGATGGACGGCTTTTGGTAAGCCACTTCGATTCGTGGTTCATCCTCTTTCAATGGAATGGTTGCATCGTCCACGGCGGTGCCCGCTCGATCGACGGCGGTTAGTGGTTCCGCGACCGACTGAAATTTGCCTCGGATCGCTGCGAGGCTTTCGGGTGCCGAGGTCAACCACTGCTGAGCCGGTGAGTAAAGCAATGCAATGATCAGGGCGAGCGAAGAGAACAGTCCGGCGATCAGCATTGCGCTAGCGGCGGCCTGCGGAACACCCCATCGACAGATTTTGGCTTCGATCGGTCGCAGCGACAGATATGCGAGCGCTGCGATCGCGATTGGGACCAACAGATCGCTGGCGATGTAAAGCATGCCCAATGTCAGGATGGCCGCAATCGCCGTGACCATGCCTCGCATCCAGCGATCGTTCCGCTCAAGTAGCCCTGAAGATCGTGACGACAATTCGCGAGGCGGTTGGGTCGTTGATGGTTGAGTTGATGGATGGCTGGCCGGTCGCGGGGCGGCTGCTTCCGGATCGGAACCAGGATCGATTCGGCGGTCGATCGCTAGAACGCTCGTGGTGGAGGTTTCTCGATCATCGTGAGCGTTCTTCATCGTCCGTGGTCCCTACGATTGCGGTTCAATGTTCGGAGATCATCAAAGATCATGCAATCTTCGTACCGACATGGCATGTGGATTGCTTTGTGATGCAAATGCGGTCGATGGTCGGCTGCATATCACCCTGCAGAATGAGCGGCAGCATTCGCGGTTCTCAGGCATCAAACCAGTCGAATTCCATTGAGGTTGAAGCAAAATGCATGCGATCACTGCAGGGCCTAGTGAAGCGGGTGCCCGGCCAACGTTTGCCAAGCGTGCGTTCTATGTATTGAAGGCGTGGCTGCAGGCTCCCATGGATGTCGCGACCCTTTGCCCGAGTTCGCCTTATCTGACACGAAAGCTTGCGAACCGCGACTGTGTGAAGAACGCACGCTGTGTGATCGAATTGGGACCGGGAGCCGGTGGTACGACTCAGGCGTTGCTCGAATACATGCGGCCTGACGCAAAGCTTCTGGCGGTTGAGAAATCGACGGTGTTTTCCGAGCCGCTCCATGCGATCCATGATCCACGACTGGAAGTGGCGATGGATGACGCTTGTGCACTCGCCGAGATTGCTGCGAAACACCAATTTGGATTGGTCGACGCGGTCGTCTCGGGGATACCGTTTAGCAGCATGCCGCCGGCTGTTGCGAAAACCATCGCTCAGTCGATCCATCAAGTCTTGCGGCCTGGTGGTGTGTTTGTTGCCTACCAGATTCGCGACCACGTCAACGAGTTCGCACGTCCGTTGTTCGGGCCTGCTGAGACGGAAGCCATTCCCATGAACTTTCCGCCGTTGACCTTGTACACATGGACCAAAGTGTGTGTCGCTCAACAGGACGCCGCCGATCGTCGCGGCCAAAACGAAATCGTTCATGACCAATGTGCATAAGTCGCAACGAGTGGCTGAGGTGCAGGAACTGAGTCATCCGCGTAGTGAGCCAAGTCAATTGGCCAGGCAGCAAGTGTCGACATTCACACGTTTGAACTGCCGAAGCGACAATGGTTGTTGGTGCTGATACCCGCATGGTTTGCAGATCGAACCGGATTGTGAAATCGAAATTCCATCAGAATCGCGAACGAGTTTGACTGGTCTCCGTTTTGACCTAGGGTTCCTCATGGTGTGGCTTTCTCGCTTGAGATGTTCGCCACTCTCTCAGCCACATCCTACGTGTCAATAACGTTTTGTTATGAGCAATCAGCCAACCGTCGACGCCGAATCGATTCCCTACGCGACTGCGGTTGCACCTGCGATGGCGAAACCAAAACGCAGTTGGCTATCGATCATCTTGGGGATCGTAGTGATTGGTCCCATTGTGACCATGGTTGGCATCGTTGTTTTGCTCGCCTGTGTCGCTGCAATGGGCTCGACGGCTCAAGACGAATATCAAGCCGACGGTGGCATAGAACAATCCACGGATGTGAGTCGGGTTTCTTATCAACCCCTTCCGCAAGCATCAGCGCAAGGACCCACAATCACCTACCAAGGTCAGCCCTTTGTGCTGAAATATGTGGGGAGTAGCGATGATTCGGGTGAGCTCAACGAATACATACTCGTTGGAGAGACGTTGGAGAACTGGACCAAGATGATAGCTGTCCGTCGACAACCCATCGCGATCGAGCCAATCGAAGCGGCCCGTGGTGTCGTGGAGTACTTGCAAGAGCAAAACGCTGACACACCGTTCACAATTTGGCCTAGCGATGATGGCGAAAGCTGTGGTGTTGACTTCGCCGTCGTGGAAGGCGACGTGGCGGAATTGAATGTCTTTGTCTACCACCGTTCGACCGACGGTGAAAATATGATTTGCTGCCAGTACGCAGAACGTGCTTACGGCGACGAGCGTCTGCCGTTCGTCGAGGGCTTGGAACATCGCGTCCACGATGTGTCCAAGCAAGTTCTTCAGTTCACATTTCCTGAGTTGATCAAAAGCAACTGAGCCAGCTCGCGTTTGAAACGCAACGAGTGATCGATGGTCTTGCCAGCCAGGTTGGGTGAGATTCGCTGAGCAGGCCTCGGCGTCTTCACGTGACGACGCTTTTTTAAGATTTGAATTCGGCGATCACGCTGCTGAGAGATTGCTTGGCGTCACCGAACAGCATTCGTGTGTTCTCGCCAAAGAACAATGGGTTGTCGACGCCAGAGAACCCCGATGCCATTGATCTTTTCAGAACGAACACGGTTCTCGCGTAATCGACGTTGATGATCGGCATCCCATAGATCGGGCTGTTCTCGTCTTCTCGTGCGGCAGGGTTCACCACGTCGTTGGCTCCGATCACGATCGCGACGTCGATATTTTCCATTCGCGGATTAATTTCGTCCATTTCAATCAATTGGTCGTACGGCACATTCGCCTCGGCTAGCAAGACATTCATGTGCCCCGGCATCCGACCGGCGACCGGATGAATTGCGTAGCTGACGTCGGCTCCGTTGGCTTCCAGTAGTTCACCCAGTTCACGCACCACGTGTTGGGCTTGGGCGACCGCCATGCCGTAGCCGGGCACCATCACGACCGACGAGGCTGCCTCGAGGATCAGGTAGGCGTCGTCGGCGGTGATTGGTTTGACTTCGCCTTCGACCTTGGTGGCTTTTGTAGTTGCCGCGAAACCTGAGAACAGCACGTTGCTGAGCGATCGATTCATCGCTTTGCACATGATGTTGGTCAAAATCAGCCCCGCCGCACCAACCAACGAACCGGCGACGATCAGAATCGTGTTGTTGATCGCAAATCCGGCGGCACACGCGGCGAGTCCCGAGTAGCTATTCAGCAACGAAATCACAACCGGCATGTCAGCGCCACCGATTGGGATGACTGCCATCACACCGAGCAATATTGACAACCCGATCACAACGAAGACGAGTGGAAACGTCAGGCCGGGATCGACGACCATCGTTACCGAACAAGCCAGCAACGCCAGCAACAACAGTATGTTGACGACACGTTGGCCGGAGAACGTCATCGCTCCGCTGCCGATGGTTTCTGAAAGCTTTGCCCAGGCGACCAGGGAACCCGAGAAGGTCACGCCACCGATCAAGATGGATAGCAGGATGGTGATCAGCGTGAAGGACGATGATTCCTGCCCGTAAAGGGCGGCCCAACCAACCAGCAGACTCGCGATACCGCCCGAACCATTGAACAGTGCAACCATCTCGGGCATTCCCGTCATGGCAACACGTTGCGCTGCGATCACGCCGACGACCGCACCAAGAATCGCGGCACCAGCCAGGTAGCGATAGTCGAGGATTTCCTTCGACGTGAGGGTGATCAAGACGGCCATCAGCATTCCAACCGACGAAAGCAAATTACCGCGTACGGCGGTCGCCGGAGAACTCATCAGTTTGAGCCCAAAGACAAACAGAATTGCCGAGATAATGTAGACCGAACCCAGAACTTCAATGCTCATGAGTCACCTCCCGATGGGCTGTCTTTTTTCTTGAACATGCTCAGCATGCGATCGGTCACCATGTAGCCGCCGACCACGTTGACGGTCGCAAAGAACACCGCCAACGCTCCCAGCCAAGTTGACCAAGGGCCCAAGTCAGCGCCCGCGGCGATGATCGCACCAACGACAGTGATGCCAGAAATCGCGTTGGCACCGGACATCAGGGGTGTGTGAAGTGTCGCCGGAACTTTGGCGATCAATTCGAACCCCAAGAACACGGACAGCGTCAAAATGAAGGCGAGCAGGACGGCTTCCACGGGAACCCTCGATTTGAAAGAGTGAAGTGCGGTCTACGAATGAAGCTGGGCGATGGTGTCGTTGACGATCTTGCCACCGCGAGTGATGACGGCGGCTTGAACAATTTCGTCCTCGGGATTGAACTCAAGGCGTTTGGATTCGGCGTCCCAAAACTCGTCAATCAATGCCGTCAAGTTGTTGGAGTACATTTCGCTCGCGTTGCGGCTAACCTCGGAAGGTAAGTTGCCCTGGCCGATGATTTTGACGCCTTCCACATCGACGATTTCGTTCAGCACGGAGCCTTCGACGTTGCCGCCCGTTTCCACCGCCATGTCGACGACGACGCTGCCAGTTTGCATACCTAGCACCATGTCGCGAGTGACAATGCGGGGTGCCGGTCGGCCAAACAATTGCGCGGTGGTGATGACGACATCGGACGCCGCGATGACCTTCTTTTGTCCTTCCTTTTGAAGTTCAATTTGTTCTGGTGTCAGAGCCTTGGCGTAGCCTTGCTCCGTTTGTCCGACTTCGCCCAAATCAATTTCGACGAACTTGGCACCGAGCGATCGCACTTGTTCAGCGACGACAGGTCGGGTGTCGAATGCATCGACTCGGGCACCGAGTCGTTTTGCCGTGGCGATCGCTTGTAGGCCTGCTACGCCCGCACCAATCACAAACACTCGAGCGGGGCGAATTGTTCCCGATGGAGTCATCATCATCGGGAAAATCTTTTTGCTGTGATAAGCGGCCTGAATCACCGTGACGTAACCGGCGAGGTTGGCTTGAGACGACAAAGCGTCCATCTTCTGAGCGCGTGTGGACCGTGGGATCATCTCCATCGAAACCGACGTCACACCCGACTTTGCCATCTCGCTGACCAATTCTTTTTCATTGAATGGGTCGAGGAAACTGATGTGAATGGCTTCGGGGCGAAGTGTTGACACCTCGTCAAGTTCGGGGCGACGGACTCGCAGCACGATGTCAGAGCCTGAAAGAACGGTGGCCCTGTCGACTTGCACAGCGGCACCGACATCAGTGTATGCCTCATCAGGAAATCCTGACGCCAAGCCCGCACCGGATTCGATCCCAACCGAAAAGCCAACCTGAATCAACTTCTTGACGCTTGCCGGAACGAGAGCCACTCTCGCCTCGCCTGGCCAACGTTCGCGTGGGACGCCAATCTGCATCACTTCGCTCCTGGTGTGTTGAATCAGCCAGCGGTTCGAGTCGTAGGATCATCGCACTGGCACAGCGTTCTGGTTCTATCGTAACCATCTGACACACCCGCGTGCGTGCCGTCGCAACTGAAACGACGATGGAACGGCGAAGTTTAAAACGGTGCCGATCTCGCTACTTCTGCAAACGGCAGCTTGCACTTGCGATGAAATGCTTTGCGGTGAACCGGGACCGAAGACTGTCAGCCTGAATCTGTTCATGAATCGAAACGGTCACGGGGCAATCGAAATGATTACCGGGGCACATGGCTTCGCCGTTCCCACTCGGCTCGATCGGATGCGGGCAACCAGTGTGGATTCTCGCCCTGCAAGGAACTCAGATTTGATTGTTCCTGATCGCAGCTTGCTCAGTGAGCGTCGTTAAAACCGATGGGGACCATTCCGATTGGCTTTGATGGCCTTTGGCAGCGGTTCGACCAATGCCGCCCATTTTTGGCAACACGCTTGCTGCCAACGCCAAAATCTCTTGAGTCAATTCAGGGAAAAGGTTTTGCAGTGCGATCGTCACGTTGAGGGGACTGCGAATGAAGACTTCGCCACGTCCGTGCTGGCAAGCCGTCAATATTTGTTCGGCCGCGGCTTCCGCGTTCATGGACAGTCCTGGCAATGAGTCGCCGATGCTGAACCAAGCGTACTCGTCGCGGTGTTGGCCTTTGAAGATTGCATTTCGAGGGCTTCCGGTTCGCATCAAGCTAGGGCACGCGGTGGTGACAAAGATGTTGTCTGCTTTGAGTTCAGCACGCATCCCATTGGACAGACCCACCAACGCGAATTTGCTAGCAGCGTATGGCAGCATGTGTGGAACCGCTCGTTTTCCTCCCAGGGAAGCGATGTTGACGATGCGTCCCCAGCCGGCGGCACGCATGTGAGGTAGAACTTCCATCGCAACATGCAATGCTCCCCAGCAATTCGTTTGCATCGCGGATTGGAAGTCTTCCATCGTCATGGATTCAAAGGGACCGACGGTGATGATTCCCGCGACGTTCAATAGCACGTCAATGCCGTCGAATTGGTTGGTCACTCGATCGATGAAAGTGGCGACTTGTTCTCGGTCGCGGACATCACAGGGATGTGCGATGACTTCTGCTCCACGTCGACGCAGTTCCGCGGCAGCCGCACACAAGTCTTCTTCCGTGCGTGCTGTGATTGCGATCCGCGCACCTTGGTCGGCCAACTGCCGGGCGATCACCAACCCTAAACCACGTGATCCGCCCGTGATAACCACGCGTTTGTTTTGCCAGTCGAAAGTGCGTTTGCGGCGAACGATGGCACGTGTCACGACAATTCCTGCGTATCCAGCAGCAGCTGCCGTCGCGAATTTGCGAAGCGTTGACATGATTGATTTCCTCTTTGAATGGGATCACTGACGAAACCGCAATTCTCGCGCCGCTGTTTTCTCAGTGACACTCGAGCGGCGGCACAGGAAATGCCTGTGATGTGGTCTGCCCTTTCAGGCGGCTAGTGACGCTTTTTGGCGATCGCGGCCATCACTTCTTACGAAGGAAAACACCATGTCAGTGAAGAGAACAAACGAAGACGAAACGCGTGAAGAATTGCGAAATGAAGATGCGATTACCGGCGAACCGGGGTCTCATCCGGTAGGGACCGGAGTCGGTGCCGCGCTGGGTGGTGCCGCGGCGGGGGCTGCCGCAGGAACGGTAGCAGGCCCCATCGGAACTGTTGCCGGCGCGATCGTTGGCGGTGTCGCAGGTGGTTATGCGGGGAAAGCCGTCGCAGAAAACATTGATCCCACAGTCGAATCGGCTTATTGGGAAGAGGAGCATGCCAACCGTCCGTACTACAACAAATCGTACGGCTTCGATCAGTACCGGCCGGCGTATCAATCTGGCTGGGAAGCGTTTGATGCCGATGCCAATGACGATTGGAACACACGAGAAGCGATCGCTCGGAAGCAATGGGAAGATGCGGGCGGTGGAGAGCACATGACTTGGGAAGATGCTCGCCCGGCCGCGTTGGACGCCTACACCCGCGTGCAAAACCGGACCAGCAAGCCTCGCTGATTCGGAGTCCCCGTCGATCAAGTTCTCGACCATTCATTCGTCTGACGAAACCGATCATCGGTGTCGCCAGCCGCATCCCCATCCCTTTCTAAATCGGAGTACCAACATGGTACGCACAATTCAAACCAGTTTCCTAGTTGCCTTGACCGCTTGTCTCAGCCTGCCATTGGTCTCGGCTCAAACCACATCAGAACAATTCGACACACGTTCGCGGCAGGCCGACGCCAGTCGACTCGACGCGAAAATGAGCCACTCCAACGTCCGCGTCAGCCAGTTGATGGGACTCAATTTGCAAAATTCTCAAGGCGAGAGTGTTGGCGAAATCAAGGACATCGTGCTCAACGCAAAGACCGGCAAGGTTCGTTACGCCGTGGTGACGTACGGCGGGTTCTTGGGCATGGGCAACAAACTTTTCGCCGTCCCGTTTGAGGCCTTGAAAACGCAGGTCGACCCGGACGAAGTTGGCGACGATGACATCGACGAAGACGATTACGTGATGGTTCTCGACGTCACTCAGGAACAACTCGAAGGCCAGGAAGGCTTTGACGAAGACAATTGGCCGAATATGGCTGACAAACAATGGGCGGCTGACTTGGACAAGCGATACAACGTTGAACGTAGAAACGCGAATCGTTTGCGTCGCAACAACGACCAATAGTCTTTGACGAGCACAATTGACGACGAACCGCCGCAAACTTCATGTTCGCGGCGGTTTGTGTTTTGAAGTGTTCGCTCATGTCGCGAGGCATGGGGCGAACGCCGTCTCTTATCGGACTATTTCTTGCTCACGTCATAGCAGAGCAGCAAGCCTTGGTCGCGGATGTACAGCTTTCCATTCGCGACAATCGGGTGTGCCCAGGCGGGAACGTCGGAGCGATCGGGTTGATCGAAGCGACCTCGCTCGATGAACTGATCCGATGATGGTTCCAGCAGGAGGATCTCACCCTCTTCGCCGCGAAGGTACAGTCGACCATCGGCGAGTAGCAAGGATCCCTTCGGCCCTTCGCGATCTCGCCACAGCGTCTCGCCGGTTTGGAAATCCATGCAGGTCATGATCCCACCGCCGTTTCCACCGTTGGCTCCGTAAAGGCAACCGTCGACCACAATCATTCCGCCGTGGTGATTCTGCATGCGAGATGTGAAATAGGCTTCCTCGGCATTGATTTTTCCGTTGGGATCCTTTGTGAGTTTCACCGCACCACCTCCGGTTCCATACGCCGAGGCAGCGAACAGCAGACCGTCTTGAAAGATGGGTGTGGAGCAGTTGATTCCCATCGCGTTGGCGGGGGCGGAGTATTGCCAAAGGATTTCACCATCGGTGGTTGAGACACCGACCAAGGCATTGGCGGTGAATTGCACGTATTGGCGAATACCTTCCCATTCGATCGCAATCGCGGAGGAGTAAGCCGCACCTGGACGAGGGCCACCGAAGCCGCCGAATCGCCCACGTCCGCCCGATCTACCTGGACTTCCGCCGGAACGGTTGATGAACCCGGGGCTGGTTCCTCCGCCGGTGAATCCTTGGTCTGCCAACCAGGTGTTTCCATCGGAGTCTTTGAAGGGATTTGACTCTCCCGCTTTGACTCGGACGATGCTGGATTGGTCCGCATCATCGCCCTGGGGAATGATCTCGATGGCTTTGATGGCGGGGCTTTGGACTTGTTGTTTAAAGGTGATGTTCAGCTCGCCATCATCGACCACGGCGGGAACTGATTCGACGATTGCTTTGCGTGGACCGCCTGCCTTCTTCCAAATGTCGAAATCGGTTGTTTCGTGACCCTCCACATCGAAGGTGAAAACCCGTTGACCTTCATCGGTGATGCCGTTGTAGGTTTCGGCGAAGTACAGTTTGACCAGGTATTTTCCATTGGGAACTACGTACGAGAATGCGGTCATTCCCCAATGTTCGCTGACAAACAATTCAGGATTTTTCGAGCCTGTGATTGTTGGTGTCGATCCCTCGCTGGACGCTCGTGGTGGCGGTTGCCGGCGTGGTTCGTCGCCAGAACGGCCAGGTGCTGTGTCTCCGGGGGCGGAAGCGGCGGTTGGTGGTTTGGTTTTCCAAATGGTTTCGCCAGTGCGTTTGTCCAGTGCGACCATCAGCGCATCGGCCGCACCGGGAGTGCAGATGACTTGGTCGCCATCAACGAGCGGCGATTCTCGAAAGCTCCACATCGGAGCGACACCGCCAAAATCGTCGACCAAACTTCGCTGCCAAATGATTCGTCCATCGCTCGCGTCCAGGCATGCGATGCGTCCGCTCATTCCAATCACGTAAAGCTGATCGTCATTAAATGACGGAGTGCAACCGGGACCTTCTTTGGATTGTGGTACCCGTTGGTCCGCTGCCTCACCCAGCGACGTAACCCAAATCTCGCCGCCGTTGTCTTCCGAGCGTGCCCAAACGATCTCTTGGCCATCGCGATTGCTCATTCCAAAGAGCTTGCCTGCGGCAACGGCGGGGGCACTGTCGCCGCCCCCGAGACCATCGACTCGCCAAGCCAATGGAGGTCCGGCTTCGGGCCATTGTTGCAGCAGTCCCGTTTCGGCAGATTGGGCGTTTCGTTCCGGGCCTTGCCACTGAGGCCAATCAGAGGCGCACGCGATTCCAGCGGACGCGATGATCAACGTACCTATCAAGGAACATTTCATTTGGTTGTTTCCGATATCGGGGATGGGGCGGAGATTGTGACGGCCGAAACGTGAACTTCGGCGGGTTGAGCGAAAGAATTTGTGTTGAAAGCAGACTCAACTGAGCATCGTCGAATCTAAGACGATCCAACGGAAAGTAACCAAAGTGCAGACCATGCATGTCCACCAAGACGCCATTTGGGCTCCCTTGAACTTTCGAAGGAAGAACAGCAACGCGAGCGCGGACGCCAAACTGACCACCTTGAAAGCCGTCAAGGAAGTGCCTTCGAGCAAGAAATGATTTCCCACCGGATTCATCTCTTGGAAATGAATTTCGGTTGACATCGTGGTCGTCCAAAGCAGATCGACGCAGGAAAGTAAACCTATCAGCACGAGCGATTCAATGACCGTCCGTGTTGCAATTGGTGACGCGTCGATTTGTGTCCATCGTTGGCGACGTGGTGGATTTGCCGTCAACAGATGGCCAAAGCTGAGAGCAGCAAGCATCATGGCGACCACGGTGAACAGATACGAGCCCCACTCGGCCTGCTTGGCAGTCGAAAGTTGCACGACGACATCTGCATCGAGTCTGGCCGCCTCCGATTCGAAGGCGTCCAGAGTCTCTCGGAGGCGAGCGATGGTTTGTTCGGTCGGAGCCGTGTCTTCCGTGAGCGCAGCCTTCAGTTCACTGCCTTGTGGATGGCGAAGTATGAATGCGTCGAACCGAGCCACTTCAACGACCGAAGCGACGCCGTTTTGATCTTCATCGAGCCTCGGATGGACGAACCGAAGTGCCGCTGGCAATTCTGCTTCTTCCAAGCGGAGGTTCACGTCCTCGTCATGATTCATGAATACCAACGTCGATTGAGTGGGAGCCCAGCGGAAACCACCGTTGCCAAAGAATCGGTTTCCTGAAATGGTCCGACCGCCCATGAAACCTTGATCCGCCAGCCATTTCCGTCCGGACGAGTCAATCGCAGTTGCTTGCCCGCCTGCGTTGATTCGGATGATCTCTTCGACGGATGCCGTTTCTTTTTGTGGAATGATTTCAATCGCCTTGATCGTGGGGTAATCCATCTCGGATGAAAAGGTTACCCAGAGGATGCCGGAATTGATTTTTACCGGAACGGATTCGACGTAGACGCGATTGCTTCCGCCGGCTTTCTGCCAGATATCAAATTCATCGAATTCGATTCCGTTGACTCGAAACGAGAAGACTCGTTGGCCGGGGCCAGTTATTCGAGGGAACGTCTCGGCGAAGTAGAGGTTCACCAAGTAGTCGCCGTCCGCAACGTCCTGAGCGAATGATCGCATTCCCCAATGCTCGCTGTTGACAAGGAATTCATCGAGTGTTGCTGTCGAGTCCAATTCCTTGTCGGTGTCCAAGCCAGTGAGCTGTGATTTGTCTTGAGTATCTGGCTGCTCCGCGACGTTCAATGGGATGTCCTGTCCACGGATTGCGGGTGTGGCGATCAGAATGATGCAAAGGCACAAACAGGATGGCTTCATTTTCAACTCCAATGAGTTTGTCCGATTTTTGGCGGCCGTTGACAGACATTCGTTCAGCGATTGGTACGCGGCCGTCTTGTTTCGTGGAATGTTCCATTGGGCAATGCGAAATCTGTTTGTAATCGGGGCCAGAGAAATTCGTCTCGTTAATGGGAAGGCCCAGAAACGTGGGAAGGCCCAGAAACAAAGTGTGCTTCGAGAAAGAATCACCCGTCGATGGCTGCGTCCGCGAAGACTTGGAGTTGCTGGAACCGCGGGTCTGCGGCCGGTGTGTGCCCTTTTACGACGATGCTGGCTTCGCGGTGGTGGATCAAAAACTCGATCCAGTCGATCCATGGCATGGACGGCGAACCCTTTGATCGCTCGATACTTTCATCCAGCATTCGATCCAGGAAGACTTGCGACTCTTCGAAGGATTGAACGGCGTCGTCGGCATTGCCCATTCTGTGATGAGCAATCGCAATGAGTGGCTTAGCGATCCCACGTCCAAACCAATTCGCGTGATTGGTTTCTTCCAATCGGTGAAGTGCTTGTTGATAGTCGCCCGCTTTCAGGTGAGCCAAGCCAGCAACATAGAGATTCACGCCGTAGTAAATTTTGGCGTATCGTTGACGCTTGTTTAGCGGCCCCGAGCTTACGTCTGAATCAAACGTCTTCGAAAGCATTTGTTCCATTTGGTCTGCTAATTCCGCTGCACGATTCGGTGAGAGAGAACCGACCAGTTGCCCTCGAGCTGAAACCGCGAATGGAACCTCGGTGTCCGATTGCCGGAGTTCCTGCAGCAGGGTTTCGTAAGCGTCGGATCGTCCGGCATAAAGCAAAATCTGAGGGACCCCATTTAGCTCAGCTTGTTCAATTGGAAAGCCAATTTCGACTGCTTTGACAAAGTCGTTCGCGGATGATTCCCAGCGGCCTAGTTTCGCGTTCAGCCCTCCTCGTTCCAGCCAGACTAAAAAGGACTTCGGCAAGACTTGAGTTGCTTCTGAATAGGCCTCGTAGGCGTCCGGCCATCTTTGAGCATCCGCATTGGCGCGTCCGGCGGCCAGCAAAACGGTGGTTGAATTGAGTCGGTCATTGAAGTTCTCCAGTTCCGATCTCGCTGCGTTTGCGGCAACTTCTGCTTCGCGTGCTTCGGCAAGAGCCAACTCTTTCTCGTCGCGTTCCCGGATGGCTTCGCGAGCCTGCCAAAGACTGGTTGCGGTTCCAATAATCAATGCGATCGCAACGAGAGAGAATGTCGAGATGGCAACTTTGTTTCGTCGTGCAAAAGTCGTGAATCGATACCAACTCGATGGCGGACGAGCCTCAACAGGTTGGTCTTGCAGGAAACGCAAGATGTCTTCCGCCAGTGCACCCGCCGTCGAATAGCGTCGGTTGCGATCTTTGTGCAGTGCCTTCATCACGATCCAGTCGAGATCGCGTTTCATCGCAGTGGATGGCGTGGTCGGTGGTCCCAGACGTTCGACGTCGCTGGTTCTAGATTCTTCAGAGTTGAGAGTGCTCAGACGCGTGCTCGGACGAGGCGGTTCTTCTTCACGAATGATCCGACGCAATTCGTCGAAGCCAGCGGTTTGAAGGCGGTCCGGTGCAAATGGTGTGGATCCGGTCAACAGTTCATACAGCAACACGCCCAGCGAATAGATGTCACTCCGGGTGTCCACGTCATCGGTGCTCATAGCCGCTTGCTCGGGACTCATGTACGCCGGAGTCCCGACCATCGATGTGAATCGGGTGTAGATCGTTTTGACAGTGAGGCTTTGCCCGATCGCCTTTGCGACTCCAAAATCGATGACTTTCGCGAGCGGACGACCATCCTGGAGTGTCACAAGAATGTTGGATGGCTTGAGGTCTCGATGAATGATTCCTTTTTGGTGAGCATGCTGAACTGCATGACAAATCGTCACAAAGAGTTGCAGTCGATCTGAAATGCGCAGTCGATTGCTGTTGCAGAAATCAGTGAGGGGAACGCCCCGAACCAATTCCATCACAAAGTAGGGTTGAGCGGTTTCGGTCACGCCGGCATCGAATACTCTCGCGATGTTCGGGTGGTCCATTAACGCAATCGCCTGTCGCTCCGCTTCAAATCGGGCGATGACTTCGCGAGATTCCATTCCCGGTTTGATGATCTTGAGAGCGGCACGACGCTGGACTGGAGACCGTTGTTGAGCCACGAACACCCATCCAAATCCTCCTTCACCAATTCGTTCCATCAATTGATAAGGGCCGACCATCGCACCGGGGGAGAAACGAGGGTCCGTGAGTTCGCCTGACATCATCGTCGGGAGCATTTCCGCAGCGACAGGACGGTCGATTGGATTCACTTCCCGATCGTTTTCTCGCAGCAAGGCAGAGACCGCTGAAAGTAGTTGTGTGTTGTTCTTGCATGCTTGCCGGACGTATTCTGTCCGTTGCTCGAGAGAATCGATCTCAAGTGCGTGGAAGAAAATGGTCTTTTCAGATGCAACAGTCATCGAAGCCGACATGTCCAGTTGGAATTGGAAGCGTCACTGATTCGGTCAGTCAGTTCAACCAACGGGATCACACCTTTGATCCCACAGAGTGCAATGCGAAATCGAAGGCTTTCCGGGGCCATTCGATTTAGAGATCTTTGTCCACATTCAGTTCTCGTCCGAGCCACGCACGAGCAAACGCCCAGTTTCGTTTGACCGTTCGAGGTGAGATGCCGAGTGCCTCGGCAGACTCGTCCACCGACAGGCCGGCGAAGTACCGCAATTCGACCAGCTTTGCGATTTCAGGTTCGCTCCGTTCGAACTTGGTAAGTGCGTCGTTCAAGTCGAGTAGTTCTTCCGCGTTGTCGAAATGGATGATCGCGTCGTCTTCGGCGATTTCAAACCGCTTGCGATCGCCGCCGCGTTTGAGGCTCTGACGCCGACGGGCGTTCTCAATCAGTATCCGCCGCATCGCCTCCGCGGCAGCGGTGAAGAAGTGGCCGCGACTATCCCATTGCGGATGGTCCTCCGTTCCCACAAGACGCATGTAGGCTTCGTGAACGAGTGCGGTGGGTTGAAGTGTCTGTCCGACGGCCTCGTTTTGCATTTTGTGGCGTGCTAAACGCCGCATCTCTTCATACACGAGCGGCAAGAGATCTGATGCGGCGGCGTTACCAGATTGTATCTGATTTATAATTTGCGTTACTTTGGCCACTCGGTTGAACCTCCCCTGATCATGTTCGTCGTGCGGATGCGATTGGCGTTGCTATGACCGACGTCCTCGACCATAGACGATACCAGTGGTGTGTCGTCCAGCCGAGCGAAAAAGATGGAATGGCGTGATCGGTGGTTGTTGCCCGAATACCCCAAGTCGAAAGGCCATGGATGGCCAAATCGACACAACTTTGGCAATCAGGACTTCTTCAACAATTTCTAAGGGACGAGGTGGGCTTGGATGGTTACCGAACGAGAAAGAATGTTGGCCGGTGAGTTGTACGACGCGGGAGACGCGGAGTTGGTCGAGGCGCGGATCATCGCTCGAGAGCGTTGTCAGCAGATCAACGCGAGCTTGCCTCGCGACGAAGCGTTTCGGCGCGTGCTGACGAGGAAACTATTCGCCAGCGGTGGAGACTCGGTTCAGTTGGAGTCACCGTTTCGATGCGACTATGGGACGAACATTCACCTCGGCCAAAACGTGTATTTCAATTTCGACTGTGTGGTTTTGGATGTCTGCGAAGTTCGGATCGGTGATTTTGTGTTTTTTGGACCTGGCGTTCATGTCTACACAGCTTCGCATCCTTTGGATGCAGGCCCACGGCGGACGCAGGAATTCGGCAAACCAGTCACGATCGGCAGCGATGTTTGGATCGGTGGCAAAGCCGTGATCTGCCCGGGCGTTTCGATCGGGCAACGCAGCGTGATTGGCGCTGGAAGCGTGGTTACAAAAGACGTTCCCGATGGAGTGGTGGTGGCCGGCAATCCCGCGAAACTGATTCGCCGAATTGACTGAAAGCCCGCGTCATGTCTTCAAAACGACAAAGGCCTTCTTCGTAGACGCTTCTCTCGCATCTCGTTTTGAACGTGGTTGCAACAGGCGAAACGAGCGAGCAGATGAGCAATGAAGCCTGCGGTTGGCACTCAAACAGGTCACTTCGAATGGCTTATTCAGGGATACTCGTGACGGATGGTGCCGTTGATTGTTTGCTCTTCACCCAGGCCGCTGCTTCCTGAAAGGTTGCCACCCAAACCGAGTCATCGTTTTGTAGAAAGCGAAGCATTTCTTTATGGTCGTCTGTGCTGATCACCAGATGGTCGCCTCCCACGCCATGGAACATGAACACCAACCAACCCTGTTTCTCGCGAGCGTTGCGAATTTGATCAAGCTGAAACGCCAGGTCTCGTTCGTGACCGGCCACGGTCTTGACCTCAAACAGATCGATTTCACCTTGGCTGGGTATTTCGAACCCAAACTGGGTGCCACGGGCGGCAAAGAATCGTTCTTTGACCAGAGGAACATAGCTGTGGTTGTCCTCTCCGATGGATGTGCTGCCACACGGGTAGGCGAATGTGGCGAGTTCTCGTTTGACGCCATTTTTGATGAGGTTCGCAAGGTTCTCATCGAGTTCTTTTGCCATGCGAGCATCGTCATAATCTTCTGAAGCGTTGCCCGGCTTCACCCAATCGTTTTTGCGAGCGCAAGGATGGAGGATGGTGTGCCCGGCCAATTCATGCCCTTCCTCACGAACCTGGTCAAGGTCTTCTTGCGACCAACGATAGGTGACGCCGCCAGGCGAGAAAAACGTGCCTTTGAGGTTCGCTGCTTTCAACTGCGGCAAGGCATGAGTGATCTGGCTTGGGATTCCGTCGTCATAGGTCAGAGTGACGCAATAAGTTTTTCCGTCGGGCCAGTAACCTTCTTCCGCAACGGTTGACGATGGAACTGCAACGGCGGCGGCCAAAAGCAAAAGGCAATGAAGTTGGTTCGAGGAGAACATAAAACGAGCTGGACCCAATCGAAGGTGGTGGGGCAGAATCAATGCCGGCAATCACGGCATTCGCCACAATGATGCAGCGCACGTATGTTAGTGCGGACGCGTACGGAAGTCGATCAAATCAGAGTAAGTTGCAGTGCGACTCACTCGGTGAGACTCGGTGGTGTCGGGGCACATGTTCGTCGGTGACGCTATCGCTTACCGACGGCTACCCTCTGATGTAGAAGAGGCACGATCCATTTGTCGTTCTTAGATGAGTCGGATCCATTCGATCTGGATTGGTATTTGAGGATCCCCCGGATCGCGGTAGAATAACACTCGATATCACGTTCTTGCATTTAGCAAGAGACAAACGCAACTTAAAAGGATTGAACAATGCGTCTGAAGTGCGGTGCCCTGTTGCTGGGTTTGATGTTGGCCGGAATGGCAGTGACAACCAATTCGCGAGTGTCGGCGGATGCAGCGGATGGAGAGGTCCTGGTCGATCCAGGAACAACCTTTGCCAATGTCTATCGGCTTCATGATTTGCCGGCGTGGTCCAAAGACGGAACCTTTCGACCTGACTTGATCATGCAAACAGTGCAAGATCAGGTCTTGCCAAAGCACTGGGAAGCTCGCGGTGGAAACGCCACGATGGCTCCCTATCCTCAGGAGGGCGCATTGGTCATTCGGGCGTCGGAGAAAATGCATCAAGAAATCAAGGCGTTTCTCGACAAGCAGCGTCCGGGCAGATGATTGTTCGATCCTCGCCGTCAAGGATAGAGAGGCCAACGTTGTTTGACCAACTTCATTGAAAAGTTGGTGTTGGTTTCGGTGAACGGTTAAACTCGCGGAGCTTCTCTTGGGCAGTCGCCCTTCCTTCTCTCTGCGAGTGGTCCGATGAATCAAAATGCGTGGAAGTTCGCCGGCCGGAAATTGAAGTCGTCATCCGAACGTGGGGCGTCCTCAATGCAAACCAGTTGGTTTGATGCGGTGACTTCATTGTTGATGGCGGTCTTGCTGATGCTGACCAGCTTGGTCGGCGTGCTGTTTCTGCTTTGGGTGCTGCTGCCGGAGGATGAGATCGTCTTGAACGAACCGGTGGCGGAGATCACTCGCGTCTCGGCAGGTGGGACCGCGACCGTTGAATCGCCGTTTGTTGTTCCGACGGATCAGGAAACGGTGGACTTCCGCACCACTGATTTGACGACATCGGTTCAGTCACTTGTGTCGGCTGCCGAACAGGTGACATTGACCGAGTCAGCTATGAATTCCATGGTTCCATCGGGAGACACTGAATCCGGAACGATTGGCAGAAGCGGTCCGGACGAAACCGGAGATTCCGATGCCGACATCATCCCGAGATTCAAACGATGGCAGATAGAATGGAAGGCCAACGATTTGAATGAATACGCCGCGCAGTTGGACCACTTTGGGATCGAGTTGGGCGTTTTCGGGGGAGCGCGACCGGGAGTTGATTTGGTCAATCAGTTCGCATCGAATCCTCAGGTTCGCTATCTGGATGATCCCAGCGAAGAGAAACGCTTGTATTTCCTTTGGACTCGCCCCAGTCCACTGCAGCGATTTGAAGAACGTTTGCTGATGCAGGCAGGAATCTCCACTCGCGATCGTCAGATCCTCAAGTTGATTCCAGAGGCATTGGAAGCGCAACTGGCAACGGTGGAACTTCGTCATGCGGTCTCAAAGGGACATGACTCGGTGGAGGAGATCGCGCGGACTGTCTTCGACTGCGTTTCGAAAAGTGGCGGGTACGAATTTCGAGTTGTCTCGCAGCGGTATCGCTAGGCGATCTAGCAATCGGTTTCGGAACATTGTTTGCATACGATGTTCACTGCGCAACCCATCCGCCTATTGAGAGGAACCATGTCATGCTGATTTCTACCGAGACCATCTTGGGTACCGAATTGCTTGGATCCGATCGGAGTGTGGGATCGATTTGTGACCTGTTGTTTGATGACGAGACTTGGGTTGTCAGGCATCTGGTCGTTGACACGGGGCACTGGTTGCCGGGACGACAAGTGTTGTTGCCACCGGGTGTGGTCCAAAACGCGGATTGGAATGCCGCGAGTGCCGCCGTTCCGTTGACCAGTCAACAGGTCAGCGACAGCCCATCGGTTGAGTCCGATCGCCCGGTTTCGCGACAGATGGAGATCGAGCTCTATCAGCACTTTGATGTGCCGTACTACTGGGGACCGGCTGGAGCAACGTTGGCAGGTAGCGGTTACACGCCGATGCCGCTGGCAGCGGGATTGGTGCCGATGGACCAAGTCGACACGGACGACGTCAAACGCAATCATCTTCGCAGCGTGAACGAAGTTTCCGGCTACACCATCCAGGGCACCGATGACCATGTTGGACACGTCGAAGGGTTGTTGGTCGACGACGAGAATTGGTCCATTCAAAAATTGATCGTGGACACTCGGAATTGGTGGCCGGGCAAAAAGGTGTTGATCAGTCGTGAACTGATCCGAGAGATTTCTTGGGCGGAAGCGACCGTCTCAGTCGGTTTGACGCAGGAGCAAATCAAGGGTTCGCAACTGTTTGAACCGACCTCGTGAGTGGAATCTGACCACAGCGTGATTCAGGTTGTCGCAATTTGTTTTGCGGCTGTCGCATTCGCGGGCGAAGTGATGTTTGGTCGCGAGTTTGCGCGTCCTTTCTGAAAAGACGCTTCCATTCTTTGGTAGTTTGTGGGACCTCGCGGGATCTCACCGAAAGCTTTGTGCATCAGCGAGCTTCGTATCTAGAATGTGGGATCCCTCTCTCCCCTCCCCACTCTGATTGATTGGCTACTGATGAATTGGTTGCGATGGTTTGTTGTTTCCGCGGTTGTTGCTCTGCCCTGTCTGATCGATGTGGGAGCGTCGCGAGTTCACGCGGATGATGTCGCGTCACGTCCGAACATCATTTTGGTGATGGCGGATGACCTGGGTATCGGTGATGTCTCGCCGACCAATCCGGATTGCAAGATCAAGACGCCTCGGTTGCAGCAAATGGCTGACGAAGGGTTGACGTTCTTGGATGCCCACACGCCCAGTTCCGTGTGCACCCCAACTCGCTATGGATTGTTGACCGGTCGTTACAACTGGCGTTCGCGATTGGCCAAGGGTGTCTTGAGCGGAACCAGTGAGCACTTGATCCCCGGTGACCGAGCGACCTTGGGACACTTGCTTCAAGGTGCCGGCTACCACACGGCGATGATTGGCAAGTGGCACCTCGGATGGGATTGGCATAAAAATGGCAAAGAGATTGATTTCTCGAAGCCGGTTTTGAATGGACCCGACAACAACGGCTTCGACCAGTATTACGGTCACTGCGGATCGCTGGACATGCCACCCTACGTTTGGGTCGACACCGGCACGCCGACCAGTGTGCCGACTCGAAAAGAAGGCGTGACGAAGAAACAAAATCCCTACGGTTGGTATCGCAACGGTCCGATTGGAGATGACTTTGAGATCGAGCAGGTGTTGCCGCACTTGTTCGACAAGTCGATCGCTTACGTGGAAGAACGTGTGAAAGAAGACAAGCCGTTCTTTTTGTATTTGCCGCTTCCGGCCCCGCACACACCGATCGTTCCGGTACCGCCGTTCAAAGATGCCAGCGGCATGAATCCGTACGCGGATTTTGTGATGCAGATGGATCATCACATGGGCCAACTGCTTGATGCGATTTCCAAAGCAGGCATCGACGAAAACACATTGGTGATTTTCACCAGTGACAACGGTTGCTCACCGGAAGCCAACTTTGGTGAACTCGCGAAACATGGCCATGATCCGAGTGGCAAGTATCGCGGGCACAAAGCGGACATCTACGAAGGCGGTCACCGCGTGCCTTTTATCGTTCGATGGCCGGGAAAGGTCGTCGCGGGCAAGACGACCAATGCGCTTACCTGTTTGACAGATGTGTACGCGACATTGCAGTCGATCACGGATCAACCACGGGAAGCGACTGGCGGTGAAGACGGGTTTGATCTGACTGATGTGTTTGGCGGTGACGATTCATCGGATCGCGAAGCTTTGGTCAGCCACAGCATCGGTGGTTCGTTCGCCATTCGTCGTGACAGTTGGAAGCTGTGCTTGTCGCACGGCAGCGGTGGCTGGAGCAATCCTCGGGAGCCCAAGGCAAAGCTTCAAGGGCTTCCTCCGATGCAGTTGTTTGACCTGGAGACGGACCCCGCCGAGAAGAACAGCGTCGCGAAGGAGAATCCAGAAGTCGTCGATTCGTTGTTGCTTTTGCTCAACGAATACGTCGAAACGGGACGCAGCACGGAGGGGCCAAAGGTTGCCAATGATCGCGAGGTCACGTTCTTGCCCGCCGGTGTTTCGTTGCCGAGTCCATAGGAGGCACACCGGAATCGGCTGAATCGTTCGCCACGCGGGGGAGCCTCGGTTTGCCCCGCGACAAAGTGAAGGGACACAGTTAAGATCGATGCGGTATGAGTTTGGGGGACGTTTCTTGGAACCGTCCCCCTTTTTTTGTCAAACGAGACTGCGAATTCCGACGAAAGCATCGATGAATCGATCCGCTGACCCGATCACAGATCCACTGAGGCTGAAGGCCCTGCGAAGTCTGTCGTTGGTGGACAGTCCCGCCGAAGAGTCGTTCGATCGGATCACTCGGTTGGCGGCCCGCTTGCTGAAATGCCCCGCCTCGGTGGTCACCTTGATCGAGGAAGATCGGCAGTTCTTCAAAAGCTGTGTTGGTTTGCCGGAACCGCTTGCGACGCTACGTGGATCGCCGCTGAGTCACTCGTTTTGCAAGTTGACGGTGCGCGCAGGCGAGCGTTTCTTGATCGAAGACGCTCGCGTCGATCCTCGTGTCGTTGCCCATCCGGCGATCGAAGAGTACGGGATCGTTTCTTACGCCGGATTTCCCATTCGAACGCGATCGGGGGAAGTGCTCGGTACGCTTTGCGTCGTCGATATCGTTCCACGTGAATGGACCGAAGACGAGCTGGAGACGCTGCGAGAGCTGTCGGCATCGGTCGAGTCAGAGATCGAATTGATCGCCGCGGCGGAGCGGGAACGCGATCACGCTCGCATGTTCCAAACGATGATCCAAGCATCGCCGCTGTCGGTCATCGTCATGGACTACGATGGACGCGTGGAACTTTGGAATGAAGCATCCGAAGCCATCTTCGGTTGGACCAGTGCCGAGGTGCTTGGGTATCCGTTGCCGATCATTCCCGATCACAAGCTGGACGAGTGCCAGCGAATTCGAGACGCGGTGGGCGACGGGAGCGTGTTCCGCTGCGTGGACACATACCGTGCCAAGGGCGAGGATGCCAATGGTGAAAGGCGAACGGTGCACGTCAATGTTTCCGCCGTTTCGTTGCACCGGTACGACGGGCACTCGGATCGAATTCTGCTGATCATCGATGACGTCACGCAGTCACACGCGGACACGCTCGAACGCGAGCGACTGTTTCGTGAATTGCAGAAAGAGAAGGCGTTGCTCAGTGAGATGGACGAACGCAAGAATCGTTTCCTCGCTCTGTTGGCTCACGAACTGCGCAACCCGTTGACGCCGATCGGCAATGCCGTCGATCTGCTGCGTTTCGCGGCAAAGGATCCGAACCAAGTCAACGAGATCAGCACCGTTCTCGAGAGCCAAGTCCACCAGTTGGTGCGATTGATCGATGACTTGATGGACGTTTCGCGGATCACACGGGGACGCATCGATTTGCAGCGGGAAACGGTTTCGATTCACGACATCGTTGCCAATTCTTGCCGAGCGGTGGAATCGTTGTGCAACGAGATGGGACATGAACTGATTCGACGAACCGATCCAGAGCAATCTCTCCACGTGCATGGCGACTACGTGCGATTGACTCAGGTGGTGACCAATTTGCTGAACAACGCGTGCAAGTACACACCGCCGAGCGGTCGCATTGAGATCTCATGCGGACAGGTCGACGGCCAGGTGGAAATCGCGGTCAAGGACAACGGGGTTGGCATCCCACCGGAACACCGCAAGGGCATCTTTGAGATGTTCACTCAGGTGGATGAGACGTTGAAGGACAGTCGCGGCGGGCTGGGGATTGGCCTGACCTTAGTCAAGCAATTGGTCGAGCTGCACGGTGGGAGGGTTTCGTTGGTGGACAGCGACGACACGTCGACCGGAAGCGAGTTTCGGATTCACTTGCCGTGTTTGGATGCCAAACCGAACGAGCCAAAAACGATCGTCGAAGAAGACAGGCCGACGCGACGTTTTCGGGTGTTGGTGGTCGATGATGTCCCCGCGATCGCGAAAATGTTCACGATGTTGGTTGGTGCGATGGGGCACGAGGTGCATTCAGCCCCCAGTGCACCCGAAGGCATTGAGCTCGCTCGCGAGTTGCGGCCCGACATTGTCTTTTCTGACATCTGCATGCCGGACATGGACGGTTACGAGCTAGCACGACAGTTCCGTAGCTTGTCGGAATTGGATTCCAGCATGCTGATCGCGATGACCGGCAACGGACAACCCGAAGACATTCGGATGGCCATGGAAGCGGGCTTTGACAGGCACGTCACAAAACCCGCTTCGGTCCAGCGTTTACGCGAGATCTTTCAAGAGCTGGAATCACGTCGCGAGATGAAGTGATCACCGAACAACTCTTCGCCACGGTTCATTGATTCAAACCGTGGCGAATGCTGTTCATCGATGACGTCGCTCGGACAGCAACCTCAAGTTGAGATGGCTTCGTCGGCGAGAGCTTCGGCTTCGTGTTCAGCGTCTTCTTCGTCTTGGATGTAGGTCTTCTCTTTGTAGAGATAACCGACGGGGACGAACAAGATGGCGGTGACGAAGATGCACGTGGTCCAGAACCAGAAGTAAGCGGCACCTTCGAGGAGCGTGCGACCGCCGATTGCGTAGTCGCGTGAGAGTTTGGTCTCGTCACCGCCTCCACGCTCGCTGATCAACTTGCTTTTGACGGTTTCCGCTTTGTTGGGATCGCCTTCGGATTCGATGGCGATCTTTTGGCGTTCGAGCCAGTTGAAGGTTGGGGCGTCGGTGTTCACTGTGTCCGACGTGTTGGCTCGGTCCACGGTGCCGGTCAGGGTTTCGTCCCACTGGGTATCGTTTTCACCATCCGCACCCGCTGAGACGAGTTGGTACTGGTCTCGCGAGAGCAATTTGTAGGTGATCGGATTGCCAAATGCGTCCTCAGCCCCGGCAACCAGCGGTTGAGCTTCCTCAACGCTCGGGAAGGCTCTGGTGGAGTCGTCCCCGGTTTGATCCAGGAAGTAGGCTTCGATCTTCTCCGCGACGGCGTTGAAGCTCGTCAGGGATGCGTTTTCGATCGAATCCAGCTTGCCTTCCTTGTTCAGCAGAAGGGTCGCGTCGTCCGGTGTTCCCAGAGTGTTGTCAGGGCCTAGCAGGGTCAGTTTTGGGGCGGCTGGATCATCGAGCTTCAGTTCGCCAACGAAGCTTCCGTTGTCCATTGGTTCCTTGGCATCCTCTTCGAGGTCGATGTCAGCGGCAAGAGATGCCGCAGCGGGGGTTTGGATGTAACGGTTAACCGTGGCGGTGAAGACATTGCCCATCGATACCGAGAACAGGAACACCGCCATCACGATGGACTTCATCGTTTTTGGGGCTTGCGTGTAAGCGAATTCCAGACAGGTGATCGAGACCATCACCTCAGACGCGGTGAGCACGGCGTAGGCGAGGAATTGCCAACCGATGGAGGGTTGGCTGCCAGCGTCAACGCGTTCTTGAAGCAACGCGACGATCGCGAATCCGCCAATCATGACGAACAGGCCAAGACTGATTTTGCGGATGGGGGTGAGTGGAAAGACGCGGTCGATCGTGGGATAGATCAGGAATTGGAACAACGGGATCAACGTGAGGACCAGGATTGGATTGATCGCCTGGATTTGCGACTCCAACCAGGTGTAGCCGAGCCATTCTCGATTCAAGTTTTTGGCTTGTAGAACCCAAGACGAACCGGTTTGATCAAACAACGCCCAGAACACGGCGACGAATGAGAAGATGATCATCAGTTTGGGGATCGAGGAGAACTTTTCCCAGGAGAGAAGTTCCTGCAAGAAGCGATAGCCACCGGGCCGGATGTGAACAAATTTGTGCCGTCCCATCCAGAACAACAGCGTCGCGATTGCCATCAACACGCCGGGGATCCCGAAGGCCCAGTGCGGTCCGTAGTGTTCGAGGACCCAAGGTGTCAGCAACGTCGAGATGAACGAGCCGAAGTTGATGCTGAAGTAAAACCACTGGTACACCTTCGTCAGCATGTGCGAGTTCGATTTGCCGAACTGATCCCCGACGTGAGCTGAGACGCAAGGTTTGATTCCGCCCGAGCCGATTGATATCAGCAGCAAGCCGGCGAACAGCCACATGCCCGCGGACATCGGTGGCGAGCCCATCAATGCGAGAGCACCGTGGCCGATGCAGTAGACGATCGAGAGGTAAAGGATCGTTCGATACTTCCCCAGGAAGATGTCCGACAGCAACGCACCGATCACGGGAAAGAAGTACGCCGCGGCGGTGAACGTGTGGTAGTGCTCTGTCGCCTCGGCGTTGCTCATGCCTTGGTTCGTGGCCGCGCTGCTCATCCAGTGCAGGTAGTCGACCATGAACACGGTCAGGATGGCTTTCATGCCATAGAAGCTGAAACGTTCAGCCGCTTCGTTGCCGATGATGTAAGGGATGCCGGGCGGCATGCCCGTGGTCGCTTGGGGGCGATCGTTGTAGGCGGAAGGTGACGTATCGGGTGTCGACATCAAGCAGGTTCCGTTGGATTGGCACGGATGGGCGAACAGGCCCTGTGGACGTCAGCGAGGAAGGGGTGATGGAGGAGCTGACAGAGGCCAAATTAAGCCGCTCGAGGCGGCCAAACCAGTCCCCGCGGCGATTAAATGGCCCTGGAAATCAACGTTTCAGGCGAAGCGAGATTTTGGGGCTCAATTGCACGCCAAGCGTCGCGACACGGTGGTTGGTAGCGCCCTCTCGTTCTCCACTCCCTCGATTGAGCCAGGGCATAAAAAAAGCCACGTTCTCCAACTTGGAGCTCAACGTGGCTTGTCTAATTTGATTCACGAATGGTCGACGAACCTGATTGGTCGCCGGATTCGATCGGCTTAGCGTCGTTTCTTCTTCGCAACTTTCTTCTTGGTTGCCTTCTTTTTGGCGACCTTCTTCTTGGTTGCTTTCTTGACGGCTTTCTTCTTTACAGCCTTCTTCTTGGTTGCCTTGCGAGCGGTTTTCTTGACGCCCTTCTTCGCAGCCTTCTTCTTAACGGCTTTCTTCTTGACTGCCTTGCGAGCGGTCTTCTTGGCTGCCTTCACGCTCTTTTTAGCAGCGCGTTTGACGGTCTTCTTGGTTGCTTTTTTCTTGGCCACGTTCTTCCTCCGCGAGAAAGGAACTGTTGCTGAGTCATTGTGACTTGCGAGCTGTGACATCGATTCGGTCAGCGCGATTGCGTCGACATCTTCGTCGTCAAAGTTGATTGCAAGTCACCGGCCACGGCTCAACAACAATCAATGGTGATCGATTCCATCCGCTTCGATGATCCTCATCGACCTTGCAAACAAAAACGATCGTTAGTACGTGCGCGTAACTGTACGCGCTTCGCTGGATTCCGCAACATGTTTTCGTGAAAAAACCGCTTGCGTCGCCAACAAAATTTGCTACGGCAAACGCATTTTTTGCATGTTGTTTCACTTCGTTCGTGATGATGCGCATGTGTTGTTGCCATCAACGATCAAGTCAACGTTGCAACGTCGATTGCAAACAAGTGCGGTAACACTTGGCTTTTTCAATGTTTTTGCAGTAACACGCGTGCAACGTGTTGTTATCGCAACGCAAACAAGCAGGCGGCGCGACATGTTTACACGACGCTAAATCATGCAACGAACACGCGTTTGAACAGCACAAAAAAAGTTTGAAAAAAACAACGCGTTGATCGCTCAAAACGGTCAATCAACGTCGAGTTGAAGACAAAAGTTGCGCACGAAGCGACGTGTTGAAGCGTTCGACACGCACATGTTTGCGCAGTGCAACACGTCTTGCGAAGTGTCTTCAATGACACCTGCGGATGTTTACCGTTGCATCGATCGGTGCTCACGCGATCGTTGATTGCATGTCACCAACATCGAGATGGTGGTGGTGAAGTGAAGCACCATGCAGACACGCTGCACGCGTGAGACACAAGCGAGTGCATGCTAGTAACGCGTCGGGCCTTGCAGCATTTGGTAGTTGCCCACCGCCAAAGACAAGAAAAGGATGCCAAGGAACATGTTTCCCGACGAAAAACCGTACGCCGTGCAAGCACCACCGACGATCATGCTGATCCACAGCCATGTGTCCGTTTGACCGCCGCCCATCATCACCAACGACCGCATGATTCGGCCTCCATCGAGCGGGAAGACTGGGATCAAATTCAACACCGCCCAAATCACGCTTGGCCACACGTAAAACGTGACCAACGCGAATAGTCCGACGCTCTCGAAGTCATTCCCTTCCAGGATGCCGGGGATGGAACTCAACGGATACGGCATCAACGCGAAGGCCATGACGCTGTACCCCATCGCTTTGACAACAGCGACCATCACAGCGGCCGATGCCAACTGGGCAAGCGGGCCTGCCAGTGCGATCCAGAGTTCCGCGGCGGGACTGAGTCGCGGTGGAGCAAATGACGAGGCGAAACCACCGTAGTTGTTGGTGGTTCGAGGTACCGCGAGACCGCCGAAGTGATACAAAACCACCGACGATTCGACACCAAATTGACGAAACGCGAATGCGTGTCCGAGTTCGTGAATCAGGATCGAAAACAGCATGCAAAGTGCCCACAGCAACAACAACGGGAGACGCCCGGGGCTGCCCTCCATCCTGTCGAAGAATTGCACCAAGCTCCAACCAAACACCGCCGCACCCAGCCAGAACGTCCAGGCGATTCGGATCGGAAATCCAAACAACTGGAAGTTCACGTCGTAAGGACTTTCGTCGGGTTGTTGAAGCAGCATCGGATTGGTGGGCAGGTGAGATTGGGGGAAGTGTGTTGAGCTTGATGAAACAACGCACGCGGTGGGGCGTTCCCATCCGCGTGCGATGATTTCATTGGATGAATTGGTTCAAGCAGTGTTCATCTTCGGATGAGGCTGCTGAACAACCAAGATCACTTCAAGTTTTCGAGCAAGAAAGACCAAAGGTCAGCGTACTCGTCGATCTTTTTGCTGGTCGGAGTACCCGCACCGTGACCGGCACGTGTTTCAATCCGAATCAACGTTGGGTTGTCGCACGATTGAGCCGCTTGCAGTGCCGCGGCGAATTTGAAACTGTGCCCCGGAACGACGCGGTCGTCTCGATCCGCCGTGGTCACCATCGTGGCTGGGTAGCATGTCCCAGGTTTCAAATTGTGCAACGGGCTGTACGACAACAGGTTGTCGATTTGTGTCTCATCGTCGCTGCTTCCAAACTCACTGACCCAAGCCCAGCCGATCGTGAATTTGTGGTAACGCAACATGTCCATCACACCGACCGCGGGCAAGCATGCACCGAACAGGTCGGGGCGCTGAGTCATCACCGCACCGATCAGCAAACCACCGTTGCTGCCGCCACGCACGCCCAGTCGCTCGCGGCTGGTCAGCCCCATGTCGATCAGGTGTTCAGCTGCTGCGATGAAGTCGTCGAAGACGTTTTGTTTCTTCAATTGCATGCCGGCTTCGTGCCATTCGCGACCGTACTCGCCACCACCTCGCAGGTTTGCCACGGCGTACACGCCACCGGCGTCCAACCAACCTGCGATGCCCGGCGAATACGACGGTGTCAGCGAGATGTTGAACCCACCGTAAGCGTACAGCAACGTGCGGTTGCTGCCGTCCATGGGCGCGTCTTTGTGACGCGTGATCAGGATCGGAACCTTGGTGCCGTCTTTGCTGGTGCAGAAGACTTGTTCGGTGACGTATTGGCTGACGTCAAAGGCGACTTCGGGCATGATTGCCAGCTCGGATTTGCCCGTGGCCACGTCAACGCGGTGGATGCTCGGTGGCGTGACATAATTGGTGAACGAAAAGAACGTCTCCTTGGCATCTTGTCGGCCTCCCAGGCCGCCCACGGAGCCCTTGCCGGGCAATTCCAGCGGTCCCATTGGAGATCCGTCGAGCGAGAACCGTTCGACTTGGTTCAGAGCGTCGGCCAAGTAGTTGGCAAAGAACACCCCGCTGAGCAACGAGACATGCTCCAGAACGTGTTCGCTTTGGGGGATGACCTCTTCCCAGCCTGCTCGATCGGCGGGTTCATCAACGTTGTCGTCGGTGCGTTTGGCGTGTTCGGCCACGTCCAAGCTGATCACGCGGCGACGTGGGGCCTCGTGGTCGGTTAGGAAGTACAACGTGGAGCCTACCGAGCCGACGAAGCTGTAGTCGGCGTCGAAGCCCATGATCAATCCGCGAACGGGCGCGTCTTCGATCGTCAGGTCTTGAATGAACACCTGAGTCTTTGGTTCAGTGCCTTTCCAATTGGAAATCACCAAATAGCGGCCGTCGTCGGTGACCGATGCACCAAAGCCCCACTTGGGATGGTCGGGACGTTTCATGACCAGTTTGTCTTCGGACTGGGGTGTGCCCAGTTCATGCAAGTACATCATTTGGTTGTCGTTCGTCCCGGTCAGCTCTTCGCCTTCGGCGGGTTCGGCATAACGGGAGTAGTAGAACCCGTCGCCGTCGGGCGTCCACGCGATGCCGCTGAACTTGGACCACTGAATCAAATCATCGGTGTCTTTGCCGGTCGCCACTTCGCGGACACGCCAAGTTCGCCAATCGCTGCCACCATCGGCGATGGCATAGGCGAGGTACTTGCCGTCTTCGCTGGGCACCCAAGATGCGAGCGACATCGTGCCGTCTTCGCTCAGCTTGTTGGGATCCAGCAAGACTTCGCGGTTGGCTTCCCACTGGGACGGAGGCACATCGACGGGGGTGCGATACAGAACGCTTTGGTTCTGCAGTCCATCATTGAAAGTGTAGAAGTACGTTTCACCTCGTTTGGCGGGCAAACCGGTTCGCGAATAGTCCCACAAAGCTTCCAAGCGTGCTCGCATCGATTCGCGTTGCGGCAAAGATTGCAAGTAGCTCTGCGTGACCTCGTTTTGAGCTTCGACCCAAGCCGCCGTTTCATCGCTTTCGACATCTTCCAACCAGCGATACGGATCCGCCACTTCGCGACCGTGGTAATCGTCAACGACTTCGTCACGACGGCTGACGGGATACTCCAATTTCATGCGTGAACTCGAGGCGGTGGGTTCGTCCGCCTTCGCGGCGGGATGGAACAGGGAACTGATGCAAAGTCCGGCGATGACGCTGGCGGAAAACGCCGCCAACGTCTTTCGAAGGCGGTCGTTGCGTAGGGAAACGGTCATGTTGAAAATCTCGTCGTACATCGTGGAACGCGGCGTAACCAAAAACGTTGCCGAAACGACACTGTGTGTTTCAGCGGGCGGGGATGTTTTGTTTGCGAGAACCTAGAGCGTCGATTCCGTTGTCGCGCTGCCAGTTTCGTCGAACGGTCGTTCAACCAGTTGTCGGCGTCGGTCAATTTCGTCCTCATCCACTCCAGATTGCCGAAGTTGTTCGAGCAGGAACTCTTCGGCCATTGCGATCGCGGATGGAGTGCGACTGATCCGAACCTTGATGCCACTGGAATCGCCCGGTGCGGCTTGGACGGCCGACAACAATGCTTCCAGTGCCAATGCCTGTCGTTGCTCCGGCTGATTCGAATTGGTGACGACGAGGTAGCTTTCGCCCTCGATCAAAACATCGACAATCTCGGGCGTCACCACCGGCAGCGGAGTTTCCGTGTCTGATTTGGTCTCGGTTTCCTCAGAGGTGTCTTCTTCCGAAGCGACGATCGCATCAAGGATGGCGGAAGAGCCATCGGGGTTGGTGGAAACGGACGGTGATTCACCGCTTCGAAACCCCAGGCCAAAGTCGAGAAACTGACTGGCGATCAACAAAGCGATTCCACCGCCAACAGCCAACGGGATTCGTTTACGCATCGTCTGGGTTTCCCTGAAGTGGGGTGAGGTTTTCGGGTTCGGTGGACGCTTCCGCGTTGTCCACATTGTTTGCTTGTTCGGGGGCCTGAGCCGCACCGAGAATCGTGTACTCGAAACGGCTGGTCGGTGTGTCCGCTCGCAATCGTTCCAGTGTAGCGGGCATGGCATCAATCAACGGCTGGTAAACCCCGGCAACGCTTCGCGGTGCGTATGACACCAGCACAACGATCAACCCCTTGGGTTGTGGTGATTGTTTGTAAGCAGCAAACAGCCGGTCAGCGATTTCTTCGGTGCGTTGAGCTTGTCGGCGACTTTCGAGACGAAACGTTTCGGTGTATCCGGAAGCATCAAAGACTACGTCGCCCGTTTCACGAGCGTGGACTGTCCACACTTCGGCTCGCTTGAGCAATTCATCGTGTCCGACCAAAAATCGGATCAGCGTGTTGGGGTCGGCGGAAGCGAGTTGCCGTGATCTTTCGATCGCTCGTGCGATGACGTCTCCTGAATCAGCACTGGATCGCAAGTTGGCTTGTTCAGAGGATTCCGCATCCAGGTTCAGCCACCCACGAAGCATCTCCAAGGCACGACTGACATCTTGCGTGTTGGCTTGCTGCGTTGCCAAAGCCATGTTGCGATCCGCGACCGCTTGGTCACGCTCGGCTCGCCACATCGTTTGCTCGTCCAGCAATGCTTGGCGTTCTTGTTCGATCTCTTGCGTTTGTTCCTGCGACGTTTCACGCATTTCCAAAAATTGTGCAAACACAATGATCAGCAGCAGATCCATTAACGGTGTCAACTGAAACCGAGTTCGTCGACGAAGGACGCCGGATGTGTTGGCTGAGGTTTCGTTGGAAAGAGACACCGGTTCGCTCACGTTGTCGCTTCCGTTGCCGGCGTGGTCGACATCGCATTGGGATCGACTCGATCGGCCGGTCCCAATTCTCGTTTGGCTTTCGATGCCGTTTCGCGAACGTGCAAACGGTTTTCTGAAAGCTTGGCAAACCCTGGTTCGAAAAAGCTGTTGATCAACATCAATGTGATCGCCGCAGCCAACCCCGCAAACGTCGACCAGATAGCATCTCCGAAGCGTGTCACGATCACACCAACGGAGGCTTGATCATCCGAAGCAAGGGCAGCACCGATCGCGAGGATCGTGCCCAGGACACCGGCCAGCGGGTAGGCCTCGATCATCGTTCGGGCGACGTTCCAAGCCGTCTCAAAACGAAGTGAATGCAAGTAGTCGCGACGTTCATCGAGAATTCGCATTCGTTGACTGAGCGCGACACGATGGGGAGAGCCCGAAGGTTCGACCAAGACATCGTGGATGTCCGCCAGGCAGGCTTCGATTTGGTCCGACGGGTGAGCGTCGTAGTCCATGCGGCTGCGATTGGGCAACGAGTCCGTGAAACGCTGGAGCGTTTGCACGATCTTTTTACGATCCCCCCTCGCCCACAGCGCCAGCACGAAAAAGAACAGCAGGTGCGCCAACGCGGCAACCACGATCGCAACGGTCGAGTAGGACGAGATCAGCTCTAGCATGGCCAGTCGTTCAGGCGGTGGAAGATGACTTCAACCAGCGTACCTGATACGGAGCCATCGCGATGGGGGCATTCTGATCCAACGATTCATCCGACAGAACGTCGAGGTCCAATTTGCCGGGCATGTCAGCCGGATCGACCGCACGAGTTTCGCCGGACAGGTTGGCCAGCACGCACAACGCCGGCTGGTCATCGTGTCGCCTCACGAACCCAAGAAGCCCATCGGTTGGCAAATTCAAAACGGTCTGCGACGCGTTGGGATGGAACTGAGTCTGCTGCTTTCGCACTCGCAACAAGTGGCGATAGCCATTGGCGACGAGTTGCTGCAACGATCCGGTTTCGGACAACGCCGCTTCCAATTCAGCTCGCTCGTATTTATGGCGATTGATTCGGCGAGGGATGCCCGATGATTCGACGCCGGCGATATCGTTGGGCGACCCCACCAGCGAGTGGAAGTAAACCGCGGGAACACCAGCCATCGACAACATGATCGCTTGCGTGGCCAAGAACCGTTGGGCATGCTCCTCCGCGGGGACCGTTGCACGATCGGCGACGGCTTCCAAGTATGTGATGTTCAGCTCGTAAGGGCTTTGCGAACCATCGGGCTTGGTCCGCATTCCAATTCGACCACCGTGAGCCTTTGCAATTTCGACAAGTGCATCGACTCGTTCCTGTGGCAGAATGCCTTCGGCAGGCCGCACTCCGATGCCGTCATGCGACGCCGTGAAATTGAAATACGTGACTTGATCAGTGGGCAGATCCAGCGATCGCATCCAACCCTGAAGCACGCCGGTGTCACCGCTGTGAATCGCATCGAGCAACAACGGCGGCAGGCTGAACTGGTACACCATGTGGGCTTCATCGGTGCCGTCGCCAAAGTACGAGATGTTTTCGGCGTGGGGCACGTTGGTTTCCGTCAACACGATGGTTCCGGGTGCGGCAACATCCAGCACGTGTCGCATCAGTCGGACCGCGGCGTGCGTTTGCGGCAGGTGCAAACACGACGTGCCGATCTCTTTCCACAAAAACGCGATTGCATCGAGCCGAATGATGCGTGCACCTCGGCAAGCGTATTCGACCAGCGTTTCCAGCATCGCCAGCATGACGTGTGGGTTGGCGTAATTCAGGTCGACTTGATCGGCGCTGAACGTGGTCCAAACGTGACGCTTGCCCGATGCCGAGTCGAATTCCGTCAGCAGGGGCAAACTTCGCGGGCGAACGACTTCCGAAAGATCTTCGGATGGATCGGCGGTGGCGTAGAAGTCTTTGTACTCGGGTTCGTCGTTCAAGAAACCTTGGAACCAACGATGGTGCTGCGACGAATGATTGAGCACAAGGTCGTACATCAAGTCAAAGTTTTCGCCCAACCGTTTGATGTCATCCCAGTCGCCTGATTCGGGATCGACGGCCAAGTAATCCGCGACGGAGAATCCATCGTCGCTGGTTGACGGGCAAAAGGGTAGCAAGTGAACGCAGCGGATCAGTTCGTCAAGGTTGTGATCCAGTAAGAATTGTCGCTGAGCATCGAGCGGCGACTTGCCCGGTTCGCGAATTTGATCGGCGTAGGTGATCATCACAACGTCGCGATGATCCCACAATTCGTCGGGAGTTGAGGGGGGATTGGATTGGTCAAAGCATCGTTTCAAGCCGTCGGCGAGCACGTCGGGAACGTGCCCATACACATCGGTGATCCGTGACCGAGTGACGTCGTCGATGGTTGAGCTCACAAGTTGTCCTGTCCGGTGAAGTTGGTCACGAGGGCTCGCAGTTTGCGTCGCAGCACCCCGTAGGAAAAGAAAGCACGGCCGATTTCATAATTGAAATCAACCATCTCATCTCGGAACGCTTTGTCGCGGATGATCCGCTCCACCTTCGACACAACGTCCTTGGTCAGATAGCCATCCATTGAGATGACCTTTGCCCCTTTGGGCTCGATGTCGGCGACGTAGATCGAGTAACGATTCACCAACAACGGTTTGCGGTAATAGAACGCTTCTAACAAAGCGTTGCCGAACCCTTCGTAGATACTTGGGTACGTGATGAAGTCGGCTTGCGAGTAAGCATCTGCCAACGTGTAAATGCGATTGCCATCGGCATCGAGGGCTCGTTTGTCACCGACTTGATGATCACACAAACGCAAATCGACGCCACTGCTTTCGGCCAAGTCCATCAAGACTTGAAGGTACTCGTTGCCTTCATCGCCGCTGGCGTGCGAAATCACCAGTTTGCACTTGTCGTTTTTCAAGGCGGCAACCAACGCGATGGCATGCTCGATCCCCTTGCGAGGCACGACGCGGGTTGGCTGCAAGAACAGAATGTCGTCTTCTTCCAACCCAATGTCTTTGCGGAAGTGAGACGAGTACTCGTCGGCTTGTGGTGGTTCGTTTTCGAAGTCCAACACGTTGGGCACCAAGATCGACGAAACACCGCGGCGGTGCGACAAGTCTTCTTGTGCGAACGAGTTGATCGTCACGTTTTGAATTTGTGGCAGTGCCGGCGGAAACGCCATCCAAAGCATGTCGGTCACGGCCGAGACGCTGAAACGATCTCGTTCCCAGTAGAAATCGTGGTGGTGGGCGATCGTCGGAAAACCGGTTTCGGCGATGAAGTTCGTCAGCGCGACGCCGAGCGGCAAGTTCATCGGAATGCACAACGCGTTTTGAACGATCAGCAGATCGAGATCGAAACGCCGAGTGAACTCGTACAGCGTTTTCTTCAGATAGTCCGCCAGCGTGTAGATCCGCTGGGTCACATCGGGCGTTCGAGTCCGCGTGCCAAAGGCCCTGCGGTTGATCCATTCGATGTCTGGATGGCCAAAGTAAGCGTGAGGAACAACCATCGACGTTGCTTTGTCACGGTCACTCTGTCCCGAGTACCAGTGGCTCACATGGCCATTGTCCCAGAGAACCTGAGCCCATTTCGCGCTCTCGAGCGACACCCCATCGGTGCCGGCGAAACGTGTTCCCACAAAGCCGATTTGGACGCCCATCGTTGATGCCACTCATGCGTGTGTCGTCTAGCAGTAGAACGTCAAGTAAACGTTCGCTCACAGACACTCTACTATCTGTTCCCAGTGTGTCAGCACCATGTCAGGTAAACAATTTTGACAACGGGCGTCATCGGTGCGCAATCGCAGGCTGCGACCGTCCCCGGCGAACAACGCCGTACGCAGCCCAAACTGCTTCGCCGCCCAGACATCGTTGAGCATGTCGTTGCCAACGTAGAGCACCTGATCGGACGAAATTCCGAGGGAACCAAGATGACGCATCGCACGATCAAACAACAACGGCCCAGGCTTGGCCGCTCGATAGCGATAGGAAAAATGACACGCGTTGAGATCGAACACGGATGACAGATCGCCCGCAATCGTTCTTTCGGCCGAATCGCTTGACGGGTCACGTTTCGCGTCCTGGGGCCGGATCGACATCAATGACCGAACGATCATCGGAGTGTAAAACTGAGCGTTGCTGACGATCCCCAAACGGCGACCCTTTTCCTTCATCGTCATCAGAGCATCGTGAGCACCGGGCATCGGCCAAACCGGGTTGGAACGCCCTTCGACACCGCAAATCCAATTCACCAAAATTTTTGAATTCGTTTCCAAATCCGAGCGTCCGTTGGCGTGCAGCACCCGCCGCCAGATCTCCAGAATGTCGACTTCCGGCTTCGGGTTCGTCTCGAAACGAGCCGCCTCATTCGTTGCAATGATCTGATTTCGCAACTGGTCGGAAGTTGGGATGTCGCTCAGGTCGTCCACTCCGGCTGCCACGGCGGCATCGCGAATCCATTGATTGGCCGCGTCGTGTTTAGCGTCGTCAGCTGTTCCGACGTCGCCGCTGCCGCTGATCACCAACGTTCCATAGACGTCCAGCAAAATGACCCGGATCTCGCGAAGATCAAATGGCTTGTGATGCGTCAGCGGAATGTGTGCCGAATCGACCGAGATCGGAGTTGGATGAAGCGGCGTCGAAGAAAAGAGAAGGTCCGTCAGTCCGGTGTCACGGTCGTTGGATGAGTTCACGGCGAAGGCGATTGTTTGGGTTCGAAGTGAGGCGAGTCAATCGTATCGCCCGCTCCGCCGGAACGCTGCCCCGATGAATCGGAACCGTTCTGATTAAAACCACGCTGACCGAATCCATCTTGCATCGATGGGCCGGTTGATGAGCCGGATCCGTCACCACCGAACGTTCGCATTTGAAAACTTCCCGCGAATCGATGACGCAACCATCCGCCGATCAACCTGCGACCAGGAGGGGTCAACAGGGTGAATCCGAGTGCATCGGTCAGCAAACCTGGTGTCAGCAACAACGCGGCCGCGAACGCGATCATCAACCCATCTTGAATTTCGCGGCTGGGCATCTTTCCTTGCGACATGGCCGATTGAAACCGAAACCAAGTCGCCAAACCTTCACGGCGAGCCAAGAATGATCCAATGATCCCGGTGATGACCACAATCAACAACGTGGTCAACCAGCTGGTCGCATCTGCCAAACGCAGAAGCAAAATCAGCTCGATGAAAGGGACGACGATCAAGAGTGCAAGAAGTCGAAAGAACATCAATTGGGGCTCAGACGAAGGAATGAATCCACTGCCAACTTGGCAAGAGAATCGGTTAAGATTCTGTACGATACGAAGGCATTGCGATTCTCGTTCCGCAAACTGACTTCTCCCGCCTCGATCCCCCCATTCTTTCTCGCTTTTTGCATGCGTTTTATGAAATCTTTCGCGTTTCCGCGGTCTCGTTCCACCCGCCAGGCCAAGTTGGTTCCGACCGAGCAGTCGGTTGCCTCCCAGGCCCAAATGGTACCGCCTCGGGGCGTTCTACTTTTAAGTTTTGTCGCGTTTTCTTTGACGCTGGCCGGCTTGAACGTGGCGGCCATGGACCCATCCAAACTGCCTGCAAAAACTCGTTTGGCGTTGGTCGGCAATGGAACGGCGCAGCGGATGAGCCTGTACGGGCATTTGGAAACCATGCTGCATTTGCGAACCAGTGACAATCCACTGGTCGTTCGAAACTTTGGTTGGCCGACCGATGAAGTTTCCAAGCAACAACGCCCTGGCAACTACACGGTCATCGACGATCCATTCAAAGTCTTCGCACCGCAAGCGTTCCTGTGCTTCTTCGGCATGAATGAATCGTTCGCGGGAGACGACATGGAACAAATCGCAAAATTTGAGGCGGACTACCACGCGTACTTGGATGAATTGGCAAAGCAGTTTGGGAGTGATGGACGGCCGGTCCAGTTCGCTTTGGTCACGCCGATCGCCTTTGAACCCAGCGGCAATCCGTTGCAACCCGATGGTTCGCTTCACAATCGTTACTTGACCGCTTATGCCGATGCGGTCAAACGAGTCGGCAAACAGCGTGAGCTAACGGTCGTGGATGTTTTCACACCGACCGCTGAATTGTTTCAACAACAAATTGGCTGCCAATTCACAACCAACGGCATGCATTTAAACGAAGCGGGGGACGAAGCTGTTTCGTTGCTGATCGATGCGGCGTTGTTTGACGGCGCGGGACCGGCGGTCGGTGCAGAACGCTTTGAAGCGATGCGCCAAGTCGTCAACGACAAGGCCTGGTTGCACCAGCAAGACTACCGAATGTTGAACGGATGGTATGTCTACGGTGGACGTCGCACCTGGGACACAGAAACCTTTCCCGGTGAGTTTCAAAAGATTCGCAAGATGGTCGCCGTTCGCGATCAACATCTGTGGGACATGTCTGCCGGTCGCGACGTGCCGGACGAAGTGGACGATTCAAAAACCGGTGAGGTCTTCATTCCCGAAACCATGTTTGGTTCTCGCGATGATTCGTTCCGCGAAATGCGTGAACCTAAGACGTTGGAGTATCCGACACCGGAACAATCCATCTCGCAAATGGAGATTCCCGACGGCTTCGAAGTGGAGTGTTTCGCCAGCGAAAAAGAGTTTCCGGAACTTGCCAACCCAACGCAGATCGCATTCGATCAACGCGGTCGGTTGTGGGTGTCGTGCATGGTCAACTACCCGCAGTGGTTGCCGGGCAGCAGTCGCCCGAGTGATCGATTGCTGATCTTTGAAGACACCGACGGCGACGGCAAAGCGGACAAGTGCAAACCGTTTTATGACAAATTGATTTGTCCAACCGGATTTGAGTTTTACAAAGACGGCGTGTTGGTCATCGACGAACCGCACATCTTGTTTTTGCGAGACACCGATGGAGACGATGTCGCCGATGAAGTGACACACGTGTTGGACGGAATCGGAACCGACGACACTCACCATGCGATGGGCGCTTGGGAATATTCCAATGGCGGCCGCCTGCACATGCAGGAAGGCATCGCGATGTCGACGACCGTTGAAACACCTTGGGGACCTGTTCGAGAAGCGGGCGCATCGGGCAGTTACGTTTGGGATTTGGAAAGCCTGCGACTGACACACTTCCGCACGCCCGGTCAATACAACCCATGGTGTTTAGTCTTTGATCAACACGGCAATGGAATCATTGGTGACGGGACCAATGCCCAGCACCACTGGACGAACGCATTGTCGGGTGGTGATGTCCGTTCGCGAAAAACGTTGGAGCCGATTTTCAACAACCACGGAATCCGTCCGGCGGCAGGCAACGAGATCCTGCACTCACGTCAGTTCCCAGAAGAGTTTCGCAACCGTTTGATCTACGCGTGTGTGATCAACATGCACGGGATGCCAGCGTTCGAAATTCGCGACCAAGATGACGAAGCAGGTTTGACCGGTGAGCGAACGGATGACTTGTTGGTCAGCACGGACATGTTCTTCCGACCCGTCGATCCAAAGATTGGGCCGGATGGCGCGTTGTGGTTCGGCGATTGGTGCAACGCCCTGATCGGTCATATGCAGTACTCGCAGCGAGATCCAAACCGCGATCACGAACACGGCCGGATCTACCGGATGCGTCACAAAGAACGTCCTTTGCTCGACGTTGTGACGCAGTCGGATCTGCCGACGATCGAGGTGATGGACCAACTGTTGGCATTCGAGACTCGAACCCGATACCGTGCTCGGCGAGCACTGCTCAGTCGTCCCGCCGAGGAAGTGGTTGCGGCATCGAAGCTATGGTTGCAGGACAATCCGGCTGCTGAAGCTGCTCTTGAGATCCTTTGGGTACAAGAAGCATTTCACAACGTCGACTTGGATCTTGCCCGAAAGGTTTTAGCGGAGGGCAATTTTCAGCAACGTGCCGCCGCGACTCATGTCGTTGGCAACGAATGGCGTTTTCTGTCCGGCAACGAGCAAGCCAACTCATCGGATCAAATCGAATTGTCGGTCGACCTTCCGTTTGTGCAGTTCCTCTTGGAAGCCGGTCGAGATGATCATGCTCGCGTGCGACTTGAATCGCTTCGTGCTGCTAGCCTGATGGATCATCCCGTCGGAGTTCGTGTGGCTTTGGCCGGGATCGATCGACCTGCTGACAAGTGGATTCAATATGTCTTGGAACACACGATGTCGGCGTTGTCGAAGCACTGGGACGGTGACTCAGTCGAAATTCAGGAACTGATCGCATCGTTGCCAGCCAAAGCGGCTGAGTATTTGAAGGAATACAAGATCGCGACCGGCCCGGGCGCGGAAGTCTATCGTCCTTTGAAAATCTTGGCCGATGTCGATGCAAAGCAAGAAGACCAATTGGTCGCGTTGCAACAAGTGGTCGCCGCATCTCGTGGGAATGCAGAGACGGGAGCCAAAGTGTTCGAACGTGTTTGTTCAGCTTGTCACTTGCACGGCAAACTTGGCAAGGCGTTTGGTCCTGAGCTGACGGACATCGGAGAACGGATGACGAAGGAACACATCATTCGGTCGATCGTTTGGCCAAACGAAGAAATCGCCAAGGGGTACGAAACGGTCATGATTTTGACCTATGACGGCGAAGCCATTGGCGGCTTTATTTTGAAGGAAGACGAAGAAACGATCTCGTTGGGGATCGCCGACGGTAAAACCAAAGTGATCGATAAGGAAGAGATCGAAATTCGCAAACCGATGAAGGCTAGCAGCATGCCCGAAGGTTTGACCGAAACAGTTGCTCCGAGTGAGTTTTTGGATCTGTTGGCGTTCTTGGGCGGTGAGTGGATCGCGACAAACCCGAACACCGATTACCCGCTTCGCAAAGATGGGAATCTGATCGAGGTGACTCGTGATTCAATGATCAGTGTGCCTGGCGATTGGCCGGCCGTTTGGAACCGCGAAGCGGAGCACTTGTTCAGCGGAGAAGGCGTGCGAAAAGATCGTTTCGCGGTGCACTCGAAGCAGCCCGCAACCGATCCTGCGGTGATCCTTCGGTTGGCAAACCCGGCCGAATTGGTACGCGGCACGATCACGAACCGTCGAGACGAGGAGTTCCACGACCGAGCAAAGGGATTGGCCGTTTGGACTTCCAATGATGGAAAGGATTGGACCCGTGTCTGGAAGAGCGAGTCGCCGCAGGCCGAATGGAAGGTTGAACTTCCCGAGGGCACGGTCGCCAAATACATCAAAATTGGCTTGGAAGGAACTGGCATCTTTCACATCGATCGCGCGGTCTTCTTCGGCCGTCCGGCAAAGGGAAAGTAATCCACACGTTGACGTCGTGATCCTTTAGCAATGAAACGAAAAAGGCCCGTTTGAAATCAGTTCGACGATTTCAGACGGGCCTTTTTGTATTCACGGTTGGTTCTTTCCGCGTCTCAGTCTTCTTTGGGAACGCCGATTTCGCGGACTCGCAAACCGAACTTGTCGCCAATTTTGACTGTTTCGCCGGTGGCGATTGGGTGACCACCCGCACGCAGCGTCAGCGGTCGGTCGCAATGCACGTCGAAGGTGAGCATCGAGCCGGGCACCAAAGCCAGAATCTTGCGAAGCGGCTCCTTTTTCTCCGCCAACGTGACGTTGACGGTGGTGCGGATCTTCAGAACCTTCTCCTTGTACATCGACGATGTCGGAGGACTGGGTTCGGTCGGCTTGTCTTCGGTTGCGTTCTCGCTCATTCTTCCTTGTATCCTGACACATCGTTTATCGACCGGAATCCTCCATGAAATCAACCGTTTTATTCCTCTCTGGCGATTTGATTTTTGCCTCGCGAGTTCGTGCCGCCTGCGAATCGGCGGACAAAACGTTTTCACTCGCCGGGCGATTGCCGGAAGAACTCAACGAAGATGTGGGATGGGTCATTGTTGACCTGTCGACTCGCAACGGAGTCGTCGCGGAGCTGATGCCGACAGTTTCACGGGTGTGTCCCGAAGCTCGCGTGGTCGCTTATGGACCGCACGTGCAAGTCGCCCGCTTGAAAGGGGCGCGAGAGGCGGGCGTGCCAACAGTGCTGACACGGGGCCAGTTCGACGCCGGATTGTCGTCGATGTTTGCAGACTGAGGTGACTGACCGCCAGGATGAGTGGTTGGCGAAGACGACTCATTCGATTGAATGCGACCTTGGATTGGCCGTTTGGGCCTATGCCCCGGTTCGCGAGGAAGCAACCGTGGCGAATGCCGAGGCGGCAATGCGATCGAGCTTGCAACTCAACACGCTGAATTCGCCCAGTGTCATCGACTCGGTTTCACCAGATGCTTTTGACTCGGTTGAGCTGCAGCTTTTCCAGGGCAACGTTTCCGCCTCGCGTGAACAAACGGACGGACTCATCGTCGGGTGTGAAAGCAAACTGCTCGCTGTAGGAGAACACGCCTCCGGCCGAGAAGACTTCGAGCGAGCTCCAATCGACCAACATGCGGATGGTCAGCTTTTTGTCGTGGTCAGGCTTGAGTGACTTTCCTAGCAACAGTTGCTTTTCGATGTCGTAAACAATCTCTTTGTTTGCGATCCGGAAGACAATTTGACCGGCGGTGGAGTCGCTCAAGTCGAACGTCGCGGTCAAGTCGAATGCCTCGGCGCGAACGTCTTTCAGTAGCCCGCCGTTTTCATCCTCGGGGGTGATTGTCTCGTTTGTCCAATTCGTAGTGTCATCGTAGATCGTCGTGATCGCTTGTATTGGTGTGCGGGTGACTTTCATCTTTCCGTCGTGAGTGACCAAGCCAATTTTCACCGGGAACGTTGCGTTGCGTTCCCAGGGGCTTTCACCGATGCCTCCGTTCCAATGATCGTTCCATGCGATTTGAATCACATCGCCTGACGGAAGGTTGGGCCGAAAGAAGGTTTGCCCGGCATAAAAGTCGGGTCCAACATCCATCACCAAAGTTTCTTGTTCCGGTGTGAAGCGAACTCCGTCAAACTGGCCAACCAAGTAGGAACCATTTGCGTCGTGAAGAACCCACTTCATGTTCTCTGTGTTGCCGTCAAGTGGCAATTCAAACATGTCCGGGCACTCGTAACCAAAGTCGATGTTACTGAGTTGTTTCCACTCGACCAAATCGTCCGACCCGTAGAGCGTCGTTCCGTTCTCGTACAGTGCGAGGATCCACTTGCCGGTTGGTTCGTGGAAGAACACGCACGGATCGCGGGGGTCGGCTCCCTCAGTTTGGTTAGCAACCGGATTGCCGGAGTAGTCATGCCATGTGGTGCCGCCATCGTTGCTCCACGCCAAGCAGGTCCCTGCCTTGGTTCCGGTGTAGATCATCACCATGGCTTCTTTGGTTGAGCCGGTGATCTTCTCGGCGGTTTCTCCTGAAATCAAGACGCCGCTACCGGAGTAGACCTGTGCTCCGCTGACATTGCGTTTGGCTTCGGCGGGCAAAAATGATTCTTGTGGGATGAGCGCGACGCCTTCGTCTTTCCAGTGCAGCAAATCGGGGCTGGTCGCATAGCCACCGTGGCGAATCGCTTTGCCCCATTGATACAGCATGTGGTATTTGCCGTCGGCGTAGATCAACGCGTTGATGTCGTTCATCCACTCCGATTTTGGGCTGAAGTGAAACTGATTGCGGTAGTCTTCTCGGTAGTCGATTCCAGCAGGGTGCGGGTCGTATTGAGACTGGACGGGAGAAGCCGGTAGCACGCAAGCGAGAACCGTCGTGGCGACAAATAGAATGTGGTGTGAGGTGGTCATGGATGGTGGGGGGCGTGGGGTGCGATGGTCAACCGCGTCAGTATAGCTGGCTGGCGGAGTCGTCTCTCGCGAGTACACTGCGGACCCGCCCAGCGGATGCGAGGCTGCTTTGGTCCAGGCCAATTCGCGGGCAAGGACGAGTCTGTTTCTCTCACTCTGGTTGAATTTGATGACGCATGATGTTTACGCGGTTGGCAATGCTCTCGTTGACATTCAGACAATGGTTGCCGATGACCTGTTGTCCGAACTGAAGCTCGACAAAGGCATCATGACGCTGGTCGATGACGAGAAACAAGCGACTGTGCTGAGTCGATTTGACCTGCCGTCGCTGTCTCGCTGTGCAGGCGGTTCGGCCGCAAACACCATCGCCGCGGTCGCGGATTTTGGTGGCAAAGCTGCTTTCGTCGGCAAAATTGGTGACGACGAAACCGGGCAGTTCTTCTTGAAGGACTTGCGTGCTCTCGGTGTCACCATTGACGTGGATCCTCAGCCTGGGACACCAAGCGGAACATGTGCGGTTTTGATCACCGAAGACGCTCAGCGAACCATGCTGACGAACTTGGCCGCATCGACCGCGTTGTCCGAAGCCGACATCGACGAAGCCGTCATCGCGGCGAGCAAGTACGTCTACATCGAAGGCTACTTGTTCACCGGCGAACAAACCAAAGCGGCCGCTTACAAGGCGATCGAGCTAGCGAAAAAGAACGATGTCAAAGTCGCGTTCACCGCCTCGGATCCTTTCCTCGTCAACATGATGAAGGATGAAATGTGGGATTTGATTCGAGGCCCCGTCGATTTGTTCTTCTGCAATGAAGAAGAGGCCAAGAGTTTGACCGGACTGGAAGACCCGATCGCTTGTGCGAACAAGATTCACGAGTCAGCCGAGAACGTTGCGATGACTCTGGGGCCGAACGGTTCGATCTTGATGCACGGCGGCGAAGCGATTCCCGTGGAAGGCGTGAAGGTCAAAGCGATCGACACGACGGGAGCGGGTGACATGTATGCCGGCGGCATTTTGTACGGCATCACCAACGGTTTGGATTGGCGTCAGTCAGGCCACTTGGCTTCGCACGCCGCCGCCCGGGTGGTGGCTCAAATGGGCGCTCGGTTGCAGAAGCCATTCACCGAAGACGAAGTCAAGCAGCTGACCGATCTGACTGTCTGAGCGAAACGTCAGTCAAAGTCACAGGTAGGCTCGATCATCCAACGAAAAAACGCACCGGCGATGCAATCACCGGTGCGTTCTTTTTTGAGCGTCAATGATTCAAATACTGAAGCTTTTTCACCGCGGCGACGACGTCGGCGGGTTCGGCGCGTTTCTTGTAGTCCGCATCAACAAATGCGTAGGTGATCTTTCCATTGGTATCGATCACGTAGGTCGCTGCAAGAGGCAGTTCCATCGCGCCGTTGTCATTACGCTTGGCAAGTTGGAATTTGTCGCGGTACACCGGAAGGATTGATTCAGGCAAGTCGAACACGATGCCGTACTTTCGTGCGACTTCGCTTTTGCGATCGTGCAAGACGAGCATTTCCAGGTCGTTGGCTTCCGCCGTTTCTTTGGCTTTCTCAGGCACTTCGGGGGTCAAGACGACGAGCTTTGCACCAGCGCCTTCGATGGCCGAAAGTTGTTTCTGCATGGCTCGCAATTGCAGGTTGCAGTACGGGCACCATCCGCCGCGATACCACATCAGAATGACGGGGCCTTCGGACCAAACGTCGCTGAGTGTGACTTCGTTTTGGTCCCACCCTTTCAGTGTCGCGTCAATTGCTTCGTCACCGACTTTCTTGGCCGATTCTTCGATGCCAGTCGCACGCACTTGCTCGACGCCACGTTGAAAAGTTTGCAGCACTTCGGCCGGATATCGTTTGGACGAATTGTCGGCTGTCTCTTTGAGTTGGGCTGATAAGCTGGAGGTCGATGATTCGTCGGCGGATGCAAATGGGGACATGGCAAATGCAGGCAGAAACGCCGCGCAGAAAAGGAGAGAAAGCCTCATGGATTCACAACGCTTGGTCTTGAGTGAAGAGAAGGTGTCAACTGAGGCATGATGTCCGCTGCCACGGTCAATCCGCCAATTCAAACTCGGACGCCCCGCCCACGCCGCCGCGATTGATTGGCGTCAAAGCCACGAATCAGCGTTCCACCAATTCGATTTTCGCGAATGCCAATCGGAAGGTTTCCTCGGTTTCTTCAAACTGAATCTTGGCGGTCCGCTTGGGGCCTTTGCCTGTTAGAGCGACGATGGTCCCTTCGCCATACTCGCTGTGGCGGACCGTGCTTCCTTCGCGGTAGGCACCCAGTGGAGTCACGCCGGATTGCAGCAGATCACTCGCCGTCTTGAGTTCGGCTTGGATGGAAACCCTGGGCTTCTTTTTCTTCGGCGGCGGCACATCATCGTGGTACACATCCGGAATCGCGGATTGGTCCGTCATCGGAAGAATTCGTGGTCCATCAGCGACGTCCGTTTGGCCAGCCGGACCGGTGTCGGTGACCGCAGCGGGTTCTTGGACCAGGTCCCATGAGTCCGGGTACTCGTCGTCATAGGCATCGTCAAAGAAGTTGCGACTGCCTTTGACTTCGACGACTTGCATCTCATCACGAGGCAGTTCGCCCAAGAACATGCTGGGGATCGCAGGTTGGTTTTCGCCACGGAAGCTTCGCAGTTTTGCGTAACTGATCTGCAACCACTGTTCGGCTCGTGTGACTCCCACGAACAGTAAGCGACGTTCCTCTTCGAGTTGTGTTTCGTCTTCTTTGCTGCGGCGGTGAGGCAGCAGGTTGTCTTCCACCGCGATGATGAAGACGCGAGGGAATTCCAAACCTTTCGCCGCGTGCAACGTCATCAAGGTCACGCGGTTGTTGGAATCCTCGAACGCGTCGGTGTCCGAGACCAACGCGACCTGTTCGAGGAACGCTTCCAAGGATCCGTCTTCCGGATGCATTTGATCGAATTCAACGGCCGCGGAAATGAACTCGTCGACGTTGGCGATCGGATTGTTGTCTTGTTGTTCCGGGGTGGTTCGTTCGAGGTAGGCAACGAATTTGATTTCTTCGATCAAGAACCGGAGCAGATCCTCCAGCGTCGCGGTCGCTTTGATGCACAAACGATCGTACAGACGAATGAAGGACGTCACCAACGTTTTGGCGCGTTTGGAAAGCGTGTCAATCTCGTCAACACGTCGGGCGGCTTCCAGCATTGGAATTCGATGATCGTCGGCAAAGCGTTGGATTCGCTCCAGCGTCTTGGCGCCGATGCCTCTCGTGGGCGTGTTGATCACACGTTGGAACGCGACATCGTGACGAGGGTTGTTGATCAGGTGCAGATAGGCCAGCAGATCCTTGATCTCTTTCCGTTGATAGAACTCCAGACCGTTGACGATTTGATACGGGATGCCGCGATTCCGCAGGGCATGTTCGATCGACCGAGTCAGTGCGTTCATCCGGCACATGATCGCAAAGTCGCGAGGTTCGGCGTTGCCGGCGATCATTTGGTTGGCGATCTCATCGGCAATGCCGTCGGCTTCTTTGTAACCGTCCTCGTACTGTCGCAGCGTGACTGCTTCGCCGGTCGGGTTGTCGGTGAACAGGTTCTTTTGTTTGCGACGTCGATTGTGCCGAATCAGTTGATCGGCGACGCGAAGGATTTCGGGTGTGCTGCGATAGTTTTGTTCCAGCCGAACCGTTTTGACCGCCGGGTAATCCTTTTCGAAATCTAAAATGTTGTTGAGGTCGGCGCCTCGCCATCCGTAGACCGATTGGTCGGGGTCACCCGTCACGGCGAGGTTGGGGTGGTCGACCGAGAGCGCGCGGACAATGGCGTACTGAGCCAAGTTCGTGTCTTGGTACTCGTCAACCATGATGTACTTGAGTTTCTCATCGAGGTTCGATCGCACCTCGGGGTTCTCCCGCAGCAACCGAGCGAAGTGGAAAAGCAAGTCATCGAAGTCAACCGCGTTGGCGGTCAGCAGTTGCTGTTGATAGACCGGGTAAACCTTTGCCGCGACGGTGTCACCGGCGCGACCCGTTTGCTGGGCCATGATCTCGGGAGTGATCAGCCGGTTCTTGGCATTGGAAATCGCCGATGCGATTTGCTCGGGCGATGTGTGGCTTGTTGAAACGCCCGCCGCTGTGATCGCGCGTTTCATCGCGGATTTGGAATCGGACGAATCGTAAATCGAGTAGTTCTCGGCCAGTCCGACCATTGGTGCGTAACGCCGAAGTTGCTGCGCACAGAAACGGTGAAACGTTCCCATCCAAACCGGTTGGTTGGGGGCGAGCAAATTGACTCGCGACCGCATTTCATCGGCGGCTTTATTGGTGAACGTCAGAGCCGCGATTTGCCACGGGCGAATCCCGCTTTGCAGCATGTACGCGATGCGGTGGGTGACGACGCGTGTCTTACCGCTACCGGGGCCGGCGATAATCAGCAGAGGTCCGTCGATGTGCTGGACCGCTTCGGCTTGTGCGGCGGTCAGATCTTTTGTGATGGCATCCATGACGCAAGATTAGCGTTCCCAGGGAAACTGGGCAACGCAAACAGGGGACCGACCCGATGGCCGATCCCCTGTGTGAGATTTTCAGAGAGTGATTGTTTGGCGATTGACCGCCGAACGGATCACCACATGTATTCAAAACCTGCTGCGAAACCGTTCAGTGTCAGCGACGTTTCCGAGGTGCTTGGTGCTGAGACACCGGCCCCGTTGGTTGCGAAGTCGTCGATGAAGCTGTTGTCCAGCGGAGCGGCGTAGACGTCATCGATTGTCAGCAGGTGATACGAACCACGCAGCGACAACGAGTGCGAGAATCGGTAGATACCGGTTGCTTGGAAATCCAAGATGAAGGCACCGTCTTGTCCGCCCGATTCAAACGTGTTCAATGCACCGGGGGTGATTCCGATCGACGAGGTTTGACCGAAGTCGTTCTGAACCCATGCCCCTTTGACTTCGGCACCCAGTTGAATTCCGGGGCGAGCGTTCCACCAAAGGTCGACGCCGGCTTGAGGACCAAAGTATCGGTTTTCAATGTCGAAGCTTTGTTGGAAGTCAGCGATGGTGCTGGAGGTTTCGGAGCCGTTGAAAGCGTATCGGTTGTCGAAAACCACGTGTCGGAGGCCGAGCAACCAAGAGCCTTGGAATCGTCCGTACGGTCCGACGGTTCGACGACGGTAGTTGATTTCGTAACTGTCGAATTCCGCTTCGGAAGTGATCGATTGGAAGTTTGACAGGTTGGCGTATCCGCCTGCCGGCGTGGTGCCGAAACCGGAATAAACCGAAGTCAAGTTTCCGCCTGGGTCAGATGCCGAGGCGGAGCCGCCCCATTCTTGGCCGCCCATGAAGGTGAACTCGACATTCGAGCCGGCACCGAAGATCAGTGCGAACGAGATGCGAGCTCCGGCTTCCAGGTCATCGTCGCCCAAGTCATCCTGGGTCAGCACTGGATTGTCAGCAACATTTGGCGTTCCGGTGGTCCCGTCGTTGGTCAAGACACGACCATCGGCGAACCCATCGAGCTCCTGTGTCAGGAACAATCCTTCGACCGATACGTCGTACCAGCGTTGGGCTGATTTACCGGCTTCAGAATAAGGTCGCAGAGCTTCGGCTAGACCGGCCAAGCCGCCGCCGATGTGTGCTGCCAGGATGCCGAAGTCGGTGCTGCCGGGGCCGCACTCATTGAGGCTTCCAAGCAATCCGCCCTGGCCGAGTGAGCCGTTGGTCAGGCACGAGCCCAATCCACCGCAGGCACCGCATCCGCCACCGCCGCATGATCCACAGCAATCGCCCATCACAGCAGGCAATAGGCCGCGGAAGTTGCTGCCGCATTCTCCACTGGTGCAACCCGAGTCGCCGCATCCGCAGCTCATCGTGTCGCATCCGGCTGCGTAGCCACCGCCGAGGAAACCACCGCCTTGGTAACCAACTGGCATGACGCCAGCAGGTGCGTAGGCGGCTTGCGGGTAACCGCCTGGAGCGTAACCAGCAGAGCCATATCCACCCGGCATCATCAGCGGAGCCGATGGCAAGGTCGTGGCGATCGATTGTGCACCCGGCATGGAGCCTGGTGGCATCGACATGGCAGGCATGCCGTCGACCATCCCTGCTGGTTGAACACCGGGCGGTAGCATGAAGCCACTCGCCTCGTAGTCCATTTCATCACCCGCGGTGGGTGGTGCTGCAGCGACTGGCGTGGCAACTGCGACGGCAATCAAGCCACCACAGACCAGGTCACGAAGCTTTCGTAATTTAACCGTCACGCTTTCGCTGAATGATTCCGTCATCCCATTGTCCTCAAGGGTCACACGCAGTCCGGTTCTTTGGTTGGGTCCGGGTTTGATTTGGGGATCGGGGGTCTGGGCCATCATGGGTTGCTCGTTTCTTTGCCTGGCAATTCGTCGCATTGCAATCGTCTCCGCGGTCACAAAGACCCCAAAATCCCCCCGGGGGTCCCGCTCACGCGAGAACGCCCAGCCATAAAATGTCCTGTGGCTGTTGGGTTGCTGAATGCTCCAAAGGATTTCGCATCCGGCGACCCCGCCGTTGTGGACCGTTCCGCCGTGGACCGAGGTTGAAAGCGTTTCCGGGGAAGCCTGCCGCCAAATTGGGGGCAACACCGCGGAAAAGGAGTTCAAACTCGAACGAAGAAACCGTTCCAGGCGGAGTTATCGGCACAACTTCCAGCAAACATTCGGTAATTCCGGAACAATCGGACCAACCCGAGCGATTGACACAACGATTCCAAGTGGACTGGAACACGAATTGCCCCTATAGAGCCCTGGATTCGCTCCCTGCCAAAGAGGCAGGATGTGAATTCAACGCGAAGATGACTTTGACAAATCGGGCGAAACCGCGATAATACGCACGTGGTGCAGGTTTCCCTTGATGCCTTTTAAGGGCGTTTGAAGTTGCCTTGGCGGTTGCCCTCATCATCACTCGTCTCTGTGAATGTGAGTTTGTTTTGGCGGTTCATCGCCTGACGCAACGCATTTCTAAGTAGACTGGGTGCTACTCATACTCCTTTGTGATCGATCCCCCATGAACTTTTCAACTTCCGCAGCGGTCGCTGATTCGAAGGTGGATTCGGGAAACGTTTTCACCAGCGAATCCATCGCTGATCAAACCGACGAGCAATTGGTTGCGAAATATCGCACCAGCGGTCGTCGCGATATTTACGAAGCCCTGATGCGGCGATATGAACGCGAGATCTACGCGTATCTGCGTCGCTACATCGGCAACGCTGAAATGGCTGAAGATGCCTTCCAGGGTACTTTTCTGCAGGTTCACCTGAAGTGCAACCAGTTTGATTTGACCCGCCGTTTTCGACCTTGGCTGTATGCGATCGCTACCAACCAAGCGATCGATGTGCAGCGTCGTAACAAGCGGCACCGAATGGTCAGTTTGGACCGCCCCGCGAACGGTCAAGAAGATGATCGTGGCGGTAGCTGGTCCGAAAAGCTCGAAGGGGCGATCACGGATCCGTTGGCTGCTGCATCGAAGGAAGAAAACGGGCGCTGGGTGCATCACGCCGTCGAATCGCTCGGCGAGCCAATGCAACAAGTGGTCGAATTGGTCTACTACCAAGGCCTGAAATATCGCGAAGCAGCTGAGATTTTGGGGATTCCCGTTGGGACCGTCAAAAGTCGTTTGCACGCCGCCGTCAATCGCTTGAGCGGCCTTTGGGACGACAGTCACGACGGTGAACGCGACGCGGAAGAACAACCGGGCGTCTGATCGCGAAAACTCATCTTTCGCGGCGTTTTGGCTGCGGATTGGACACAAGCGGCGCCTCGGGGCCGCTTTTTTTCTGCGCCGGCCGCAAGGTTCGTGTGAACCATGGAAGGAATCCTTTCGTCTGACTGATTAGGTATTGGACCGGTCGCGAGTGGACAGTTTGTTTTCCACGAGCATGGAGTGCGAAGCTGTTCGCACCGGACCTGCCCGAACACTCGCCCCGTCGCGGGCGTAATCATATTTTGAACCGATCCGAGAACTGTCTCGTCAGATAGCCACCGGGTGATGTGCTCGGTCTGGCGCACCAGCGATGGCCAATGGCGTTTGCCTTGGTTGTTACGACGCAAGCCGCGGCCGATGCCGTCCAGGCTATGCATCTTGGATCGGTTCCAAGTCAGCCTCCATTTCTCGCGTTTCTTTTTCCGCTTACGCAACGTCCTTTGTGATGCAAGAAGATCTTCTTGGATATCTGCTAGGCGCGCTTGAAGCGGACGAAATGCAGCGGGTCGAGAAACTGTTGCGGGAAAGTCCTGAAGCCAGAGAAATGCTGGCGGATTTAGAACGCAAACTTGGGCCACTTCATGACGATTGTGAAATCGTCGAACCGCCGCCCTCCGACTTGGTTGCTCGAACGCTCGACGCGCTGCCGCCACTCCCGCCGATGCCCGGCACCGAACCTGATCAGGCGAGCACACCTGCGGAATCCAAAGTGTCCGCGCCAGTGGCGTCGAAAATGTCACCGGTTTTGGAAGGATCTGATTCTCTTGCGTGGACCTGGCGAGATTGGGTGGGGTCGGCCACAGCCGCTTGCATCCTGTTGGCGATCGCATTGCCGTCGATGGTGGAAGGTCGCTTCATGGCTCGCAAAAACGCTTGTCAGGACAATTTGCGGCAACTTGGTATGGCGATGACTCAGTACGTCACTCGCAACGCGGAGGCACGTTTGCCTTCCGTCGAATCGACCGGGTATCAAGCATTTGCGGGTGTCTACGCACCACGGTTGCATGCGGCCGGATTGATGATGGATTCGCGGTCAACACTTTGCCCTTCGATTCGTTCCACCGATTTTTGGTCCGCTGGCGGATTGCACCCAGAAGACGGCAACTTCGTATCCGAACGTGCCGCGGAAGAAGTGCCCACGATGGTTACGCTTCGAATGCTCGACGAAGCCGCTCGTGATTTGAATCATTTCGCTGCCGCCGGCGCGACCACTGTCGAAGAGCAAGCGGCATGGCAGCGAGCGATCGCGCGTTTGCAGTGGCTTCAACAAACCGCTGGTGGACACTACGCCTACACACTCGGCGTTCGTGATGGCGAAGAGTTTGCATCTCCACGTTTCCAGGGGCGTTCATCATTTGCTGTGATGAGTGACGCGGCGGTGATGAAGGTTGTGGATCGTGTGGTCGACGAAGAAGGTTGGGCTCGAGCTGCTTCGCCGTCGCAGGACGGATTGATCAGCCACGGCGGCCGCGGGATCAACGTTCTCTACGAAGATGGCCGCGTTCGCTTCATCCCGGGTGAGTCTTTGAACCAACTGGTGGACCATCCGTTGGTCAATCATGACGGTCGCCCGGAAGCAGGCGTGAACATCGACGACGCCTCGCTCGCACCGAGTTGGCAAGCACCGTTCGTCCACGCTCGGCAGCGCTGATTGAACGCGAATTCGGTTCCTACGATCTCATTCGTTCGCCAATTCCGCCTGACGAAGCGCTTCCACCAAATCGGAAATTTGTTCCAGGTTCAGTTCCTCGGCGCGAGCGGTTTCGCCGTGGCCAAGCCGTCCGAGGATCTCGTCGATTGCAGGTTTGTCGAGGCGTCCCTTCATTGCGCTGATCACAACGCTTCGCAAGAATTTGCGACGGTGGAAGAACAACGCCCGAACGGTTTGATGGAAATACTTGAGATCCGGAATTGCATTTCCCCGTTCGTGATCGACGTCGAGTCGCACGATTGCCGAGTCAACTTTGGGCCGGGGCCAGAACACGGTCGGCGGGAGTATGCGGACGATCTCGGCACGGCAGGTGGCTTGGATCCAGATGCTGAGCGCGCCGTAGTCCTTCGATCCTGGACCGGCGACCATGCGTTCGCCAAGCTCCTTTTGGATCGTGACCACAATGCGATCTGGCGGCGGATCTTGGTGCAGCAGATTGCTGACGATTGGAGTCGCGACGTTGTACGGCAAGTTCGCGACCAACATGAACTTGCTGTCATCGGGCAAACGCGACTTGGCTTCGCGGATCGATTCCATGATGTCATCACGGAACGTGCTCTTATTTTTCAGCGCGTCGCCCTGGATCATTTTCACGTGTGGGAACGGAGCCAGTTCCTCGGACGCGAGTTGGAAGAGGTTCTGATCAATCTCAACCGTCAGGATCGCACCAGCTTGCGATGCCATGATCGACGTCAGTGAGCCAACACCTGTGCCGATTTCAAGAACAATATCGCTCGGACCAATTTCTGCGGAACGGGCGATCAGCTCGACCAGATTCAAGTCAATCAAAAAGTTCTGGCCGTACTTCGATACCGGACGCAATCCAGCGGCGGTCAGTCGCTTGGAAAGGTAGGTGGCCGTTTGCCGTGAACCACGAGAGACATTGCTCGGGCGAGCGGGCGGATTCGGTCGAGCGTTGGGGCGATTGGGGTCGGACGCTTCACTCATGATTGTGGACTCCAAGGTGTGTTTGGGGATGACCCAGCTTTGCCGGCACTCGGTGGGTCGCTTGCGTTTCCAAATTGCAAAGTTCGTTGCACGTATTTGGCTAACAAGTCAGTTTCTAAATTGATGTGGTCGCCGACTCGGCGACGTCCCAAGGTGGTTGCGTCGAGAGTGTGAGGGATCAAGGCAACCGTAAAATAGTCTTCCCCGACATCGACGACCGTGAGACTGATCCCATCAACCGTGATGCTTCCCTTGGCAACAATCTGTCGCGGGTACGGGGCGGGAACCGAGAATTTCAAGTTTGCCCACGGTGGATCATCGATTCGTTCGATCAGCTGACCGACGCAATCGACGTGACCGGTGACGTAGTGGCCGCCCATTCGATCTCCGACCGCAAGCGATCGTTCGAGGTTGACGGTGGACTCGGCCGTCAGTTCGCCGAGATTGGTTCGGCTGAGCGTTTCTTCGCCAGCTTCGAAGGACAGCTTGTCGCCGTCAATTTCGACAACGGTCAGGCAACAACCGTTGATCGCGATGCTGTCGCCGAGCTTCACGTCGCGAGCCGGATCGTCGTCACGGAAGGAGGGGGCGGTGATCACCAGACGTCTGCCGGGCGGTTGTTCCACGACAGCAGAAAGTTGACCAACGGATTCGACGAGACCGGTGAACATGACAGCGAAAAAAGAAGATGGAGGAAGAAGGCGGGAAAGACGGCTCAAAACCGGTGAAAAACGCAGGGAATCGGTGCCGGGTGGTCAGTTTCCGGGGCATTGGACAGAATACCGCCCGATCGGACAACGTCCGCCTTTTCCAAATCAAATTTTGCGGCCCTCTATTGAGCCGAATTTCGTTCCCCCTCAATCTCATAGTGAACCCATGACACTGATCGAATCGATTCACGCTCGGCAAATCTTGGACAGCCGCGGCAACCCCACCGTCGAGTGCGAAGTCACATTGATGGACGGTGCCGCCGGTCGCGCTGCCGTGCCCAGCGGAGCCAGCACCGGGATGCACGAAGCCTGGGAACTGCGAGACGGTGACAAGTCCGTCTTCATGGGCAAAGGCGTCACAACCGCTGTCAAGAACGTCAACACAAAAATCGCCGATGCCTTGGAAGGCATGGACGCAACCGATCAAGCTGCGGTTGACCAAGCGATGATTGAACTGGATGGCACACCTAACAAAAAAGAACTTGGTGCTAACGCCATTCTCGGCGTTTCGTTGGCCGTCGCTCACGCAGCGGCCGCTTCGACCAACCAGCCCTTGTTCCGCTACCTCGGTGGTGCTGGCGCTCGCATGTTGCCTGCCCCGATGATGAACATCATCAACGGTGGTGAGCACGCTGATAACGGCGTCGACATCCAAGAGTTCATGGTCATGCCATTGGGCTTTGAACGCTTCAGCGATGCTCTGCGTTGCGGAACTGAAATCTTCCACAACCTGAAGAAGGTTCTGTCGGACAAGGGTTACAGCACCGCGGTTGGCGATGAAGGCGGTTTCGCACCTGACTTGAAGAGCAACCAAGAAGCTCTCGATGTGATCATGACCGCGATCGACAAGGCTGGCTACAAAGCTGGCGAACAAGTCTGGATCGCCTTGGACGCGGCTTCGACTGAGTTCTACGACAAGTCATCCGGCAAGTACTCGTTGGACAACAACCAAATGTCCGGCGATGAAATGGTCGACTTCTTGGCCGGTTGGTGCGACAAGTACCCGATCTGCAGCATCGAAGACGGATGCGATGAAGACGACTGGGAAACTTGGAAGAAACTGACCACCAAGATCGGCGACAAGGTTCAACTGGTTGGCGACGACTTGTTCGTAACCAACGTCGAACGTTTGCAACGCGGTATCGACGAAGGGATCGCCAACAGCATCTTGATCAAGGTCAACCAAATCGGAACGATGACCGAAACCATCGACGCGATCCAGCTCGCTCATCGCAACGGTTACACCTCCATCAGCAGCCACCGCAGTGGTGAAACAGAAGATTCGACCATCGCTGACTTGGCCGTTGCCATGTCGACTGGTCAGATCAAGACTGGGTCGGCAAGTCGTAGTGACCGGATGGCCAAATACAACCAATTGCTTCGCATCGAAGAATTGTTGGGCGACGCCGCTCAGTACGGCGGTCCTTTGTTCGCCAAGCGAATCACCGGCTGATCGCCGAATTCAGGTTGGAAATGATTCAGCAAGCGGAGCCCAAGCGGCTCCGCTTTTTTATTAGATCGGTTACAAACTGGTCCGAGGTGACGTGACCGTACGATGGACTTCCAAGTCCGTCGATGCCGAGTCGGTATCCGTTCGGACCGGTTGCGTTGTAGAAGCCGGTGCTGACGCACTGCGGCTAATGTTGAATGCCCTCGCGTCTTTTTCTCTGAGCTCCAAAGCTCCAAACGCCGCTCCGTCCTTCACTCCGCTTCGCTGATTCCCGTCAGCCCAATCGCCTCATCGACGATCAATGTCGGGATTCCGCCACGAATGGGATATAGTCGATCGGCTGGTGAGTTGATCAAACCGCCTTCGATTGGATCCGTCACGCGTTCATCCAATTGATCACGCGCGTTGCCGTCGCGGATCGCTTGATTGACCCTCTGGATGAGGGATTCGTCCGCCAGTGTGAGCTGACCGCCGTTTGAGGGACAGCGCAAGATAGGCAAGATATCCGGGGTGATCATGGAGGGCTTCTTGGGGTTTCAAAAGTTTGACTGCAAGGGCGGTGAGCGTGTCACCGAATTCTAATTTCGGCAAACTACTTTTCTTGGGGCGGCCTTGCCATGCCCGATCCCACCTGCAGACGAAGGATTGTCATGCGGAATTCCAATCGGACGAACCAGTTCATTGTTGGCGTTTTGGTCGCGGGGGCATTGATGTCCCTGACCACGTCGGTCACCGCTCAGGAAGGCGGTGAATTGCACGCCGATCCAGCGACCGGAATTGTGTACCGGAAGCAAATTCGTCAGGTCCAGCGTCCGGTCAGCGAAGTCCAAATGAAGACTCGCGAGCAAACGGTTTACACACCCAAAGCGGTTGTCGAAACCAAACCCGTTGCTCGCACATCCTACGTCCCCGTGACCACAATGATGCTGCGTCCGCATTTGGAAGGTCGTTGGAATCCGTTCCGTCAGCCAACCGTGGCCTACCGGCACGTACCCGAAACCCGTTGGGAAGCACGCTCGGAGGTTGTTCATCAAACCGAAACTCGCGTGAAATGGGAACCAGAGACGAAGCTCGTTCAAGTTCCCGAGCGAACGTTGCGGATGCAGAACGACCAAGTCGTCCAGTACGAACCAGTCGGCCAGTTGGCACCTCAAGCACAATCGCTGGCGTCGACCTCCAACATCCGTCCAGAAATCGCATCGCGTCTGCGTCCGATCGACTCCAACGCGCCGATTCAGCCGATCACCACTGGAGCTGACCAAATCGCCGCAGCGACCTTGGCAACCAGAGAACGTCCACGTTCATCACTGCAATCAGGAATGCGGGCCACCGAACTAGCCCCATCCAACCCAACCATCTACGGCCCACCCACCACGGGCACCACCGTAGCAGGCTTGCCAGTCATTAGCGTCTGGCGTTGAGAAGAAGGTCAGCACGTCTCAAGAGTGGCCTGATTCTTCCGGGGCTCAGATCAACTACTAATACTACAGCGCTAAGTTTTGGGCCATCGGCATCGTGTGATGCTTTCGGGGTCGATACCGAGTTCGGCGTATCTGTCGAGCTTCGTTTGCGTATGGCTGATGCGAGCCGCTACGTTGCGTGATTGATGGTAGTTGATCCGTGAGGCGACCTGATCAAGCAACATGCGACGACTCTCACGAGGGAGTGACCAGCTGACAACGATTGCGTCGACCGCGTCGCGAATTTGCTGAATTGTCCACTCCGGATTTTTTTTCCCGCTCCTGCTGGCAGGTTTGCGAAAGAAACAGATAGCTCAACGACGTGATGATCAAGTGGCGTTTCAGACCCAAATATCGGCGCCCCTCGTAACAGTCTAAGCCGACCTCTTGTTTCTGATCCTCGAAACAACGTTCCACTCGCCATCGCTGAAACGCAACCTGTAGCAGCATCGCCATCGAAGCGAACTCGCTCGCGTTGCTGACGAAGAATTTCAGTTCGCCGTCAAGCACGTTTCTCGCGACCACCAACCACAGAGACAGCCCCGGTAGTCCGTCGCTGCCTTTGAGTGTGACGCGAACCCGCTTGGCTTCCCAGATGATGGGACCTTTCTCGCCGTCTTTGACGCGGTAGCGTTTCCAGCGTTTCGCTTTCATCGCTTCGCCGTGCCAGAACACTGTTTCAACACTTCGCGGCGAACTTTCCCCGCTCTTGACGCGGGGTGTCTTGCGACCTCGGCCGCGGCCGCCCTTGCGATAGGGCTGCTCGGTCACTTCGGGATGCTTCTCCCAAACCGAAAACGTTCGCGGCACTTCAAGCACAAACTTCTGATCGCGGTCGGCAAGAGCTTCCAGGAATCCAGGTTTACCGCCGTAGCCTTCGTCAGCGGTTAGCCAAGGATATTCAATCCCCTCCTCCTTACTGCGATCAAGCAATTCCAACGCGATCTGCCACTTGGGGCGATAGACCATCTCATCGGGAATGCCGGCGGCGGCACAACGCTCGCGGTCGTTACTCCAGCTCTCGGGGAGGAACAGTTCACCATCGACCATGCAGTGAAAGTCTTCGTTCGCCGCAGCCAGATGAACCGTGACGATACAGTTCTCCTGCTTGCCGACTTTGCCGCACCACTGTCGTTGCACGCCAGGCGTTTTGTCGCCCTTCTTGACGTCGCTGGTTTCGTCAATGATCGCGACAGTGTTCTTGTTGACATGCTCATCACGGACGATGTGGATCAGCCTCCTGCGAAGTCCATCTTCGTCCCACCGATGCTGGGCGATAAATTCCTGCAAGGTTCGCACCGGTGTACCGGCTTGCAACGCAATCGGCTCCACACTCTTGGCGTCCAGGTCGGAAAGTTGACCACGGACATAGGTCGTCAAATGAGCCCTCGTGTCGCTTCGTCGAAAACAATCGCCAAAGCGAGCCAAGTAAGCATTTAACCGATCTTCGAGTTGTTCCAGTTCAGCGACATCCATGCCAAGCTCTCCGTGCAGCAAACAAAATCTCCAGCTGCTATTCTCAGCGAAAAGCCCGGCCCTCTACAACACCAGTTAGCGCTGTAGTACTAGGTAGGCGGAGTGCAACGCTCCGCGTTGTGGTAATGCGTTCATTTCGTTGGCATCGAAATGTCAACTTAAATGAAGCGTCTCACGCGGAAATTGGTCTTCGCGATTCCCAATCCTAGAATACTTAGAAATGCCAACGAACTCGGTTCGGGAACCGCTGTAGCGGTACCGCTAACAGTAAAACTATCGAAAAAAACGTCTTCAGTCGTCGCATTGAGGTCAGCTGTTAGTCTGAATTGCAAAGACACGTTTTCGTTGGCATCTGCACCCAGCGCGATTGTCGAAATCGAGGTTGGTGTAACATTTCCGTCATTACCAGACGTTCCATCACCGGAAATGTTGTTTACGCCGGTCCAAACCTCATTGTCCTGTAGCAGCGTCACAAAACCCGATCCACTATTATATTCAATGCGTATGAAGTCATCATTCTCATAGCCGGTCAGCGATTGAAAGGCAGTGAAGTCAACAAGTATGTCTTCGAAGCCAACCGAGCTGATGGTTCGACTGATCGTCAACGTGATCCGGCTCGAGCCTCCGGTTTTCCGAAGTACTGCCGAGCTACCGTCCGACTCAATTAGTCCAGTGGCGGTATCGGCTGCTGAACTTAGTTCTGTCCAACCGTTGGTAGCTGGATCCGAACTGAAATCGTCAGTGAAAACAACGGCCGCTCGCGACGCGTTCTGAAGTGAAACAAGTAAGAGCGAACAGACCAAGAAAGAAGTGAACTTCATGCCAAAAGACCGCGGGCTGAAATTATGGACAGGAGTTTGAAAACGCGAGCCGAGCAAGAGTGAGCTCCGCCGCTCGTAACGCATTGACCTGTAGAAAATTCGATCGGTGAGGTGCCAAGCAGCGGACTCATTCTTTCCTGTGTCCTGTTGCTTGAAAATGCGAAAGTCGAGCTGCTCAGAATCCATGGGGGTCTGTGTTCGCTATGACGACGATTACTAGAGGGTGTCCAATTGATTGCGCCAGAGTAGAACAGTTGTCTCAACTGTTCCGTCGAGAAATGCAACGCAACTTCGTCTCGTGATTCATCCGTGCTTGGCGACCAAGGCAGGCCGCCAAACATACGGCGACGCACTGCATCGAGAAAAAGTGCAGCACACATTGCGGCTGCTATTGAAGGCACCCCGGTCGCGCCGTTAGGGCGTCACTCGCTAGCTGTCTTTGGGGAGCGTGCGATGTGGTCTCGAGATGCAGCCATCTTCTGGTTTTTTCGACGATGACACAGAGTTCATAGCGACTCCGTTCAAGCGATGGTTCAATGCGCCTTCCGCTATTCGGTCAGCGTCATTGGTGTGTTGTCCCGCTGTTTTATCAGCGAATCAATCTGCTTCGTTTGGACGGTGTTTTGGGGGCCGAGCAACAGTGCTGGATTGGCCGAGTGCTGATTCTGGTCCCAAGCCGCGATGATGGAACGGATCGCCTCGCCACGTTCGGTATCCGATCCGGGCGGCATCATTTCCAGTTCAGCGAGACGCGGTAGCGTTTGCAACGAACGTCGGGCGATCAGTCGAATCGCACGATAAGGATCGTTTAAGAGTTGAGCGAGGTAGATCGATTGCCAATCGTTGCCTGACGTAGCTTGCGCGTCCGTCCAGCCCATCGTCCATGCCGCGAGCGCCCGGTTGGCGGCATCGCCTTTCAGCAGCCACAAAATGGAAGCCGCGACTTCCGATTGGTCAGCGTCCAGTTCCGGTGCATCGATCGAATACCAGTCGCTCAGATGAGTTGCTGTCCATTTCATCGTCTTGTCTAAATGACATTGGTTGCACGCGTTGGGGCGTTTGGCAGCCAAGTCTTGCTTCAAGTCGGGAATGCTAATCGTGTGATTGCGGATTGCTTTAAGTAGTCCATATGCGGTGTGTGGCATGTGGCAGTTGTAGCAATTCGATCCTGTTGAATCCGCCGCGTGATGCGTATGAGATGTCGAGTACTGCTGTTGATCATGGCACTGTAGGCAGGCATCGTTTCCGATCGCACTGGGCTTCAATTGGTCGTTGGCCCACTTTGTGCGACTGCGTGTGTCGTCGGGGAATTGATGGAGTTGGTGGCACGACAGGCAGCCCATCTCACCGCGTTGGAAGCAACCTGATTGTTCCAGCGACGTGTATTCCCGTCCTGAGACTCGGACCATTCCGTCGGAGTAGAACGTTCCTTCATTGGTGCGGACGACGCGGTCGCGAATGGCTTCATTCTTTAGCAGTTCCTTCATCTCGAGGCTGTGAAGATGCCATACATCGAATGACTCACGCAGGTCAGATCCCGGTGGGTAAGAGACGCCGTGGATGTTGATTCGGTTCGGGTCGCCCTTGAGTGTCATCACCGAATGGCACTGTCCACACACTTGGGACGACCGGACGTGTGACAAAGTATCGGGATTGACGATGGGATCGTTTGATAAGACGACGTCCTCGGCTTGCTCACCAATCAACTCTCGATGGTGGGCGATGTGTTGTTGTCCAGGTCCGTGACAAGCCTCGCAACTGATTCCAAACTCAGCCACTCGGGTATCCCACTCGCCGACGCTCATTTCGCGTTTTTGAGGGTGCGTGGAATGACATTGGCTACAGGCGGAATTCCAACGTCCAATCTCGTGTGAAACGCCATGGTCAGCTGGTTGCAAAAACGCAGCCGATCTCGGGACCCATTCTTGCGTCTCGTTCAGAAAGACAAAGGGTAGGATGCCCAAAGTACGCTGCACGCCCATCGGAAACCAATAGGCCTGCATGTGGTGTGAACCGGTCGCCAATACGATGGGACTTCGAACGCGTTGGGATGCCGCAACCGTCCCTGGTATGGCAGCCGGATCCAGCATTTCGACCCAACAAACGTCGCGGCCTTCTGTCAGGTAATAGTCTCGCCCATTTTCTGACAGCTTCACACCATCGAAGTCGCCCAACAGCACTTCAGGATCGGCGACTTGAGTCATCGTGCGATGGTATGAATCGAACCAGGTCGCATGATTCTGTGGATGGCATTCCCTGCATGCGTCTGATGCAACATAGCCTTTGTCAGCAACTTCGATCGGGCGAAAGGCGGACAGCTGAGCCATCGCCGGTGAGTTGTCCTGAATTTCCGGTGACACCCGCTCTGGCCTAGAAAAGCTTCGTGGTGGTCCAATCGTCGTGGGCGTAGGCGTAGGCGGCAGAGCCAGGACAACAAAGGCCACTGCGAAAACGGGGACCACCAGCGCTCCTGCAATAGAACGTTTGATCCACCAAACCAACCCGCCAGCAACTAGCCCGAGAACGACGCTAAAACCGATGACTGTTCCATTCATGCCCGCATGCTCAAGAGGATGCATCCGCTGTTGCCGATTGGAACGCGGCTAGCAAGCATTTGAAGACGCGTTTCGCCCGACATTCGACTTGAGTCCGGTTCCTTACCAGCCGGCGCTCAAATGACAGTTTGTCTTTTAAAAGTATGTCCTGGTCATCGGCCGATTGCAACGAAATGCTTGCATCAGCAGGATGAAGTCTGGGCGAACGTCATGAGCGATTTGGAAGGTCGGCTTGACTGATAAGCCGAAGCACAAAGGTGCCCTATTGAAGAAGGAACGAACTCCGACGCGGTCCATTTGTGGGCTCACCCGAGCGATGGATGATACCGCTGCAAGAACGCTCGGCGTCCGCTCCGTGTTGGCTGGCTAAGCGGCTTTGACGAGGCCGCACGGAATGCCGACGACCTCAAGTCTGGATTTCTGGATTTGTTCGCGAGCTGACGCGAGCAGAGGGTCGATGTATTTCTTGGACTTTTCGACCTTACTCATCCAGTCTTCGTCGCCACCGGGTGCGGCCAGCAGACCAACGATGTCCGACGTGTTGGAACAGGTCAGGTAGTAACACCCCAACAAAGGTGACTTTTCAAAAACCCCCCGGTCAAACTGGCCGTTTCTCAGGTAAGTCATCGCCGCATCTCTTTCGGAGATGTCCAAACCGATCAAGACAAGCCGTTGGATCAGCTTCTGCACACTGGCAATCAAATTCACCACCATTCCGCCGTCGATGCAAGCCGATGCAAGACCAACAGTGAACTGGCTGGCCGTTCTGCCAATATCAAGTGCGCTTGCAACGAGCGCTTTCTGCAGCATCTTCTTGACCGCCTCCCCGGCCGCTCGTGCGTCGCCACCATGAAGTGCCGCAACAGCGCGAATGGATCTGTACCGCTGCAAGGCCGTTCCGTAGAAATCGCGAATGTGTTGGATCAGTCGCTCGCCCGCGCGGACGATCCCAACGAACGGGGCGATGTTGGAAAGGATGCTTGGGTCCAGCACGCTGGGTAGAATAGCCTTCAGGTCTGACGCCCCCACACCGGTGGCGGTCTCAAGCATGCGAACAACAAACCCATGTTTTTCCTGGGAATCATGCGAGCCTCGCCCGGACGTTCGTTCGGCGTTACGCCGGATATCTCGGCTCTCGAGTTGAAGCCTTGTTGTTTCTGCAGTGGATATGCCCGATTTGAAACGGATTTCAGCACTATGAAACAGGTTCCGCAGGTTTTGCTTGCGGTGACTGTTCAATAGGTCCATCAGTTCTTTGGGTGGCATGGTCCGAATCCATTCGAAGTGATGTTTGTGAAACTCGTCTGTGGCCAGCGATCCTGCTTCCACCCGTGACGCAGTGAAGTTGGGCAGTCTGTGCATGAGATGGTTAGGCTCGTCCCAGCCCACTACGTCCTGTCCGTGCCAACGGCAAACTCCACCTCGTCGTTGCAACCGGCCTTTGGTTGTCATCGGCATTCCGTGAAACGGAGTTGACCGCAATCAATTGCAGCGAATCGTTCAGCTCGAATTGCTGGTGCGGCTGAGGACAGTCCGGCATCACCGGTTGCTCACAGCTTCGATTGGATGTGCCAAGCGAATTCTGGGTGAAACCCGGTTTGCAATGCGGGGCCCATCTGGGTCTCGGTAAAACGTCACTGTGGAGTGGCTGCTGCCCGGCACATCGCAAGCAATTGGTCTCTGCGGGCGACAATCTTTTGGTGAGACTCGCTCGGCCTTTTCTCGTCAACATGGATTTGATTCAAAGAATCGATTGCGAGATCGGCTCTTCTCAGGACTTTCAATTGAATTTGAGCCAAACGCAGTCGTGCCTCGTTTGCGAACGCTCCGTCACGGTCTGCGATGATTTGCAGTGGACCCACCGCGGGAACGAATTGTTTGGCGGCGGCGTAAAGCTTTGCTAGATCAAAGAGGGTTTTGTCTGACAATCCTCTCGCGATCGACAGCTGGTCCAAGCGAGCGAAATGCGAATTCGCAACGCTCAAGCTACCGCTCGCGATGGCTTGTCGTAGCAGCATCGACAATCGGTTGAACTCAGGGTGTGACTGTGACGCAGTCATGGCAGCCTGCGCCGCAGCTGCGGCATCATTGACGCCACGCTTTCTCTTGCCAAGGAATCCACGTTTGGTTTTGGGTTGCTTGGATGATGGGGATTGGCGTTGAGCGTAAGCAGAATTTGCGTCGACCTGGGAATGCTTGCTCGCCAACGCCGCCGCCACCGGATCGTAGGCGATGGCTGCTTCGCGCTGGATGGCTTCACGACGCGAAGGCGGACACAGCCACTCGTATTCTTGCAGCCATTCGTTGCGAGAGATGACATCCCAGTTCTCGCAGTCAACTCGACCAGTGTGCAGCATCCAGAGCCCAATGGGTGCACCAACGAATGCACCGAGCATATGGAGTAAGCCGGACGAGACCGAGAAACCTGCGAAGAACATCTCGACGACTTGCAGGAACAAAAACAGCATCGCCAGGGTGACGACTTTGAGCTCGAAAGCCAGTGCTCGGATGAGAAGGAACAGACCGAAGATCAGCACGCACTCGACATCGTTTTCCGGTGCCCAAATCAAGGCAATCGTCATCAAGCCGAATACGGCGGAGGAGGCACCGAGCGAATAGCCTTCGCCGACGAGGACCAGCATCATCAGCTGTTCGACAACGCATTCGCCGACAGCGATCCCCAAATAGATCAGCAAAAACTTCCATGCACCGACCTTGCCTTCGACGATCAAACCGAATGCCCACAGAAAGAACATGTTGCCCATCAGGTGAAATGGGCCAGCGTGCAAAAAGGCACTGGTGACCCACTGGATCGGATTGATTGTCTCGTAGGACAGTGCGAAGCTCTCGAGTGTCTCGAGTTCAATGTTTCCGGTAACCAGCCCCCACACGCAGACAGCAAAGGCGAGTACGTTGGCAACGATCAAGCTGACAGTGGCGATCGGCCAGTGATAAATGGGGGCGTCGGTTGAGATGGGGACAAACAACACGACGCGGTTCCTAGGCGGAAGAAGAAGGGGGACTGCAACAATCGCGATCGTAGTTTAATGCGACCGACGCATGTGGTGGCAACAAACCACCTGGTGTGGGGCGAGTGTTTTGGTTCGTCGCAATCCGTTCGCCAAAAAATATGTTTGCCAGTAGCGTCATCGCGTCGCGAATTGCACTAGCCCATTGCACGCTCGGGGTGCTTTGGCAAGGGACTCAGAATCGCCGCTCGCTTGCAAGTTGGGTTGGTACGGATCCGCTGTGCCGATGAATCTGCTCTGCGTCCGAGACACTCCAAGAGTTCAGGCGATGGGATGGTCGAATTCATCGGTTCGGCGGCCAATAAAGTGCTGCTGTGTGAAAACACGGCTCGGGCGAATTGACTTAAGATGTGCCGATCCGCGGTCGTCACGGTGCGTTTTCTCCCTAGTCGACGTGACGATTGCGGCCGGACAGCCCACCTCGAAACCACCTGCCTCGTTTCCCAGTGCCGACTCCTATGCAAGACGCAGAATCCAATTCCAAATCCGCCGCCGGTTGGATCGTTCCTTTGTTGTCGTTGATGATGTTCCTGCAATTCTTTGCGTGGGGAGCTTGGTTTGCGAGTTTGTCCGCCGCGATGGATTCGAATTTGCTGGGAGCATTCATCGGTGGGGCGTACGAAGCTGCTCCCATCGCCGCCATCTTTGCACCGTTGTTTCTGGGTCTGGTCGCCGATCGCTTCTTTGCCAGTGAACGCGTGATGGGAGTGCTGATGTTGGTGGGCGGCGGCATCATGTTGTTGATTCCGGGGATGGCCGAAAGTGCAACGGCGTTTGCCAATGAGACCGCGGATGCGATGCGAGCAGCGGGCACTTATGAAGCGGAAGCATTCAGCGCTTCCCAAGCCGAAGAGAACACCGCCGGCAAAACGTTGGTGTGGATGATCCTTGCTTACTTGTTGTGCTACATGCCGACGCTTGGACTAGGAAACACGATCGCGTTTTCGAACATTCCCAGTCAAAACGATTTCCCGAAAATTCGCGTGTGGGGCACCATTGGATGGATCGCGGCCGGTTTGACCGTCGGAATCTTTGGCTGGTCGTCTTCCTACGACATTTTCTGGTTGGGTGCATTCAGTTCGCTGGCTTTGGGAGTGTTGTGTTTCTTTTTGCCGCATACCCCGCCGCCGCTCAAGGGTGAGCCGATGGACATGCGATCGCTGTTCATGGTCGATGCCTTTGCGTTGCTGAAGGATTGGAACTTTTCGATCTTCGCGATTTGCTCGACGCTGATTTGCATTCCGTTGGCCTACTACTACGGCATGACCGCGACGTATTTGAACCAAACCGGATTCGCTGAACCGGCAGCGACGATGACGATCGGTCAGATGTCCGAGATCATCTTCATGTTGCTGATCCCGTTTTTCTTCCGTCGCTTGGGCGTGAAAGTCATGATCCTCGTCGGGATGGCTTGCTGGGTGCTGCGTTATGCCTTGTTCGCCTATGGAGCTCCTGACCAAACGACTTGGATGTTGCTGGCTGCGGTAGCACTGCACGGCATTTGCTACGACTTCTTTTTCGTGACCGGGTTCATGTACACCGACCAAAAGGCTCCACTCGGCATTCGTGGTCAAGCTCAAGGGTTGTTGGTGTTTTTGACCCAAGGTGTCGGGATGTTCTTCGGTTATCGCATCATGGCGGGCGGAAACTTGTTTGGTTTCATTCCGTTGAATCTGACGTTTGGACGTTATGGCCAAAAGGTCACGTCATCGCCGACCTACGTGGAAGCTTTGGCTGACGCTCGCGGCGAATCCGAGTCGCTGACGTTCCTGGAATCCTTCACGCAGATGTTTTCGCGAGCGTTGCCGGAAGGGCTCGATGCGGGGATCTTGGCGGAAACGATGGAACAATGGAAAGACTTTTGGTTGTCGCCGGCGATCATGGCAGCGATCATCTTCGTCATCTTTGCCCTGACGTTTTGGGACCGAACCGAGACGGACCCCGAAACGGCCGAAGCAGCGACCGCTGAGCCCGTTCCTACTGATCCTGCTGTCTGATCACTTAGCGTTCGAACGTTTGCCAGCGGAGGCCAGAGCGAAACTGATTGCTCGACGAGCAGGCTTGGCGAACACGTGTCGAAACCGCGGAACCCCGCGGTTGGATCCTGCGTTATGATGGAGCGAGGGATGTGACGGCCAGCCGGTTGGCTGAGCCGCGGCATTTCGGGTGGACGATCGCTTATTCAGCCATATCGCTTTTTCAGCCATACAGGGCTCTGACGTGACATTTCCTTTTCGCCTCGGTTTTGAATCGCCCGACTACCTTTGGTGGTTGATAGCGTTGCCATTGCTGTGGTGGATGGGATGGTCGCATTTGCGAGTCCTGGGTGCATGGCGACGCGTGTTTGCTTTGGTCGTGCGGACCGTTGTTTGGACCGCGATCGTTGCGGCACTGGCCGGAGTTCAACTGGTTTGGACCAGCGATCGGGTCACGGTCATGTACGTGCTGGATCAAAGCGAGAGCATACCGTCGTCAAAACGGACGGCGATGTTGGACTACGTGATCGAATCGGTTCGTCGGCACCGCAATGCAACGCGAGGTGACCGTGCGGGCATCATCGTTTTCGGTCGAGACGCGATGATCGAGATTCCGCCATACGACGACAACGTGCCACCGATTCGTCGTCTGGAAAGTTTGCTCGAACGTACTGACGCGACCAACCTGGAAACGGCACTCAATCTCGCTCAGGCGTCCATGCCCGAGGACACGTCTCGACGCATCGTGATCGTGACCGACGGTAACGAGAACATGGGCGAAGCCCGCCGGATCGGAAGTCGCATTGTCGACGCAGGAATCGGGATTGATGTGGTTCCGGTGTTGAAAGAGGCCGGCGGAGAGGTATTGGTTGAGAAGATCGATTTGCCGAGTAATATTCGCAAAGGCCAACCTTTTGAAGCTCGCATCGTGGTTGACCGCCAAGGCGCAATGCCGACCGACTCAGACAAACCCGTGACGGGGCGACTAAGGGTCAAGCAAAAAGTTGCCGGCGAAGAAGCATTGTTGCTGGAGCAGACGGTCGAGCTGCAACCGGGCAAGAATGTGTTTCCGCTGCAGCACAAAATTGACCAACCAGCAGCCTACACCTATGAAGCCGAGTTCATCGCGGATGAAGATGAAGACGACTCGCTGACGCAGAACAACAGCGCGACCGGGTACACGTACGTCCGTGGCAAAGGTCGTGTGCTTTTGATTCACGGACCGGAAGACATTGGCGACTTCGAATTGCTGATCGCGACGCTGCGTGATTCCAACATCGAAGTGACGCCGATGCCGACCACGCAACTCTTCGGTTCGCTGGCGGAGTTGCAGCCTTACGACGCGGTGATCTTGGCTGGCGTGGCCAGAGTGTCGGGCGACACAACACAAACGATTACCTCGTTTAGTGATGACCAAATTGAAATGTTGGTCCGCAATACTCAGCAACTCGGGGCTGGGTTGCTGATGATTGGCGGGCCGGATTCGCTGGGTGCGGGTGGCTGGACCGGCACGGAGCTTGAAAAGGCGATGCCGGTTGATTTCCAAATCAAGAACACCAAGGTGCAAGGTGTTGGGGCGTTGGCTCTGATCATGCACGCCAGCGAAATGGCGCAGGGGAATTATTGGCAAAAGCAGATTTCAATTGCCGCGATCGAGCAACTCGGCAGTGCCGATAAAGCGGGTGTGGTTCACTGGACCATGAACGGCGACAAGTGGTTGTGGGGCGGATCCAAGGGGATGTTGGAAGTCGGCCCCAATCGTCGCGCCATGTTGGCAGCGGTCGGTCGGATGACGCCGGGTGACATGCCCGAGTTTGATCCGGCGATGCGAATGGCGGTGACCGGATTGGTTCGCACCGATGCATCCGTCAAACACTTGATCATCATCAGCGACGGTGACCCGGGACCGCCTAGCAACAGTGTCATCCAAGCGTTCAAGGACAATAGCATCACGATCAGCACCGTGGCGGTCGAATCACACGGACTGTCCGACAGCAGGCGTTTGCAAGACATCGCACGAGCGACCGGTGGGAAATACTACGCCGTCAAATCAGGGCGTGCATTGCCGGGGATCTTCCAACGCGAAGCTCGCCGGGTGACTCGCCCGTTGATCTATGAGCCACCGGGTGGCGTCATGCCACAGATCATTTTTCCGCACCCGGTGGTCGATGGCGTGGACTCGTTGCCACCCATCACCGGTTTTGTCATGACTCAGGTCAAAGACAGTCCGCTGGTTCAGGTGATCGCTCAGTCGCCCAAACCCAGCACACCGGAAAATGCGACAATCTTGGCGACTTGGACGTATGGTCTGGGGCGTTCCGCCGTGCTCACAACCGACGCGGGGGCACGATGGACCAATGCGTGGACGGGGTGGCCCGGATACGAAAAATTGCATTCGCAGTTGGTGCGTTGGTTGATGCGACCCACCGGTGACACCGGCCAATTCTCGTTGGCAACGCAGGTGAAAGACAACATGGTTGATGTGATCGTGACCGCACTCGGCGAAGACGATTCCTTCCTCAACTTCTTGGAAGTCGGCGGCTCGGTTCTGGATCCCGAACTGCAACCATTGATGTTGGAAATGGAGCAAACCGCACCGGGGCGATATGAGGGTTCGTTCCCGATCGATCGAGCGGGAACGTATTTCGTCAACGTTATCCCCGGCCAAGGCAATGCACCTTTGTCGACGGGAGTCACGGTGCCGTACAGCGAGGAATTCCGGTATCGCCAAACGAATGAAACATTGATCGCGCAGTTGGCTTCGATGAGACCTGACGGCGGCGAAGCTGGTTTGGTGACCGAGCCGTTGGAAGCGATCCTCGATGACGCGTTGCTGTCGCGTGACACATTCCGAGGTGGCTTGCCATTGGCACGTCGCATTCGTGATGCGTGGCCTTGGTTTGTGCTGGCGGCTTGCGTGTTGTTCTTCACCGATGTGTTGGTTCGACGCGTTGCAATTCGATTTGGTTTTTTGAAGTCTTGGTGGAAGCGAATGATCGGCGAAGCCCAGCCTGAAACGGCAACGGTTGCGAGATTGGATCAATTGCGTCAAACCAAAGAAGACGTCAACAAGCAGCGAAGAGCCAGCCCACGTTTCGAACCGGAGTCGATTGATATCGGTGGTTCGAAGCAATCCGACATCGGTGGCTTGGATTCATCGCCGGGACGATCCGAAAATACTCCGAATGCATCGCGGCCCGCGTCGACGTCGAGTGGCAACGATGAGTCGTCTCCGACCAGTTACACCGAGCGATTGTTGGAAGCCAAACGGCGGGCGAAGAAGAAATGATGATGCTGGTCTTCGCCGCTTTCGCGGTGCTGCTGATCGGGCTGGAACTGTTCACCGGCTGCGCCATGTTGGGTTGGGCGGCGGACAAGATGGTTGTCGAGCGAGAGAAGTCGCCTGGCCCGTATTGGTTCGCAATCACACTGCACACTATCGTCGGAATCGGGTTCCCGATTCTGTTCGCGATCTACAGCTAGCGTACGAAAGCTAAGATGGGCTCGCGTGATGCGTTGTCCCGTGTTGCGCTGTCATTGGGTCCAAACGCCGAGGGCGAGGTCCTAAGTCGCTGATGAGATCTCAAGTCGCCGACGGCGAGCGGACTGGATCGGACGATTCGCGATGGCTGAGCCAAGCCCAGCGGACCGTCGCGTACAGGATCACGGCCGTCAGCGTTCCCGCAGCGTCGGCTAGGAAATCCATCACATCGGAATGTCGGCCACGCACGAGCGATTGTGTCAATTCGTCGACGCAGGCGTACACCAAGCACATCGCCACAATGATCGGAAACCGACGCCACACCCGTGTGGAGGTCGTGCAATAGCAGAGCAACATCGCCAGCCCAAAGAAGGCCGTGAAGTGCATCACTTTGTCGTTCACCGACGGCAACGCCTTTGGCATCTTTGGTAGATGAGTGCCGATGAAGATGGCGGTCCAGTAGGCGGCCAACGCGATCACAGCCAATCGAAAGCCGAGCAGTCGAAGTTTGGTGACCGGTTGCATCAGCGGTGCTCTCGCGAGGACAATGGGCGTCTACGACAATTCATTTGCTAAAGGTTTCTATCGTGCGTCGGCAATCCACTCCTTCGATCAATCTGGCTTCGATTCCAGCGTCGCGGGCATTCTTCGCGGCGCTCGTGCTCGCACTTGTCCCATCTTCCGCATTTTGCCAGTCCGCGGAAACTCCCCCAACTGCCGCCAAGGGTGCCCCGGCTGCGGAAAAAGCTGGGCATTCGGACGTGAAATGGCGTCCCCTGTCGGAGAAATGGGAGGATGCCCACTTTGGTGGCGACGGCGAAGTCACTCGAGAAAATTGGAAGAAGAAACCCGAGGGCACGGCCGAGAAGCGTCCCGGAGACGGAAGACTTTTCCGTTTGGGGATGGGCGACCCGCTGACTGGAATCCGTTGGGCGGGTGAGTTTCCGAAAGAAAACTACGAACTGCGGCTGCAAGCCCGTCGGACCGATGGATTCGACTTCTTTGCCGCGGTGACATTTCCCGTTGGCAAAGAACACTGCAGCTTTGTGCTGGGTGGCTGGGGCGGTGGCGTTGTTGGAATCAGCAGCATCGACGGCAACGATGCATCAAGCAATGAAACGACCGGCTACAAAGACTTCAAAAACAAGCAGTGGTACAACATTCGAATGCGCGTCGACGAAGAGAACGTGACGGTCTGGATTGATGACTCCGAATGGAGTAGCGTGAACCGATCCGAGCACACGTTCGATATTCGCATCGAAATGGATCCATGCCTGCCGGTGGGGATCGCCAATTTTCAGTGCGAGAGCGAAGTGCGAGGGATCGAGATTCGCAGTCTAGCCAGCGCCACGCGTGACGATGCGTCCGCGAAAGGAACCACCGAGGCGAAAGCGGCGGGCAACCCATGAGTTTGGATCCTCTGGATATCGATCGTCACTGGATGCAGCGGGCGATCGAGATGGCTCAGTCTGCCGCGTTGGAAGACGAGGTTCCGGTCGGAGCCATCATCGTGCGGTCGGGAACGGCGATTGCCGCCGCGGCGAATCAACGAGAAGCCTTGCATGATCCAACCGCTCACGCGGAAATGATCGCCATCACCCAAGCGGCCGCGTCGATCGAAAATTGGCGGCTGGAACAAACCACGTTGTATGTGACGCTCGAACCGTGCTTGATGTGCGCAGGTGCAATCCTGCAAGCTCGCGTGCCCCGGGTGGTGTTTGGCGCCAGCGATCCCAAGGCGGGGGCGGTGACCAGTTTGTATGAAGTGCTGACGGATTCTCGTCTCAACCATCGTTGCGAAATCACGCATGGCGTGATGGCGGAACAGTGCGGCCATTTATTAACCGAGTTCTTCTCTGCCAAGCGTGCATTGGGGAAAAAGTAGGGGAAGAAGTGGAAGTCAATTGACGCTAGAATGCAGGGCCTCCCCAGTCGCTGTCGACTGTCAAGCAATGAGCGGGAAATGAGTGTCAGGTACCTTTTTGTGCGAAGCACCCAAGGGCCGTTCCGGCAAAAGGTACCTGTCACTCATTTCTCGACCGTTCCCAAACCCTCCCACCTATCCCGAGGCCAATCGCCTCGCGCCAAAATGAAACTGAATTTGCTCTCTTGCCCAAGTCCACGAGTCATGACCTTTCATCGTTTGTATTTGACCGGACTGCTTCTCGGTGGTTTGACTCTGACCGGTTGTTCCCGCTCCAACTCCGACGCGGAACCGAAAACGCCGGAAGTTGATGAAACAGTGGTCAATGTTCCCGTGCAAGCGACGCCAGACGATCCCGAAGCGGTGGCCGCTCTGACCGAAGCCGGTTACATCCTGACGAAAAACGACGACGGCAACGTGGTGGAGTTTTCCATCGCCAATCAAAAAGGTGGCATTGAGGAATCCCTGCAACACCTCCGTGGCATTCCGAACACCACGGAGGCAACGTTTAACGGTCCCGGCATTGATGACGCGGGAATGGAAAATTTGAAATCGCTTGCCAATCTGAAACGCTTAACGCTGGCGGACACCGCAATCACGGACCAGACACTTAAAACTGTGGGCGAGATGACCTCGCTGGATGCATTGTTTCTGCGACGCACCGGAGTCACGGATGAGGGTTTGGAGTTGCTCACTGGATTGAGCAAATTGCGAGCAATCGATTTGCGGAACACGAACATCGGTGATGCCGGCATGGATTCGCTCGCCAAGATCAAAACATTGATCGATGTGAAGTTGGAAAAGTCAAAGGTGACCGACGAAGGTTTGGTCAAACTCGCTCCGTTGCCACTGAAGTCCATCAACTTCAACTACTGCACGACGATCAATGGGCCGACGATGAAAATGCTGGGTCAGACTCCGACACTCGAGAATCTGCAGGGGGACTATTCCAAAATCAATGACGAATCGATGGCTGAACTCAAAGGGCTTTCCAAACTCAAACGACTGCGGATTCGCGGCTGTGATGTGACCGGGGAAGGCATCCAACACATCGCCGGCAACAAGGCTCTCGCACGATTCGAACTTCGCGATTCCTCGGTCGATGACGATGGTTTGAAAGTCATCTCGCAATTGCCTGCCGTGACGCACGTCGATATTTCGGAATGCCGTTTGGCATCTCCCGAAGGCATCGCTCAGTTGGGCAAATTGACCGGTTTGACTTACCTTGGGCTCTGGGAAACCAAAACCAACGATGAGACCTTGGCCGGATTTGGCGACTTGGTCAATTTGGAAGAGTTGAATCTGAAGTCCACCGCGGTGACCGATGAATCTTTGCCCGTGCTAATGAAGATGACCAAGTTGAAAACGTTGAATGTTGCTGGAACGCAACTCGGTGACGACAGTTTCCTTGAGTTGGCAAAGCTTCCTAATCTGAAGAGCATGAACGTTGCCAACACCAGCATCGGATTCGATGTCATCGACACGTTGGCTGAGAATCATCCCGACCTCCAAGTCATTGAGTTTGAAAACTGATGCAAGCAAGCGTTACCGCGAGTCGTTCCAAAAGTCGCCGCCCAGGCGACGACGAACTATCGCTCGACTATCACCGTGAACTAGTCAGTCGTGTTCCTGGCCAGTGCGTCCTGCAGGCCATGGACGACCAACTGCATTGGGTTTGCGAGTTGGCCGGTAGTCTCTCGGCAGAGCAGATCGATAAGGTTCACAAGCCTTACACTTGGACGATTCGTCAGGTGGTCGAGCACTGCGTTGATGCGGAGCGAATTGGTGGTGATCGAATGTTGCGGATTGCGGCGGGAGATCAGGGCAACCAACCCGCGTGGGATGAGAACGCTTACGCCGCGGCACGCTTCGGGTTGGGAAACATGCGAGAGCTGATTTCTGAACTCGGGTTCTGCCGGCAAGCCAACACCACGTTGCTGCGGCGAATCAATCCGCGAGCTTGGGACAATGTCGGCACGGTCGATGGCAATCGCATCAGTGTCCGCGGGATGGCTTGGGTGACCGCCGGGCACTTGCTGCATCACTTGGAAATCATTGAACAGCGATGTGATGTTCACGTTTCTCGTGGTCCTCAAATGATATGAGTACCGCGACCGAGAAAGTGTTGCGGCGTCGATTGATCCAGCGTCCCGCGGAGTCCGGTTTGCGGCAGACGCTCTACGACGTGATCTTCGAGGCTGATTCACCACTCGGTCGAGGTTTCGATATCGGGTTGTTGGTCGCCATCATCGCCAGCATTGTGCTGGTGTCGCTCGAGACCGTGCCCGAGTATGGACTGCAACGTGATCCGAACTCTGAGGTTCCGGTCAGTTCTCTGGCGATATGGTTTTGGGTGTTGGAATGGTTTCTCACCATTCTGTTCACGATTGAATATGTGCTCCGTCTGTACTGCGTACGTCATCCGCTGAAGTACGCCTTCAGTTTTTGGGGGATCGTGGACTTGCTGAGTATCCTGCCAAATTATTTGGCGATTTTTGTCCAGTATTCAGCTAAGTCGTTTGTCATCCTCCGCAGCGTCAGGTTGCTGCGAGTCTTTCGAGTGTTGAAGCTTTGGCGAATGATGAGCCAAGCCGATGAGTTGGCAGATGCGGTTTGGAAATCACGAGAAAAGATCATTGTCTTTTTGGCGGTGGTGTTGGTCGCCGTCACCATCAGCGGCACGTTGATGTACCAGATCGAAACGGTGTTGATGGGCCAGTACCACGACAGCGATTTCACCTCGATTCCGCAGTCGATGTACTGGGCGATCGTGACCATGACCACGGTTGGTTATGGAGACGTTGTCCCGCACACCACGATCGGCAAGATCATTTCAGCCGCTCTGATTCTGCTTGGTTACTCGTTAATCATCGTTCCAACCGGATTTGTCAGTGCGGAATTGACCAGCAAGATTGCTGGCGCGGCGGAGCACCATCCGTGCCCGCAGTGTGGTTTGCCAAACCATCGATCCGGAGCGGTTCACTGCGATCGTTGCGGGCATCGATTGGATGAAGCGATCCTTCCAGAACCGGCCCCCGAAGCGACGCCGACATAGCACCGCCGTAACAAGAAGGTTGTTAGAGCAAGATGAAATCAAAGCCACTACAGATGTCGCTCGGCAACATGCTATACGCGACACTCGCTATCGCGGTCTGGCTTGCAGTGCTTCGCGTCTCCTTCGTCGCGGGAACGTTCGTTGTGTTGACGGTGCCACTTTTGATCGCATTGTGGAACCGAAAGATCCTGTTGCAAACGCGAATAATCAGCTCACTTCCTGTACGAGTTCCATTGTTCGTGATCCTCTTCTTCATGTTTTACGTGGCGATGCTCGGACCAGTCTCTTGGCTTCTGCCGGCAGGCCCCATGCCTGCTAAGCAGACACCAATATTTGTTGCAACGGTCGTTCTATTTGCCCCTGTTTATCTGGTCTGTGAAGTGTTTCCGAAGCTACGTGATCCATGCGGGGCCTATCTGAACGCTTGGAGGGCTGACGCTGGGTGAAGTCAAATCTCAATTGCCCGTTGTGGGTGTGGAGGCTGACTTCGTTTTCGTATCATATTGCTCGCCACCACCGAGTGACGCCGGATATTTCCCCGGCCACGGACCAGTATCGGACGACGACGGCGACCATGAATTGACGAGACTTCTAGCGTTCTACAGGTTTGGACGAACATTGCAGGTGATCGGCATAAACACGAGCCACGTCGGCCATGTAGTGGGTCATAGGTGTCTCGGCCGCCCGCCTCATGAACCGCTGAGCTTCTTCCGGTTTGTTCTCCGCATCCGCAATCAGCCCCAGGTACAAATCGGCGTAGAAACGAGCGGACTGCCTGGACGTCGGATGATCGATTGCTTCCACCGCGGCTTCGATTTGTGTCCCATCGCCACCTGGCAGGCGATCAAGGATCTCTGACATCGGAACTCTTCTGTCGCCTGGGGCAGGCAACAACAGTTTGCGAGCCGACTCAATGTCGTTGGCTTTGGCTTCGCAAAGAAATTGCCATGCTGCATTTTCGACGTCGTTGGGGTTCACGCGTCGATGAGCCTCGAACAATTCCCGTCCATCATCAAAACGTCCGGTGAAGAACAGAGCGATTCCGTACTGCCAAAGGTATGGCCGCAATTCCGGAGATTGCTTGATCGCGCTTTCATAGTGAGGAATGGACTCGTCCACTTTGCCACCGCGAAGCAACGCATCCGCCAATGCGACCTCCCGATTCGCGGACCCGGGGGTATCAGCTCGCAAACTAGATTGCGCTCGTTCGATCGATTGCTTATGACGGTCCGAGTGATCCATGCTGGGCGATTGTGCAACCGCGATGGGACTGACCAAGCATGATAGCGAGAGAAAGCAAATCAGGAGTGTGCTGAGCGTTTGACGAGGACGAGTGATCATGGTCATTGTTTCGGATTGGATTGGCTGATTGGAAAGTGGCATGGTCTTCCATGCATGTGAGGAGAACGATGCACAATCGAGGCACACATGCCGGAAACTGTGCCACATGACTCGGGTTGCATTGGGGGGTGAGGCTTTGATAACGCGGAGGGTGAACCATCCTGGCGACAAAAAGTTTACCGAGCAAATGACGACGATCTTGTGAAACTCATTCTTCATTCTTTCGTGTGGCTGATGACTGGCGGTGCGCTGCTAGTATCGTCGGGATGTCGGTTGCCAACCGGTTTGACGCACTCACGATGGGCAATGGAGCATCCAGAATACGCCAAGAAATATGCCGATGGCGTTCCCAAGTCGGATCCGATTGGGAAAGTGAAACAAGCCAGCGACGCACGGTTTTTGAACGGTGCCTCCGGTACTTACGTTTCCGCCGGTGGAGTGTATCGGTCCAATTCAGGTGGCGGTTTTGTCGCGGACGTGGGCAATGAGAATTACTTGACGTCTTATCTCACGCAGAGACTCTCAATCTCTGGAGCCGCCGGGTGGGATCAAGCTTCGATTGGTCTCGACACCGGTTTGCGTCTTCAAACTCCAACTCGGCTGGCGCCCTTTGTGGGAGTGGGTGGCTACCTGGGGATGAACTGGGAGACGGTTGATGCGGACAACGACGGAGTTGACAACGACGACGACGGATCCACCGATGAACTCGGTGAAGAAGACACAGAATACGATCTGGCGCTGGCATCCGTTTATCCCGAAGTGGGCGCCCACTTTTGGTGGACCCCACATGCACGGTTGACCGGGTTTGGACGTTATTGGGTCACAACGGCAGGCCGGGATTCTGATGCCTGGATCATCGGCGGTGGACTGGCATTCTTTCGAAAGTGACGCAACCGTCAGTCCTGGACAAATAGCTCAGGGATTGATCGATGTGTCTTGGGGTTGGTCCCAAAGACGATACGGGTCGTCCAAACGCTGCATCTCCGACAGCAACAACGCCTCCAGTTCCTGGCGTTTCTCAGCGTAAGCTGGATCTTCTGCTAAGTCCGTTTCGAGTTCCGACTCTCGTTTGTGTTCGGGCAGATATTCCAGTGGGTTGGCAGCCAAATTGAACAATTGGGTTTCGCGGACTTTGCCGTCTAACGCGTCGTACTTGATCAGTTTCCAGTCGCCCTTCTTCACGCTTCGCATGCCCGGTTTGGTTCCGCCGCAGTAGACGCCATAGAGGACATCGCGAAGGACGTCTTTTTCGCCGCGGAGGACCGGTTGCAGAGATTGCCCTTCCAGTGTCTCAGGCGGATCAATTTTCGCGAGATCAACCAAAGTAGGCAATAAATCGAGCAGGTACAAATTGCCAATGGCACGTTTCCCCTTGGGAATGCCAGGCCCCTGGATGATGAACGGAACTCGCCAAGTGTGTTCGTAGAGATTCTGTTTCCCTTGCAGGCCATGACGCCCAATCGCCATCCCATGATCGGACGTGTAAACGATGTAGGTGTTGTCTAGTTCGCCCATCTCTTCGAGCCGACGAAGCACCTTCCCAATTTGAATATCGATGTTTTCACTGCAAGCAAATTCTCGACCGAGCTCGTTGCGAATCGTTCGTTCGTCGCGACGATCCCACACGCCTTTCACACTGACTTCATCGCGAAGATTGGGGTGTCCATGATGAAACGGGTGAGCTTCCAAATGGTTCGGTGGCAACGGTGGTTGCTTCGGATTCGCGGGAGGCAGCGTATCGCGATCGGTATGATTGGTGGCTCCATACTTGGCCAGCAATTCAGGGGTTCCGTCTCGCGTGTCGTGAGGATGCGAGAAACCAAAGTAGATCAAGAACGGATCTTCGTCCGCAGCCGCATCGCGCTTGTCGAGGTATTCCAAAACTTGTTTGCCATGCCATGCGCTGCCTGATTCCTCGGTTCCGCTACGCTTGGTTGCATCATGCACGACGGTGAATTTTTCGTTGGCTGCCGGGTAGCTGTTGCCCTTTTTGCAGGTTCGCATGGTGTCGTAACCCGCCCGATTGAAGATCGCTGCCATGGTGTATTCGGGCAGGTCTTCCGGAGCCAGCTTTTCGTCGGGGTAGCGGACGCTTTGGTTTTGATTGCGTTGCTTCGCGTTTTTGGGGCGTCGTTGCGGAAGGTGCCAAACGGTTCGTCCCGTCATGATCATGTGGCGTGACGGAGTGCAGACGGCACCTGACCATGCACCCATATGATGGGCGCCATCGAACACCATCCCTGACGCAGCCAAACGATCGATGTTGGGTGTGTCGAGCGGCGAATCCGGGTTGTAAATTTTCAGGTCCAGTGGCGATTGATCATCGACCACGATCACTAGAAAGTTGGGGCGTTCATTAGCGGTGGCTGACGAAACGCATGCGAGGGTGAGCAACGCAGTCAAAGGAAGCCATCGGAGGACGGGGCTGAGTGGACGCATCGGGATCTCTTGGGGGATGAATGCGGGGGTGCGACTCGGTGGGTAATTCACGAGATCAGGGTTGGGTGTTGGTGTACTCCGAAGGTTCCATCCAACGAAGATCCTCCCAGTGACCGGTGTCGTTTGGTTGAGGATCGCCGGAAGTGCTTCGCCCGTTCACAACGATCTTTGTGAGAGCATTTCGCAAGCGGCGAACAACCGTTGGGTGATCCGATGAGATGTCTTGGGATTCCGATGGGTCGTTGGCGAGGTTGTAGAGTTCTCCTTCATCGTTGTCTCGCCTTGGTGCGATCCATTTCCAGTCGCCCGCGGTGATTGCGAATTCGCCTCGTACGCCATGGTTGATCAACGGAACTCGGTGATGTTCGTAGGACGGGTCGAGCAAAATTGATGCAAAGCTGTGGCTGTCTTCAGCAGCTTCGTCGGGCAACGGTCGGCCAAGCAGTTCGGCCACGGTCGCCAATAAGTCGACTTGTCCGACCAACGCATCACTGATTCGGCCGGGTTGCTTGATGCCGTTGGGCCACCGGGCGAGCATGGGGACACGGTGGCCGCCTTCGTAGATATCGCGTTTGCCCCCTCGATAAGAACCATTGCTGTGATGACCGAAGTCATCGATGCGTTGCTTCCATGATTTTTCGGGACCGTTGTCGCTGGTCAGAATGACGAGCGTGTTGTCGGTCAATCCGTTGGCTTCCAAGTGTTTGAGCAAGCGTCCAAGGTGGTGGTCCGTTTCGATCATGAACTCGCCATAGCCGCCACAATCCCCCTGCCCCCAATACTCGGGCAGTGGGCACACTGGATAGTGCGGCGAAGTCAGTGGCAGGTACAGGAAAAATGGCGGTGCGTTCGACGCTGATTCGTTGCCCGGTGTGGCGGTTGCTTCCGTGATCCACTCAATGGCTTCGTCGGTGAAACGAGTCAAGCATTGATTGTCGACAAAGTCATCTGCGACCTCGATGGTGGTGTTCTTGAAACGCTTTCGAGCTTCGGTCTCCGTCTCCTGGTAGGGAGGCATGATGCGATAATCGACGTGCCGTTTGTTTGGCTTTTTTCCGGTCCAAGACTTTGGAGGAACCGCTGCGTGGCGACCGTCAAACCACGCCAGCACTCCGTAGTTCAATGAGGCGGGGATTCCAAAGAAGTGATCAAAGCCTTTGTCGAGTGGCATGTCGCGAACGGGTTGCGACCAGTCTCGCTTTTTGGGTGAGCCAGGAAACTGCATTCCAAGATGCCATTTACCGACCATGCCGGTCTGATACCCTTCGTCGCGAAGAAACGACGCAAGAGTCATCCGATCGTCCGCGATCAAACACTTTCCTTCGGCATTCATCACGCCACGTTTGAGCGTTGTTCGCCAACTGTAGCGGCCGGTCAGCAATCCGTAGCGAGAAGGGGTGCAAACACTGTCGCTGGAATGAGCGTTTGTAAACGTCAGCCCTTCTTTTGCGAGGCGGTCCATATTGGGCGTCTCGAATTTTGCATCGGGGTTCATGCTGCTGACATCCCCGAAACCCTGGTCATCGGTGTAGACGATGATCACATTGGGACGAGTGTCGGTCGAACCGATCACCGGGTTTTGCTGAGCGACCGCCCTGCGAGTCGAGACAGACAAGCAAACCAAACCAACGGCCAGAATCGCGATTGCGCGAAGGCTAAGATTCGATTGGGACAACCGAAGTCGCGAGTGAAGTGAAATCCAGGTTGAATCCGAGCGCATGTTGAAGCCGGCGATGCTTGGGAAGCGAAGTTACCAGGATGGATTGTATTCCAATCCCGAATCGCTTTCGTATCACACGGTCATTTTTCGCCCAGCGATGATCTACTGTTGCTGAGGTTGAAGACGCTCGGCTCGTCGAAAGTACTGCTCAGCTTCGCTCGTATTCCCCAGTGCATCGTGCATCGCGCCAAGGTTGTAGGTTGCACTCAGGTGATTGGGGACGATTTCTAGCACGCGCTCGAAGTAGCCGATGGCGTCTTCGGTCCGTTGTTGATTTGCCGCGATCACGCCCAAGTTCAAAAGTGCGCTGACGTCTTCCGGGGATTCGTCCAGGACGCTCTGCCACACCTTGCTAGCGTCTTCCCACCGCTGGGCCGACATCAACACTCGACCAAGGTTGGTGCGATGATCCATTCGCTCGGGAGCGAGTTGCACCGCCTTCTGAAACAATTCGATCGCCTCCTCGTTGCGTCCTTGCGCCGAACGAAGCGTCGCTAGATTCCCGTATGAGTTGGCGTAGTTCGGATCAATTTCAATGGCTTGTTTCAGTGTCGCCTCGGACGCTTCAAAGTCACCCATCATTCCCTGGGTCGCGCCCAATCCGTTGTAAGCTTCGGCGAGTCCAGGGTTCAGTTCGGTGGCACGGGTGTAGAGTGACAATGCTTCCTCCAGGTCACCCAGGTTTTGACGTGCTTGAGCCAAGTTGATGACTGAGTCGGCGAAGTTCGGTTTGATTTCCAACGAGCGACGCAGGTGTGTTTCGGCCTCGAGGTAGTCGCCACGTCGGTTCAGCAAGGCACCCAAATTGTTGTGAGCCATGAACGAGTTCGGGTTCTTCTCCAGGGTGTCTCGCCAAAGGACTTCCAGTCCGCTGTAAATCGTCGCTTGGCTAAACGCCACCGTGGCCAACAGCAACGCTGCGCCGCCTGCCATCAACTTGGGAAGGTGTCGGCCCAGCCCATATTCTTCTTCGTCGTCCTGTTCTTTGGATTGAAGCCAAGTTGCCACCACGCCAACGATCAATGCGATCAATGGAACACTGGCCATGTAAGCAAAGTGGTCGGCGACAAAAGAGAAACGCATGGGGTAAACATCAAAGAAACCCAAAGCGGGAAACAGCGTTCCGGCATACAAGCAAACCGCTGCGATTGGGCCACGTCCCAGCCGATGACGCATCAAAAACAACGTGACCATGACGGCAACGGCTGCGATCGGGAATGCGTTTTGGGACCATGACGTGACGTCAATTTCCCATCGCGGGTAGGTGAAGATCAACTCGGTCGGCCAAACCAGTTTTCCCGCGTAAAACCAAAGGGCTCTGCCCGCGATCAAGACTCGCTGCCATGGGGATAGTTCCCAGTCGATGCCGCTAGCGCCCACCTGAAACTTTTCCAACCAAACGGTCAGCAATCCCATTCCGATCCCGATCACGAAGAATGGAGCCAGGACGGCAACGTCTCGCAGACGAACCGTGCCACGTTTCCACCAGATCATCACAATCAACGCGGCAGGCAGCGTGGACGCGACGGTCTTGCTCAACAAAGCTGCAATGAAGCACAGCAGTGCCAGTGCGTACCAACGTCGGTTCCGGGGCGCGGACTCATCTGCGATCTCGGGTTGAGTGAAGTCCCAGTACCTCAGCCAACAAAGAATCGTCAGCAATGTGAACAACCCGGATAGAACGTTCTTTCGTTCGGTGATCCATGCGACGGATTCGACGTGCATCGGGTGAACTGCAAAGAGCAACGCCGCGACGTAGGCACCCGGCACTGAGAAACGTGACAGCACACGCCAAAGCAGCAACGCACTGATGCAGTGGACAATCACGTTGACCAAGTGATAACCCATCGGATTCAGGCCCCACAGATGATTCTCAATCCAGAACGAACTGTGAACGATGGGATAGTACTGCGGCGTCGCTGACGGATCCGTCCAGATCGCAATCAGACCGTTGATCGTGTGGAGCGTCGGATTCTCGGTGACGTAGTCGTCGTCATCCCAAATGAAACCACCTTGGATTGCAGGCAGGTAGGCGATCATGGTCAATGCGAAGAGTGCCGCAGCTAACATCGCAGTCACAAGCGAGTTGGTGCTGCGAGATGGCTCGTCTGCCGCGGCAAGATTCGATTCCAGGCTGGCGCTCATGATTGTTTGTCACTTGCCGAGGGGATGGGGCTGCCGTGCGGGTCTTTCTCTGGCGAATCGGTTTGGTGATCGAGTTGGTCCTGCAGTTGTCGATCCGTGAAGTGCTCGAGTTGGTGGGCTTTCTGGTGAATTCGACTGCCTTCTAAATCCACCCGCGTGACCAAGTACTGTTCCCACAACCGGTGCGAGCGAACCAATGATTCCGCCTCGGTTCGGCCAACGTCGGTCAGCTTTGGAACAAACACTTCGGAATGGTCTTTGTCATTGGCCGTGCTGGTCGAAGCATCCGCTTGAGCCGTTTCGATGCGACCTCGCCATGCGTGATACTTCACCGCTGACTTGATTGCGAAACGGTTGGTCAGCAACACATCGGCCATCCAAGCATCCAGGTCGGCTTGCATTGCCATCGCGTCAGCGATTGGCCGTTCGTCCAGCGTCTTTTCTTCCATTCGATAAAGTAACGCTAGCACGTCGTCGGTCAAAATGGTCCACCGCAGCCATTGTTTGCGGAACCACTGTGGAATCAGTCCACGACGAGGTGAACCGACAACGGCCAGAGTGAATGCGAAACCGGTGGCAACTGCCATCATGCCGGCGGTGGTCGTGCTACGGAAACCGAACCAAGTTGGGATTTCGACGGCGGCGACATGTCCGGCCCATGCGCAGACGGCACCTATCAAGCAAGCCAGCACGATCATCATGCCCAACCGATCGGTCAGCAAATAGGCGGTCGCGGCGGGCACGACCAGCATGGCAACGACCAAGATATTGCCCACGCTTTCGAAACAGGCAACGGCCGTCACGGCGACCAAAGTCATCAGTACATAGTGAATCGCTTTGGCCGAGAACCCGCTGGAGGTGGCCAGTTCAGCGTCAAAGGTTGCCATCTTCAGTTCCTTGAAGAACAAGATGACAAATGCCGCGTTGATGAAAGTCACGATCGACAGAACCACGACCACGCGAGGGATTTCGGTGGAACCGAGAATCGGTATGGGAACCGTCCACGTATCCAGTGGCGTGGATTCAATCGCACCGTAGAGCACGCATCCGGGATCGAGATCCACTCGGTCGGCGGCCAACACAATCATCACCAAGCCGGCGGCAAACAACGTGGTGAAGACGACGCCCATGGAGGCACCTTCGTCGACTTCACCACGAACGTGAATCCAGTCTGATAGGAGTGCGGTGAGAACACCCACGATCACCGCACCAAGGAACATCCAGCCGCTGCTTCGGCTGCCCGAGATGAGAAAAGCCGCGGCCAAACCGGGCAACACCGCGTGGCTGATCGCATCACCAAGCAGGCTCATGCGGCGAAGTACCAAAAAGCAACCGAGCAGCGACGAGGCGACCGCGCACAGCATCCCCGCCGCGACGATCCAACCGTCCAACGCCCAATTCCATTCCACCATCCAAAATGGTTCGGTGTCAGCCTGTCCGATCATGCTTCGACTCCTTCGGTGGAGGAAGCGTGCGGGTCGGTTGGCATACGACGTTCACCCAGTTCTGCGTTGAGCAGCGATTCGAGTTCTGCAACCGTTTCGGGTTCGAGCACGTGTTCAATCGCATCGGCATCCCGGTCGACTCGTTGAGGAGCGATGTCGGCATGGTGAATCAAATACAGTTCCCACAATCGGTGACGCCGTGTCAGCCGGCGAGCCTCCGATTCACCTCGTTTGGTGAGGGCGAATTCCATCTTTGTAATGTTCTCGCTGATCCATCCATCGCTGGATGCCTGTTCCAAAATTTTACGCAATCGTTTGTTCGACCAACTGCGGGCTTGCACCAATTCTTCCCAAGAAACGGACAGCCGGCTCGGGTCGGTTTCGAACAATTCGTAGAGTTCTCGCAGCAGGTGCTGACGATCGATGCTGGCGTTGAGGGACCGACGACGCCACATCCGAATCAGCAAACCGCGGCGGGCACCGACAAAGAAACTGATGAGAAAACCCACTCCGGTTGTCAGCACGATCATCGCACCGCTGGGCAGTCGCGGCAGCATCGCGCTGGCGGCGGCTCCCACCAAACACCCCACCATTCCGATCGCTGACGAGAGCACCATCATCCAAACCAAACGGTCCGTCCAAAACCGAGCCGAAGCGGCGGGGATGACCAAAAGCGCGATCACCAATACGAGGCCAACCGCCTGCAGGCCGATGATCGTGATCACCACCACGACGCTCATCAATGCCGCATCGAGCAACACGACCGGGTAGCCTCGCGAGCCGGCAAAGGCTTCGTCAAAACAAAGCAGCTTGAATTCCTTGAACAGCCCCACGCAGATCACCACGCAGATCAACGATGCGATCGCGATCAACCACGCGTCGCTCGCGACCATCGATGCGGTTTTGCCGTAGATGAATGATTCCAGTCCTGCCTTGTTGCCGTTTTTCATCTGTTGGGCGATGCCGAGCAGTTCCAGACCGAGTCCGAAAAAGACACTCAGCACGATGCCCAACGCAGCATCCTCTTTAATACGAGTGCCACGTCGGATGATCAGAATGGAAGCGATTCCAAACATTCCCGAAGCGGTGGCACCGGCCAGCAAAACCGGCAATGAACGGCCATCGCCACCCATCGCGGTCACCCAAAGGAATGCGATCGCAATACCGGGCAGCGCAGCGTGCGCGAGAGCATCGCCCACCAACGCTCGGCGACGAAGCAACGTGAAGCAGCCGACCAGTCCAGCGGCGAGCCCCAGCATCGCGGCCCCAAATATCACGACTCGCGTGTTGTGATCTTGCAGACTGATCACCCGCCAAAGTTGCTCGGTCATCAGATCGAACGTTCCCGACGACGCATGGCTTCGGTGGCTTCGTCCAACAATGTCAAACGGCCCCCGTATGTCTTCTGCAAGTTTTCGCTGGTGAAGACATCCTCGGTTTTGCCCGACGCAACGACTCGCATGTTCAGCAACACGACGTAGTCAAAGTAGTCAGGCACCGATTGCAAATCGTGGTGAATGACGACGGCGGTTTTGCCATCGGCACGCATCTGACGCAGCAGATCGATGATCGCCGCTTCCGTTGCCGCGTCAACGGCGGCGAGCGGTTCATCCATTAAATACAAATCCGCGTTTTGGACGAGTGCTCGCGCCAAGAAGGTGCGTTGTTGTTGCCCACCGGACAGTTGGCTGATTTGACGGTGAGCCAAGTCCGCGATGCCGACTCTCGCCAGTGCTTCACGAGCCAAGTCGCGATGCTTTTTGCGAACCGGCATGCACCAACCCAAGCGTCGATACAAACCCATCGTCACCACATCGAGTGCATCCACCGGAAAGTCCCAGTCCACGCTCTCGCGTTGCGGGACGTAGCCGACTCGGCCGCGGGATTTGGCGTAGGGTTGGCCAAAGACCTCGACTCGCCCCGATGCTCGCGGAATCAAGTCCATGGCGGCTTTGAGAAGCGTGCTCTTGCCGGCGCCGTTGGGACCAACAATGCCGACCAAATTGCCAGCCGGAATCTCCAGTTCGACATCCCAAATGACCGGTTTGCGGTGATACGCCACCGTCAAATCGTCAACCTTCAACGCAATGGACGACGACCCTTCCCCGTCGCCGGTTGATCCGGCGGGTTTGTTCGAAACAAAGGAATCGGCGGGGGGGACGGACGAACTCATGGACTAACACTGAGGGGCTGGAATAGCGGTCTGTTGATTTAGTTGTATACCGAATGACAACAATTAGCCGATGGGCGTTGGCCGAATGACACTTACTTCACCCTCCCTCAGGGAGGGTCGGCCCGCTTCGGGCCGGGGAGGGCGAACCTAAAACCAGGTGTGTAACCCTCCCCTTGCTTCGCTCGACCCTCCCAGGGGGAGGGTGAATTCGTAAAGTAAGTGCCATTGGGCGTTAGCCCTGGTTGGCTTCTTGTTAACCGCCGCTAACGCGGTGCGGCTCATTCAATCAACAGGCTGCTAGGACGAAATCTAGTTTGGGGCGTTGGACGATTCGTTGATCGTATCCGCGTCCATGCTCAGTTTGCCTCGCAATCCATTTTCCGGGGCTTCGCCTCCCAGAGCTCGAGTGATCAAGGTCACATTGTGATCAATCATGCCCAGGTAGGTGCCTTCGTATGTTCCCTCTTCACCGGCAGCATCCGAAAACAGTTCGCCGCCAATCGTGACGGAGTGCCCACGCGAATTGGCGCCATCGATCAAAGCTTGGATGCTCTTGCCGTTGACGCTTGTTTCGACGAAGACAGCCGGAACCTTCTTTTCGACAATCAAGTCGACCAGCTCATTGATGCGTTGCAAACCAGCTTCTGAATCAGTTGAAATGCCCTGCACGCCCATCACATCAATCCCGTACGCTCGTCCAAGGTAGCCGAACGCATCGTGTGAGGTGATCAAGATTCGTTGGTCTTCCGGGATGGTCGCGAGGGCGGCTTTGGCATCGTCAGCCAGCAACTGCAGCTCTGCTTGATACTTCTCCGAATTGGCTTGGAAGGTACCTTGATAATCAGGCAATTCCTCCCCCAAAACAGTCGCGACTTTGTCGGCCGTGAGCGACCATAGTTCGACGTCGAACCAAACATGCGGATCGGCATGACCTGATCGTTCAGAATCTGAAAGGAGTTTGTCCTTGTCCAAGTGTTCGGTCACCGCGATCACTTGTTTCGACTTTCCAACCTTCTCAAGCGTGAAGGACATTTTGCCCTCGAGCATCAATCCCGAATAGAACACCACGTCCGCCTCTTTGATTTGAGCCATGTCGTCTCGAGTCGGCCTGTAGAGGTGTGGGTCAACGCCGGGCCCAAGCAACACGGTGACTTCGATTTGGTCACCGCCGACGGCTTTGACGACGTCGCCCACCATGGCCGTCGTCGCGAGAACTTGCAGCTTGTTGCTCTTCGTTTTGCCGGCGGAGTTGGTGCATCCTTTGGTTGCCGCAAAACCGAAAATCAACATTGCTCCGGCCATCAGCACGACCGCCCAGCGAGACGCTGTTGATCGGGCGGGCGCGTGCGCTGAAGGCTCGGTGGGAATCGCAGAATTCATTTGGAGGTCTTCTTTCGTTCTTGAAGCCATTGTTCCACCGCGATTCGATTGGATGGGAATGCCATGTTGTTCAGTTCACGTTTGGTCGGAACGCACCATTTGAATTCAGTCAGTTCACTCGGTTCCAATTGGATTTTCGCATTTGCGTGCACTTTGCAAACAAAGAACAAATCAATCACATCAGCGGTCACGCCAGCGTAGGTGTAATTGTTCGGGCCGGTGGTCAATAGCGACAGTTCGGTCACTTTGAGTTGTGTTTCTTCGGTGACTTCACGACGCAATGCTTCTTCAATGGACTCGCCTCGATCGACAAAGCCGCCCGGCAATCCCCACTGACCTTTACCTGGGTCGCGTGCTCGACGGACGAGCAACAGTTCTTGGTCTTCGTTGACGATCAATCCACCGACTGCGGCAACGGGACCGAAGAAGAACGCGAAACCGCATTCATGGCACCGAAATGGAATTTCACCGGGGTTGTCGTTGGGCGTTTGGCACGACGGACAATACCGAAACGCTTTTTCAATCGGTTCTTGAGAACGCTTTGGTGGTGCGGAGCTCTTTTTGCGAACGCTCTTGACGGCAGATTTCTTCGCCGTCTTCTTCGTCGATTTCTTCGGCTTTTTGGTGGTCGATCTCCCAACGCTACTCTTGCTCGTCGGGTGTGCCGCGGGATGAGAGGAGCGAGTTGATTTGCGAGAAGACTTCTTCGCCGATTTTCGCGAAGCGGACTTCTTGGTCAATTTTTTGACAGTTGCAGCGCTGGGTTTTTTCTTCATGGTTCGACCTCCTCATCGGTCATGGAGAAGGCAACGATGGATTCGGTGTGGTAATGCGCCGCCCGCAAAACCCCGGCACCGCTCAGACGTGCTCCCAAAGTTCGGAGCTCTTCGATCGAATGAATCACACCCATCCCGAGTGATTCGACCATGTCGTCATCCAACTGGCAGTGCAACAGCACGTGTCCATCGGCAATCAATTGATTCCACTGGCGTGCCAATGGCGTTTCCGCATCCCAGTTCTTGAATGCTGTGTCTTGATCCAAATCGTCGGATCCGTTTGGTTGCGAATCTGCATCATCCAGTTCTGCTGCCTCCGCATTGGATTCGATTCCAATCGGTGGCTGACCAAGTTCACGCAACCAGACTGGGCTGGGGGAGGTCTTGACCTGCGACCAAATCACAATCGTTCCGCCCAGGGTGACGTGACGTCCGGCAGCGATCGCGGCGCGAGCCAGGTTCGCCCAAGTCTGCGACGCTTCGTCTCCGTCGAGAGCGGCGACCACCATTTCGGCAGTGGGCACGGTTTCACTGATGGCGGCCGAAGTGCTCGCGGATTCTTCGCTGTCCCAAGATTCTTGGTCGGCCGTTTCGCCACTGGCGTAAAGGTTGGTCAATTCATGACGCAACGCATCGGGGGTTCCCGCGATCAATCGACCGAGTTCGCCGGCTGCATCAGCGGAAACCAGCATCATGACTTGCACACCCAACAACCACGCCGCTTCGGATGGTTCGGTTGTCACACCCGTTTGATAGCGGTGTTGGGTCGCCGCATCGGCAAACAGCGGGAAGATGCCAGTGGGATCAATGTTGTTGATCGCGTCGCGAGCTCGTGCCGAAAGGATCGGCAACGTGAAATCGGCGTCGACCAAGTCCTTCGCTAAGTAGACCGCTTCGGCGTTTTCGTCGGCAACGATGTAACGCAGGCTTTCGCGGCGATGCGGTTCATGGCGAACGACTTCCACCTTCATTGGCTTGAGCGTTTCCTGGCCGGCCTGCACTGCCTCGAGTTCCTCTTGCAGCCGCGCCGTCAAAGATTCGTCGGCTTCATGCCATAGCACCACGCTGACCTTTCCCGCGTTGGCTTTGACAAGCGTCGAAAGCACGCCTTGCAAGACGTCCGAGACCCGCGGCACGTTGGGATCGACCGCCAAAGCCACATGGTCACCGGGAACGATGGCTTCGACAACGGTTGGGAAATCCACCGGCGTTTGCAACATGCTCTCAGCCAGTTTCGCGATCGCCTCAGGCGAACCATTGACAGGTTGTGAGCGAGCCGAGAACGACCCCGCCACCGCGGCAGGTCTCAACTCCCACAATTCGCCTTCGACAGCCCCGCGGTAATCCTGGGCTGAGACGACTGGCAACGAAACACGTTTCATGGAACAAGTGACTAAAATGAACGGGATGACCGATTGGATGAAAGCGACCACGCGGCGCTGAGATCGAATGCGGTTATCGTATCGAATCGCGGTTCCTTGGGAGACCCCAGCGGATCGCAACCAAGCAGCTCTCCTCCTCTTTTCTGGCAATTGCGATGACTCAACTCCTTGCTGAACAACCGCTCGTGGTTTCGATCATGCTGGGGGTTTTGGCCGCGGCACTGATTTTTAGTTGGTTGCAAACTGGCAAAAAGGCATTGGTCATCGCCGGTTTGATTTGCGCGGCATTGATTCCTGTCGCTTGGGTCATCGCTGGGAATTGGGTAACCGATGAGGAACGGATCGAGACATTGATTTACGACGTCGCCAAAGCCGTCGAAGAGGAACGGTATGACGATGTGGTGGAGCTGATTGGTGCTGACCAAACCAAATCACAAGCCGGAAACGAACTTCAACGCTACGAATTTGAAGTCGCCAAGGTCGGCAACATTCGTTCCATCAAAATGGTTCAGGGATCGGTGCCGCCACAAGCGAACGTGGACATGACGGTGAAGGTAACCGTCAGCGAAAAACGCGGGTCCATCAAGAACGTATCGATTCCGCGACGTCTAATGCTGACATTTGAGAAAAGCGGCGACCCCAATGCAGCCCATGGTGGGTGGCTGGTGTCGGAATACGCTCATATGCCTGTCATCGGCAAACCCGACGCCTACTCGACGGGGACGTTTTAATGTCGCCCGGTCCTGGCAATACAGACATGCCGCAAACAAAATCGTCGCCGATCGCTCACCCGTATCCGGGGCGATTGATCACGTTGGATGGAATCGACGGTGTTGGGAAATCATCCCAGATCGAAATCTTGGCTGAGCGTCTACGATCCGAAGGCCGCAACGTTCTCTGCGTGCGAGATCCCGGTTCGACCGATCTGGGCACGAAGCTGCGAGCGATGTTGCTGGACAGCGATTTGGAAATGCATCGTCGAACGGAGGCTATGCTGTTCATGGCCAGTCGCTGCGAGATGATCGAATCCACTTTGCGATCGGCGCTCGCTGATGGAGTGACGGTGATCAGCGACCGATTCTTGCTGGCCAACGTGGTCTATCAAAGCGTCGGCGGAGAAGTCGACGCGCAGACGTTGTGGCAACTTGGACGACTCGCGTGCGGCGGAGTTCAGCCGGACGTGACGCTGTTGCTGGATTTGCCCGCTGAGATTTCGATGCAGCGAGTCGGTGGCGAAGCCGATCGAATGGAATCGCGAGGCGTCGATTACATGGCCAAAGTTCGGCAAGCCTTCTTGGACGAATTGCCCAACGCCGGTGGTCGCACACACGTCATCGATGCATCGGGAACGATCGAAGAAGTCGCCGAAACCATCGCAGCGATCGAGCTGTTCTGATTCAGCCTGTAGGTCTCTACTTCCCGCACACCTGGACGACATCGATCGTTGCAGTGGCAGCCGCCGGGCGACGGAGCATTTCAGAATGTGGCTAGGACGTTACAGACTGTTTTCCGATTTGCCGAAGACGCCGGCTCACAAAACCAAGGTCACTTCAGCCGAAGGCCGTTAGGCCCGGTTATCTCGCCAAAATTCAAGCCAGGCCAACCTTCCAACCAACCGCGAACTCGCCCACCCCTTTCCGCGTCAACCGCAACGCTGCTCACAAAATCTCCGCTCGAATGTTTTCGCGGTCCAGAGTGTCAGCAGAACGGAAGTCTTGAGCTGTTGAGAGAACAAGTTCGGAACGAATTCGTTTGACACCGGGGAAACAGCTCAGTCTCGAGCAATCGAAGGGCATCAGGGCGTAAAAAGGCGATCGCAGATAACAATGACCTTCGTCCCCTCTGATCTCAATCGGCGGTCTCATCTCGGCCCAGTGGGCTGGCAACTGAAGCGGACGACTCGCTCGATGGGAATGACTTCGACGCGGCCGCCAACCCGCCTGATGATGAGATAGTCCGAGCCAAGGACAGCTGACTCCACCTCCAGGTCACTGGTCGTCGAAACACCACCAAGCCCATCTTCGACCGTGTACTCGATGGTTGCATCGCGAAAGATCTGGCCGTTGGCCAGCGGCAACCACATCCAGCACAAGCCACACGCTACAAAACCGCAAATGAAGCTGGCGGCAACAGTGAGAACGAGTTTGCGTCGATCAGTCATTTGGACGTTCATTGGCGGTGAAAATGATTTGGAGCAATCAAAATGGAGCGGGGCATAAGTGAGCCAATCGAAAACATAAAGGTCCGGTCCCCTTCGATCTCGCGCAGCTCAATTTTCGTCAGAATCAGAGTCGGTCGGCATTTCCTTTGGGGCAGTCGTTCTTGGGAGCAAACGAAGCATCGACTCGACCTGCCTGAGCGCTTCTTGCGTTTCGGGATCCGATAACAATTTGAGTGTCTCGTTTGCTGAACGAATGGTCGATGGAAGTGACGAGATTTCTTTGGCTACGTCGTCTCCAACGATGTCCGCGTCGCGCAGCGTTTTCTGAAAATCATGAAACAATCGGAACGCAAATGATTGACTCAGCTCGACCGTAGTCGTGCCCTGTCCCGTCGCTACGGCCGTACCGTCGATGACCACCTTGTACGATCCCGAAAACTCGAAGCGAATGACTTCCTCACTTGGATGAGGATCGATCGCAGCACTTAGCTCGTCAGCATATGTGGTGGACGAGCAAGAAACGGATGCAAGAACGAGCAATCCGGAAAGTATAGAAATGGTGTGGTTCGGCATTGATAGCGATCTGCGTAATGAACGGTGAATCTTGATGTGTTCGCAAACGTCTCTGTTCGAGGAAAGTCAGACATCACTGGGCATGGCTGTGTTGCTTCGGTGCGTCGATCCGTTGTCCGTCGGCGAGTTGCAACTTAGGGCGATAGTCAAATTGAAACGGAGCTCGGATCGGAGGAAACAGTCCGCCGGAATCATATCGAACTTCGTAGTTGACGGCTGCCTGCCTGTCGGGAGACAGTGGTTCAAATCGTGCCTCCCAATGGCAGCCCATGCATCCAGGTTCTAGCGTCTCTTGCTCTGCTGGATCTTCACCAACCATCCGGGATACGGATAGTTCAGTGAGCATTGGGGCCAGCCGGCCAGTGGATGAATCGAGGAAGGGAAGGTCTTGATAAGCTATCCGCTGAGTGGATCTTCCAACGTAGCGAACCTCCGATGACGACCAAACTGTCCGAAGCAGCGGCTTTGGAGCTGTCAACGGAATAGTGATCGGGCGAGGTTCGTTCATCAGCGAGCGATGCAAGCGAAGCGAGAAGAGCTGGCGCCCACTGGTAGTGTCACTGAAAGAGACACGCACATGTCGGTCTCGGAAATGTTCGCCGGGAAGCTCCAGCGGAAACTGATTTGCTGTTGCGTAGACTCCGACAAATCCTTTCTTCGGGGGCGTCTGTGCCGCGGTGAAGGTGACTACGGTTGCGTCGGTTAGATACTCCGCCACCCTTCCGGTCAGTGACACCGTGAAGCCAGTATCCTCTGCAAAGACGGGTGTTGCTGTAGCGAATAGAACAGCAACCGACGTGACGAGGGGAGGGAAATTCATAGGACAAAAGCACGAACGTGCCGTATCACGGGGCGGCGAGAGTGATGTTGATTCCGAAATCGGCTGGCCAACGCCGCTCCTGTGCATGTGATGGTTCGCACTCTTATGGCGTGATGAGTTTGCTTCGGATGGCGGAAAGTACGTCGGATTCGATTTCCGAACTATTGCCAATCATCAGTGCCAAATAGTCGTGGGATTTGTGAAGGCCGAAGTTTGTGCTCCTCAGTGCAAAACAGATGACATCATCGATTGTCTCATTGTCGTGACACGTCGTCATCACCATGCGGTCGTTTGGCGGGTTGAACTCTGGGTCAGTGGCTATAAACGCCCAATCAACCGAATCATCCCAGGATGATGAGTCAACGCCCCAAGCCAGTACGTACCGACAGTCTTTTGCAACAAGTTCGGCGCTGATGGCGGCTTGAATGTCCGGCGCTATCGTTGGATCGCACGCCAGGACAATCGCGACGAATGGCGTTCCAAAGTCAGGGATCGCCGTGTCGTAGGGAGGTTTCAATCGCAAAAACCAGAACCTTCGATCGCCTTGTTGTGCGATGAGTCTCATTTCTGGTGTGAACAGTTGCGATGACTGGGCCGCGGCGGACGATTATCCATTTCAATAAAACTCGACTCTACGGATCCGTGCTCACCGCGTGGCTACCGCTTCTACAAAACGTCGTTCAGGGTGCGGCATCTGGGTAATGCCGCCTTCAGTTCATCATACCCGAAAGATGAGATAGAGGTTTTCCCAACCCACAGCCGTCGAAGCGATTTCAGACGACACAAATGTGGTACCGAATCGTCAGTTATGGAATTCCCAACTAGGCTCAGGGTGAAGAAACGATCAGCAATCGCGAGGTTGCGTACACCTGCGTCAGTAACACCGCAGAATGGTAGCATCAAATGAGCAAGTCGAGGGAAATCCCGAATGGTTGCAATTGCGGAATCGTTGAGCTGGATATTGCCCTGGAAGAAGAAGCCACTTAGCAGTCGATGTTTTGCAAGCTGGGCAAAACCATGTTCGGTCAGAGCAGGCGTGTGTCTGATGGACGCGCCAAAGCTCACGGAAATCAACCTTGGAAGCTGAAGCAAGTGTTCGACTTCACTGTCACTAAATTCGACGTGAATCCACACACCCCATACGCGCCCACGGCCATCGAGCTGGAAGCGACAGCGGTTGGCCAACGCCCGAACGCCTTCACGGTCTCCGGGGTGCGGATCGAAGTCGGAAGACTTGTGATGACGCTGTGCTGGCTTGTTGAGCAATATTCAACTGCGGTAACGGTAGCGATATGCGGGCGGCGGCGAGCGACTCAAGGACTCCAAAAACGGCGGCCACCGCCGCTCCGTATCATCGCCTGGTTACCCGCCGTTTGAGTCATCGACCGTACGAGTCGGGACGTTGCTAGACCCCACGATCGAATGCTGAAACATCATAGCCTTCCCAGCGAGCTTGAAAAGCAATCCGCGGATTCCCGGCATCTTCGGCCTTGGAAATGGAACCTGTTCCTTGAGCAGCAATCCACGAATCAGGTAGTCGACTAAGGCCCGATCGTACGCAGTGTCGGTCGAGGAGTACTGCTCAGATTCGCGGTTGACCCACGATTCAGTGACGAAAACGGATTGCGCGTCGAAGTCAAGTTTCAGCCAGTAGATCAACGCCCCCGTCCAACTGCGGTGGAAGTATAGCCAGTCACCATCGCGGTAGATGAACCATTTGTCCTCCATGCATTCTGGGATAAGCCCAGCGGACAATTGACGTTCGCGGCGGATGTCAAAGGACGCGGAGTAGTCGAGCGGCTCACGAACCTCCGGTGGCTCAAGCGTGTTCCAATCATCGCGTGAAGCTGGAGGCATGTTTCTTCAGTCGGGTAACGTTGGCCATCACCCGGCACGCGCGAGTAAAGCCACCATGTCAAAAACGGCCGATCGCGTGCTCGGCGTGCAGTACGCCCAACATGGGCGTGATCTTGTGGGGTGCCGCTTCCTTCGGGAAGCCAGTCCCCTGTACTTAGTTCCGGTTTCTTCGAAGAGGGAGTCATCATACCAGATGGATAGCTCGTAAGAAGACAGTACGAGGCGAGGGCAACTGCGGGGAGGTGACAAACCGTGGGGAGGAAGCCTGCGAAGATGATCGGTAAGCCAGCAAAGAATCGTCGCTGGACATCTTCTCGCCAAGACCCGCCAGGTGACGAACAGAAACTTGATACGAGGCCGACGACTCCAGGCGATTGGGCTGCTGACCAAGAAGCCGAACCGGAAGAAAGAGCGTAGGTAGATCAAGCACTTGGGCGGGGACAGATCACGTGTCCTTGAGCGATCAAGGACGTCCCTTATTTGGGGAGATCTCGATGCGTACCCGTGAGTAGGGCTTGCCCGAAAGGCGGGGCGGAATGCGGCAACGTATGCCCGTGCAAAGAGAAGTCAGCAGAGGGCATAGTAGCGATCCGCCGAAACCAACGGCGACGCGAAGGCCTGAAGGGAACGAGCAAGCACGTATCGACTTCATCTCGCGAAGGAGCCGTCGCCGTATGGCAATCTCCTAGCGGCGAAGCTGTCGGTCCAATGGCTTGGGTCATCGCGGCGACGCGCTGATTTGAAACTCGTGCTCAACCGCCTAGTGCGGTCCCGCATGCTAGGTGGTGTGGGAGGGGTCCCGGGCAACCGGGCCCCTATCCCGATTGGCTTTGCTATTTGCCGTCTTTGTCGGGGTTGTTCAACAACTGCAAAAGTTGTTCTAGCGAGTCTTTCGTTTCCGCATCGAGCGATGTGGCAAGCATCTGAATGCGTTCCTGATGTTTTTTCGCTCCGTTGCGTCGAGATACAGATCTTTAGCGACCGTCCGATGCTCTGTTCTTCGCAGGTCAGAGTTAATCAACGCCAGAATAGAAATCGCCGTCTTGACAAACATCTTTCTGGGGTCGTCAGTTGATTCAATGTTGTTGAAGTGGAAAAGTTCTTTGCACCGGCTTCGTATCCTGTCGTCAGTGAATTTCAGCGTATAATGGGAGTGACCAAATTCATTGCGAATTTTGCGAATCAGATTGATGTCTCGTCGGGTGTTTGGGCCAATCAGCCCCAACGCATAGGCAGTGTCGATTCGAGATGAAAATGTTCCAAGCGTCCCCGAGTGAGAAAATAGTTCGGAGACAACTTTGCTATCGTCAACAAACATAGCCTCAAGGAGTTTCCCCAGTTTGTGATCGAGGAAAGATGCAACCATCAACGCACATCCGCGATCAGTCTCACTATTCAGCGAGAAACGAAACTCCATGACCTCTTGGAAGTGTTGAGGAAACCCATCAAATTGCGAGACGTCGATATCGTCCATGGTTTGTACAAATAACAATGTATTTATCTCCGGTTGGTCCGGAGAGAAGGGCGTGTGAGCGGTGTTCTCGCTGGTCGCGTTGTCCAGTCTCAAGATGACATGCTCGGGCTTATCGCTGGCTACGCTGCCCTCTCCTAACGTGGTGGTGCAGCACGCCGATGTCAAGCTTTTTGTGCGTCGAGGAACTAGGGGGCGCTGGGCTGAACGCAACCTTTGCCCGCCTAGAAATGGTTCTCGATTCGGCTGGGACAAGCGGGTAGGAAAAATGTGCAGCCGGCTTGGCGAGTTGTTGGGTGCGGGCCCCTGGTCTTGTGTCACGCCATCTGCACGCTTCGGCCAAAGGCCAAGTTCATCCACTTCATCGGGCCAAGCGTATCGTGATCAATCGCCTCACTCAGGAAACGTGTAGTCGGGGTTGGTGGGGTCGAAATCGAGATCGGTCAACGCCGGATTGATGACCAGATCGTGGTACTCGTACGATTCGATCAGGGGCGGCGTTTCGCCTTCCGAATCTGGCCAACCAAAGCTGCGGAAGCTGACGATGAGTTTCTGCTCTTCGTCGATCACGACTTCGGCCAAGGAAAAGTCATCGGGTTGATCGGTGGGTTGCGAGCGTTGGATTTGAAGCAGGGTCAGCGATTTACCGTCGAAGTCATGCCCTTCCGTGCGAGTCACGCGAACGTCGGGATTGTCGATGTCGCGTGAGCCACGTTCGATCAGTTTGCGGACCAAATTGGTCAGCCCGAGTTCAGTGATTGGGTAACGCTGACCTCGCATCGCCAGAAAGTTGGTTGGTTCCAGTTTCGCGGTCATCATGCTGCCGATGAATCCCGCCTCGCGAACCAGCAATTGTCCATCGTTTTGATCTTCGATCCAAATCACCTCCCGCCCTTTCGCGGACTCAGGTGTTTCGAACCGCAGATAAGCACGCAGGCCTTGGCCGGGCTCGCCGCCAACGTGTCTCGTTCGGATCTTCATGAACATCTCCGATGGTTCTTGAAGAACGCCATTGCGGTCTTGTTCGTGTTTGATCATTCGCGTCGTGTAGCCGTCGACATGGTCGATCAAGTGCTGTAGTGATTCCTCCGCTAGCTTCAAGACATCCTCCATCGGGACCTCCGAAGAAACGATGTTCGTTTGGCCGTCGGACGTGTCACCAGAAGCCGTTGAATTGGCTCCGACGACGGTCGGTGGAGTTGCCACGGAGGACGGTGATTGCTTGCCTCTGAGTATCCATCCCAATCCGATTCCGATTACCAAACACAACAATCCCACCCAAAACGATCGGCTTCTGCCGCGAGAAGGAACGTTGGCTTCGGAGTTGGTAGATGCGGAAGAGTTCGGCGAAGATTCGGTGACCATGAAATCAGGAACCTGTGGAGGGCAAGAAAAAACCTCCCTGGACCCACCCGGTAAACGGGGCGGCCCAGAGAGGTTCGAAAGCAGTGTCGATTTCAATCATCTGGCGTGCAGGCGATCGAAACAAAAATCACTCAGAAGCCTTGGTTCATCTTGGCTTGCTGGGCTTGTCGAGCTGCCGCACCGATGGCTTGCAGCATGCCATCACCGATGATGAAGCGGCTGATCTGACCGTTTGCGATGGCTTCGGAAACAATTCGCAGTTCACCCGCGTCATCGGCTCGCGAAAGCGCGTCGATCATGGCGGCAATTGCATCGTTGTTTTCGATCGATTGAGCGAACTGAAGGATCGGCATCAGGTTGACTTGAACCTGCATCAATGTGTTGCCCGATGGAGCCACTGGAGTGGCCTCTGAATCGATCAATTGTTTCATCAACGGCAGGCTGTCGTCACCCAATGCGACGTAGATGGCTTTGGGGCCGGTGCCGATGTGAACGCGAACTTGTTCGCCAAAGATCTTGCGAACTTCGTCTTCGTCAGCGGGCACGTCGGCTTCCACCAAGTGCATGTTGACGCCTTTGTAGTTGTTGACGTCGAACTCGAAGCGAGGTGCGTCGCCACGGCCTTGGACTTTCGCAGCGACGTCTTTGACGATGCTAGCTGCTTCTCCGCCATCGGATACAAACGCACCCAGAGCGAACTGCAGTTTGTTAGCGTCGGTCAACAACAAAGCACCGAAGTCCGATTTGCCTTCTTTGGCCGAGTCCATCATCAGTTCAACCACACGGCGGATCATGTCCGTCGCTTCGGCTTGCTCCGATTCGCTCAGCTTGTCGGTTTGGCTCAAAGCCGAACCCAACATTTGCATCGCGCCGTCGACGCTGGTTTGTGCTTGTTCAAGAGCTTCGGGGCCGATCGAGCTGGCAAAGTGAACATAACCAGCTGCATCGTCGCGAATGACGCTGCTGTAAGCCGATGGAATTGGCTTTTGTCCATCGTAGATGCGAGCCAGCTTGGAACCTGGGACGGCTGTGAATTCGGTTTCCAACAACACGCGACGATTGGCGGAATCGATGTCGATTCCAATCATCAGTTCTTTGGTTTGATCGATGACTTGTTCGAGTTGCTCGATCGATTGAGCGGCGTATTCCATTGCGGCTTCGTCGCCGTTCTGCTGTTGCTTCATCGCCTGGTCAAATCCTTGGCGGATTTGTCCAATCAAGGCATCACGCATTGGCGGTGGGACTTGTTGCACGTCCAATCGAACGGCGATGTCATATTCGGTTCCCATCTCGCTGATCAGGGCCGATGGGTCGGCGGGAGCACGGTCCAAAACGGCGCGGTTGCGAGCCAGGACTGCCCAGTTACCAACCTGGCGAATGAACACCGTGTTGGCACCGATGGCGATCACCATTGTGCCGTCGTCCAGCTCATCGGCAGGACCGACTTGAGCTTCCATGCGTTTGAGCACGGTTTTGACATTCGATGTTGGCAACAACGCGATGGGTTCGGGGGCACCGTCAATCAATGGCACGACAATGCCAACGGGCTGGGATGTATCGAGACCTTGAGTGAACGTTCCGGCCATCATGGCGAACATACCGCCCAATTGTGGTTGGCCGATCGCACCACTGAAGTAGTTCAGGTCGCGAGTCAATTGATCAATGCTGCCCAGCGTGACCACGACAACTGGTTCAGTGGATTGTCCCGCAACGGCACTGCCGCCACCGGGAATCAGTTTTTCTTGAGCCGTCACCGAAGTGAGCGGTGATGCGATACCCGCAATAGCGACCAGAGCGGCCAACGCGAACGTGGCGACTCGGGAAACGCCTGGGCGGGCGGGTTGGATACGGGCGTACGACAATCTCACGGGTGCGTCCTTTGTCGGATCAAATTGGAAATTGAAAGGCAAGAGCTTCAACTGTAAGGCCGTGTCATCTCAAGAACAGGGCGCCTACGAAGAAAGGTACCCAGGCGGATTCGCCGAAGTTTCAGCAATGTTGGCAATTTAGGCGAGATTCTTTCCGGATATTTTCGCGTCGCTGTGGCTGCCTGGATCGTCGATACCCGCCGCGGCCTCGGCTTCGTCGTCGACTTCCTCCTGAATTTCCCGCTCCAAGCGGGCGATCGCGAGCCGGATCAATCGCGTTTCCCGACGAGCGACCGCCAATTCAGCCTGCAGCCGTTCGATTTGGCGTTTCTTGTCTGTTTTAAACAGCCGCGTTGCGACACCCAAGATCACCAAGGCCCGAAAGCCTTTCAGAGCGGTGCCTCGCAAGCGATAAGCCCGCGCGAGCTTTGCAATTTGCGGGATTTTCGCGAGCTTCGCCAACCGGGTTCCGCGAACCGCTTGCATCGACCGCAAGAACGAGAAAAACGGCAACAAGATGATCGCGAGATCGACCCAGTTTTGGCGGATGTACTGGATCTTCTTCTCGGCAATGGAAACCATCAAAATGAATTCCGCCGCGAACGCGAACCAGATCACTCCGGTACCAACATGCAACGCAATTCGCAGCCATTGATGCTGAGCGACTTGTTCTTTGAGAAAGAACTCCGTGACCAACACGGGCAAGATCAGCAACGCGATGCCGATCATGGGCACGCTGAAGTGTTGTGCCAAACGGCGACGAAGTCGCTTGTTGGTGCGTTGCCATGACATGACCGGCAACCAAAGCTGACCGTGCATTTCGTAGCTGCGGGCACACATCCGCAGCGACGGGCAAATGCAAAACATCAACGTGAAAAAGTGAAACCATCGCATCGAGCGAGACTTCGGCCGGATGATCCAGTGATAGACGGATTCGATGATCACGATCGGCCAGATGACAACCATCGAAAGAATCGCGAGCTGTTCGAACCACATTCCCAAGTACGTGGAGTCAACCCGGATGACGTATTCTTCCGGCTGGGCTTGGGTGGTCGATTCGCGAAGATTGGGGACATCGACCCACATCACAATCAAGATCGCTTGGCACACCAAGAACCACACGGAAATCGCAAACATCCACGGCGCCGTGATGCGTGCGATTTTGGTGTGAATGGGGGAGTGCAAATGCGAGGTCATGAAGTGCGGATGCCACCAGCGAAGACTTGCCATACGGAACTGGCGGCCTCGACATCATCTTTCGCGGCCGCTGCACGACCATAAACGATTCGGTTGTAAGCATCGACGACCTGGATCGCAGATTGACCCAGCGATGGAAACTGCACCGCGACTCGTCGAACGAATTCGGACGGCGTTTCGTCTGGCGATCGCTCGACGCCTTGTTCGCGGCACCAAGCTTCCAACGCTTGGAACGTCACCACCACCACTTTCCGCGGATCGGGATCGCCCACTGGATTGCGAAACGATGAGAACGGACGTGGCGGTGTCTCGGGTTTCAGTTTTTTCGCGGAGGGTAGTTGCGAAGTCGTTTCTCGGTCTTCCTCCGCAAACAGGCTGTCCCACCACGCCATGATGGCGTCTAAATTGCGAAAGATGAAAATCGCGATGAATGCAAACAAACCAAGGAAGATCAGCCACTTCAACATCCCCGCGATCACGCTGAACACGCCACTGAGCGGAGGCGAACGATTCGGTGGAGGTTTGGTGCGAGCAGAGAGTGGTTCCTCTTGCTGATTCGCGTTTTGATTTTGGTTTTCAGATTGTGGCCGGGACTGCTCGTTGTTTGGTTTGGATTGGTCCGAGTTTTGTTTGGATTGGTCAGCGGATTCGTTCTTGGGCGATTCAGATTCGTTTGCTGAGTCGGATTCCGCTTTCGAGGAGTCTTGTTCGCTGCTTTTCGAACCATCATCCGAGGAGTTGGATGCTTCTGATTTTGATTCGCTTGGTGGACTGGAATCGGAAGATGACTCGTTCGCCGATTGAGAGGACTGGTTTTGCTGAGATTGGTTTTGCGACGGTTGGTTGTTCTGTTCGGTGTTCGTTTGTTGTTGATTGCCTGAGCTTTTCGAGTCACCAGACGTCGACTGATTTTCGGATGACTTGTTCTTTTCACCGCCAGCAGGTTGATCACCGCCAGGGTCTTGTCCTTTGCCTTGCTTCTTTCCGCCGGGATCACTTCCCGCCGGTCCATCTTCGCGATTGCCTTTTTGCCCGCCCGCTTTTGCACCGGATTGAGTTTCGCCACTGGGCGACCCGTCCGGGCCGGTCTCGGATGACCGAGCGTCGTTCTCGTCACTGATCTCCGCTCCTTCATCGCCCCAGCCATATTCACTGGCGGACATTGGCGATCGGTTGGTGAGAAATTCAGGAGCTTTCATCGACGCAACCGCTTTGCCCGGAAGCGGAGCGATGTAGGCGATCATCAGAATCAGCCCGATGATGACGATGCCGCCGGCGAGCCAAGCGATGGTCGCATCCAGAGGCATCTCCGTTTGCCGTTGTCGCAGATAACGGCGAAGGTTCAAAAACGAGGTCACGACCAGCAGCGACAACGCGGAGAACAAATACAGCGTCAGAAGGATTCTGGCGAGGTTCCACGATTTGGAATCACCGCCAAGAAAAAACTGGCCCAAACCAAACAACGGCAACGCGCCGAGTGCTAACCACAGCACCGTTCGACCAGGTTGATGACCGGCGGCGGGATTCTTGCGTGGCCGTTTCGACTTAGACGACGCATCCGCGTCGTCCGCTTCCGATGTGGATGGCGAGAGCGCGGTTTGGTGTTGCTGCCGCCGAAGTTTGAGGAACGACAAACCGCTATCGACCAAACCTTGGCCACTGCTGTCGATGGAATCATCCACGATCGTGCAATCATGAACGATCTTGTCGGCCAAATACCCGACGATCCAAACAATTCCAATTGAGAAGATGGGGTCGCCGACGTACGCAACCAAGACGTAGACCGTCGCGATACCGAGCGCGATCGCGTACAGGGACGAGTATTGACGATCATTCTCGATCGTGATCCGAGCGACTGCGGTGGCTCCCATCGAGTACATGAGCATGGTCCACACCAACGCACCCGAGTATCCACCCGAATACAGGACAATGCACAAGAAGCTCGCCAGGCTGAACAGCATCACGAAGATCAGCACCGGCGCAATCGCGATGGCGGCGTAGTCGGCGGCGGTGTGATGCAGTCGGCTCAAGAAGATGCCGTTTTGCTAGCTGGCCTGCCCGTGCGCGGCGTCACCGGCTTCGTTGGGATGCGATTGTTTCCATCGCCGCATGGCAGGTTCAATCGTACTCATTGGAACCCAACGCTGCCGAGTCTTCGAGCTCTGCACCAGCGTTTCGGGAGAGATTTTCCCCCGGTCGATGCGGAGTAACAACTCGGGTTCGCTAATAGGACCGATCCGTTTTGTCGTATGAAACCATCCGTGGCTCATGTAATACCATTGGGCACTCATATGCTCCTCCACTGGGTTGCGGAACTACCTTTATCTTAGTGATTTTGTCACATCGATCACAGCTAATTTCGGGGTGATTCTTGCGCGTCAAGGGTGGTGAGTGTGCCTCTATGGGGGCGATTTTTGCGTGCAACCCGCCCCCGAAAATCGTCTTGTGATGACGGTGATGAAACCAGTACTTTGGCGATGGACGGTCCAAGGTGGATGCCGTTGATACCCGCCGAATCAACCACTCAAATTGGTGGTGGTTTTCACGAAAACTGGTTTTTTAAGTGATGGGGCAAGGCGAAACGAACGCTCGAACGACATTGCGGAACGACTTTGGTCGCGACGTATGGCGACCTTTCTACGATCCTTTCGCAATCGCGGTTTGGCGATGTTTGGTTGGTTTCTTGGTTTGCAGTTTTGGCGTGACAAACGCCCTCGCGCAAACCAGCGAAAAAATCGTCGTTTTGCCGCGTTTAGGCACTCCCTCGTGCGAATTGAATGAGTCGGTCATTCGTTTTCGAATCGAAGGTGAAGCCGACTCAGCAAACAACGAATCCACCTCAATCGAAACCCCCGCGGGTCAATTGACTTTGTCGGGACGATTGGACATCCGGTCCGCCGACACAAATGCATTGATCGGGCAAGTTGCCATTTCGCCCGACACGGTTTCTGAACCGATCTCGATCACTCAACCGGGAATCTACGACGTGCAAATGCGCGTCCCGCGAGATCATTCCGGTTGGCAACGTTGGTTGCGATTGGATTCGCTGACCGAAAGCGACGCGACAGATGTCGTTCGCAGCTGGACAGTCGTTGCCTTGCCCGAGAACAAACCCACTCAATCAACATCAAAGAAGAACAACGCTGGTAACTTCGCCGCAAAGAAGATTCCGTCGCGTCAGGTGATGACGCCGATTGATGTGCCCACATTGCGAACGTGGTGCGCAAACGCGACCGCGGAAGCGTCCGAAGAAGATCGCTCGCTGTTGAATTGGAAATGGCGAAGTGAAGGTGCACCACTGTCACAAGACGCGATGGTCTGGCAAGCACGTTTGAAATGTGTGAAACGCGAAATCAAATCCATCCGTGAACGAGGCGTGGATGGGATTGTGTTGCCAATCGTGACCGCAGTACCCAGCGACGAATCAGAATCAGGGACAAACGACTTTCATCCGATGGACGATGCGTTGCTGGTTCGTTTGGCCGCGGAAGAAATGGTCCGGGCGGACGGCCAAGTTTGGCTGGAACCACCACGTTTGCCGTGCGGTGCACCGGTCGACGAGTTGGTGGGAATTTGGAATCAATTTTGGGGTGATGGTCGAGCCACCGGATTTGTTGTGCGTTGGCAATCGGACACAATTCATTGTCGACAGTGCGGGCACCATCATGGAACCGATGCTTTGCTGCCGATCATCGCCGACTTGAATGATCAACATTTGATCTTGGTCGAGAATGCGAGCGCAGATTCATCTTCGGCTGAGGACGCAACTCGAATCGCCGCGGAACTTCCCTCGTTGCAACAAGCACTCGCTGAAATCCGCAGTTCCAAATCGGAACGGGCGATCGGACAAGTTTGGCTTCTCCGAGATCAGCGACGGCAACCGCCACCGCATTTGAGCAGTCACTTCCAAGTCGTCGATGGTGGCGCGTTCGGCCCGGCAGATGCTGTTTGGTTGGGGCACCGGAAATCGGGACCGTCAGAGCTGTCTTCCTCCGTTCGTCACGATGCGGTTTTGTCGGAAGAAATGGATGAGCAATGGATTCGATGGTGGGACGAAGTTTCAGCTTCGGTCAAACAAGCCAATGCTTTGTCAGCATCACGATTTGTGCTGGCGGATCTGGGAATGCTCGACACGTCCAGCGGAGTCGCCGCATGTCACGCATGGAAAAACTGGAACGATGAGCTGTCGTTGGTGTCGAGCGAAACGTCCGCTGGCAAACAGAAATCGATTGATGGTTTGGTAACGGTCGCAGTGCATCCTGCCAGTCAGTCGTTGATCCTGGTCAACCGTGCTCCGTGGTCGATGAGCATCACGCTTACCACCACGGAAACAACGACTTGGTCAACGGACGCGGGCGCAGATGCCGAGCATTTGACTTTGGCGATGCCTGAACAAACACCGCTGGGTGCCCGATTGAAATTGCCACCAGGTCAGATCGTGATTTGTCGGAGCGAATCGCCGCTGCCTCGGAATTTGGCATGGACGGGTTATGTCTCTGATCCCGTCACGATGATTCCGCGAATCACGGAACAAGTCACGATGGTGGTCGAGCATGTTGGTCTGCTGAGTGAACTGGATCGCTTGCCGCGAGCGTTGGACGCAACAACCGGAACAATCGAGACTCAGGCGGCGCCTGCGAGATCTTCGATCGATCGGTGGAATCCTGGTCGGGTGATTCAAGCCAGCACAACTTTGCTGCGATCACCCAAGCCATCAACACCGCAATCCAAACCCAAGACGCCCGAGTCATTGCTCACCAACGGTGGTTTCGAACAAAAGAGCCTGCCTGACGCGAGTGCTCGTTTGGGAATTCCCAATTGGATGCACGCTCAGCATCCCACTGATGCGGTCAAACTCGATCCTCGATCAGCGTTCCGTGGTGACCAAAGCGTTCGGTTGGCCGCGCGTGATTCGAGCGGAACTCAGGCTTGGTTGATCAGTAAAAACATTGCCACGCCCGACGCAGGACGTGTCGCGATCTCCATGGCACTGAGAGGTTTTCGCGAGCCGAGCAAAGAGGTTTCCAAACCGAACGAGAGCACATTGCCCCTTGGTAACCCGGTGTCACGGAACCCAGCATGGACTCAAGCAAATCAATCAGGAACCGGCAGTTCCGCACGCACAAATTCAATCGAGAAACAGTCCAATACGCTAACGTTGCGGGTCGCCATGGAAGGCTCTCTCGACGGACAACCGTGCCGTCATTCGCGAGAGGTCGAGGTACCGGTTGATGGCAAGTGGCAAGACTCAACCGTGGTCTTGGAATGGTTGGATATCGATGTTGAAAACACGAAGGACTTGCGAGTGACGATCGACAATCTGTCGGACGGCGTCATTTGGGTGGACGATGTTTTTGTCACGGACTGGTTCGCCAGTCGTTCCGAACGGGCTGAGATTCAAAGCTTGGCTTATTTGGCCGTTCAAGGATTGCAGCGTGATGACATCAAGGCTCCAGCCCAGCTATTGAATCAGTTTTGGGCCAAGCAGCTGCTGCAATTTGCAAAGCGACGATCGATGGATCCGCGACGAGCTGAATTGAACCGACCTTTGGTTGAGCCGGCTTTTGGCGGTGCGACCGCCACAACGGTTTCGGTCACCCCCCGCACGTTCGGAACCGCCGACAGGGCAGCACCTTTGGCGGCGGTCAACACAGCGGGTTTGTCGGCGACTTCACCATTGTTCAACAACGTTCCGGTCCAAAAACCGGATGGTGAACGTCCCTCCGCTAAACCGACGAATTCACAACCTGTGGTGGATTCGCCCATGCAGAACACTGGTGTGACCGACAGAATTCGCAACTGGTTACCGCAGTCGTTAAGATTTTGAGTCCTACTTGATCAGTCGAACGCCTTTCCAAGGTTTGGCTTATGTCCCAATCGCATCGATCAGATACTGCGAACGCAAAGAAAAGCAGTCGGTCATCCCTTCGTTTTTGGGGGCGACTCGTCGCCGTGGTGTTAGCCGTGACCTTGGTCGTTGGCGGGATGGTGAGTTATTGGGCCGTGTGGCAATCGCGGCAGGTGCCGGATTTCTACAAACGGGCATTCAATCAATCTGATCAAGCGATGCAGGTTGCCAGGAATCAGTTGCAGTTCGACGTTAAACAATTGCAATCCGATCTTTCGCGGCGTGGTTCTTGGAACGCTTCGTTCAGCGAAGACGAAATCAACGCTTGGTTGTCCGATCAATTGCCGGAACGTTTTGATCGTCTGTCAAAACGTGGCGTTCGCGAACCAGCCATTGCGATCGAAGACGGGCAAATTCTCGCAGCCGTTCGTTATCAATCATCACGTTGGGACACGGTGGTGTCTTGCCGGTTGTCGGTGGAGATGACCGAGGAACCCAACCTGCTTGCCATTCACTTGTCGGATCTCAAAGCCGGCGCATTGCCGTTGCCGCTTGAGCCGTTTGTCCGTCGTATCAGTCGTGAGGCCGCTCTGGGCGACTTGGATATCCGGTGGGACTTCACGGATGACGGACCGATCGCTTTGGTACATATCCCACAAGAAGATCCACACTATGCCTTCGCACCCTTGGTCATCGAGCTAGTGAGTTTGACCGCCGGTCGCTTGCGTTTGTCTGGACAAGCAGGCCAATTGGCGCAGGATTACTACTCGCCTCGTGGTCCACTGCATCGGTTCGTGTCGTTTCGTAAACAGGCACAACAACCTTCGAGCGAACCAGAGAGTGAAACCACAAAGTCGCAGAGCAAGCCGACGGATGGTCGCTCAGCGTCGGTGGATGTTGATCTCGAACAAAGCTCGGACGAACAACTCATGACAAGTGATCGGGGATTTGATCAACGTCGCGCCGATTCCGGTGCCTCAGGAACGAAGGCATCCGGTCAACGTTGGATGGTCAGAAAGCCGTCCCAAACGACGCCCGCCATCTTGCGGACTCGTTCAGACGAATCGCTATCGCAGTACCAGTGACCACGCTGGAAAACGAGTTGAAACTTCTGCAACTCGTTTGGCGATTTTAGATCGACGATCCGTTCCATTACGACATTCGTTCGGAACACATTCTCGTCCGAGTCGGGTTCCCATGCAGCCTGAATCGCTTGATGCGTTCCGCAAGCGATCTGAGTGACATTGCCTCGATTGTTCGAAATGGGACCTTCGTAGTGCAAGTATTCGCGGCGATGGTCAGGCAACCGAGTCGTGGGGATCTTGTGATCCGTTCGCGGGCTCGTGGATTCCAGGATCGTAGAGTTCAGGTTGATGACCGGAGTGGCGAACGTCCATAGCTCGCTGCCGCTTGCTACCTCAAACATCCAGTCCAAGTGGTCACCGCGGCAGACGGTGTCACTTGTTGATGGATGTTCGTCAGAGAGTTTCGGAACACGGTGATGCAGCACGACAAACCGCAGCGGAACGGTCGTGTCCGAAAGCATTGAGCTGTCCGTCGAGGAGCTCACGACAACGGAGGCAACTGGTGACCCATTTTTTCACGTTTCGTTTCCAAATAGCGAACATTGTGTTCGTTGGTTGGTGGAACGATCGGCACTTGGTCGACAACTTTCAGGTCAAAGCCACGGAGGTTGAATGCCTTCGTTTTCTTTGGATTGTTGGTGAGCAGACGGACTTCTGACAAACCAAGGTCTTTGAGGATCTGAAGACCCACACCGTAGTCACGCATATCGGCTTTGAATCCAAGAGCGTGGTTGGCTTCGACGGTGTCCATGCCTTTGTCTTGCAATGCATACGCACGAATCTTTTGCGCCAAACCAATGCCGCGACCTTCTTGAGGCAAGTAGATCAACGCACCACGGCCTTCGCGACTGATCATGTCCAGTGCCATGTGAAGCTGGTCGCCGCAATCGCAACGCAGGGATTGGATTAAATCGCCGGTGAAGCAACTGCTGTGCATTCGAACCAGCGGTGGTGTGCCGGGTGCGGTCAGGTCGCCGTACACCAACGCGATCGGTTCTTGAGCTTCGTAGTTGACTTCGTAAACGATGACTTCAAAGTCGCCATATCGGGTCGGCAGTTTTGACGTGGCGGCGCGGCTGACGAGTTTTTCGCTAACTCGCCGATGTGCGATCAAGTGTTCGATGCTGATGATTTTCAAATCGTGTTGTTTGGCCAGTCGAGCCAGATCGTCGCGGGAGGCGCGGTCGCCGGTTTCGTTCAAGACCTCGCACAGAACACCGACGGGAGCCAACCCGGCCATGCGAGACAGGTCGATTGCGGCTTCGGTGTGGCCGGCCCGCCGCAGCACGCCGCCTTCTTTGGCCAATAACGGGTACACGTGACCGGGACGCACGAAGTCTTCTTGGGTGGCTTCCAAGTCGGTCAACCGACGAATCGTTTCGCTACGTTCGGCCGCGGTGATCCCCGTTTTCGCGGTTGCGATGTCGATTGGAGTCATGAATGCCGTCTGCAGCGGGGCATTGTTTTGCGGCACAACCGGGGTCAATTCCAAGCGTTTGCAGACTTCCGGCAGAACCGAAACACACAACTGTCCACGCCCGCCCAGGATGAAATTGATTAACTCAGGCGTGGCTTTTTCGCCTGCACAAATGAAGTCACCTTCGTTTTCACGGTCTTCCGCGTCGATCACGATGATGACTTCGCCTCGCGCGATGGCTTCGACGGCTTCGGGAATCGTGTTCAACTCAATCGAGGATGACATATTGGGCAGATCAGGTCGGCGATGGGGGGAAGGTGGAAGCCACTGCGTCGAAATGGCAATGACTCGGCAATGGACCTGGCCCTATTATACGTGTTGTGCAAACCTCGCCTACGGACCCAAATATGACGCAGATGCCTTCTTCGATCCGTCGCTCGACCTCATTCGTGCATTTGCAAGGGGCTGCCCCGACGGAGTGTTCGATTCGGAACCTGTTGGTGGCTCGACTGGGTGGCTTCGCTATCTGGGGTGGCATCGTGGTTTGGGGATTGGTTTTTGCATCAACGCTGGCTTGGTCCGCGGATGGTGGAAATGCGGATCGGGTGACTGAAGCCGCCACCGAGGCGAACACCACTGACTCGGTGCCCGCTGATCAAACCAACGCCACCGTCGAAGGCGCGGCTCCGTCGGTTGAAGTGCGGCAATTTCTCGATCTCCGATACAGTGATGCAGACGGCACCGCTGGGTTATTTGACTTGCACTTTCCGGTTTCCGAGCGGCACACGATCTCGGCCAACGATGCCGGCGACATCATCGTGGAGGGTGATCCTCGACCAGCGGTTCTGATGATTCACGGCGGAGGTTGGGCGATTGGTGACAAGTGGACCTTGCGAACGTATTGCGATCGGCTGGCTCAGTTGGGCTTTGTCGTGGTCAACATGAACTATCGATTGGCACCGCAACATCAATTCCCTCGACAGGTCGACGATGTTCGGCAAGTCCTGCTTCAATTGGTGGAGCATTCCGACGATTGGAAGATCGATTTGAGCCGCGTTGGCATGTTTGGTTACTCCGCGGGAGGCCACCTGTCCGCGTTGATCGGAGTGTTGGGAAACGAAGAACGCTCGACGCAAATGCTGGCCAGTGAGTGGCGGCGGGACGACCCACGCTGGGAACTTCTGCCGCCCATCGCCGCCGTTTGTGCTGGTGGCCCTCCGTGTGACTTCCGAATCGTTCCCGATGACAACGCGGGGTTGAGTTACTTTTTAGGAGGAACACCGCGGGAGGTTCCCAACAACTACTTGGGAGCTTCTCCAACTGCGCACGTGTCACCCGGGGATCCACCGATGCAGTTGATTCACGGCGAAAAGGATTTGTTGGTGCCAATCGAGAACAGCGAAAAATTCGCTGCCGCGTTGATGGATGCTGGCGTCGCGGTTTCTTTGACGGTGGTCGAGAATCAAGGTCACATGATGACGTTGTTTCATCCGAAGACGAAGCAACAAATCAAAGACTTCTTTATCAAACAACTTCTGCAACAGTAGTTTGCCAATCGTCAGAGACGTCGTCTGTGAGTTGGTTGTGTTTAGCCTAAGACGGCCAGGGCAACCGCCAGTGTCAACAAAGCCGCGCCAGACAAACGCGTCAGCAGCAGTTTGCCGCTGAGGTTGGCTTCGTCACCGCCCCATATTTTCGCGGCCGCATAGGCGAGCAGCACACCCCATAGACCACGAAGCGAATAGACAACATTGAGTCTCGCCGCATCGCCGAACAGCGAGACCGCGATCGTGATGCAGAACGCTTGGCTGGCAAGCAAAATGACGGCCGGGACCATCAACTTCCAGTTGCCGTTGGAAACGACTGGTTTCCAACGCACCCATGGCAAAGCCAGCAACGACAAACCCGCGACGATCACAAACACCGCGGGCAAGAATCGTGTCGATCCCCAGTCGGGAGACCAACGTTGGACCAAGATGTCAAACGTCGCGTAGCAACACGCCGCTGAAAGAGCGAGCAGAATCGTCAGTCCAATTCGTCTCGGGTGATGCTGGCCGGTCCACTGGATCAGAGCGATGCCGGTCGCAGCCAGCAACGCCGCACCCCATATCGCATTGGGGACTCCGTTGGCGGATGACAACGCAAGCAGACAGGTGACGAAGACGACCTTCACACCGAACACCGGCGTTGCGATCGACACGTCCCCGACTTCCACAGCGGTGAACGTCAACAGCAAACCCATCATGAACAGCACTGCAACGATGGCGGGTTGCCACAGATTCAGCCAATAAGTCTCTGGGCCGTCAAACAACCACAGCAATGACATCAAACCGGCGCTGCCCATGTTCACGCAGAACAACAACGCGACTTGGCCCACGCCGTTGGGGCGGACGTCGGATCGACTGACTCGTTTGACAAAGATCAGGCCGCACACGAACAGGATGCTGGCCAACAAAGGAAGTAGGAGATGCATGCGGGAAACGATACCGCTCACCGTCCTGATGCGATAGTTGAAGCGCGGTGCTGCTCTCTTGGCTTGGTTGCCATGGATGCGGCAGATCACGGTATCGCTGACGTGTGGTTTTGTGAGCTTTTACGCAGGGTGAATTTTGCTCGCGATCTTGTGCTTTCAATCTTCCCAAAGAGAATTCAGGGGGGATGCCCGTCCGCTCATGCGATTTTTGGCGTGATAATCGCACGATGATGGATGGTTGCTGCGAAGCGGAATGAAGTTTCTCCCTCGCTCGATGCGACTTTTCTTGTTTTCAGTTCTGTTCAAACACTCGGCATGGAAAAGAAAACCGATCTGACTAGCGACGATCAACTCACACGCGATGATACCGGTGCGGATTCGGAAGCGACCGTTTCTGCTGGTGAGTCATCGTTTCTACTGAACGCGATTGACGCACCTCAAATTTGGTCCGCTCGTCAGATTCAGGGGCATGTTGGCGGCTACGAGTTGGTGAAAGAAATTGGTCGTGGCGGGTTTGGAATTGTCTACCTGGCACACGATCAAAAACTCAAACGAGATGTGGCGATCAAGATTGCTCGTCCCGAAGTCGTCAGTGACAAGGTCGCGGTTCGGCGATTTCAAGACGAAGCTCAATCCGCTGCCCGCTTGGATCATCCCGGTATCATTTCAATCTATGACTGTGGCGTGCAGGATGATTTGCACTACTACGTGATGCCTTATTTGACCGGGCAACATTTGGGCGATTGGTTGGCTGGGCTGTCCGCGCCGATGTCTGAATTGCAAGCAGCCGAATTGATGATTCAGATTGCCGGCGCGGTTCAGTATGGTCATGAGTCAGGGATCATTCACCGAGATCTGAAGCCGCAAAATATCCTGATGCAACAAACAACCAGCGGCGAGTTGCGAAAGCCGGTGGTGTTGGATTTTGGGTTGTGTGCGCACACGGATTCAACCGTTGCCACGACAACTCGAATCGCAGGAACGCCCCGATACATCGCACCTGAACAGGCCATGTTTGGCGATCGTCAGATCACGCCCAAGAGCGATATCTATTCGCTCGGCGTGATGCTGTACCAGATGTTGACGGGGACCACACCTTTGGCACCCGAAAATTTTGCCGAAGCCGTCCTGATGTTGCATCACGCATCGATCGATGGTCCGCAAAAACATCGACCCGAATTGTCCGATGCGATGCAGGCGATTTGCTTGAAGTGTTTAAGACGCGATCCGGATCTACGATACGAATCAGCTTCGGCCTTGGCAGCTGATTTGCAACGGTTGATTGAAGGTGAACCGATCGAGGCAAAGAGTCCCGGTCTGATGGAACGTTTCGGGTATGAGCTGTATCACGGATCCCTCGCGAAGGTTTTTGGATGGTCCGTCATCGGCATCAACTTCTTCATCTGGGCTTGGGCCGCGATTGGCGCGCTGTTGGTTTGGCAACGACATTTTGATGTTCCCGGTCTGGCAGAGTCTCTGCCTGAGTTCATCTTTTTTGTCTTGGTGGTGGTTATGCCTTTCCATTTACTCGGCTCGCATGCCGGGTACATGATGATTCGCAACACCAGAAATTATCGGTGGCTGGCGTTCATGAGCGCCGTCTCGTTGGTTTGGTCAGTGATTCAGGCGACCAATTTGTTCAGCAATGGGACCACGTTGAAACTCTACGAGGGGCGTGTGGTGGCAACGACCCTCGTGTTCCTGGTGATTGCGCCCGCGTTTCTGGCACAAAGCTGCATGCTGGCGGCGGGCGCATGGACCGCTTGGCGTCGAAGTCGAGCTAGCGTTTGATGTCAAACGCGATTTCGCTCTGGCCATACTTCTTGCCATGAACGTCTTCCATCGTCAAACGCAACCGATAGCTACCCGGTTCCAAAGACTCTGGCAAATACATTTGGTAGGCGATGAAGTAGTCACGCAGCTTGTTCTTAGAAACCTGTTTGTCGACGGGCAACGATTGGCTGGCGACTCGGCGTCCTGAATCGTCCAGTAGATCGTAGCTGCCCTGCAACATGGTTTCGAAACCTTCTTTGCCGGCATCGCTGATCCGCTTGGCCACAAAGTTCTCAATCTCGCAGTACAAGATGACTTGTTGGCCGGGATCAAATTGCCGTTTCGGAAACGGTTTGACTTGGCCGTACGCTTCGATTTCGGTGCAAAATTCCAGAGCGCGAACATCAAGTGAATCGGTGGCCGCCGCGAGGAACTCAGTCGCTTGACGAATTTGCGGAAGTGCCGTGCTAAATCGTCGGGAAGAAACAGGATGTCCATTTGGATCAATGATGGTCCAAAGGCCCAGCAGTTGATGTCGCAGGTACTCTTGTTCTTGCGTGGTCAAGCCTTCCAGTTTGTCGACCGCACGATCCGGGTCACCTGACAGAACCATCAAGTGTCGTTTGATGATTTGGCGACGTTGTTTTTGATCGTCTGATTCATTTGGTTCAGCTTGTCCCAATCGTTTGAGCAGAGCGTCGTACAGTTCCGTGTCGCTGAGCGATTCGATGTTCACCGCTGGAGCAACACCGGACGCTTTGGGCACCTCGGTTGCCGAGACTTGTTGGACATTGGTGGTGTCTTTGTCGTCGGTCGTTGTTGACGTGTGATCCGACAAGCTGTGTGTGGGTTCCGATGTGGAGGCGGTCTTGTCGGAGAAGTTCCACGATGCGGGTGCCTCGGACGGTGACGATGAGCTATCGGAATCGTTCATGTGGAACGACTCTTCGTCGAAAACGTCTTCGAGAACTTGGTCGGTGAAGTTGAACTCAGAAATTGGCTGAGCTGACTGGGCCACGTTGTTGGTCGCCGGTTCCAGCGGTGATGCGAGTGCATCGGATTCGGTTGCTGCAATTGCGTCGGATACCGCGTCGGTGGAAACCTTGGGATGGTACTCCGCCGCGATTCGCTGTGGTGTCAGACCACGGTCGACCACTTCGTCGGGAAGTGCTGGCAGCGTATCCAACGACGCTTTCAAAATGTCGTCAATGCTGGCAGGTTGGCTGGTCGGTTTTGCCTTCTTGTAAGACATCGCCATCAGTCGGCGGATCGCTTCTCGCTGCACTTCAGGAGGATGATTCTTCAGCGCGTCTTGGATCATGCTGACGTCGACGCCCGCATAAGTGTCCGGTGAGGTGCCTTCTTTCGGGCTTGGTTCGTTGTTCGGTTGGGAGACGCGGCCTGTGTTGGCCATCGCCGGTGAATCGCTGACGTAGCTGACCTGCCGAGTTGCGGCACCGAATTGACTCAATGACAAGTCATCCGATTCGGGGGCCGGGGCGGTCGTTTGCGAGGATTCAGGTTGTGCGGTGTTGGCGTTCGACGTGGATGTCGATCCCGAGTCTTTTCGCGAGATCGGAGTCTTCGCGGTTGCGAGTCGTTGCGGAACCTCCTCCAAAAGCGTCTCGGGTGTCGCGTCTTCGCCCGAGATGAAAATGTCCGTTGGTCCCTGATTGGCGTGTCTTTCGAGACTGGACCTGCCGTTGAGCGGTGAGAACAATCGCGAACGATGGCACCCCAGGCTGGTGAGTCCGGTGGCCAGCAAGGCGACAGCCAATCCCGAGCGTGTCAGCGACGATGGTCGCATGGACCATTCCGTGAACGAGTGCGGGAGGAGGAGACGTGGCGAGGACATGACGAACCTGGCAGCGGAGGCGGGGGACAATCGACCGGCCAGACGCTACGAAATGATCGCTGTCGGGAACAACGTCAATTTGAATTAGCAATTCTTCGGTGATTCCTTGAAAATCCAGCGATTCCCTGAAATCTCCCCCCAATCGAGCTTGTCCATTTGGGGCATGTCGGTAGGATTCAGCGAAGATCGTTGATCGATTGTGGACGCACCCGACCCTCGCGTTGTTGCTAGCAAATGGTCAACGTCGGAGCCTATGCCGACGGATGGGCATGATGGATGAGCATTTCACGTGAACATGTTTCCTTGCTGCTCCCCTCAGGAGGGGATCGAATGAACAGTCGAGTGTTGTTGGTAGCGTTTGTCTTTTTGGGTGCAGCGCTCGGTTCGTCTGCGAGAGCGGATTGGACCCAGACTGTATTTCCAGTGAAAACTCATGACTTTGGGACCGTCGCGGTAGCGTCGAAGACGGAATTTCGATTCCCAGTCGTCAACACGTTCACTTCGGACCTGCACATCCGGTCGGTTCGTGAAAGCTGTGGTTGCACCACGGCGATCATCGAAACCGCAACGATCGCTCCTGGGCAATCCGGTTCCATCCTGGCTCGGTTCAACACCCCAACGTTTCGCGGCAAAAAAGGCGCCACGTTGACGGTCGTGATCGACAAACCCTTCTACAGCGAAATCCAGTTGCGAGTGGATGGTTACATCCGCAGCGACATGGTTTTCCATCCCGGCGCAATCGAACTGGGAAACATCAACCAAGGCGAACCGAAATCCGGATCGACCAAGCTGTTTTACGCCGGTCGGAGCGATTGGCAGGTCGTTGACGTCCGATCGAATACACCATGGTTGGTTCCATCCTTCAAGCAAACCGAACGCGGTGCTGGCAAAGCCAACTACGAACTGTCCGTCCAGGTTCGCGAAGACGCTCCTGAAGGCTACTTCCAAGACGAATTGATCATCCAAACCAACGACCGCAGCATGCCCAACGTTCCATTGCGAGTGATCGGCACGGTTGAATCCGCCCTGTCGATCGCCCCGCAATCCATCGCCGTCGGAACAATCAAACAGGGAGACAGCGTCTCGCAACGTTTGGCCATCCGAGGTCGCAAGCCTTTCGCGATCGAGTCAATTGAATGCGAAGGTTGGAAAGTGGATTTCTCGGCCAGTGAAGACGAGCGAATGATCCACATGGTTGACCTGACGTTGACCGCTGACACCGCTCGAGGGAATCAACGCGTTCCCATGGTGATCCGCACTCGTGGCGAAAACGCCGTGACCGCAAAAGCAATCGTGACGGCGAACATCGCTGCAGAGCAAGTCGCCCAGGCTCAGTAAAAGTATGAGTCCGGTTGAGGCCTGAGTTCGGTCAAATTCGACCAGACCTGTTCCAATGCAAAACGAAAAAAGCCTGCGATCGAGAAGTCTCGATCGCAGGCTTTTTTGATGCATTTAGCGAACGACTCGTTTGGGTCTCCGTTGGAGATTTTTCGCTTTGCTGTTGTGAGCCGAGCGGGCCATCTGCACTCGGTAGCGTCCCGATTTGGGGACTTGGAATTGAAACGTGGCAGTTGTGTTCCGATCGTTCTCCAAGCGGTTGTCGTTTCGACGGGTTTGGAAACCCATCGTACGGCGAGCACGAGCACGAGCACGAGCACGAGCACGAGCACGAGCACGAGCTAGAAGCTAGAAGCTAGAAGCTAGAAGCTAGAAGCTAGAAGCTAGAAGCTAGAAGCTAGAAGCTAGAAGCTAGCGGCTAGCGGCTAGCGGCTAGACCTGCAGGTCGACTCCGGTTGCCGGCGTCATCCAGGAAGCAGGCGTTGCCGCTGAGATGGTTGGGCTGTCCGGTTTTGAATCGATTGGTTGCGAGCCGCTGGTGTTGCCGCGGTTACGATATCGTTCTTGGTCGGATCTTGTATCCCGGTCCGCGTGGTCACGATCGCCCAGTGAGTTTTGAGTTTGATCAAACTCCGAGGCACCGTTGGGATCCGTCGTGATTTCAATTGATTCCAACCGCATGCCTTGCGACTCCAGTTGCGAACGCAATTGAGGCAGATGTTCTCGCAGCAATTGGCTGGCCGCTTCTGACTCGGTCACCATTCGTCCACGAAGATTGTTCTCTTGGATGTGGACTTCCAATTGAACCGAACCCAGTTCGACGGGTGAGAGCCGCATGCGAATGTGTCCGCCATTAGGGCCGAGCGTTTGAAAGCCCCGGCTGACGCGTTGCACCAATTTGGCACGTGCGACGGCTGATGTTTGATCGACACCGGATGCTTGAAGACCGGCTTTGGCTTTGCTCTCGGCTTTTTCGGCCGAAGGCGTGGCGTTGTTGATCGGGTTTGTGGGATCGTTGTTGCTGGACGTCGTTGATGCCGCGGAGTTGGACGAACTGATCGCGCTCGTTCCACTTGCCGCAGAACGTGCCGCGGTTGCGACGGCCGCCGTCGTCGCGGTCACGGGGGCCACCGTCGAGGTCGGTGTCGACGTTTTTGCTGCGGCCTGTTCGGCCATTTGATTCAGTTGTGTTTCACTGACTTCGGAGTCTGCACCCGAAGCTGTCAGCGAAGGATCGATTTCAATACCGCCTTCGGCTGAGCCGGCGCTAGCCGAAGCAGTGGCCGCGTTCTGAGCGTTTCCACCGTCTTCACGAGAATAGCGACGACGTTCGGTTCGGCGTGAGTCTTGTGACGATTGACCGTTTGATTGTTCGTCGCTCAGCGAAGACTCGTTGGTCTCGCTGGTTCCGTGATCCTTGCCAGTTGTATCCTCGGATGCGTCAACCTGATCGGTCTTCAATGTTGCCTCTTCTGCAGAAGCGTCCGAGGTCTGATCGCTGGAACGTCGCTCTGGATCACTGTTGACCGAGACCGCCACTTCTTCGGAAAGGACGCCTTCGGTGGCGGATTCTTCCAAATCCTTTTCCGCGTTTGGATCGACCAGGGCTTCTGCCTCACCGGTTGCCTGTTCGGTGCCAATCGTCTCGCCTTCTTCGGATGAGTCCGTCTTTTGAGCCCAAGCAACATCTTCGGGGCGTTCCGACGACTCGTCTTCTTCGTTAGATGTTGCGACGGTCTTTTCAGCGGAATCCGTTTCCGATGTTTCTTCGACCAGGGGATTGGCCGTTGTCACCGCGGCGGCGGGCGTGCTGTCATCGCTCGCTTCGACGTCGTCATCGTTTGATTCGTCGCGATCATCGGTCTCGGTCGCGATTGATTCTTGCGGTGCCGGAGCTGGTTCCGATGGACTGACCGTTTCTGATGTTGCGATCCTCGCGAAGATTTCGGCGAACGGATCGCCCAATCCCGAGGTCGGTTCAATCAGACCTGCCGCACGAGCGGACGCGGAATTGCCCAACGCAGCAAACGCATTTTCGGCGCGTTTGTTGGTTGTAGACGTTGAGACCGTGGTCTCTGTCCTTGATTGGACTGGTTTTGTCGTTGTCATCGCGGTCCCCCCACCGTGATCATCGGGATCCTGGTGGGAATACCTTGACCTCAATCACCCACCGCGAGCTTCGTCGATGAGTCCGGTCGTCGGCATGCCCTCGCCAATACGGCGTAGGATCTCGTAGAGCTTGTCCATTTCTTCGGGCGTTGCAAACTCTGCCAAGATATCTTTTCGTTTATCGATGGGCATGGCTTGAATGATACTGACAACGTCATCGATTTCTTCGTCATCGTACATGCGCAAAAGCTGCTCTTTTGCCTGTTCTGCCTCAAGTGCCTGGAGTGTGCGCTGCACTTCTTGCAGTCCTTCGTCTTGAGCCCCTTTGCGAATTTCTTCCAAACTGCGGTCAAACGACGTCCGGCGTTCATCAAAACGTTCGCGTTGCAATTTTAGTTCAGCCATTTGAAGAGCGATGTCGTTCTTGGCTTCTTTGAGGCTTCGCATGCGAATGTCGCTGTCCAAACCGTCCCGCCGACGAGCGTCAAGGATTTCGTCGAAGTCCGGTTGTTCACGGTCTTCGCTTTCCTGCATGATTTGCCGCAGCTGATTGCCGGTGATATCGATCCCGTTGAAAAGCGCGATGACTTTGGTCAACGTGGCCATGTTGAGCGTTCCTCGCGAGGCGAAGTAACCCAGCAAAATGACAATGGTCAAACAGGTCGCGGTACTAATCATCGCGACGGATCGCATCAAGAATCTCATCGTCGAGTCTCCTTGGATTGGGCAGCCATGGCACGACGCCGCATCAGGACGCGAGCGGACGTCAGGTCATCGGCTTCGGCTTGTTCTTGTTTGGCTTCCAGTGAGCGATGTTCGGCCAATTGTGTTTCACGCAATCGCTCGAGGCGTTTCACTTCCGCCTCCGCGGTGACCAATTTCTCGCGTCGTCTTTCGAGTTCCTGGTTCAACTGTGCAAGCGTTTGCCGAAGCGAAATCTGGTCGGCGTGCAATTGAACGTCGTAACGCCCCTGGTGCAACATTTGGTCAACCGAAACGCTGGCTTGTTGCAATGTGTGGTTTTTGGCAGTGCGGATCATCTCTCTTTGGGAGTCGATCTCTTGGATCTGATCGTTGATGCGCTGAATTGCTTCGAGAGCCTTCCCGACTTCGGCGCCCGCCTCATCTCGCTCGCGGCCGCGTAAGTCCATCAGAGAATCGAATCGGAATCGGAAGGGAGGCATGGAGAGTTAGCGGGTGCAGAGATTGGAGTGCGAATTGGGCGTCACGCGGGCTTAGGGGCAGGTGCCTGCGGTTGATTTAGTTGCGCCAATGCGGCCGAGGCGGCTTGATGTAGCTTTTGGACGCGAGCCTGGGAATCCGCGATGGGCGTGATTTCGTTGGCATCTTGTCGCAGCAAGTCGTTGATTGGATCTCGCATCGCGATGGCGGTGTCGACACGTGGGTCGCTGCCGCTGCGATAGGCACCGATTGAGATCAGGTCCTCGCTGGTTTGGTACTGGACCATGTGTTCGCGAATTCCCAAGGTGGCCTGATAGGTCTCCGGCGTCACCAAATGGTTCGCAACCCGGCTGATGCTCTCGGGGATATCAATTGGTGGGTAGTGACCTCGGTGAGCGAGCTTTCGATTCAAGACGATGTGTCCGTCCAGAAGGCCACGGACGGTGTCCGAGATGGGTTCGTTGTTGTCGTCACCTTCCACCAGCACGGTGTAAAACGCGGTGATGGATCCCTTTGTGGTTCGGCCAGCACGTTCAACCAATTGCGGCAACATGTTGAAAACGCTGGGCGGATAGCCGCGTGTCGTTGGTGGTTCACCGGCGGCCAGCCCTAGTTCACGCTGGGCCATCGCGAAACGCGTGACGCTGTCGACGAGCAACAGAACTCGGTGTCCTTCGTCGCGAAATTTTTCGGCAATCGCGGTTGCGGTCCAAGCAGCAGAGAGCCGTTGAGCGGCCGGTTTGTCGCTGGTTGCCACCACGACGACGCTGCGTTTCAGACCCGCGGCACCGAGAGCCCGCTGCATGAATTCTTGAACTTCGCGGCCTCGCTCACCCACCATTGCGATCACAATTCGATCCGCGGTTGTTCCGCGAGTCAGCATGCCAAGCAGCGTGCTTTTGCCGACGCCGGAACCGGCAAAAATACCAAGTCGTTGACCGACGCCGCATGTCAGCATCGCATCGATGGCTCGAACACCGGTTTGAAGCGGTTCATCAATTGGTGGTCGGTCCAACGAATCCGGTGCCGCTCTCGAGGCACTGACGCGAACGAGGTCGTCGCTGAGTGGTTTGCCATCGATGGGGCGTCCGAAGGCATCAATGACCCGTCCGCAAAGCGAGTCACCGACCCGAAGTGTCAATGATCGCGAAACCAGTCGAACTCGATCACCGGCGGCCAGCGCTGAGATGGCTTCCATCGGCGCGAGGATTGGTCGCGTGTCATCAAAGCCGATGACTCGCGCGAGAGTTGGCTTGGCATCCGGTGGCATCAATTCGCAGATAGCTCCCAGCGGAGCCGTCATGCCTTGCACCGTCACCGCATCGCCGGTCACCGAAGCGACGCGTCCGCGGATCTGCGAAAGGACCAATGAACCGAGTGATTGCCGAATCGTTTCCGGATTGGGCAAACGCGGCGGATGCAACTGAGGAACCGCGGGGAGGTTCATAGAATCTCCTCACGCAGTCGTTCGAGTTGAGATTGCAGTCCGGCGCGGATCTCACCGCCCTCTTGCCGGACAACGACTTCGCCAACGGGAAGCGTTTCATCCGGGATCACGCAGGATTCTTCCGGCAGATCAGGGCTGGCCAATAGCTCGTCAAACCGTTGTCCGAGTTCCGCCAACATGTCCGGGTGAACGGCTAGAACCAATCGCCCCGCCGAACGAGTGCTGTGCAACGCTTCGCTGGCCCAACGAACCAAGAGATGTTGTTGATGGGGGCTTTCGTTGTAACCGGCTTCGGCGAGAGACGCTGGGACGGGCAACTCGTTCAAGTTGGCTCGTACCATTCGCTCGGTCGCCGCGATCGCGGTTTCAGTCAGCACTTCGGCGTACTGTTGCATCCACTGATCATACTGGGCATGCATTTTGGTGCTGGCCAGTTGAAGAGCCTGCAGTTGCGATTTGGTTTTGGCCTCCGCTAATTGCGTGATCTTCTTTTCGATGTCTTCGGACGCCTTTTTGACGCCGTCTTCATATCCGCGAGCTTCCGCAGCCTGCTTCATTTCGGCCGCTTGTTTTTCCGCATCGGCCAACAACTGAGCGACTTGTTCGCGGGCCTGACGGAGTTCTTCACGGCCTTTTTCCGCAAGATCGCTGAGGTTGAATCCAGCCAAACCTGACATGCCGCCGGGTTGTTTGCCGACAAGATCGGCGCTGGTCACTTGAACTCGATCGACTTGGTCCGCGGGGACTCGTGTTGAAACACCGGCCCGTGTGACGGATTGTGAATCGGTCGCGGCCAGATTCGATAAGTCAGGACGGGCAGCGGCGGGGTCTTTCTTTGAATCAGCGTTGTGTTTCAGAATCCAAGCCATGCTATGCCGCCATCACTGTGCTGGATTGTTCGGTCGAAGCGACCAAGACCGCTTCTTTGGCTTCGTCAATTTCTCGCAGTTCCATGGATCCGACGTTGGCCAGCTGATTGCGAACCTGGTTGGCTTGTTGTCGCGGCAAAACGCTGATAGCGGAGTCCGCGGTTTTGTTGGGCAGTCCGCACAAACACAGCATCGCGGTTCGAGTCGGGACGCGTCCAAGTGCTTCACACAACAATCGCGGTTTCATCTTGATGAGCCGTTGGTGAATCTCGTCGGTGGCGAGGCCTGACACCGGAGAAGCTGCGGCGTTTGAGCGATCGTGACTTGCGCTACGCGGTGTCTCATCGGGTGAATGAACTCGCAACGTCGGTGCTGGACGATCCGAATCAGCCTGCATCGTCGAACCAGCAACAATCGGAGTGTTCTCCGGACGAGTCTGCTGGTTTGTCGTTGTTGGCGGGAGCGAATGATTGCCGGTGTGCGATTGATTGCCAGCGATTGGCGAAGATGGCTCGTGCGTGGGAGTCATCTCGGACAGGATGGCTTTCAAGCGAGGCGACACTGCGGCGGCTTCGGTTGGAACATGGCGAGCCGCCTGTGCCGGATCCCAACCTTCGGTCGGCGCGTACGCGTTGATCAGGTCTTGCAACGGATTGGTTTGCGAACGAGCGATCAGGGCTTCGGCTTTGGTTCGAAAGGTGCTCGCCAAGTCTTCGATCATCGAGTCCGGGAATTCTTGCAGGCGACCGATTCGGCTGAGAATGTCCTGTCGTTGTCGCGGGGGAAACTGAGGCAAAATCGCAGCAGCTTTTCGCGGATCGATCGATGCCATCACGACGGCGATCGTTTGAGGGTGTTCGCTCTGCAGCAGGCCTCGGACGTCATCGTTGGACAGTTTGTCCATGAAGTCGAATGACTGGTTCGTCGAACCCGATGGTGATGCGTGCGACGGCCCCTTTGAGTGGCTTTCAGCCGGGGAACGCGATGGCGTTTGATTGGTTCGATCCGACGCGGTTCGGCTCAACACGATTTCATCGACGGGATTGCCGGTGTTTCCGCGATTGGTTGCGGCCGGTCGGCTCTGTCGCATCGAGCCAGCGAAGGATTCCAGGGCTCGTTTGTGTTCGAGTGGGTCGATTTCGTCGAGCGAGGCGACTTCGTATTGCAGGCGTTGCTGCGATTCGACCGGCAATTCGCCCAATAATTTCGCGGCAACAGGTCGTGGCAAATTTTTCAGAACGATTGCCACACGTCGCAACGAAGCGGCGCGTCGAGCGTCATCGTCATAGCGAGGAGAAGCGGCAGTCACGAGGACACCTGGATTGCGGGTGAAAAAACTGGGCAGAAAATGTGCGAGCGATGGATGCGATCCTGCCCAGTTCGGTCATAGTGAAACACGGGGTCCCAAGTGAAGCCCGAATTGTCTCGATCCCCCCAGCCCGCTAAACTTGCACCCGTCGACCAACCCTGCTCAACGATTCGTATCGAATCGGAACTCCCATGGCAGGTGTTGGCGGTGACCCGGACACCAAGTGGGTGGCAATCGTTGCCCAAACGCTTCCTGTATTTCCTCCTGTCGTTCTGAGCAAACTCACATGTCAGCCATCACCGAGCAAATGCAGGGTGAAGTATTGATCGTTGGATTCACCGACAATGCCCTTCGCGACGCCCAACGGATTGAGGTTGTCGGCCGCGAAATGCAAGAAATCGTGCCCCAGGCGATTCACAAAAAAATGCTGATCGATTTCTCCGGGTTGGCTTTCATGTCGTCGGCGATGATCAACAAATTGATTTTGCTGAACAAAAGTTGCAAAGCCCAAGGCGTCGCACTGAAGTTTTGCAACGTGTCGCCCTTGGTGATGGAAGTCTTCCGCATTGTGAACCTGGGCAAATTGATCGACATCCAAGGCGATCAAGAAGTTGCCGTGGCGAGCTTTGACAAAAAGGGCTGGTTCGGCGGCAAGAAATGACGCCCAACGGCGATTTCGCGTCTGACCAGGCTCCGGAACGACTCGGAGCAGAACCCGATGATTTGCAACGAATGAGGGCGTTCGAGGCTGAACGCCAGACAATCGTTGGTGAATTGCACGACGATTTGTTGCCGTACTTGTTTGCCGCTGCAGGTTCGCTCGCGTCGCTTCAGCGGCAACATCCAGAGCTGGAATCAAAGCTTGTTCAGCCGGCTCAGTGGATCGACCAAGCTCGCGAAATCGCTCGTCGGATCATGAGCGGAGCCGCATTGCCGAGCGATTTTTCATCAGGCCCGTTGGTCGCCGCGAAAGAGTTTCTCGAATCGGTGGTGCTAAAATCCAACGATGCCAAGTTGTCGGTCCAGTGGGTGAACCTGGACGCCAGTGCCGATTTTGATTGGCAAGAGACACAAACAATCGCGGTCTACCGGATTGTTTGTGAGGCGGTTCGCAACGTCGTACGACACGCGGGTGCAACCGAGTTGGTCGTGAGTTGGCAAACGAACGAGAACGGTTGGACCGTTTCCATCCATGACAACGGTGTTGGATTGGATTGGCAAACTGTTGCCAAATCATCGCACGGCATCACGCTGATGCGCGAACGTGCGGCTGCTGCGGGATTGCGTTTGCAAATCGGTGCCGGTCAGACGGAGGGTACCGAGGTGACGGTGGGGCAAGTGACCATGGCGTCCCAACCTGAGTGAAACATTTAAACAGGTCGGAACCATCGTTCACGTGAATCCGGTGTGACGTTGCTCAGCCGACTTTACGGCGTGCGGCGACGGATTTTCCCAGGTCGCTGAAGAGTTGCTCGGTGGTTTCCCAACCGATACACGCATCGGTGACGCTGAGACCCTGAACAAGCGGCGAATCGCTGAGTTTTTGGTTGCCCTCGAGCAGATTGCTTTCGATCATCACGCCCATGATGCGTTGGTCGCCATCGGATACTTGGGCACAGATGTCCCGGCAAACGTACGATTGACGTTTGAAAATCTTGCGGCTGTTCGCGTGGCTGCAATCGATCATGATTCGTGCTGGCAGGTCCGCTTTCTCGAGCAATCCCGATGCCATATCGATGCTGGCGGCATCGTAGTTGGTGTGCTTTCCGCCACGCAGAATGATGTGGCAGTCCGGGTTTCCGGTTGTTGCGAAGATCGCCGAGGTTCCTTCCTTCGTGACGGATAGGAAGTGGTGTGGTCGACGTGCGGAGCAAATCGCATCGACAGCGATCTGAACGTTGCCGCTGGTTCCATTTTTGAAGCCGACCGGGCAAGACAGCCCCGACGCCAATTCGCGGTGACCTTGGCTTTCGGTCGTGCGTGCTCCGATGGCACCCCACCCGACCAAGTCAGCCACATACTGCGGGCTGATCAAATCCAAAAACTCGGTTCCGGTCGGCAGTCCCATCGCGTTGATGTCGCTGAGCAAACGCCGAGCGGTTCGCAATCCGTGATTGATTTCGAAGCTGTCGTCAAGTTTGGGGTCGTTGATCAGACCCTTCCAGCCAACCGTTGTTCGAGGTTTTTCGAAGTAAACCCGCATGACGATCAACAGCTCATCGGCGTGCTTTTTTTGCTCGACCGCCAACTTCTCCGCGTACTGACGAGCGGAATCCGGATCGTGAATCGAACACGGCCCGACGACGACGAGCAAACGGTCGTCCTTCTGCTGAAGCACGTTTTGGATCGCGGTTCGACCGTCAGCGACCGTCTGTGAAATCGCATCGCTGGCCGGAATTTCGGATAGCAATTCACTGGGGGACATCAGATTTTTGATGGCGCCGATACGAAGGTCATCGGTGCGGATCATGAGCTTGTGGTGGGTTCAGAAGGAAAATGCGGGGATAGCGTATCGTAGTTCAATTCCAAAAGATTGGAACGAGCCATCCATTCGGCCACCGAGCGTTCACAAGGACGGGTGGTCGGCTGAGGGAACGTTGCAATCGGATTTGGTTTTATGGTGTTGGTTGATCGCCGGACGGTTTCAAGGTCGCGTGCAGGTGATCCACGTTGAGTTCGACCCCAGGACCGGGCTCGGAGATCAACAGGCTCACCATTTTGATACGTGTCATGTCCAGCTGACGATGTTTCGGTCCGTCGATCATGGATTGACGAGGGAAGATCACGTGCTGAGGTTCGCCTGATCGGAGCGTCACATAGTGTTTTGCAACATCATCGTGGTAGTCTTCATGACCTTCATCGATGACTTTTACGATCACTTCCCAAGTTCGATCGGGTGCTGCCGGACTCGAGGTTGCTGGATCCGCGGCAATAGGATCAGACGGTGCCGGATCGTCCCCAACCGGTCCAGATGCCACCGGCCCAGATGCCACCGGATCGGAGGCCACCTGCTGATCGGCATCGGTCGCGGTCACTTTCGTGATCAGGACGATGTCCAGCTCCAATGTTTCGACATCCGACCAATCCGAGGCGACCTCTAACAACGTCATCGCGGGGTGCGGTGCGTCCTTCGGCGACCACCTCAATGCGAACTCGCCATCGGTCACGTTGGAGGTGGTTCGTCCCCGTCGTCCGCGATTGAAATGCCAGCGAGTGATTTCAACCGGCGTTTCAAACGATGCGATGCGAGGGAAGTCGGATTCGACTTTCAAACAGTCGCGAATGATTTCGAGCGGGCCCCACCATGTCAGCCCGATGAAGATGGCACCCAACAGTTGCAGCGACCGTCTTCCAACGGAGGATGACATTCCACTGGCCACGAACCAAGCCGAAGCCGCCAGGATCCCAAGACCATTGGCGATGGCATCGTGAACCGAGGCGGACCGACCGATCGTGCCTTGCAGTAGCTCGACCAAGATTCCCGCGACAAACAAAGTTGCGGCAATGAAAAGCAACCTCTTGATCCATACGGATGAACCAAACGGTTGCGGACGCATGATTTGCAGAAGGACCAGCGTCAGCATGGTCAGGCCCGCGAAAAGTGGGGCGTGAACCATGTTTCCGATCGACCCGGCCATGCGACCTGAAACGGGCATGGGAACCAGCAACCCAACCAGCGCGACCAAGAAACATCCCGGCAGCGCCAGCCAAATCAATCGAGAGGATCGGCTTTGAGTCACGATGGTCGTTGGCTCTCGATCACTATCGTCGCAGGTTGAGCAGTTCGTCGATGAGCTGCTGGGTGGTCGTGATCACTCGGCTGTTTCCTCGGTACTGTGTACTGGCGAGAACGAGTTCGACCAAGTCCTTGCCGATGTCCGTGTTGGACAATTCCAGTGCACCGCCAATCACCGTGCCGATGCCGTTTTCGCCAGGCTGACCGGTGACGGGCAAACCGGTGTTCACGCCTTCGGCGTACAGGTTCAAACCCCGAGCTTCCAAACCGGCGGGGTTTGCGAAACGAGCCAATTGCAATTGACCCAAGTCGCGCGAAATACCGTTGCTGAAGACACCGCGAATCGTTCCGTCTTCACCGACGATGAAGCTGTTCAACACGCCGGGTTCACTACCGTCTTGCTGAGTTGCCGCCAGTGTCGCTTCATCGGTCGCCAAACCGGAAACGAGCGAGAAGTCCATCTCAAACTGCATCGGCGAAACGCTGGGCAAGCCCTGACGGTTGATCGAAATCGTTTCTTCCGTCGCGGTCACGAAGTTGCCATTTCCATCGAACTGAATCAAGCCTGTGCCCACCGTGATGTCGGTGCTGCCTGAGACTGAGTTGTCAGGGCTATCGGCATACCAACGATAGATGGTGGCTTGGTCGGTGCGGCTTTCCAGCGTCGCTGATACACGAACATTGATCGGCACGCCGAGTGAATCGTAAACGACGAAGTCACTCGATGCACTTTGTCCGATCGCTTCTTGCAGCGTTCCAAAGGCCAAGTTGGGAGTCGAAATCTGACCCAGTTCGTCTGTCAAGCGGAACGCCGAGAGTTCAATATCAACCGCGTTGGCCTCACCGTTGTTGGATACCAATCGAATCTTGCCGTCTTGGATGTAAGCACCCGCCACCAAGTCGCCGGATTCGCCCGTGATGTTGTTATCAGAACGAGGGATCGGGTTGGACGAATCGACCTGTAGAGTTTGAATCCCGGAGGCATCGGAGATGAAGTCCAGCAAGTCTTGCATGGTGCTGGTTGAGGTGATCTCCAGTTCCTTGGTTCCCAGGTTGGCACCACCTTTTCGCCCGGTGTAGCTCAACGTGCCCTCGCTGAAGACTTGTTCGTAAGTCAAGCCATCGCGACGCAGCACGTCCGTCAGCAAAGTGTTGGAATTGACGGCGGGGCCATCCATGTCCAGCAGTTGATTGCCAGGATCGGTCAGATCCGAAATTTCTGCGTCCGTTGCCGAGTCGGTGAAGGTATCACCGGGTGCCACTTCGCCGACGAGATAGAAGTTGTTCTGGTCACCAGCAAGGTTGCGATAAATTCGAATCGAATCATACGCGGGAAAACCACCACCGGCCGGAGGCGTCGGAGGGGTCGGGAAATCGCTGAGCGTGATACGACCATCGACGACACTCTTTGGACCCAAGAACGAACTCGGACGGCTTTCCGGGTCGCCGGAGCTGTAGTAGGTCACCATGTAGGTGTAGTTACCCGTCAACGTGTCTTCGTTGATCGGTGTACCGGATAGAGCCGTCGAGCCATCATCGTTGAACGTGCCGCCGGCAGCTGCTGAAGCGAGGTATTCAAACTCGGTTCCGTTGGGGCCTGTGCGGTAGATGTTGACGGTTGGGAAATCGCCACCCAACGGGTCCTGAGGCAGGTTGCCCAGATCGACGTTGCCATTGGCACCCACCGTGAATGCTCGCGCGGCACTCGGTGCGGATTCGTTGCCGCTCGCATCGACCAAAGCAAACTTGTACTGGTACGTTCCCGCCGGCAGCGAACCGGCACCGACGGTTCCCGTGACCGACGTATGATCGGCGATCGGAGACGATTCAATGGACACACCACTGGCGTCGGGACGTGGGACTTGGCTGTCACCCAGGTGAAGACTTTCGATGACCTGTCCTGCGGTCGCGACATCGCCTTCGGGAGTCAGCGTGCCTTCGAAGGAAACGTTTTCGGTCGCCTTGGCAACCGTTTTGGTTCCCAGGGGAACCGACAATGGGACCAGCGAATCAGTTTGCAGACGGAATTGTTCGTCGATGCCGTAGCCGAGCAATCGCTGCCCCGTCGCATTGACGAGTTCCGCGTCACTGTTGAGCTTGAAGATACCGTTTCGTGTGTACAGTTTTTCGCCGTCGGCGGCCTGCACTTGGAAGAATCCATCGCCTTGGATCGCGAGGTCGCTGCTGCTGCTGCTGATCTCGATCGTGCCCTGGTTGTGGTTGGCCGCGATTTCCGCGACTTGAACACCCAAACCGATCTGTCGAGGGTTGGTACCACCGTTGTTGGCCGAGGGGCCAGCACCGAGCGACAGCGTTTGAAGGAACTGTGTGGCGAAGACCGCGTCGGACGATTTGAAACCGACCGTCTGCGCGTTGGCCAAGTTGTTGCCGATCACATCGATCTGTGTTTCAGCAGCACTCAGTCCGGTCAGGGCAGTCGTCAGGGCTGATTGAAGTCCCATCGGCGAACGTCTCCACAGTTTTCAGTAGGTCTTACAACGCAAACTCAAAACTGAAGATCGACCGATCTAATCGGTAAACTTTACTCAGTTTGAATTTGACGGATATTCTCTATCTCCATCGTCTTCTGACCCACGTGAACTTTGACCGAACGTGCTTGGTTGTCGTCATTTGTTTCAACCGTGATCTTGTCGACCACACCCGTTGTGTTGGACTGATCGTCCGCCAGTCCTGAAACGGTGCGTCCGATCAGCCCGCTGGCGGTCACCAGTTGTTGGCTGTTGGACAGATCGCTCAAGGTGTTGGTCAATTGATCCGTCGCCCCGATTTCGCGAATCTGGCCGATTTGTTGGACCATTTGGGCGTTGTCGACCGGATCCAGCGGGTCCTGGTTCTGCAATTCGTTGATCAGCAACTTCAAGAAACTGTCGACATCCAACGAGTTGTAGCCCTCGTTGGCACTTTCGCTGATTTGGGCGGACCGTTCGCTGGAGGTGAAACCCGCGGCGGCGGAGGTGCTGGTACCGGTACTAGCAGCAGACATATTCGCGTTTCCAAGATGGGAAGATCCACTCACGCGAAATCAGCGTGGCGGAGATCGTTTGCATAGCAATTCCGGGGATTCTGACGCGAGTCCATTTCTTTGGGCCCGTCCATTTCTGCCTATCGGCGAACCGGCCGCTTTCTCTAGACTCGCCCGAACGCGACCGAGAATGATTCGAGGTCCGCCCTTTCGACGCACAGCCACCGGAACGGAGTCCTTCGGCATGGAAGCCAAAAACATCCGCCAATTCGTATCTGCACGTCTCGATGTTCAGAGATGGCTGAGCACCGTTGTGGCCTGTTTTGCGGTCTTGGCGTGCTTGGCCGACCAAGCCGACGCGGCAAACTATCGAACCCGCAACTTCATCGTCCAAGCTCCCAACGACCAGCTAGCAAAAGCCGTCGGGGATGCCGCAGAAAAGTATCGCGACGATCTGGCGAGCTATTGGACTGGCCGGCCTTTGCCTCCTTGGCCGACGCCCTGCCCCGTTCGCGTTGTCGCTGGCAATTTGCCTGCTCAAGGTGTGACCACTTACAACCCCGCTCCCGTTCGTGATTTCCAAATGGAAGTCGTCGGAACTCCCGAGCGAATTCTCGACAGCGTGTTGCCTCACGAAGTCACCCACACGGTTTTGGCGACGCACTTTGGTCGTCCTTTGCCACGTTGGGCGGATGAGGGCATCTGCACCACGGTCGAACACGATTCGGAAAAAGCCAAACACGAAGCCAAGCTGCGTGAGTTCCTATCAACGCGTCGCGGCATCGCGATGAATCAGTTGTTCTTGTTGACCGAGTACCCATCGGATGTGTTGCCGATGTACGCCCAAGGTTACTCGGTGTGCCGATTTTTGATCGAGCAACAGGGCCCTGAAACGTTCATCGATTTCTTGGGCGAATACATGCAACGCGGATCGTGGACCAACAACGTTCAGAAACACTACGGCTATGACTCGTTGGCTGAACTGCAAGAGTATTGGTTGGCATGGGTCGAAGCTGGCAGCGGTCCGGTCGCTCAATTTGCCAAACGCACGCCTCGCGGCAGCCAGCCTGGTTCCACCGGCGACATCGCATTGGCAAGTGCCACCGGACCGACGAACTCGGCAAACCATTCGCAAGTTGCACCTGCGACCGCACTTGCAGCAGTCGGCACGATGCAGCGTGACTCAGCTCGTTCGTCGTCTGGTTGGAATGCGACCGGACAAGTTGCAGCGACTGGTCCAGCACCGGCGGCAAGCAATGGTTCGTCATCATGGTATGTCCGCCAACTCAATCGCGAAGAAGATCGTTCAAATGTCGAACCGATTCCCGCCGGTGATCGCACCCCGATCGCACGAGTCAATCCAGATCGTTTGAACGAGGATGCATCGAAGTCTCGTTGGATGCCGCCTTCGGTTAAATCCAGCGGTCGTTACTCGGTGTCGACTCCGCAAGGCGAAAGCAGTGGATCGTTTGGTGGAAACCGTTGGCGTTGATCCGTCCATTGAAATCACGCATCTCATGGGAAATTGATGACGTCGACCGCGTCCAGCGAGCCGTTTGTCTTTGCACCCAGTGGGTCCGCTCCGTCTGGATCTGCTGGAAACGGCTCTTCCACGCGCGGTCCCATGAATTCCGCGACAGGCAATCCGTCATCTCAATCGCTGGTCGACCAAGCCCGACAGGAAATCACACAGATTGTTCGCGAGGTCGCTGCGGCGTCGCACGAACCTCGCAAACGAGCCGAGTACTTTCGGTTTCTTGCCGATCGCGTTCTACGTGCGATGGCAGGTCATGGCGTGGTCATTTGGACCCGTCCATTGCAAGGAGACTCCACCGCCGGGGACTATGTGGTCGAGCATCGTCTCGGTCGTGTGACTGATTCTGCATTGGTGGATGAGGCGGAACTGGTTCACCAATGTTTGTTGGCGGAAGTTGCGACCGAAGGCGTCCCCGTTGTGGTGCCGCCCACACCGGGAGCGGACCAGATCGACGTTCCCGCCAATCCAATGCCCTACCCAGCGGCAATTGTTCCAATTCGAATCGACCCGTCGACATCGTTACCGGAAGGGCTGATTGAAGTCTTCCTGGACGAAGGCGGAACCGCGGCAAGTCAACGCGGCGCTCTTCGCTTTCTTGCTCAAATGTCGGATCTAGCGGGTGAGTTCCTGCGGATGCGTCGGCTGAAAAAGCTCAGCCAGTTGCTCGATGCAACCGACCGTGTCGATGCCGCCGTTGAGCGTTTGCATCGAATGACCTCAACGGCGATGATCCAGGCCGCTTGGGTCGATGCCGCGGCCGAGTTGTTGCGACTGCCTCGTGTTGCCTTGTGCCGAGTTGATACGACGCAGCCACGAATCGTTGCGGTCAGTCACGTTGACCGCATTGATCAACACAGCGAAGCTGCCAAAGCAATCCGATTGGCAACGGGGCACAGTTTGCTTCCGCAACATGGGTTGTGGTTTGCCGATTGCCAAGATGCACCCTCACCGTCGGATTCGGACGACGCGGAATCTACGCCGGCTGATTCAGAAACGGTGCGTTCCGCCAGCGAACCATCTTGGGTGGTTGCGGCTCATCCCGATTCGCATTGGCGACTGGTTGGATTCACGTCGGATGAAACGGAGCACTTGTCCGAAGAAGTCTACTGGGGCACGTTGAATCGTTTGCTCGTCGGAGGGGCTTCCGCGTGGACGGCCGCACGCCGCATCGAATCCGTTCCGGGTGGACGATGGTTCTCACGCTTGCTCGTTGAGCCCGATTCCACATCCACTGATGCGGTTCGAAACGTCAGCGTCTCATCTCGCATTCGGCGTCGGCGTGCGAATCGTTCTCGCATTCGAAAAGCTGCCACTTGGTTTGCTGCGATGGTTGTCATCGGCATTTTGGTTTGCCTGCCGATGCCAAGCTTGGTGCCGGTCACCGGAGTGATTCGCCCAGTTGAGTTGGACACGTATCACGCCGCCAGCGACGCGGTCGTGGATTCATTGCATGTGGATCATGGCCAGATGGTACGTCGAGGCGATCTTTTGGCGACGCTGACGTCATCGGACTTGCAAGAGCAGGAAACCAGTTTGCTCGGCCGGCAAGCCGTGTTGATGCGACAGCAAGAACAAGTCAACCAAACGTTGATGTCACGTCCGTCCGCTCAATCCAATTCAGAATCGATTCATGACGGCCGCGAAGTCGAAGAAGAAATCGAATCGATCCGCCGGCAACTCGAAATCATTCGCGAATCCAAGGATCGCCTGGTCTTGCGAGCCCTTCGCGACGGGCGTGTGGATGCGTGGCGATTGCAGGAACGTTTGGCCAATCGTCCGCTACGTCGTGGGGATGATGTCCTGAGTGTGATTGCGGAAGACACGGCCTGGGTCGTGGATGCTCGCGTTCCACAAACCCGATTGCAGACGGTCGACAATGCATTGCAGTCCGAGACATTGACCGCCGATGTCGGAACGGCTTGGTCCAGTAAGATGAATCTCGTCGCCACCGCGGAGCGTTTTGGTCCCATCGTGCCCGATCCAACGGATGGGACGCCATCGGTGGTGATGCGATTGAGTTTGGACCAACCACCCAAGCTAGGTGATCAACCGCTCGCTGAGATGCCCGCTCGTGTCACCCTGCATTGCGGGCACACCCCCGTGGGATGGTTCTTCGTCCAGGACGTTGTGCATTGGTGCCAAGTCCAATGGGGAGGCTATTTTTAATGTGTCGTGCAATGAAGATGTGTCATTTGACAAAAACCATCGCGTGCTTGATTGCGGCCACTGGTTGGTGCCTCGCATCGGTTGACGCCGCTGATCCGGTTGAACGCCATCAGGTCGAAACCAATGTTGTCGAGGTTCGCGATGTTGTCGTCGACTTTAAACAACAGATCGACGTGCCAGCTCTACAAAGCGGTGCGGTCGCGGAAACGAGTGTGCGTCCCAACCAATTTGTTCGGCAAAAGGATGTGTTGGGCAAATTGGATTCGCAGTCGCTGATCATTCGACGTCGAGCGGCCTCGCTGCAGTATGAGTCGGCCAAGCTGATTACCAGTGACGACCTTGAAATGCAATTCGCGGAAACTTCGCTCGCCGAAGCGGAGGCGGAACTCGACGCCAGCAACGCGACCGAGCAAAAATTCAACGGTGCGGTGTCGTCCAATCAGTTGAGACGAATGCGATTGGCGGTCGAACGCGCTCGTTTAGAAGTCGCTCGTACCAAAAAGCAAATTCGCCAAGCCGAGATCGACACGCAACTCGCCGCCGCGGACTTGGCGTTGATCGATGACGAACTGGCACAATTGGAATGCGTCAGTCCGATTGATGGAGTCGTTTTGGCGGTGCATCGTGAGACGGGTGAGTGGATCGCCAAAGGGCAACCTTGGGTGACCGTCGCCACCGCCGGCGAGTTGACGTTGCATGCTCTGGTCGATGCCGATGAACTATCTCCGGCAACGTGCGTTGGATTAGACGTCAGTGTGCATTGGGGCAACGAAGCCGATGGGACCGCGAAAATGTTGGCGGGTAAGATCACGTCGGTCGATCCGACTCGCTTGCCTGGAAACCGCTTCCGTCTGCACGCAGAAGTTCAAAATCGCCGGCAAACACACGATGGTTCGATTCCACCGCGAACCGCAATCGTTCCTGGTTCAGGGCACAGCGTCGACCAACATTGGCAATTGTTACCGGGGGCCCAAGTCACGATGCGCATCTATCGATCACGCGATGAAATGGCGTGGCGGATGAAACTCGATCAACCTCAATCATTTCGCGGGAAAGTGCGGTGATGAACGGTTCGGAATCCACCATGAATTCCGTCCGTGATACGTCGGCTTTGCGGCAAGACTTGCACGCGTTGCCATTGCCCGATGGTCGCGGATTGGTCATCGTCGATGACATTGGAGGCCGCTTCGCTCGCACGACCAAACGCATTTGGCAATCACTTGTCGGTTCCGCGTCTCGAGGGCTCGAGCCAACATCGCCTACCGAGGCAACCTTTTGGGCACAGGCAAAAGCAGCGGGCTGGCTGAAACGTAACAGCACCGAAGCGGTCAACGTCCGGTCGCGGTGGCTTCAGTCACCCTTGTCGTTTCGCATTCCACTGGCATCGATTGATCCGGTGGCTCGACGCTTGGTTCCTATCAGCGGGCTCGTGTTTTCTCCGATGGCGGTTGTTCTGTTCAGCATCGCTGGGATGATTTCACTGTTGTTTTGGATGGTGCGATGGCAACAGTGGGCGGGTGCGGTTCCTTCGCTGCATAACTACCTGACATCACTGCAACCAATCACCATTGCGGCAACGTTTGTATTGACCAAGACCGCTCACGAACTGGGACATGCCGTTCTTTGCCGACGATTTGGATCGCGCTGTGGTGTGATTGGCATTTGGTGGTTGTGCTTCATGCCATGTCCCTATGTCGATGTCACGGATGTATGGCGACAACCCAATGCCACCAGACGTGGCGCGGTCATGGCAGCGGGGATTTGGGTTGAGTGGATCATCGCGATGGTGGCGTTGTGGGTTTGGTGGTTGGCGTCGTCTCATGACGTGCGCATGACCGCGATGAATGTGGTTTTGGTTTGTGGGGTCAGTACCGTTTTATTTAATGCCAACCCGCTGATGCGATACGACGGCTACTTCATCCTCAGCGATTTGTTGGACACCGCGAATTTGCGAGAGGAAGCTCGACGCGGATTGCGATTGATCCTCGTCTCGCCTCTCGCTCGGTGGACTCGATTTGGCAAACGCGTCTGGGCCATGGCGGGTTATCACTTGGCATCCAAGCTGTACCGAATCTCCATCAGCATCGCGATCGCAACGTTTGTCCTGCAGTGGGCCGCTGGATGGGGACTTTGGCGAATCGCAATGCTCATCGTTGCATTTGCAGTGGTTCGCTATGCGTTGTCCGGTGTTCGATCGCTTTTTCGCATGATCCGCGGAGGCGGTGGTTGGACGGGAGTTCCCGGTGGACGACGAGTCGGACTGGCAATCGGTTTTTGTATCGTCGGAGTCTCGATTCTGACGGTTCCCTTTCCTCGATATCGTCAGATCACAGGAGTCGTTCGTGTGCAAGATGCCGCGTCGGTCTACCTGCCTCGGGGTGGTGTGATCCAGGCGGTCGACGTTCGCGTGGGGGATCGCGTGGAAGTCGGGCAGCGGTTGGCGGAGGTTTTCGATCCCGCATTGGCGTTGAAGTTCGAAAAGACACGCGGGCAACAATCCGTAATTCAAGAACGCGTTCATTCGACGCGACTGGCTTCGTTGCGAACCGGAACATCCAGAAGAGACTGGCAGACGTTGGAGGCGGCTTCCGCCTCGCTGGCATCGAACCAAATGCAGTTGCAAAAACGGATCGATGCTCTGCGTTTGCTTAGCCCCAAGACCGGTTTAATTCTTCCCGCCTCAAAATCGAAAGCTGGATCCACGCAGAAACGCGACTGGAGAATGAGCGATCCGTTCACGCTTCGTCCGACCGTCGGGCAAACCACGGAAGATCGCGTCGAGTGGTGTCGCGTCGCCTCCAAAGCTCAACTGGAAGTCGTCTTGAAGATTGACGCGAAGGATCGAGATCGCATCGCGGAAGGCTCGCCGGTACGATTGACCGCGCCGACGATGCCGGGATGTAGGTTGGCAACCAGCGTTCGTGGTGTGTCGCCGTTGGAGATGGCTGGTCAGTCCGTTTCCGCACCCAAGGCAGAAGAAGAGCGTGCCTTTGAAGCGGTATGCGACTTTCCCATGGAAAGCATCTGCGAAGAAACCGGCGGTCAGGTGATCCACGATCTGTCGACCACTGATCGAGACCTGGACGTGTTGCTACGCTGGGACGGAGCTACTTGCCAAGCGGTGCTGCGATTGCCGCCTCAACCATTGTGGAAAGATGCAAAGCATACAATCGAACGGTTGATGGGCATCTGAGTCCGCCGTTCAAACTGATTTGTTGCCTTCGCTGTGTCTGATTCCTCCTCGCCATCTCCGGATTCCGCGCCCACGTGGCCGTCGCTGGGCGAACGCATGTCGCTTCCGATTGCGGAAGGCGTCCATCCCTGTCTCTGGACTGCGGAACAGTTGGAAAAACGCTGCCAGCTACGGACACAGTCTCGGAGCGGTCCGGGCGGACAGCATCGAAACCGAACTGCGTCGGGCGCGTTTCTGACGTTCGATTCAGGAGTCGCCGAAATGGGGCCGATCACCGCGGAGGCGACAGAACAGCGACAGCAAGGACGCAATCGCTCGATGGCTTTGGCACGCATGCGATATCTGCTCGCGGTCACGCTGCGTTCCGATTCGTCTCTTCATCCGCAACTCAAAGACACCGACGTTGTATTTTCAGAAGAGGAATCAGAGTTGCGTGATCGCTATCGCGGTTCACCTATGAAGCTGAACGAAGACAATGTTGCAAAACCCGGTTTGTTGACGTTGGTATTGAATGATCTTTGGTGTGCGGGCGGTCAACCCAGCTTGATCGCTCCTCACTGGAAGACATCGACCAGCAAATTGGTGAACCTCGTCCGATCGCACGCTCCGGCGTTGCGTTTGGTCAATCAAATTCGAAAGCATCACTCACGACCACCTTTGCGGTGATATTCAATGATTCCTCTCCGCGATGACATTCCTAGTCGCACCACTCCAGTGATCAACTACTTGGTGATCGGCTTGTGCGCATTGGCATTTTTGGCACAGCAAGCTTCGTCGGACCAAAGCGAAGGGATCATCAGTGGATTCGCAATGGTGCCGCTGCGATTGACTGACCCAGATGCCACGCCGGTGATGCAGCACCGCGTTGCGGTACAAACCCCACGTGGTGTCGAGATTCAGGAAATCCGCCAAGAGATTGGTCCTCCGGCGGTGCCCGCATGGGCGACCTTGATCACATGCATGTTCCTGCACGGGGGATGGATGCATTTCCTGGGCAACATGTGGTTCTTGTATATCTTTGGTGACAACGTCGAAGACCGACTGGGGCACTTTGGGTATGCATTGCTTTATATCGGGACGGGGGTTTTGGCTGGGCTGGCTCATTTGCTCAGCGATCCCGGCAGTCCCGTGCCGACTCTCGGCGCCAGCGGTGCGATTGCTGGTGTGATGGGTGCGTATGCTTTTCTTTACCCGCACGCTCGAGTATTGGCGGTTTTGCCGTTGATGTTTGTCTTTCCAACGTTTGTATTGCCCGGCCCAGTTTTTCTTGGGATTTGGTTTGTGATTCAGCTCGTCAACAGTCTTGGGTCGCTCGCCGGTGGTGAAGCCGGAGGCGTTGCTTGGTGGGCTCACGCGGGTGGATTCATTGCCGGGGCCGTGGCGGCACTGCTGATCGGCCGATCCCCGTTGGGACACGAGGCTGTCAAAGACCGGCGGTTCTGAGTCCGACAGCACTATTGCTGGCGGCATTTTGGAGAAGGCTGTCACCGGGTGAGCTGAAAACAGAGAAAGCACATCGAGCAACACACACCGCCACATGCTCGCGTTTCCTGGAGTATCATGCTTCGCCCATGAACACTCCCACCTCGCTCCCACCCGCCTCAACTGACGACACCGCAATCGGGCAAGCACCCGAGGCGGAGCGAATCTCACATTCTTTGGCGATGGCGGTGTGCTTGCGCATCGTGGTGGTTGTGCAGTGTTTCGGCTTGGGAGGCCGCTATTTGTTTGCTTCGTTGGAAACCGAAAGCGACGTTTATGGATGGCTGTATTTCGATTGTCATTGGTCGGAATCAATCGCTCAGTTGATCGACAACATGGGAGCTCTGACGACTCTATTTGCCGGTGGGGTTTTGTGTCTGAATGGATTGCTAATACAAAAACCGATGGGTGATTCTTCTTGGAGTCGTGTCGTTGGCTGGTTGGATCGGACGGCCGCGGTTTGGATCGCGATTTGGATGTTGTTGATCGCCGCCGCCCACATGATGCGAGCGGCGGTTTTCGCGGAATTGTCGCTTCCTGAACACGCGGTCCGCTACATCGCTCCATTGGCGTTGGCTGTTTGCGGCGGTGTTGGTGTCGCGTCGTGCGTGTCTTCGGCCCGGACTCGAATCGCGGTGATCATGTTGGCTGTCGCGGCCTCCTGCACATTCGCGGCGCACGGGTACAAGGCCTACCAGTGTTACGCTCCTTTCATTGATTTGATTTTGTTGTCCGATATGCAGTGGACAAATGCGGGATTCACTCAAGCGACGGCCGAGAAATTGTTGGTTGCGATCGGAATTGCTGATATCCTCGTCGCCTTGGTCTTGCTGGCTTTTCGCTCCCGAATCGCGGCGTTTTACATGGTCGTTTGGGGTTTGGTGACCGCAGCGAGTAGAATGACTGCTCTCGGGATGGAGGCTTGGCCTGAGACGTTGATCCGGATCGCAAACGGTGGTGTTCCACTGGTAATCTTGATCCACTGGACGACGAAGCGAAAATAGCCTCGACTCCCACCCCACCTCCCACCGCGTTTGCCATCACACACGGCATTGCACGCACCCCTCCCACCATCGAATTGACTCGCTGATGAAATCCAGGAAACGTACGCGCTCGCTGATTCTCGGCATTCTTTGCTGTCTGATGATGGGCAGCGCCACCGCACAGGCCGATGCTCCTTTGAATGGCACCCAACCTGCTCAGTGGCGAGTCATTTGGACCGCGGACCCGGCAACCAAAGCCACCATTTCTTGGAGTACCAAGGAAGCAGGGAGTTCGCACTCGGTTCGTTTCCGAGTCAAAGACAGTGATGACCGTTTGGCCGAACAGTTGGCTGAGTCCGGACGGTACACCGGTGGCGAGTTCGAGTCATATTATCACCACGCACGTTTGACCGATCTGCAGCCTGGAACAGCGTACGAGGTGCAAATGGTCAGCGATGCCAATGAGTCACCGGTCTTCTACTTTGTGACCGCACCGGCGACCGACCGCGACTTCAGCATTCTGCACGGAGGTGATTCTCGGTCAGATCAAGATGCACGTCGACGGATTAACAAGATGATCGCCGAGTTGGTCGAGTCTTCTTACGACAATGATGATTTGTCGGATGACATCTTGGCACTTGCCCACGGCGGCGACTACATCGTCACGGGAAAGAAGATGGAGCTTTGGTCGATGTGGTTGTCGGACCACGAATTGACGACTTCATCGGACGGACGTTTGTTGCCAATCATTCCCGCGCGAGGCAATCATGACAAAGGAAAACCGTTCAACGAAGTGTTTGGTTTTGCTGAAGATGATTTGAACTACTACGGGATCAATCTCAGTCCCCAGGTCCGCTTCACCACTCTGAATTCAGAAACCAGCACGGCGGGCGATCAGGCACAATGGTTGAAGGCGGAATTGAAAGCGTCTCGAGACTCCAATCGTTGGTTGCTCACTCAGTACCATCGCCCGGTTTATCCAGCGGTCAAAACACCCGGGGCTGGTTTGGTGAGCTGGGTTCCCTTGTTCGAACAGTACAACGTCGACTTGGTCTGCGAAGCCGACGGCCACAATATCAAACGCACCGTGCCGATCCGTGATGGAAAATCGGATGAAACCGGAGTGGTCTACATCGGCGAGGGTGGTTTAGGTGTGCCGCAACGGACCCCCAAGACCGACCGATGGTTCTTGGAGTCACCCGGCATGGCTGACCAGGGCCATCACGTATTCGTATTGAAATTTACCAAGGAAGCGTTGCATGGGACTTGCCTGCTACTGGACGGCACCATCCGCGACCAGTTCACACGCCCCGTTCGCAAGTAGCCGGTTACGTTCTTTACCGCAGCAAATTGTCTTTCCGAAACGAGTAGAATATGAGCATGTCCAAACCAAAGAATCCCGGTCGTCGTCGCTTTGTTCTTCGTTCTCTCGCCGGGTCGCTCGCGTTGCCTGGTTTGCCGTCGTTGATGGCCGACACGGTGGATCACAACTCACCGGTCCAGTCAACTCGTGGTGCGGGGACGGGTGCTCGTCGGTTCGTTGCGGTTGGCAACTTGCTTGGCTTCCAACAAAAGCATTTCTTTCCGGAAACACCCGGTCGAGAATTCGAAGAAACAACGTTGCTGAAACCATTGGCTGAAAACCGCGAACACATCAACATCTATCGTGGATTGGATCACGGGATTCGCGGCGGGCATTTTGCTGTGCACACGTTCCTTTCGGGTGTGCTGCATCACGAGTCAAAAAATCGCCGTGATGGCAATGTGACAATCGACCAATTCCTTGCGGATGAAATCGGCAAGCAAACACGGTTTGCGTCGTTGACCGTTGGATCGGAAGGAGGCATTCACGGCGGTTGCCAAATGTCATGGACCAAGTCGGGCGTCCGCGTGCCTCCGATCACAGGCCCAGCCGAATTGTTCGACCGGTTGTTCATGACAGAGTCGCAGCAACGACGTTCTCAAATGATCAACGAGAATGCGTTGCAAGCATCGATCCTGGATTCAATCACGGAAGAAGCTGGTTCGCTTTCGAAACGAGTCAATCAAGAAGATCGATCCAAATTGGATGAGTACTTCAGCTCGATTCGCGAAGTGGAAAAGCAGCTGGAAGTCCGCCGACGTTGGGCCGATCAACCGAAACCGGAAGCTCCGTTTGAGAAGCCAGCGAACACGAACACGGTGGACGACCTTCCGATGCTGTATGAGCTGATTGCATTGGCCTTGCAAACGGACTCGACTCGGATCGCGACGCTGGAAATCGGCGGCAGTTTTTTGCCTCAGAATCTTGGAATCGACAAGTCTTATCACAGCCTTTCGCATCACGGGAACGACGAAGAGACGATCGCACATCTGATCACCTTGGAGACGTACCAATTGGAACAGTTTGGAAAGTTCCTGACGCGACTGATGGCAATTCAAGATGGCGAGCAGACGTTGCTGGACTCAACCGCGGTGCTGTTTGGCAGCGGCATGGGCAACGGTAGCTCTCATACGAACTCTGACTTACCAATCGTGTTGGCCGGTGGCGGCTACGGTCGTGGTGAGTTTAAGAAGGTGGGTTCCGGCAACCGCAATCAAGTTCCACTGTGCAACTTGTATGTGGACATCGCTCAAAAAATGGGCGTCCAAACGGAGTCGTTTGGCACCAGCACCGGGAGCTTCTCATAACCGTGGACCAGATACATCTGAGCCGATCGTTGTTTTCAAATTTGCGCTTCGCGATCTTGATCGTACTGTGCCTGTTGCATTCGTCCGAATCCTTCGCGGATGAATCGGACTCGAAGCCGAACGTTGATGCTCCATCGGTCGTCGCAGATTTTTTGGGGAAGTATTGCCTGGAATGCCACGGCAGCGCATCCGCCGAGGGTGAGCGTGAATTCGAGTCGTTCCAGCTTCCAATCGCTTCCGAGCAGCAACTGATCACGACGGATGAGATCATTGATCAGGTGACGCTGAAGACAATGCCGCCGGAGGAGTCCGAGCAGCCAACTGACCAGGAACGTCTGGCGTTGCTTCAGGAGTTGCGGAGCAGCATTGCCGAAGCTCGCGATTTATTCGAAGAATCCACGGGACGCACCGTGATGCGTCGACTGTCCAATCGTGAATACGAGGTGACCTTGGCGACGTTGTTCGGTCGTCGTGTCGATACGTTGGGACTGACCGCCGACTTCCCAAAGGAAAAGACGAGTCAGCACATCGACACGATTGGCGAATCGCTGGTCACATCGGGATTTCTGCTGGACCAATATTTCCAAGCTGCCTCGCGATTGGTTGAAACGCGTCTCGGCAAGCCGTCCATGGAACCCAAGTCCTGGCATTTCACCGACAACTTTCAACAGTACGAAGAATTGTCGGGGGCACACCGCAGCGTTTTCAAGTTTGAATACTTGTGTTTGTACGAGCAACCCAACACCGACACACGACAAGGTGGCTACGGGCACATCGAAGACTTCCTCGAGGGCGTCCCGGTCTCGGGACTTTACGACATCGAGGTGAATGCCCAAGCGATGCATCGGGATACACATTACGATCCAAAAATCTTTCGAATCGACTTCTCTGAACCGTTCCAAATTGCGGTGGTACCCGGCGATGCGACGAAGGGGCACATCCATTACCCACAAGCGATCGAGCCCATTTTAGGAAGTGCCATCGTTCCTGATGAACAGCCCGAGTGGTTGTCGTTTCGTGTGTGGCTCGAAGCCGGGCAGACACCACGGTTCATATTCCCCAACGGCCCTTATGAGTCACGGGCATCAGTGATCGAAACCAATCGCCGGTACAAAGACGAGTTCAAGAATCCAAAGGAAGGTGTTAGCCGCACAACGCTTCTTCGTGAAGGGAAGTTGCCGCACATTCGCATCGGTGAGATCAAGGTGCGTGGTCCGGTCGAAGAGTCCAACGGAACTCGGGAAGAGATTGCCGTTTTTGGAAGCGAAGGATTCCAGGAAGATCGCGCGCTCGACCAGCTATTCGCGTTTGCCCAGCGTGCCTATCGCCGCACGCTCGAACCGGCGGATCGTGATCGGATTGAATCGATCTACACGAAACGCTTGTCGGAAGACGCGACGCCTCGACAAGCCGCACTCGATACGCTCAAGATGATTTTGTGTTCGCCGTCGTTTCTCTACCTCAGCGAGATCACGCCGGAAGACGAGACTTTGCTGCGACCTTTCGACCTGGCATCGCGTCTGTCCTATGCATTGTGGGCGGCACCGCCGGATGAGGAACTATTCGAGGAAGCCAAAGCAGGCAGACTGACCGATTCAGAGGTTTTGAAGAACCAGATCCAGCGAATGCTGCGATCAGAACGTTCCAACGAATTCGTGAATGGCTTTCTCGATAGTTGGCTGAACCTTCGTGACATTGGAAATTTGCCCCCGCCGCGAAAAGATGTTCCCGATTACTACGCTGAGAATCTTCCTGAGTCGATGAAGCAGGAGGCTCGTTTGTTCTTTCGGCATTTGCTGGATGAGAACGGATCGGTGACGGACTTGCTGGACGCTGACTATTCCTTCGTGGATAAAAAGTTGGCGAAGCTCTACGGGTTACCGGAAAAAGACAAGATGCGTTTGGCCGACGGATTCCAACGTGTCAGTTTGTCGGACAATCGGCAGCGTGGCGGAGTCCTGGGAATGGCCGGGGTGCTGACCGTCAGCGCGAATGGTGTCGACACATCCCCGGTGACACGTGGTGTTTGGGTGCTCGAGAACATTCTCGGAACACCGCCACCTCCACCACCGGATGAGGTGCCAACCATTGACGCCAATGTCAGTGGATCAACGACGATTCGGGAACGATTGTCAAAGCACAGCCAAGACCAAACTTGTGCTGTGTGCCACCGCAGCATTGACCCGCTCGGCTATGCATTGGAAACCTTTGACCCGATTGGGCGATGGCGGGATAAATATCCCAAGGCCAAGGGAAAAGGCACGGCGGCCAAGGTAGATGCGACTGGCAAATTTCCATCGGGCGAAGAGTTTACGAATTTCGGCGATTTCAAGCAGAAGCTACTGGAAAGCCGTCGCGAACAGTTCACTCGGAGTCTGATCGAAAAGCTGCTGGCTTATTCGACAGGCCGGCACATGGAGCGTGCTGATCAATTTGAGATCGATGACATTTTGGTACGCGTCCAAGCTGACAACAACGGGTTGCGGACGATGGTAACAGATGTCCTCACCAGCAGTCTGTTCCGGTCTCGTTGAATTTCGATTCGGCCGTTGTTCGGTCGTGTTCTATGCTTTTTTCTGGCGGTGTCATCCGTCAAAATGAACGGGCTCAGACACACGCGTCTTCGTTTCCTACTCACCGCTCAGCAGCGCGGGCGTCTTCCACTCGACACGAAACAGTCATTGAAGGTTCCGAACGCTGCGCGCTAGGAGCGTTGATTTGACTCTCGCTGCGATCTCCATCCCCCTGGATCGATCTTATGTTTCATCTGGAAATTTGCCGTCGGATGCGATGGTTGTTGTTGCTTCTTTTGATGTTTCCGACAACTGCTTTGGCAATCGATCCTGTTCGTCCAGGTGACCAGATCGAGGTGAAGCACTTAGGGTCTTGGCGACCGGGGGAAGTGCTTGAATATCAGAAAGGACAAGCCCGCGTTCGGTACACATTCATTCAAGAACACGAAGGGATCTTCAAACTGGCGGACATGCGGTTTCCCAACAATGAGGGGAACTGGATGATCTGGAAGGACGCTTCTGGGAAGTTCCTGATCCCTGCTCGGTTGCTCGAGCGAACTCCGACCAAGGTCAAACTGTTGAAGGAAGACGGGGCGACGGTGGAAGTTTCGATTGACAAATTGGCCGCCAACCTTCAACAGCAACTCAGCAAGATTGCGAAGGCTGAAAAGGAATTTGTAGACGCTGCATTGGTTCGCGTTGGGGACCAAGTCGAGCTGAAGAAGTACAGCACTTGGTACCCCGCAACTGTCAAAGCTCTGCTGCCCGATGGAGCAAAGGTGGAATATGAGTACGGCAGTGCCAAAGACAAACGCGAAGCGGATGCGAAGTATGAGGACATGCGTTATCCCAACAACGAGGGGCCATGGGCGGACTGGACGGATATCTCGGGCAAGCACAAAGTCAAAGCACGTTACCTGACGCACGATGCGACGCACGTCGACTTGCTGCTACAAGGTGATAAACGAATCCGGTTGGAGCGATCCAAGTTGGCCGCTGAGATCGAAGAGCAACTAGCGCTTCGAGCGATCGTCGCAAGGCGTCCTGACGAGGTGGACTTTGACGTTTCCGGAGTGGATTTCGACAACCTGCCGCCGTGGATTAGCTATGGCACCGATGCACCTGCACCCGACATAGGTGTGGCAGGCGGTCCGGCATCGGATTCGCGACCAAGTCTGAGCAACGGTTACTTCCGCGTTCCGTTGGAAACGAGCGGGAAGATCGATGCCGCAATTTTGGTGGATGGATCAGATGGTTGGATCGCATTTGGCATCACGCCAGAAACAATTGACGCCAGCCATCCGGTTTCAATGCAGTGGGTCAACCTGATGTCGCAGGCTCGGTTGCCCGGCCCCAACTTCTTCGAAGGTGAAGTGATCATCGGCTATTCCGCCGAACAACGACGACTGCTGACCGCGGAAGGGTTGGATGTCCGCGGATCGGCAAGTCGTTTTTGTACATATCGATTAGAGCCGGGGTCCGACACCGCGACACCGGAATGGAAATGGTCGGTGCCCAAAGTCCGGTTCTATTCTTATCGAGACCAAATGAACGCTTCGTTTGTCGGTGAGGACCGAATCCTAGTTGGCTATGGCGGCACACTTACGATGTGGAACATGGCCACCAAGACGGCCGAGTATGTGATCCCGTCGAAAAAATCGGAAATGAATTTCAGCCCCGATCAACGTCACTTCATTACCAATCAGTATTCACACGCTGTCATCATCGAAACGGAGTCGGGGAAACCGGTTGCCGATGTGAAGAAACTCTCCACTGTCAGCTTCGCTCAAGATGGAAATCATCTTGTTGGGAGTGGAAATTTCAGTGAATCTCTCTTGGATTTGCAAACAGGAAAGTCGCGATCAATCACGAGCGGGTTTCGAGCCAATAAGACAAGCGAAGAGACCGATCCTTCCGTCATCGATCAACGTTGGTTGTCGACGGGAAATCGATTGTTTGATTTGGATCGAGGCTGGTTGATCTGGACAGAAGGTTATCAAGATCTGGAGCCAGTGATGCGGCACGTCATCGGCGACAAGATTTTGTCTGTTGGTCAGAGTGCCGGAGTCGATGGCATTGAATTGGTCATCGGGGTCAACGATGCGGTCAATCCAACGGCAGTTCAGCGGATATCAACGATTACGGAAGAAGAACTGTATGTTCTGCGTCCCGGTGTTCGGGTGCGGATTGACTCTGCGGTCAGTGATCCGCGAATTCGCAGTGGAGTCGAGCGAGCCATCGCTGTCGCCGGATATCAGCAAGATCCGAGTGCGGAAATTGTGATCGAAGCCTCGGCTTACCGTGGGAAAAGAGAAACGCAAACCTACAGCGAATCACGCTTCGCCGGTTTCGGCCGTTCCCGTGGAAGCAGTGAGACTCAAACAATCTCAGCAGCACCCTGGATACAGGCCATTACAGTGAAGCTGGGGCAGCAGAGATTGTGGAGCACAGGACAGGGCGGGATCCCTGGCTTCTTGTCCGTCCGCGAAGGCGAGTCGTTGCAAGCGGAAGTTCAGAAATGCGAGCGGGAAGACTATTCCCTGTTTCAAAACTTTGAACTTCCAGACAAAGTCATGGCGGCCAAGTGGACGAACGGATTCGGCACGACGTCGCTCACACCGAACGGTTTCATCGACGAGCCTGTTCTGTGAGAGATAGCGATACACCGGGCCAATGAATATCTGTTAGCGGGTCGGAATCCGCCATCCGAATCCGTTTTGGGTGGATAGCTCACTCGGTTTCAACTGCAGACAACAGCCCGCATCAGAGAGAGGTTAGGATCAGCAAGAGGCGGAAAGGTTTGATTCGATCATCTACCAAGGAAAACTCAGATGCGTTTGCGAATGTTCCTGGCCATCGGTTTGCTGACGGCACCGTTGAGCCCCGTGTTTGTCTTCCCCTCAGCGTCGTACGGGCAAGAAGCGACCGACGTCCCGGACACGACCGCCGAAGACGTCGCGGAAGTGGAACCCGAGGTGCTGGCCGTTCCCGATGAGATTCGTCAGTTGCTCAAAGAGGGGAAGCCAGCCGAGGCGGCGGAGGTTCTTGAGGCAGCGATGCAATCCGATGCTGTCGCGGAAGCGCTCAAGCCGTTCCATCAAACGATCGCGACTGGGTTTGTTCGTGCACGCCAATACGACAAGGCGATGGAACAGTTTGGCGCTGCGGTTGAATTCGAACTGGCTCGGACAGATTCACCCGCCGCCGCAGAGCAGCTTTCCAGTTTAATACGACAAGTCAGTGTCTATGGGCTCCATGCGGCCCAACCGGAATTGGCTGCCGAGTGGTCCGACAAAGCCATCGAAAAGGTGCGGGCACTCGAAGCGGAGCATCCAATCGAAATTCAAAGGCCTCTCTCTCGACTGATCCAAGTTCGCGCATCGATGCTTGCTCGCGACGATGAAGAAGCCGCGAAAGAAATGCTGGCAAAGCAGGTTGCGAAGTTGGAAGACATCAATGCAACCGAGGATCGATCTGAGAAAACCTATGTCGAGTTGATCAATCTCTTAACTGCTCAGGCTCGTCTTTTCGAGGACGAGGATGGACAAGACCGTGTCGCATCCGCTTTCGAAGTAGCGTTGGAAGCCTATCCCGAATCGACAGTCTTGATCGCTCAGTACGCAAGCAACGAATACTCTGTGATTAGTGGACTGGCGCGAGTCAATCCTGACGATGCGATCGAGCGGATGGAAGCAGCCGTTGCGAAGTTGACGCCTTTTGAAGAAAACCGGAGTGTTGAATTGACACTCCGCCGAATCAAGTCGTTGGAAAGTCGGATCGAGTCGACCCGAAAGCAATTGGAAATGATCGGTCAGCCGGCTCCGCCGTTGGACATTGACGGATGGGCCAACGCCGATGGAATCAGCGTGGAGGACTTGGAAGGCAAAGTCGTTCTGTACGATTTCTGGGCGATTTGGTGTGGGCCTTGCATCGCAACCTTCCCCCATCTTCGCGAATTTCGGGAAGAGTTTGGTGAGCAAGGTTTTGAAGTGGTCGGCATCACTCGCTACTACGGTTACACGTGGGACGAAGAAAGCGGGAAGGCCGTGAATGGTTCGGATGATCCAACGCCCGAAGAGGAACGCGAGGCAATTGCAAAGTTCTTGCAATCCAAGGACATGAAGCATCCAACCATCGTCACGCCAAAAGAAACCGAGTTGCAATCCAACTACGGCGTGACCGGTATTCCACACGCTGTGTTGGTCGATCGCGAAGGCAACGTGCAGATGATCAAGGTCGGCAGCGGCCAAGCCAACGCCGACGCTCTGCACGCCAAGATCAAAGAACTGTTGGGTGAAGCGTCCTGAGCCGAAAGCATGATGGCTGATTGAACGACTGAACCGCTGCAATTGCAAGGGATTGCAATGCAGCCTTCGCCCGAGCGGGCACTCGAAGGCACGCTGCGTGTGGATCAGCGAGGTGGCGGTTCGCTGGATTCAACACTGGACGGGTCGGGGAGCGTTCGCTCCAAGCGATACCCCAGTGCAACGAAAATCGCCCAACCGATCAACGCATGGCTGATCGAGGAAGTGGTGCTGCTGTCGGCGATTTTCATGTATCGCGAAAAAAGAATGCTCTGCATTCGGTCCGATAGATCGGACGAGATTGGAAATTGCGAACCGACATACCAATCAGAGAAAAATCGATGCGCGAACCAAGTGGTCCAAGTCAGCAATATTAGGAACGCGCCGAGAAACCACGCCCAAAAACGATTTCGCTGACCTGGACGCATTGTGAATTCGCCCACGCTGGCAATGGACAACGCGATAGCCGCGGTAGATGCGATGCGAACCAAGTCCTGCGATGATGCTGACCATTGCAGCCAACGCAGGATTGCCGCGAAGCTTGCCGCCATCGCCGTCAGTGCCATCAAGCGTTGAATCGTGACGGGGCGTGAGTTCTTTTCGAGAACGATTTCCTCGTCAGCGGTTCTTGATTTCAGGGCGACATTTCGCCATCCCGATATCAGCCATAAAGAACCGATAGCGATCAGCCACGCGATGGATTCGCCTAGGAATTCGAAGACGCGTCCTTCGTTCCAATCATCGTCCAGTCGCCAAAGCAATAGATCCCATGAATCGGGGCGGACATGCCAAAATTTTTGGATCGAACTCGCGACAAATGGAAAGACAACAATCACGAAGAAGATCGTGATAAGTCGTGCGATGGTTCTGGCCACCGTTGCTCGAACCGGCGGGCCATAGGCAAAGAAAATGGCTGTCACGCAGTACAAAACTGCGTTGGCGTGAGATGTCCACCACTGCAGCGAATCGGCGGTATCCGGATGCATCATCCAGTGGACGCTCGACCAAGCCAATGGCAACGCGTTCAGCGATAGAGCGACACCAGCTAGGACAAGAACGGCCCAAATCAACGTGGGCTTTGGCCACCAGGATTTCGAACTCATTGAGCCACATTCAACTCTGGTTGTGACTCGCTTAGTTCATCCAGCAAATCGAGAAGCGTCTGACGAATTTTGGGTTCGGCGTCAACCGAAAGATAACTCGATTTGGCCCGCCAAGTTTCGTAGCCGCCCAATGCATGTTGCTCAGGTGTTGGCAGGTAGCCGTTGTACCCGTTGGCGAGTTCGATTGTGAACGTGGGTTTGAAAGGGCTAAATTTCTTGATCGCCAGTCCGGTGTCCACGAACGTTTCGCAAGGGCTGCTGACGATGGCGAGTCCCCCGATTCGGATCGCTTGAAGCTTCACCTTCACGGTGGGAGGGTACTCAGCCAGATCCAATGTCTCACCGGCGTAGATCAGGCGGCGATCATTCTTGGTACCTGAACCGGCATCGGCGAGAAGTTGCTTGGCTCGGTCAATGTCATCGGCATTGGGACGTCGAACGCCCAGTTCGATCTCGGTTTCACGCATTGCCAACGGTACCCAGTCTTCGAATTGGATGCGTTGGTAGGCAACCGCCGCCGACGCGGCCACATCGTTGGCCACCAATCGAATTTGCTCGAACGGGGGTTGGCTGGCGCGACCCTCAAAAAAATTGACTTTGTTGATGTCACCGCTGGTGCCATTGGTCATCGCCGCAACAAACGGTGGCTTGCTTTGAGTGGCCACGATCATTTTTGTGAACTGGCGAGCAAACTCGCCGAAGTAGTCCGCGGAAAGTGAATCAGGTGGGACCCCACCGACATAGTGCAACGAGTAGTTTGCCCACATTGCGATCGGCCGGCCGTCGATGGCTTGAACGGCAAGGACGGGAATTTCAGGATCGACGGGGCCGGCTGGTTGAAGCAACGCCGGGCTGTTCGCAGGCGGGTTCATCCGCACGCGATCGGTTCCGGAATCGAACGGGTCATCGATCGCGACGCCTGGACGCAGGAACCATCGGCGATTGAAAACGTGATGGGGATTGTTCCCCACCGCCCAACCGATTCGTGCTGGTTCTAATTGCGAGTGCGCCTGGATGATTCCTTCCGCGATTCGCTCAACCAGAAACGGGATGTAGTCCTCTTCAACCAAACTTTGAAAGGTGTGACCGACTGAGACCGCAGTGTGGGTGTGTGTGGCGGAGCAAAGAATGTGATCGGTGTCGATGCCGATGGCCTGGGAGACTTTCTGTTTAGCCGCGTCGTAGATTTCACGAGGAATCATGCAACTGTCACAGGTAACCAACGCGATGGTGGTTGCTCCGTTGTCGAGCACCAAGCAGCGAGCATGAAGCGGATCGTGGGCTTGTTTCGCCACGCGGTGTGTCATGCTGCCTGAAGAGCTGACCGGGAATTTTTGAGGGGTGATGTCGATCGCGAATGCACCGGCGCGGAACACCTTTTTAGTATCCGTCGCCATTGCCAAGTTGGTCTGGCATAACACCAAGACGATCCAGGCGGTGGTTGCCAAGACTGGTTTGGTAAGGCGATGAAATTCTGCAGATTGAAGTTCCCGGCAGAGCCGCATTGATTGATTCGTTCGGCGCAACATCATGTCTCTCACTGTTCGGGTTGCGGTATGGGAGGCCATGTGAACTCACCACTGTGGGGAATCGTGAATGCGAACGAGGTGCTGCTTTCAATGGCAACAGTTGCGTTCAGGACTTGGGTGGTGTCTGAGGCCAAGGTGACTTGGGTTTGGATGGTTCCGGCGCGGATGGTTCTGGCTTGGTGGTTTCGCTTGCTTCAGTTTCTTTTGGCGGCGATGACTTGTTGACTCTGGCAGCCGGAGGAGGTTTTGGACCGTGGTATTGATAGTAGGTGCATTCGATGCGGCCATTATAAAGCTTCCTGCGTCGGTCTGCGGCACGACCCATCGCATGCTCCAAATTGGAGTAGGCGGTCAAGATGTAACGCGACCAAGTCGGTAGCCGCTCGAAGATGGCGGGCAACGATTCATACAATTCGTCAAGTTCCCAATCCTCCGGGCCATCGCCGTTTTGGTCTTCGGCATCGAAACGTGAGGATTGGCCCGAACCAATCCGCTGGCCATAAGGCGGGTTGGCGATCACACAGCCAAAGTTCTTCTTGCTGCTGATCTCGTGAACTGGCATGGCTTGGAAGTGAATGTCATCTTGTACTCCGGCACGAATCGCGTTGTCTCGAGCGGCGGTCAGGACGCGACCATCGATGTCGCTGGCCAAAATCTTCTCCTCCAACGGTGGAAGACTTTGGTTGGCCGCGGTGGAACGTGCGTCCGACCAAAGTTCGGCCGAGAAATCAGGCCACGCCTGGCAGGCAAATTCGCGTTCGAGGCCCGGTGCTATGTTGCGACCAATCCGGGCGGCTTCGATTGGGATCGTGCCGCTGCCGCAGAACGGGTCGATCATCGGACGACCGGCTCTCCAATAAGTCAGCATGACCATCGCCGAGGCCAGAGTTTCTTTCAGTGGCGCGGCAGAGATATGTGTGCGGTATCCACGTCGGTGCAAGCTGCGCCCCGTCGTGTCGATGGTCAGCGTCGCGACGTCTTTCACGATTGCCACATCGACTTTGTAGAGCGGACCCGTTTCAGGCAGTTCGCTGGTTCTGTGATCTCGCATCATCGCTTCGACGATGGCTTTCTTGACACTGCGTTGACATGCCGGAACGCTGGTCAGAGTCGATTTGATCGAACGGCCCGTGACTGGGAAAGCGGCATCCGCGGGCAGCAAGTTTCCCCAAGGAAGATCACGCGTCGTGTCGAATAACGCATCGAAATCGCCGGCGGGAAATTCCGCAACACGAATCAGGATCCGGTCGGCGGTACGGAGCCACAAATTGGCTCGGCAAATCGATTCGTGCGAACCTCGAAAAGAGACCCGTCCAGAATCGCTGATGCTGGCTTCGATGCCCAACCCTTTCAATTCTCGTTTGACGATGGCTTCCAATCCGAACGCACAGGGGACGATCAGATCAAAAGGTTGTGAAGCGGGGTTGGAGGGTGCGATTGAGTCGCTGGGGTTGGATTCCATCAGTGGTCAGACAGGGACAAAGGGTGGCTCAGGCTAGTTGTGTCGTCAAAGTAGATGCGTGGTTTCGCTGCATCGACTTGGAACACCATAGCCGATTGATTCTGGAATTGGACTCGCAGGCTTGACGGAATGAGGCGGTTTTGTGGTTGGATACTGACACGATCGTCGCGGATGGAATCGCAAACATCTCACCAAACCTAGACCGGAAAGTTTGTGTCATCCTCGCGAAGCGTTCGTTTATAGAGACGCGTTCGGGGGACTGCGTGAATCGTTCTTCCTTTCTACCTTCGATACGATATGCTGCGGCATGATCGGAGAGACGGCGGGTGCCGATCGAGTGAATTCACTTTGCCGCGAACTCATCCCAGGTTTCATGATGACCACCGAGGCGGCAACGATCCCAGTTCGGCCTAGCCAAGCCAACTTAGAGGCTGATGTCCTATCGCCAATCCAGCCTGACACGCCCACGTCAAGCTATCCTGATGCAGGGGCGAGTTCCTACAGCGATCCAACCAAGCGTTCGATCCGTTGGGACTACACGATCTTTTTTGTGTCGCTGCACTTGTTGACGCTGTTGGTGTTGCTTCCCTATTTCTTTTCTTGGGCTGGCGTTGCTGCGTTTGTGGTTGGTGTCATTGTCTTTGGGCAAATGGCGATTCCAATCGGTTACCACCGCATGTTGTCGCACCGCAGTTTTCGATCACCCAAGTGGTTCGAGCGGACCCTGGTGACGTTGGCCATGTGCACCGCCCAGGAGACGCCCGCACACTGGGTGGCTTGGCATCGGATGCACCATAGTCATTCCGACCATGCTGAGGATCCGCATTCGCCACGCATCAGCTTCATGTGGGCTCACGTGCGATGGTTGGTGCATGAGAGTCGGACGCGGATGGCGACTTTTTCGATGTACGAAAAGTACGCCCGAGACATTCTGTCGGACCCTTATTACCGATGGATCGAAAAACTACCCAGCCCAGCGGGAATGTTCTATCTCGCACACGCGTTTGTGTATGCGTTGTTGGCCGTCGGGATTTCGGGGCTTGTTTACGGCAACAACGCCGATGCCTATCAGATGGCAGCGAGTGTCTTCGTTTGGGGAGTGATTGCACGAACTGTTTGGGTTTGGCACATCACTTGGTCGGTCAATTCGATCACCCACGTGTTTGGATACCGAAACTATCAAACGACCGACGACAGTCGCAACAACTGGTTTGTCAGCTTGCTGACCGCCGGCGAAGGTTGGCACAACAACCATCACGCGGATCCGGCCAGCGCTTCGGTCCAGCACCGCTGGTGGGAGATCGATCCCAATTATTACGTGATCCGATTGTTCGGAGTCTTGGGTTTGGCTACCCACATCATCCGCCCTCGCCACGTGCGAAAGAGCGGAGCGGAAAGCTAAGCCGGCCGGCAGGAGTCTCTCGGCATTGGATCCGTTTTGGGAAGCGTTGTTGCCGCAACCCAGGACTGTCGAAAGGCGTTGCCCGTTGGGGCGAAGTCGAGGAACAGAACGTTCGCAGTCCAGAACGGTGTCGACTCTCAGGTTTTTCACCGTCCGGCTAACGCTGGGCAGCGAGATGTTTGCAATTGGCGTTCTGATAGCGAATGCAATTTTTCTACCGGCCTCTGTCTTTCTTCATCCCGGTAGGGATTTCAGATGGTAGCCGGGGGTTGCTGCGTCGCAGCGTACCCCCGGAAAACGAGCTCCCATAAAACTCTCCATCCCGCCGTGGCCAAAGGCCATGGCGGGATGGAGAGTGGCGGCGTGGGCGGCGTGTCCATCGGTGGCGCTATCGCTTACCGACGGCTACCATCTGAAATCCCTACCGGGATGAAATCTTGCGCAAACGCATGGCCGCCACAACCCCAATGATTCAGCAGTCCAGGCTAAAACCCAATCGGCATCACATGCTGATGTCGGATCATTCCTGCCGGCTCGCTCAAGCAACTCTCGCGTTCAGTGCGAATGCGATTCGTAGTGCTGACGTAAGATGTCTTTGCCGTAGTCGTTGCCGTTTGGCGTACGGACGACGGTGTGAATGTGATCGCGTGTCGGTTCTGAAGTCCGGAACGGAGCGACTCGGCGTTGGTGGTCGAACTCGATCAAGATCACTGGGCTGTGGACGCGGTAGTAATACACGCTTTGATCCGTGGTCCCGCCAATCCAAGCGAAGTAGGTTTCGTCGAGGTGCTTTTCGACTTCCGACATGCGAACCTTTGCATGGCCTTCTCGCATGTTGCCGACGTACTCTGCGATCAATTGCAGCAACGCTTCTTTTTGGGCGTCATCCAGTTTTGATCCGATCAGTCCTGCGTAGTCCAACTTGACGTTGTCCTTGTAGGCTTCTGTCAGATTATTGTTGCCATCTTTGCGATTCATGATCACAGCTTCGGAACGCTGTTCGTCGTTCAGCATTTGGATCAACTTCAGACCTTTGTCCTGTTCGTCCTGCATCACGATCGTTCCTGCGAATTTTCCTTGTTTGGCCTCGACAGGTTCCGAGCCCATGAAGACGGGGCTCATCACGACTTGGTCCCCAAGAACGAAGTAGTTGATGACGACGTGATGGCCATCGAGTTGCCATCCCCAGGGTTCTGATTCGGAGGGTTTCCCCATGACAGTGATCCAGTACAGCCATTCGTTGTACTCTTGGGGCTTCTTCGCCAATTCACCGAGCGTCCCGTTCAGCTTCATGATGTCCTTGGTTTTCTTCAGCCCCTTGGCACTCAGACTTTGCTGAAGCATTTCGAAGGCAAGCGTTCGTTGGTCTTGGGTCATTTCGTCGAAACCCACGCCCTGGCGTTTGGGGCTGTGTCGGTTGTCCCACTTTCTCCACTCCGTGTCGTCAACCGGGAAAACCGTTCGCTGGCGTTGCTGATCGGTCAGTCCAGCGAGGAATGCATCGGCTGCAACGCGGACGGGTTCGGTGGAGACGCCGGTGGACTCGATTGTGAACAATCCTTTCTGCTTGCCATCCGATGTCGTGATGCCAACGAAAGGTTCGTCGACAGTGGGAGCACCCCTGCGTCCGCCTGGGCGTTGAGCATGGACGCTCGAAAGGACGGTTGAGCAGAAAACCAAAGCGGCGGCGACTGCGACCCAACGGGGGAGATGTGGCGGTCGATTCATGTTTTTCAATTGCGATTGAGGATTCAGGGTGACTGGGTTCTAGGGATTTTATACCCAATGTGCTCATTGGAGGGCCAAGCACTTTGTAACAATGCGATATGAGAATGTTTTGTGGTTGGGTTTTGATCTAGGCTATGATGAGGCTGCATTCATCCTGTTGCCAGTTCAGTAAACCATTTCTCAATCGGAGAAGGTTTTTCAATGCGGTTGATTCTCGTCCTACTCGGTGTGTTGTCGATCCTCTCAATTGGAGCGTTGAGCGGAGGGACATGGAACGGAAGTGTCACTGATGAACTGGCCGTTTCAGGTGTCGTGCGAAAGCCGAACACGTCGTTGGCGGTAGCCAGATCTCGCGTGGATGTGGAAGAGGCTTTCAAACCGCCTTTGGGGATCACCCCGGAAGATTTGCATCAGTTGAATACAGAAGGTTTTCGCAATGCCGACGGTTTTGGTATCTCCCGCGGTGGAACCCATGTCTTGTTGGACGATGGAGCCGTTCGTTTCATCGAAGGTCAGATAGCCACCGGGGTTGCATCCAGTGATCAGCACGGGGAAGCCAACTATGGTTTGTGGGGTTCGTTGGGGACACGCAGCAAAACTGGCGACCATCCTGAGCCGTCAGAGTTGTCCGACGCTCAATGGGTGGCAGCTCAAACGCCTGAATGGAAGCTTGATTTCGTTCAGTTGGTAAGCTTGCAACAGTTCGACCCACCGGTTGCCTACGACGAGAGCGAACTTCCCCGGATGCATCAATTGCAGAGCCATCAAGTTCCGACTCGTTCGCTCACGGAGTTCGAAGTCGATGCGATTGGACGATTGCAAGCGGGGGCAGAACTGATTGAAAGGCAAACTGCGTCTCAAATGCTTTTGTTTGGTGCCATTCGGGCAAGCGACGAGTGCATGGAGTGTCATGCCGCGGAATCGGGTGATTTGTTGGGAGCATTCACTTATCGTTTAACACGCCGTTAAAGCATCTGAGAAAATCGTCTTCGTGCATTTTGGGGCAGTGCGAATTTCTTCGGTCTCAACGACTTTGTGCCCAACGCTCCCCGCTGATGTGGACCTGCTTCACCTTCAGTGTCTTGCTGAGCACAAGGATGTCGGCTTGTTTGCCGGCGGTGAGGCTGCCGACTTGTTGATCGATGCCGGTTCGCTCGGCGGGAGTCAGGGTGGCCATGCGAACGGCGTCTTGCAGCGGGACGTTTCCGAGCTTGTGCATCGTGCGGACCATGTGGTCCATCCCCATCACGGAACTGGCCAAAGAGCCCGGTGACGCCCAGCCGACTTTGCCGTCGCTGGTGAACCAGGAACCGTCCTCTTCAGGACCAAATCGATATTTTCCAGGAGGCATGTCGAGGGCCCGATTGCAGTCGGTGACCAAACACAATCGCTCACTGCGTTTCATCCGCCAGGCAAAACTCAGAAGTTCCGGTGCCAAGTGCATCCCATCGGCGATGACCTCGGTGCTCATTTCAGGATTGGACAACACGTATTCCAGCATGCTGCCTTGCATTGGTACGCCGAGACGTTTGCGAACCGAAGACACGTTACTCATCGCACACCAAAAGTGATCGACGTGTCGCATGCCATTTTGAAAGGCAGTTTCCATCTCGTTCCAACTGGAATTGGAATGACCGCAGGTCACCAGACAACCGCGTTTGGTCGCGTGTCGGTAAAACGCCGCTGCTCCGGGAAGTTCTGCTGCGCAAGTCGCGATTCCAACGATGCCGGATTCAAAGTAGCGACGATACTCGGCCGCCTCGGGAGCCCGGCAAACGGACTCGTCGTGACACCCCGTTTTGCCTTCGGCGAAGTACGGGCCGTAGAGATGCACGCCGGCGATCTTGCTGCCGGATTCGATGTTCCAAGTGTCACGGACTTCGCCGCATGCCGCCAGCATCGCGTGAATTTGGTCGTCGGTTCCGGTGCTGGTTGTGGGGAACATGGTCGTTGTCCCGTGGCGAGCATGGGATTGGCACACGGTCTTGACCGCGTCTGCACTGCCATCCATCACGTCAGCACCACCGCCACCATGGATGTGGATGTCGACAAAGCCTGGGGTGATGTAGCCGCCTTTCGCGTCAACGATCTCGGCCGAGGCCGGAATTCGAGATTGTGCGGTTCCGACGTAGGTGATTCGATCGTCTCGGCAGACAACAACCGCATCGGAAAGCAACCGGTCGGGCAAGATGGCGGTGCCATTAAGAATGCAAAGTTGGGGCACGGGATTCCTTCGAAGCAAGAACGTTGGGGAAGCAGCGGGAAGTATACCGCTGATGAGTTGTGTTTGATGGGCCCGCTTGCGCTATCATGTTGGGCTAACCTTTCCCTCGATTGTTCTGGCCGAGATCAAACATGCGATCCCTGATGCACCCAAGTATTCATGTCCTCATCGTGATGTTGATTGGCTGTTGTTCTGCCCAGGCCGATTGGCCGCAGTTTTTGGGAGAAGATAGAAATGGCACTTCCCAAGAGACCGGGTTGCTCGATGCGTTTCCCGCAGGCGGTCCCGAAGTCGTTTGGCGGGTTCCGGGTGGCGTGGGAATGTCGGCGGTGACGATTGCAGACGGTTTGGCGATCACCACGCTCAATGACTCTGGCAAACAGTGGCTCGTTGCTTTCGATGCCAAAACCGGCGAACGTGCTTGGCAAACCGGTTTGGCAGCAGAGTACAAAAACGGTCAAGGCGATGGGCCTCGCGCGACCGCGGCGGTATCAGGTGGAGTTGTCTATGCGTTCACGGGCGACGGCGTCTTGTGCGCTGTTGATCAGAAGACGGGCGAGTTGGTTTGGCGGACCGATGCAGTGCAGCTGTGTCGCGCCAGCGAATCGGAATACGGGATGTCATCTTCTCCGCTGGTTGTCGGCCAATCGGTCATTGTGCACGTGGGCGGCAGCGGCACCTCCGTGGCGGCGTTCGGAACCAGCAACGGTCAGCTTCAGTGGTCGGCCGGAAGCGGACCAGCCGGTTACTCATCACCAACGCTGATGACGGTGGCTGGTAAACAACAGATCGTCAGCATGACCGGTGACAAGGTGTTGGGCATCGACCCGAACGACGGGGCTGTGTTGTGGACGTACGACTTTCCAACCCCTTATGCGTGCAACACCGCGAATCCGGTTTCGGTCGACGGCGACGTGTTCATTTCGGCCGGCGAAAATCATGGTTGTGTGTTCATCGACGTTGAACAAAACGGTGGCAAGTTTGAGGCCAAGGAACACTGGGCCAGCGTTAATTCCAAAAGCGTGATGCGTAACGAATGGCAGACATCGGTTTTGATCGATGGCTATCTGTACGGTTTTGACAATGTCGGTGCAGCCGGTCCGACGACGCACCTGACGTGCATTGATGCGGAAACCGGCGAAACCGTTTGGCGGAAGACTCGTTTTGGCAAAGGCAACCTCGTCTACGCCGACGGAAAACTGTGGATCACAACGATGGATGGCGAGTTGGTGCTGGTGAAGGTCACTCCCGACGGATACCAAGAGTTGGGGAGAGCCAAATTGTTTGGCAGAACACGTCAATCGCTTTCGATTGCCGGTGGGTTGGGATACATCCGCGACAACCAAGAAGTCGTGTGCATCAAGCTGCGTTGAGGCATTAGAATGGGGCGAAACAGGGTGCCGTGTCACGACTCGGTGCCCGGATAATTCCTTCCGGCTACGCTCTCCCCACGCAAAGTCATGACCCACCGACGCAACTTTTTGTCCACCACGTTGGCCGCCGGTGCGGCGACATTCGCGGCACCCTATTTTGCTTCCTCCAAGGCATTGGGAGCTGGCGATTCGGTTGCGCCATCGGAACGCATCACGCTGGGGGTGATCGGGATTGGACCTCGTTGCACGTATGACTTGAAAGCCATCTTGAAGCTCAAGGATGTGCAGTGTGTTGCCATCGCGGATGTTCAGCAGTCGCGGCGTGACGCGGGCAAGAAATTGGTCGATGGTCATTATGGCAATCAAGACTGCGAGCTTTATCAGGACTTTCGTGAGTTGCTCGCGCGAGATGACATCGATGCGGTGTTGATCGCTACCGGTGATCGTTGGCATGCCGCCGCGTCGATCTTGGCGGCAGAGGCTGGCAAGGACGTTTACAGCGAAAAGCCATGTGGGATCACGATCGGTGATTGCCAATTGCTTGATGAGACGTTCCAGAGATCGGGGCGGATTTTTCAGGCCGGCACGCAGCGACGCAGTGTGCCGAACTTCATCCAGGCCGTTCAAGTGGCTCAGTCGGGAAAGCTCGGTCCACTCAAGGAACTGCAGGCCACCGCGTATTTGCCGACATTGGACAACACTTGGTTGCCCGCTCAGCCGACTCCAAAGAACGAGGTATGCAATTGGAACATGTGGTTGGGCCCCGCCCCGTGGCGTCCGTTCAACCAGGAGTACGTCAACGGTCGTTGGCGTGGGCAATATGACTTTGACAGCGGTGCAAGGTTGCTGGATTGGGGAGCTCACACGTTGGATCTTTGCCAATGGGCAGCAAGTGCCGACGACACGATGCCCGTGAAGTACGAGCCTTCGCAGACCGCGATCATGTGCACTTATGCCAACGGTGTTCGCTTGAAAGTGGATTTCTTGGAAGAACCGTTTGGCGATCGAAGCCCGCGTTGGTTGACCCGGTTGGGAACTTGCCCGGTTCGGTTCATCGGGGAGGATGGCTCGATTGAAACGGGCGACGAAGGCGAAATTGTTGCGTCCTCACCTGCCCTGCAAAAAGAACTGTCAAGCATCCAGCGTGTTCGAGGTTTGGACGTTACCGCTCACGCGCGGAACTTCTTTGATTGCATCAAGAGTCGAGAACAAACAACTTGCAATTCAACGGTCATGCGTCGGTCACATGTTGCCTGTCACGCCGCAGCTCTGTCTTGGATTTTGAATCGAACACTCACGATTGATCCTGCTACGGAAACGTTTGTCGAAGACGACGAGGCGAATCGTTTGCGCAGTCGGGCGAAGCGAGACTGGACCTGAAGAAAGCCTTGCTACGCAATCACGTCGTGAATGACGTGACCGAAATCCCGTTCCAAACGTTGGCGACCGGGAACGACCAACTCGTGCGGGTTCAGTCCCAGTTGATGCAGGATCGTCGCGTGGATGTCAGTCACGTAGTGACGATCCTCGACCGCATGGAATCCGATTTCGTCGGTGGCACCGTGTGTCATGCCTCCTTTCACACCGCCGCCTGCCATCCAAACGCTGAATCCGTATGGGTGATGGTCGCGACCGTTGGATGATTGGGCTCCTGGGGTCCGTCCAAACTCGGTCGCCCAAACGACCAGCGTTTCATCCAACAGTCCGCGTTGTTTCAGATCTTTGAGCAGAGCACCGATGGGCTGGTCGGTCTGTTTACAAAGTTTGGTGTGCCCGGCTTTCAGGCCTTTGTGGTTGTCCCACTGCCCTGCCCCGCCGTTGCTGCCGTGGTAGACCTGAACGAACCGAACGCCGCGTTCGACCAATCGGCGGGCCGTCAGCATTTGACGTCCGAACACCTTGGTCTCGGGCTGGTCCAGCCCGTATTCTCGCTGAGTCAGCGCAGTTTCGTCCTCCAGACGCACCACGTCAGGAACCGCGGTTTGCATTCGAAATGCTAGCTCATACGAGCGGACTCGAGCCCGCAACGCTTCGTCGTTTGGGAACTGTTCCGATGAGATTTGATTCAGTTGTCTCAGCAGTTCAAACTCACCTGCTTGTTCTTCCTGGAAGACACCCGAGGGTGGTGCCGCATAGGGCAGCGGGATGTCCGAATCAATGTCCAGTGGAATGCCATCGTATTGAGGCCCCAAGTAGTTCGCACGGTGACATTCACGGCCGCCGCAGCAATCCGCGACGGGAGTTCCCATCACAACAAATTGAGGCAGGTTGTCGTTGAGTGACCCCAGCCCATAAGTCGCCCACGACCCGACGGTCGGAAAGAAACCATCGACGCGATGGCGACCGGTATGAAATTGCAATTGAGCGCCGTGATTGCTGTCTTCGGTCCACATTGACCGGATCACGCAGAGATCGTCGGCACACTCGCCAACATGCGGGAACCAATCGCTGATCTCAATTCCGCTTTCGCCTCGTGGGGCAAACCCGACTTGCAAGGGATAGATTTCGTTTCGAATGAATCCGTTGTTGGGATCAAACGCGACCACGCGTTCGTTGGCTAGGTAAGGTGACTCAAGGACTTTGGCGTACGGTGTCTCTTTGATTGTTTTGCCGGCCAGTTTGTTCAGTTGCGGTTTAGGATCGAAGGTTTCCATGTGGCTTGCGCCGCCAATCATGAACAGCCAGATCACGCTCTTCGCTTTCGGAGCGATCTTCTTCAATTCGCTTTCCGCGATCGCGTCTGCGCGTGCGGTCGAGTCACCTTGCAGCAGGCTGGACAAAGCGATGCTTCCGAATCCGAGGCCGAGATCCTGTAAGAAGCCCCGCCGGTTTCGTTCCGAAAACAGATGTGGTCGGTTGTTTCCAAATTGCATGGTCATCGCACCGTCACAAAGTCGTTGTGGTTGAACAAGACGTGAACCAAATTTTCGCGTGCGCGAAGTTTGGCATCGGTCGCTGGAGAAACGGAGGTTTTGGCTGCACCTGGTGAAGCGGAAAGCTTCTCGGGGTCCGACAACAAGGTCGCTTGGTGGTTCAGGAATGATTCGCAGGCGGAACGTTCACTGTCGGTTGGTTCGCGTCCCAAGATTGCCGCATAGGCTTCTGTGACGAATGCCGGATCATCGCTGGCTTCGGCACTGAGGCGAGATGCGGTCTGGCGAGATTGATCGATCGCCAACGGACTGTTTGCAAGTGCGAGTGCTTGCTGTGGAACGATGCTTTCTGACCGCCGGTAGCAGTCGGTTGGGTTGGCCGCATCAAAAACGACCAGCATTGGCATTTGCTTTTCGTAGGCGTGGCGAAAGTAAACGCTGCGACGTGGTATCGTTTCGCCCTGGTGGAAATCGATATCTGGTCCGCCCATGGTTGCGTCCAGCGTCCCGGCAATCGCGAGCAGATTATCGCGAACCAATTCGGCTTCCAGTCGACGAACATTGGCGCGCCAGAAGAACAAGTTGTCTGGATCGATTTCAGAGTTCTTCGCGAAAGTGTCTTGAGACTCCACCGTCGCGGATGATGCGAGTTGATAGGTTTTCGATTGAAGGATCAAACGATGAATGTGCTTCATGCTCCAGCCGTTTTCAATCAACTCAATCGCCAGCCAATCCAACAGGTCTTGGTGAACCGGGGGAGGTGAACGCAGCCCAAAGTCGTCAACGCTGGGGACGAGGGGCTGTCCGAAGTAACGCGTCCAAATGTGGTTGACGGCAACACGAGCGGTCAGAGGATTGGCGGAGTCGGTGATCCATTCGGCCAGTGCGGTCCGTCGTCCGCTGCTGGTTGATGGGTAGCTCTTGCCGACGGGAGTGAACTTCACGTTGTTGGCGACCAATTGAACGGACGCATCCACCAACTTTTTCTCTACCTCAGCCAGTTTCTTGTTGGCCGCATCGATGGCAGACTTCTTTGTGGCTTCGTCTGTTTCCTTGGATTCTTTTGCTGATGCGACCGCTTTTTGTTGCTGCAAGACATCGAGTAGTGCTTGTTGAAACCGCAGTGACCGCTCGGACTTTGCGGCCTGGATGGCCAGGTCAGCGGGGGCAGTTTGATCGGTAGCCGGTTCGACATTGTTTGAGTTCGAGCCAACGATTTTGGCTTTGGTGGCGGCCCAACGTTGTCGAACAGATTTCAGGTTTGCTTCGGCGACGGTGACCTGTTGACGAGCGATCGCATCGTCCTTGGCTTGGGACTCGCGAAGTGACTTTTGGGCGGAGTTGAGTTTCTTCTCTGCGGCGGAAATCTCTTCAGCTTCGATGTAGTCCCGCAGGAAAGGTTTGGCGGCGAGATTCGACAGTTCAACGGGCTGAATCGCGAAGGGGACTTCGACGATCTCAGGCACCGACGGGGCAATCGGATGGTCTTTGTCGGGATTCTTTTCATTGCCCTGCACGTACAAGTAAGTCGGAGCGTTCAGGTCCGCATCGTAGGCTCGCGGCAGACCAAGCTTTCCGGTATCGGGTTCTCCGGGTAGTCGTTCCGTTCGGACTTGGTGTGGTTGGAAGATCGCCCGAAACGCGTAGTACTCTTGCTGTGAAATCGGGTCGTATTTGTGGTCGTGACAACGTGCGCACGCGATCGTCATCCCAAGGAAAGCTTTCGCGGTGTGTTCAACGGTTGCGTCCAACCAGATGTCGCGATTGCTTTTGTGAAAGTTGCGAACCAGGAATCCGGTTGCTCGGAGCGTGTCGAGATCTTCGGCTGCGATCTCATCGCCCGCCAACATCTCGTGGATCATCCTGTCGTAGCCTTTGTCCGCATTCAGCGATTTGATGATCCAGTCACGCCAATGCCAGATGTGTCGCTGGCTGCCGCGGAGTTCATTTTTGTAGCCATCCCAGTCGCTGTATCGCCAAACATCCATCCATTGCCGTCCCCACTTTTCGCCGTAAGCGGGATCGTCGAGTAAGCGGTCGACGCTTTGATTCCAGGCATCCGATGATGTGTCGGCCGCGAATTCGGATTGGGCCTCACCAGATGGGGACAACCCGATCACATCCAAGTGAAGACGTCGCAAAGCAATCTTGGGATCGGCGGGCGGAACCGGCGTCAGTTGGCTTTGTCGCCACTGATCGAACATCAGTGCGTCGATCGGGTTCGACGACCACGGTTCTGGAATGTCATCCGCCAGTTCGGGGCGAGTTGGAGTTTGGTAGGCCCAGTGTTGCGATGGGGACTCGATGATCTCTTCGTTAGGTGGGCTTGGTGCGCCGAGTTCGATCCACTGAGTCAGCAGTTCGATCTGCTGAGCAGATAGCGGCGTGCCTTCTCCTTCGGGTGGCATTCGTTCGTCAGGATCCGAAGTCGCGACTCGTCGAATCAGCTCGCTGCTGGGAGGCTGATCGAAGTCCAGCAGGCCGTTTGGGCTTTCATCGCCACGGATCAAGGACCCGGCGTCCAGTCGCAGCCCACCTTCTTGCCTGAGGACGCCGTGACAGGCGCCGCATTTCTCTTGGAAGAGAGGTTTGATATCTGCATCGTAATCCACATCGGCTCGCAAATTGGAGCCAACGAGAACGATCGCCAGCACGGCAAGGATGGTTCGCGACATAGGTGGGACATCTGCTTCGCGGGAGGTAGGAGGCCCCCAGCGTAACCCCAACCCATGGCGCCGGTCCAGTATTTTGTTTACTCCGACGTTTCGATGCAGTATGAAGTTGCAAAGCAAACGTTTGAGACTCCGTCGCGAATTCGGCTCACTCACGCAGGCGTGTCAAACGAATGGATCGGCCCAAAGTTTCCATGACATCGCATTCGCTGCATCCATGAACCCCTATGAGCCATCCACCTCTGTTTCGCCTGATGCTTCGTCTGAAACGGACCCGCGATTTCATTTATTTGCTGGGTGGTGGCTGATCGTCGCCGGGATGATTCACTTCTTCGTTGCGAACTTTATGGGCGGAGTGGACAGCTTTGCCTCGATTGTCTGGTCGCCATGTTGGCTTGCGACGTTGGGCATTCTGGTGTTGTTCCGCTTTCATTTCGCGAATGTGATCGCGCGGCTGATTGGATCCTTTACCCTCGTCGCGATCGCGATCGCGTTGGTTCTGTTCCTTGCTGGAGTTGGTAGCGGAAGTGAGCCGATGGATGCAAACAAATCAGTCAGCGATCCTCCTCCTTGGCAGGTCGCATTTTGGATGTCTGTGCTCGCCGGGACGTTTTTGCCACCATGGTGGGCGTTGCAAAGGCTCGTGGCGGCAAGCGATCACCCACGAACCTGATTTCGGCCAGCATTCTTTGCGTCATAGAGGTGTTGGTCGGCATCTTGGAGCAACGCTCTGACGGTCGAAGGTTGATCGGGATCCATGACGGAAACGCCGAAGCTGGCGGTGATCTCAAGCGGTCCAATGGAGGTTTGAAACGGCGTGCCGGCGATCGTCGCTCGGCAACGTTCCGCAATTTCCATCGCGTCATGGTGTCCTGTCGCGGCGAGCAACAGGCAGAATTCTTCACCGCCGTAGCGAGCCAACAAGTCGTCGGTTCGGCAGAGTGCTTGGATGCGTTTCCCGAAGGTTCGCAGGACATCGTCGCCTACCAAGTGGCCGTGGGTATCGTTGACGGATTTGAAGTGATCAATGTCTAGCATGATGACGGCCAATTCGAGCTTGGCCCGCGTCGATCGTGAAAGTTCTCGATCGATGGCTTCCATCAAGAAGCGTTTGTTCAACGCGCCAGTGAGCGCGTCTCGGGTCAACGCGTTGTAGACCGTTTCGTGATATTGTGTTTCGATGCTGTCGGCGGACAAGAAACGAAACAGAAAGCTGCCAATCCGAACAGTGTCGCCACTTTCCAGCATGTGATCCGACTGGATGGTGGTTTCATTGACCATTGTTCCGTTGGTGCTGCCGAGGTCGCGGATCAAGTAGCCGTCCTGCCCGCGAATCAGTTTGGCGTGCTGGCGAGAAACGCTGCCGTCAAAAAGCGGCAGATCGGAATCGGGTGAACGGCCGATCTGGAACTCCTCCTGTTCCAAAAGCTGCATGCCCTCAACAACATCCGGCGGGTAAATTTGTACCAAGCAGCACTCGTTGCTGGAGTTGCAGGGGGGAACCGTAGGTTGTTGCCGGAGTGTCGCTTCGGAAACATCGATTTGTGCGGCAGTGGGTTGGGATGTGACGGTTGTCATTGGTTTGGTTCCATTTCGAGGCTCATGGATCGGCAACGCGGCAAGAGCGAGAGATCGGGTTTGCCAGGCAACCATGGGATACGCTGTGGTCATCAGGAGGACAGCGTGCAGGGAATTCATTCCGACTCGTCGAAATCAGTGTCCACTGAGACGGTGTTGTTGATCGTGCCAATCGTTGTGGTCGTGGTGGTTGCCTGTCGAAGTTCGTCAAAGTCTTGTTGGGTCTGTTGCAACCGTTGTGTTTGGTCAGGCGTCATCTCTGTCATTCGTTGAGCTTGTTTGAGCACCTGGAGTGACGATTGGAGATCGGCGATCGCTTCGGTCTGCTTGTTTTGTTTCGCTTGGCAGTTGCCTCGCTGGTGTAACGCATGGGCGTACGATTGCAGGAGGTCGATGCGGTCGGGCGATGAATCAATCCACCGGTGAAGATCAGCGATCAACTGCGACCATCCGGATTCTGCTTTGGCATACGCCTCGGCTTGCATCCATTGACAGCAAAAATGCGTCTGAATGTTCTCCGCTAAGCGACGATCTCCCACATTGCCCCGAAGGTTGGCGAGACGCCGAGCGACGTCGATTGCATGTTGGAAGGAAGTGGTGTTCCCGAGGCGGCGAAGAATGGTCGGATCTGATTGGGTTTGAATGGTAAGTTCCAGTTGAGCGTAAGTCGCTGCCACTTTCACTGTGATCGGATCCAATTCGGCATTCTGTTGTTCTTCGGATGGACCGGCAAATGTTCCCAGGTGTTGGGTCAGCCATTGGCGAGCGGACAAAACGCGTTCGATGGAAGGGCGTGTGGAGGAATCTTGCAGGAGCAACTGCCCTGTCAGGCAATGGATTCGTTCCAGTTCGAACGGGACTTCGAAAGCGTTTTGGGAATTGCGAGTGGAGACCAGGTCGGCGGACGATTGGTGGTCGAGATCGTGAGTTCGCAGCAGGGATTCCGCGAATGCGTACACCTGCCGTGCTTGTTCGGTTTGGCCGATGATTCGATGAAGGTCTGCCAAACGCAGTTGAGTTTTGACGCGTTGCAGCAACGCCAGTTGAGCCGTTTGCTTCCGAGACTTGAGAAGATCAAATTCCTCCAACTCGTTGGAGGAGAGGATTGACGACGTGATCTCGGGGTTTTGTTTTGCGATCCGGTCGTATTGCCGGAGAGCTCGCTCGAGAAGATCCGAGCGGATTGCACTCATGCCGGGGTAGAACTGAAGGGAGCCACTGAGTTCGTCCAGCCAGGAATCGGTGGCGTCGAGAGCTTCTCCCAGATTCACGATGGCTTCGCGATGTGCACGTTGGGCTTCGATGCGGGCCAGGCGTTCTGCGCGATGGGATTGATGGATGACGAGTCCGAAGAAGATCGCGGCGATCAGCAATCCACTGATTGTCAGGGCGGTCGCGGCGGCAATGCCTTGGTGATGCCGGCACCAACGCATGCCTTTCTCGATCATGTTTTCGCGATGGACCGAAACGGAACTGCCAGCGATGAAGCGACGCACGTCGTTGCCCAAGTCCTCGACGCTGGCATATCGATCATGCTGCGAGGATGCGATCGCTTTTCGGACAATCGAAAGCAGTGGTTTGGGGACCAGAGGCTGGGACGTTCGTAGGTCAGGGCAGGATGGTTTGCGAACTTGTTGGAGTATGCGTGCGACGGGTTGGCTATGATAAGGATGGTGGCCGGCGATGATGGTGTAGAGAACCACACCCAACGAATACAAATCCGAAGAAGAATTGATCCGGTTGGTTTCTCCGCGGGCTTGCTCCGGTGACATGTAGGCTGGCGTGCCCAACACCGTCCCGTTGGGTTCCAAAGGCGATGGTGCCTCGGGTTGCTGAGCCGAGTGAGCCAAGCCCCAATCGAGCACCACGGTTTCGCCAAAACCACTGATCATCACGTTGCAAGGTTTTAAATCGCGATGAACGATCCCTTGTTGGTGTGCATAGGCGACTGCGTTGCAAATGTCGACGAAACGCTGCAGCAACGGTTCGAGTGATTCGCCAAATTGGAATGGCGTCTTCGCCTGACGAACACGAGGGCTTTGATGGTGTTGTTGGATGAATTCACTGAGAGTGATTCCATCGAGCAATTTCATGACATAGAACGTGTCGTGTTCGTCTCCCATTTCGTGGACAGGCACGATCCCTGGGTGCTGCAGTTGGCTGGTGACTTTCGCTTCATGCAAGAACCGTTGTCGTTCCTGCTCTGTCACTTGGTCGCAGTCGCTGAAGCGTTTGATCGCGACTTCGCGTTCCAGATGCCGGTCGACTGCTTTTTCCACGATCCCCCAACCGCCGCGTCCCACTTCGGTCAGGCTTTCGTAACGCCGGGCGTTCCCTTGGGACGGTCCCTGCGCCGCGAAGTTTTTTGCGGAAGAGAGATCGCGAGCGGGGGACGGAGCCGGGCAGTCGGAATGGCCAGTGGCTTCCTCAAAGGAAACCGGAGTGGTCGGATCACGCAATTGCTCTTGGCAATTGCTCGGACGTTGAATCGGGGCGACCGCTGGGATTCCGAAGCGATTGGTCGGTTCGGAAAAGAATGCGTTGGGATCGGTCATGACGAAGGTGGTTTCGAGATCTCACGGTGACGTGTTGATCTCAATGCGTGACCAACCGATTCGTTGCGAAGCAAGTCGGCGGGAAGAATTGGGGATGTCGGCTGGATCGCGAGACGCTCGTCCCGGTTGCAACGAGGAACCGTGGCGAACGCAAAAACGGCTCTTCTGCCGAAAGAAAGACACGCTCTGCTTCGAGCAAATCTAGGTCGTGCTATGTTGCGGTACGCCTTTCACGGGGAAGGAAAGCAATCCCAGGTGCGACTCCTATCGTTGGGGGCTGACGATTGTGAGGTTTGAAGGGATTCGACGGGCCGCGTTGTTCTGTCTTTCTTCCTGCCCATCCGGGCTTTTCTTTCGTTTGAGCGAGCAGTACGTTTCTCAAAAATCCTCCTCTCCAATTTTGTTACCAATCATGCTCGCAAAAGAAGTGAAAACCGGCACCGTTGTGGTTCATGACGGCAATCCAGTGATGATCGTTGGGATTTCGGTGCAATCGCCGTCAGCTCGCGGTGCGGCAACGCTCTACAAATTTCGGGCTCGGCACGTTGTCACTCGAAACAAAGTCGACATCACACTGAAGGGAACCGACGTCCTGCAAGAAGCCGATTTCTCCCGTCGCGATGTGCAAATGATGTACACCGACACGGAGCACTTGCACGTGATGGACAAAGAGGACTACCAGCAATACGAGATTCCGTTGGAAGACGCGGAAGAACAGTTGCCTTACATCACCGAAGGCTTGGAAGGCATGCGGGCGCTGATTTACAACGACGCTTGCGTCGGGATCGAAGTGCCGGCGACGGTCGAGCTGAAGATCGCTCAATGCGATCCGGGCGTGAAGGGCAACTCAGCCACGTCACGCACCAAACCAGCAACGATGGAAACGGGCTTGGTCGTTCAAGTCCCCGAGTACATCAAGGAAGACGAGGTTTTGAAGATCGATTCGCGAACCGGTCAGTTTCTGTCTCGTGCTTGAGCACCGGCGAGACAGTTTGTGCGGTCGCCAATTGATCTCTGACTCAGAGCACGTTTGGATCGGCCGTGAGAGCTTGTTCGGACAATGGACTGGGCGCGAAATCGGAAGGGGTAACCATCCGTTCGACTTCCGCCGGTCTATCGATCAGCGGTTGGTTGTCGCCTGGGTTCTCGTAGCTTTCTCGTTCTAGATACTGTTCCGCCATCCGTCGCGAATTTTCGTCTTGGGCGTCCATGTAATTCTGGATCGCGAGTTCGCTTTCATTCTCCACGATGTTTTGAGGAGAGGGTTCGGGCTGCGGTTCCGCGCATCCAGTGATTGCGCAGTAGGCAACGAAGAAGCATCCAATCCATTCAAGTCGCATTCGGTTTGCCCTTTCACACCGAAGATCTCGGTGGCTTCGTCACGATTCTGACGTGACGGATAAGTGGATAAGAGAAGAGTCAGAGAAGTTTGGAGGTCGTCAGCATTTTGCTCGTCGAGTATCCAAAATTCAAGCCTCGTGCTCGCGATCTCTGAGGCTGGGGAGCATCTGGTGACTGTTGTTTTGGGGAAAACCGGACGCTCTACCGACTCGGCAACTTTCGATCGGAAACAGAGGACTCCTTCGTTTATGCTGGCGGCTTTGATGACCCAATCAGAGGCTGGTTGCGACGTGATTTGGATGGATCGTAGCAACCCGCCAAGCAACTGGAAAAGAGAATATGACACTCGGACTTTCTGAACGAAGCTTAGCTGGTTTACTGTTCCTCGCCACGACAGTGTCAGTCGGTGGGGCCACACGAGACCTGCTTGCGGAAGATCCGTCTAGCGAGAACACGCATGTGGTCATGGCGTCGGACGTTCAGTGGCAATCTCTCAATCCCAATCGCGGAGACGCCGCACCCAAAGCGGGAACGCTTTAGGGGGACCAAACCGAAGACGGGGAATCGGGTTTCTTGGTCAAGTTCGTCGATGGGTTTTCGTCGCCGCCTCACATTCACAACATCACCTATCGAGGAGTCGTGATCGCGGGAGGTTTGCACAATGACGATCCAGACGCGGAGCCCATGTGGATGCCCGTGGGATCCTATTGGACTCAGCCGTCAGGTGAAGTTCACGTCACCGCGGTTCGTGGAGACAGTGTCGCGTACGTGGAAATTCAGGAAGGTCCGTACCTTGTGCAGCCACCGAGCGAAGCGTTCGATACCGGAGAACGTCCGGTGAACATTGATGCTTCCAACCTTGTTTGGTTGAATGAATCGGACACCAGTTGGATCGAAGCGACCGAGTCCTCGGGTGGCATTGAGCCGGAGATTGCGTTTCTTTGGGGCCAACCCGCAGCCGATCAGGTCAGTGGGACACTGGTCAAATTACCCGCCGGGTTTACCGGTAAATTCATGACCGCGGCGTCCACCTTCCGAGCGGTCGTCATTCGCGGCCAACTGCATCTTCATCTGGAAGGCAAAGATAAGATCGCCGCACTCGTGCCGGGGAGTTACTTCGGTTCCGAAGGCGAGGCAACGCATGCGATCGCGACGGATGAAGAGACCATCGTCTACGTCCGAACCGAGGGGACGTATCGGGTTGAGGCGAAATAGTGAAGCGACCGGGTGAACTCAGCGTTGCCCCTCTCTGGCTCGCTGCATCGCGCGTTGCTGTTCCAGGATGGCGCGTTCGAATGGTGAGACGCGGTCGCTGGGACGGAATTGTTCTTGAAGTTGTTCGTCGGGAATGATCGGTGTCACGGTGCCTTGGTTTTGCATCGCCCGAGCCGATTGAAACACATCAATCGTTTGGTCGACGAGTTCAGGGCCGGGTGGCAGAAGGAAGCGACCGATGCCTTTGCCTTGCATGTTGATGTCTTCGATACGGTTGTTGCCTCTCGCGGTGCGGTCGATCGCGACGGATTGAACTCTCCATTCGTGAACCACTATTTCGTAGCGAGACTGCGGTGGGATCTGATGTCGAACTTCACGTGTAATCCACTGGCCGCCGGGCGATAACAATTCGAAGGTTTCGACCCATTCATGACCGGCGTCGCGACGTAGTTTCATGTCTTCGAATTCACCCGGCGCCAATCGGAACGTCTTCGACAGACCCGCCTGCCGTGAATCGGTCAGCGTGACGTTGACATCCCTTTGGCTGCTGTTGGTGAATCGAATTTTCGCGGGCGGCAAATCAGGCAATGCAACTCGGCTAGTGTCGATTGGAACCGGACCGGGGTTCAGTGGGATCGGACTGATCGCCACCGGGCCAATTGGAATGTCGTTGATGCCCCATCCAAACGCGGGTGCGGGAGTGAGCCAAGGCAGACCGAATCCGCCGTAGATCGGAGCACCGTATTCGACGTATCCGCCCGCCAAAGGGCCAAACACGGGGCCACCGATCGGTCCCACGCCAACGGGACGCACCAATCGATAGGATGCTTGAGGGAACGGATTGAAGTTGTCGAGGTCCATGTAGAGGAAGTTGCCAAAGCCACTTCGTGGAAACTTCAGCACTCTCGCAAGCAGCGTGTTGTAGTAACCCTGGAACTGTCCGTCCGGAGTGTCAAAGCGTCGATCGCGAGAGTAGACAACTTGACGACCATCACCGTGGCGGTAGATCAAATTTCCGCGACGCAAGGAGATGCGGCCCGTCACCACACCGGAGGGTTCCACCAAATCGAACTCGCCGGATGGACCGCCGCGTCGATGATCCATTCCTGAATGGCGGCGGTCAGGGAAAGAGCGATCGTCGCTGCGAAAGGGAGGTTGAGCGTGCAGAGTGGTCGGGATCCATGCCAGCAGCAATCCGATCAGCACGAGGCGGGTGATTGCGAGCCCGTTTGGTTCAAAAACGGGGGCCCATCCTTTGAAGCTTCGCATCGTTTTTTCCGCTGATTCAGAAAGCTGGGATCAGAAACGCGGTATTCTCGCCGCTTGATTCATCGTACCAAGCTGGCGGGGTGTTGCGGGGCAGAAATTTGCAGCGGATCAACCGACGGTTGAATGACCCATTGGGTCCAAAATGCGACGGTAGACTTTGGCAACGCCATGAGCCATCGTGTGATCGCTAAAACATTGGTGGTGACGCGTGACGGCGAAGTCAGACATCGATTGCCAATCATATTGTCCCGAAACCATGGCTTGGATTTGCTCAGCCAAAGATTCTGCATCGCGAGGCTCAGCGAGGACACCTTCGATGCCGTGCCGGATCGCTTCCGGCGTGCCTTCAACCGAAGTTGCGATGACTGGTGTGCCTGCAGCCATTGATTCTAGAACCACCATGGGCAGCCCTTCGCCGTAAAGACTTGGCAAAACCATCGCATCCAAACGAGCGAGTTCGCCGGGCACGTCCTGGGTGAATCCAACCCAATCGATCAGGTGTCCGATTCCGAGGTCGCTGATTTGAGCGTCGATTTGTTGACGATAGGCTTCGGTTTCGAAAGGACCGATGCAGCGAAGCGTGACCTCGGTGCCGACATTGTTGAGGATCGCCAGTGCATCCAGAACCACTTCCAACCCTTTGCGAGCTCGCATCAGAGCGACCATGCCAATTGTCCAGCGGCCACCGATGGTGGGTTTGCTTTTGCGAGCTGGGCGAATCGCGGGAACACCATTGTGAACCACGGTGACTTTTTCTGCGGGAAAACCTTGTTGGATCGTGTCTTCCCGAAGACTGTTCGAAACGGTGATCAGGTGAGAGCAATTTGCCAGCGAACGCCGTTCGATCCAGGCATTGATTCGGTTCGACCAAGCTCGTTCGCAATCACGGCCAGCCGGGCTGTGGACGTGGTAGACCCAAGGCCGACCGGACCATTTCGAAACGGCCGAGGCGAGCATCGCGGTTCGCGGAGTATGAGCGTGCAGCAGTTCGTATTCGCCTTCCGCCATGACTCGTGCGAGTCGTTTGACGGCGGTCCAGTCCAGGCGGTGGCGCATTGGAACACGATGACACTGTCCCCAGTTTTCTCCCGCCATGCCGGATTGGTGCTCTTCCAGCATGTCGGCGAATCGCCCCGGTTTGACACAAGCAAAGTCGGCGGTGACATGGAGGTCTGGCAGGCACCGGCCGAGGTGAGATTGCACACGTTCCGCGCCGGAGAAATGTTCTCCGTTGACGACGTGCAGTACCCGAATCTCGCGAGGGACATTCAGAGCCGACGGATGGCTGGCGGGCGAAAATGACAATCCTTCGGTGACGTCGGTGGACGCATCACCGGCGGGCGTGACGACGGGCGTCACGGAGGCGTTTGCGACGCTTGGGAAATTCGAATTGGTGGTCGATTGCATAGCGGGGCGTGCTGAGGTGTCGGGCGTGATTGCCGAGCCGAAGGATTCTGTTCGAGATGACAGAGCGTCGGCTGGCGATTGGCGTGATCGATTTGTCGCGAAACTGGCGGTCGCGGGAGGCAACGCTCTTTAACTTTGGGCTAAAGATGACGCCCGTGTGACGACCAGTTGTGCGGGATCATCCGCATTGCAGGGGACTTGGACGGTCGTGCCAGTTATGACGATTGAGTACGCAGGACCCTGGGGGAAACAGCCGAAGTCCGCTAAGTTCTGTGTCTCAAAAATGTGTCTTTCACCCGCCCTCCCCACGCTCACTTAGTCCCCGTTAGACCTATGAATTCCTCCATCGTTTTGTTGCCCGGTGACGGGATCGGACCTGAAATCGTCGAACAAGCCCGTTTGGTCCTCGTGAAGGTCGCGGAGCGTTTCGGGCACACCTTTGATTTCAGTTCACACCAAATCGGTGGGATCGCGATCGACGAAACCGGTGATCCTCTTCCTCAGCCAACCATTGATGCCTGCCGCAACGCTGCCGCGATTCTTTTGGGAGCCGTTGGTGGGCCGAAATGGGACGATCCTTCGGCCAAGACGCGCCCCGAGGCTGGTCTGCTGAAAATTCGCAAGGAGTTGGGGCTGTTTGCCAATCTGCGACCGATCAAACTGTTCGACGAATTGGCCGACGCATCACCGTTGCGAGCCGACATCGTCAAAGGCACCGACATCTTGTTTTTCCGCGAATTGACTGGCGGGATTTACTTTGGTGAATCAGGCACATCCGGCAGCGGCGAAGAGGAGACCGCATTCCAGTCGATGACCTACTCGGTTGGCGAAGTCAAACGAATTGTCCGCATGGCTGCCCAAGCGGCTCGCGGTCGTTCGAACCGATTGACCAGCGTCGACAAAGCGAACGTTTTGGAGCCAAGTCGGTTGTGGCGTCGAGTGGCTGCGGAAGTCATGGCCAACGAGTTCCCCGATGTCCAATACGACGTCGTGTTGGTGGATTCGATGGCGATGCACTTGATCAACCGACCATCGGAGTTCGATGTGGTTGTCACCGGCAACATGTTCGGCGACATCTTGACCGACGAGGCGTCCATGTTGCCCGGTTCGCTCGGCATGTTGCCAAGTGCCTCCTTGGGCGATGGTGGTCCTGGACTGTACGAGCCCATTCACGGATCGGCTCCGGACATCGCCGGCAAAAGCGTCGCCAATCCGTTGGCGACCATCTTGGCAGCAGCGATGATGCTGCGTCACTCGTTGGGACTGACCGACGAAGCCGAGGCGATCGAAAAGGCCGTCGCCGGCGTGATCACCGATGGTTTGCGAACACCTGACTTGGCTCGTGGCGATCAATCTAAGAGCGTCTCGACCGAAGAAATGGGCGCCGCCGTGGTCGCTAAACTTGCCAGCTAGGCATGACGCTCGGCTTTCTGCTGTATTCTGGATGCTTCCCTGAAACGAAGTCGACAGCAGGTTCCCCTCCAATCGAAGAACACCTTGCCTGATACTGATACCACCACTTTCATCTTGATCGCGGTCATCCTCGCGGCACTGGGCATCGCGACTTTGGTCGCGTTCTTGCTCGGTCGCAACGATTCGATCGCGGTCGACGCCGCGGTCGTCAAGCGATTTCGCGCCAAGCTGCGCGTGTGGTGGACGATGGTGGCGATCTTTGTGATCGGATCCTTGATTCACTGGATCGGGTTGGTGGTATTGTTTTCGATGGTGTCGTTCTGGGCGCTGCGGGAGTTTATCTCGATGACTCCGACCCGGCGGGGTGATCACCGGACGTTGTTTTGGATCTTTTTCATCTTCACGCCGTTGCAGTACATCCTGATCGGTTTGGGCGATGAGTATTATCCGTTTTACAGCATCATGATTCCGGTCTACGCGAGCCTGTTCATTCCGGCTCGTGCGGCCATCGCGGGCGATGCGAAGCGGTTTCTGGAGCGTTGTGCGAAGATCCAGGCTGGGTTGCTAGTCTGCGTTTACTCTCTGTCACACGCACCGGCGTTGTTGGATCTTCAATTGGTTCGGACCGGCGGCGAACCTTGGACGGGCAGCAACGTCAATCTGCTGATGTTCTTTGTCTTGATCGCTCAGTTGTCGCTGACTTTGGAACGCGTCTGGAGCAAGTTGGCCGGGCGCCACGTGATCGCTCCGGATATCAATGCATCTCGAACCTGGGAAGGCGTGCTCGGGGCGATGATGTCGACCGGTGTGATCGCGGCTTTGCTTCGGTGGGCCACACCATTCTTTTGGTGGGAAGCGTTGTTGATGGGCGTGGTTGTGACCGCGATGGCCAGCATGGGCACGCTGACAATGAGTGCGATCAAACGTGATCGTGGTGTGACCGATACAGGCACGTTGGTCCAAGGACACGCTGGCATCCTCGACCAGATCGACAACATCTGCTTTGCTGCACCGATCTTCTATCACGTCACACGTTTCTTCTTCACGTAGGCTCCGCCGGCGGAGTTCCCCCTTCGTCGAGCTTCGCCTCACCCAAGCCGAATTACTTTTGTATGAGCCAAGGCATGCACCTCGTCATCAGTTCCAGTCTTCACCCGACCAGTCGCAGTCGCATTCTGGCTCGTGCGGTTGCCGAGCGACTGCGCTCGCAGGAACGGGAAGTCGAAGTTTTTGATTTATCTCAACGAACGTTGCCACCTTGTGATGGCGCGACGGCCTATGGCAACGAAGAAGTGATCGCACTCGGCGAGTTGGTTCGTGCGGCAGAAGCGATCTACATTGCATCGCCGGTTTACAACTACGACGTGAATGCCGCGATCAAAAACGCGGTGGAGCTGACCGGGAAAGCTTGGACGGGGAAGACGGTGTCGTTGTTGTTGGCAGCGGGGGGCCAAGGCAGCTACATGTCTGCGATGGGGTTGGCCAACAGTCTGATGTTGGACTTCCGCTGCGTGATCGTGCCGCGGTTTGTTTATGCGACAGGAGAATCGTTCGAAGGCGATTCGTTGGCCGACGAAGAAATCGGTCGCCGCGTGGACACATTGGTTGAAGAAACGCTCCGTCTCAGCGACGCACTCAATGCTTAAGGACCACGTGAACAACAAGTGACGTAGCGGAAGGGCGCGAGCCCTCCGGTTCCTCACCGGGCGGCTTGCGCCATACCGCTAACATCGTCACTTGTTGTTCACGCGTTGCTAAGTGAATTCACGCGGGCGTCGATTGGGCGACCCCAAGTGACGGATCAGCCAAACATCAGTTCTTTGCTGGGGGATTGCCCGCCGTCGCATTTTCGACGGTAGATTCCAAGTTTCTGCAGCGTCAGTAACGACACATAGGCAGGGTTGAGATACAGATATCGTCGCCACAATCGGCCGGGTTCACGGGTCAGACGGAAGAACCATTCCAGCCCGTTTTTTTGCATCCATGGCGGGGCCTGTTCCAGCATCCCCGCATGGAAAGCGAACGCGGCACCTACGGCGATCAACGGCATCGAAAGATGCTCTTTCATCTCGTAGGCAAAGATTTCTTGACGAGGGCAGCCCAGGCCGACGAAGCACATTTCCGCCCCGCTCGCTCGGATTTCTTCAGCCAATTCTTCGCGTTCTTCAGCTGAGATTTGTCGAAACGCCGATGCTCGTTTGCCGACGATGCGAAGACCCTCAAAACGTTCGCACAATCGATCCGCAAACTGCTGAAGCATTTCCTCCGTTGCTCCAAACAGAAAGATCGGCACATCATCTTTTGCAGCTTGGGCACACAAGCGTAGCGTTAGCTCAGGACCATAAACGCGATCGGAAAGCGGCGGTCCATCAAAGGCTCCGCGATGCAAACGATTCAACGCCCATCGAACCGGTTGTCCGTCAGGGCAAACCAAGTCGAACTGATTGAGTCGATAGTGGTGTTCTCGGTCCAGCACGCCGGTCATCACACCATGAACGGCCAATGCGGTGACCGCCATCGGCGAATGATTTTTGGCAGCGGTGATGATGCGATCAACAGCAGCCTCGTAGTCGATCGCATTGACGCCAATGCCCAAGACATTGTGCTGTCCGTAGTCCAACATGGTTTTGTTCAAGTGGTTGCAGGTTGAGGGACGAAGCCGTCCGCTGTCGCGAGTGTTTGGGTTTGATCCAGCATGGTCCGCACCTCAAATTCGCGAGCGAACTTTCCGAGAGCCCATCGCATGAACGAAAGTTTCTCTTCGCGTTTCAGTTTCATGCCGGGGAAGTAAGCCATGTCGGAATCGTCTTCACACCCGAGGAAGTCAGGAGGGTGAAGCAACAAGGATGGTGATGTGCCTGTCATTCGGCACAGGTTCAGTGACATCGAAAAATACATCTTCGCAACCGTCACGCTGAAACTGGCCAGAAAGGTGACGTAGCTAAAGTGAATTGGCGTTCGAAGAAACGGAAGCGTGGTGACTGGGATTTCCTGTAGAGGAAAAGTCTCACCGTCGACTTCTTCGTGACGCATGAACGGTCGATTGGGGTTTCGCATCGATGCAAAACCGCCGTAGAGCTTCTTGGCCTTCTCGCGCTGCTCGCCTTTCAAATTCGTGCGAGCCAGAAATACGGCGCGAGCGATTGGTGCCATCGAGGTCGGAAAGATAGAGGCGTCATAGGTGTACTGGTTTTTAATCAGCACACGCAGGACTTCAGCCGGGCAACTGAATCCAGGACCACGGAAACCGACCGGACGCGTGCCGATGGTCGAAACAATGCGATCATGAGTTATCATGATCTCGGATTCAATTTCCGAATCGCTCATCGTATGCATCCAGGGCAGATGATTGAGCGAATGGTTGGAGGCCTCCCAGCTAGGGAGTTGATCAAACATTCGGATGGTCCGAACATCTTCGTCGACATCCAAGTCGCGGCCGACCAAGAACACTGTCAGCGGGAGGTCCAGCTCGCCAAGCAATTCAACGATTCGCGGTACCGCGATGTCGAAGTAGCTCGACGAGGACTCCCAGTTCTCATGCCCAGCGGCGCGGAGGTAGGCCCACTTGTTGTCCAGGTCCATGGACAAGCTGCCGATCAACGGTTGACTCATCGTGCCGTTTTCCCCGTCGGACCAGCGTCGCGTTGGTTCAGCGCGGATCGGATCGCTTCAATTGCTCCGTTCGCTGATCGTGCCGGCGTGTAGTCTTGAATGTCGTGTCTGGCGTTCTCACGCATCTCAGCGATTGTCTTGTTGTCGGCGGCAAGGTAACCACGAAGTGCGCCGGAAAGGTCCAGTGTGGTTTGCGGCGAATCGGAGGAGCCGCTTTCACACGAATTCGGCTCCATGTTTGGAGCCCCGTGGGACAGTGGATCGTACTGCCAACCGTTGCGTCCATTCTTGATCAACGTCGTCACGGATTGAGCGTAGATGCTACCGATGATTGGCATTCCGGCGTGCATGCCTTCGTTGGTGACCAGCAGCCACTCGTCAGCCAAGGTTGGTGCCACGATCGCACCGTGATCACGCATCAGTTCAGGCAGTTCGGCCGCGGGGCGGTTCCCAAGCAAGTGGATCTTCAGCCGCGAATCGATGGAGCCGTGTTCATCGGTGCTACCACCGGATGCCAGTGTTTCCAGTTCGCTGCGGCAAGGTCCATCGCCTACAAAAGTGATTTCCAGTGCTTCGTTGTTGGCGGCGCAGAAGTCGCTGGCTTGGCGAATCAACGGCAGGACACCTTTGCGTTGAGAGAGCTGACCGATGCAAAGCAAGCGTCGACGAACCTCGGACTCCGGTGGCCGTTTTGTTTCGCGAGAGGTCGTCCGATCATCCGCAGCATACGGCAAATGGAACAGCTGTTCTTCTTTGGCACCCAACGACAGCAAGACTTCGCGGCATGAGGGACCGTTGTAGGTGATCGCATCGGCGGAACGGATCAAGCGGCGACGAGCCCAGTTGCGAAGTCGCCCGCGTCCTTGTTCAGTGTGTTCACTCATGAAGGTCGCGAGGACCAAGCGTGCGCCCGAGCGGCGGCAATAGCGAGCCGCGGCCAATGAACGTGCACCGAGTTCGTGCGAGACGACGACATCAGGCCGAATGCGTTTGAGTTGCTTGAGCGTGTCGTATGGAACGTGCACGAATAGCTGGTCGTCAAAGCCTGCTTTGGCATGTCGCCATCGGCGTCTCAGCGTGACCGTCTTTTGGACTTCCACGTTGAGTCCTGACCAATCCAATCGGAAGTTGCGATTCGGTTCGATCGGAGTGCTGAGCAGGATTTGGAAATCGCGAATTCGCTTCGTGATTTCTTGCAGCACACGGACTTGGTAGAGCGGAATGTAGTGCGTCAGGAAGACGACTTTGGCATCGAGCGGCGAACCGTCCCCGATCGATTTCCCTTTTGTTTCGGTGACGACAGACCCATCGCGTGCCGTTGAGTCGTCCCCAGAGGAACCGATCAACGGGCTAGCTTGCGACGATTCGTTGGATTCGGGATTCGCGGGCAAAACGGCGGACATGTTGGAAGTCTATTCGCCGCCACGCCCCGTCACGGGCACAACGACAGTTTGAGCGATGAGTCTTAGATCTTGGAACAAACCCAATTGGTCGATGTAACGAAGATCCATCCGCATCCAATCATCGAACGTCACAGCCTTGGCCTTGTTGACTTGCCAAGTGCAGGTCAGTCCAGGGCGAACGTCGAGTCGTCGTCGGTGCCAACGTTCGCAGGCTCGGCTCTCATGCCATGGTAGTGGACGAGGTCCGACCAATGACATGTCGCCAGTCAACACATTAATCAGTTGGGGCAGTTCGTCCAAACAAGTCGCACGCAAAAAGTGCCCAACTTTGGTCACTCTGGGGTCGCGAGAAATCTTGAAAGCGGGCCCGTCGCGGTGGCTTTCAGCACGCAATTCCGCCTGGAATTTTTCCGCGTCGACGATCATCGTGCGAAGTTTCAGGATTGTGAACGGGCGGCCATTTTGTCCTTCTCGGGTTTGGCGAAAGAACACTGGGCCGCCGTCGGTCAGCTTGATTGCCGCCATGGCACCCAAGATTGCAGGGCCGGCCAACACCAATCCGATGCCGGCTCCGACAACGTCGATTCCGCGTTTGAGCCACAACCCGGCTTGGCTGCTTTGTTGTTGTGACCCGGCAAGAGTGATGTCGTCGATCGAGGACTGCACGCGGTTGTGGGACAACGTCGTCGGCTCGGTGGGAGCAGGTGATTCGGCGGCGGTGGATGCCAAGCGGACCCAGGCTTCTTCCGAATCCGCAGGGTCGTCTCTGCGGCGATCGTCGGCTCGGCGGTCCCCCGACGCATCCTGATTGTTTTCTTGGTCTTCGCCGAAGCCGTTCGGATCGTGCACCTGAAGATTCAGCCGGACTTCCAAGCCCGCGGCGGATGTCAGACGAGCCAAACGGTCCAGTACGGCACGGCCGCCCATTTCGGGAGTGTCGACCAGCAGCACACCATAACGAAACGTTGCAAGGATTCCCTTTTCGTCCGTGACGCGAAGGTTGCGAAGCAGCAAGTCGACGAGTTGGCGGTTTTGTTTGTTGGTGCTGCGGCGAGTCGATCCCGCCTTGGTGAGCAGTTCGACGGTCAGCAGACAGAAAGGAATTGAGCGGCGAGTGGCACGCAGTCGTTCGCGATTCAGCTCGCGGTCGAACTGGCGAGACGACAGCAGCAGCACGCGGCGTCGACCAAGCGAGGCTTCGTCCTTCCACCGCAGCAGGCTTTCGCGTCGTTCTTTCTTGAAAAATGAAAACAAAGTTGTTGTTCCTAGGTGCGTTTTTTTGCCCCGTCGAGTCATCCGTGAAAGGTTGTCTTGGTCTCTGCAATGCAGTCCTGCATCGCATCCAAATCAATCGCGACTAGCGAGGCATGGGGGCGTTGAACGTGCCGGACGTTTCGTTCATGGCAACCGTGTTGCCTGTGGGCACGCCGGCAGTCACCGTCTCGTTCGATCGAATGTCTTCTTGTTCGTGCATCACATCGTCCAGGTCCGAGTCCGTACTGGTCGCAACATCGGCGGACTTTGTGCGTCGACGAGATTTGGCCGCTTTGTTACGCGAAATCTCTCCACGGGACCCGCCGGTTGAAGCGACCGGCGAATCTCGCAGGATCGCTTGTAGCAATCCAAGGCTCAGCCCGAGCAGCAAACCGACCACCGCGAGCAAGCCTCGCATTGGGCCAGACTGCTTTAAGTTCAACGTCGCGTCTTGAATGACGCTGACATCGGACATCTGCAAATCATCCAGAGCGGTATTCACGCGAGCTTCTTCCAATGATCGAGCGTGTTCGCGATAGGTTTCTTCCGCCAATTCGGCTTCCCAGGTCAGTTCAGCCAACCGGGTCGCGTCTCCGTTGAGACGTTGCAGGTCCAACTGCGTTGCTGCCAAACGCTCATTCACTGCATCGCGGCGACTCTTCAAGCCAACGGCTTTGGCGCGGACGGTTTGAAACTGAGTTTCGAGTTCTTGATAGACCGGATTGATCGCTTCACGGCGTTCTTCGCGATCTTCGCGTTCGGCGTCAGCAAGTTGAGCGCTCTGCTGCATTTTCTCTTGCAACAATTTGTAGCGTGGGTGATTGGGGCTGACGCGTGCCAGTTCTTCTCCGTCTTGGATTTGCACGTCATACAGTTGGCTTCGCATTTGATCACCGGCTGCGTTGGCGATGCCTAGCGTGACCTCGACAGGAACCCATTCTTTGGTTCCGTCGAGTTGACGACGAAGCTCTTCGGCTTGGCTGATCGCTTCGGCGAGTTCGCTGTCGGCCGTGTTCAGCTTCATTTCCAAATCGATGATTCGTTCACGCAGGGTTTCTTCTGCGGAGGCGGCGCTAAGCCAGCCCATCTCGTTGCGTGTTTCTTGCAAGGCTCGGCGAGTTGCCAAAGCAGTGTCGCGACTTTGCTTGGCGCGTTTTTCGAAGAAGGATTCCGAGCCGTCCACACTGTGAGCTTCCACGTGATAGCGACCGTATTCGTCCATCACGGCTTGCACGATGGATTGCACCAGCAACGGATCGTCGCCTTTGCCGGCAACCGCAACGGTGTAGCCATTTTTCGCGATTTGGACGTTGATCGCTTTAGAGACTTTCTTGATCGCTTGTTCGCGATCCAATTGGCCCTTGTATTGTTCAGGCGACATTTCGCCGACCGTTTTACCGTCGGACTTAGGCAACCAAGCAACCAACTGGTGGTCTGATTGGAGAAAGGACTCGATGTCTTTGAGGCCCTGATCGATCCAGGTTCGTGGTTGATTGATGTTTTCGACGCCGATGCGCTCCACCGCTCGTTCAGCGATTTCGCGACTGCCAATCATCTCGCCGATGCTGACAACTTCTGCGGTTCGGCTCTCTTGCATCGAGACCGATTGAGTTGCCTTTGTGGTTGGATCAACAGCGAGCGCGCCGCGACCCAGGCGGACGTACATCAGGCCTTCGCTTCGGTACTGGTTCGGCCAGACGATCAAAAGCGCGATGACCGCGATGGTCACCAGCACAGTGGTGAACACGATCGATGGCAAGCGGCGACGAAACGATCGAAGCACCTCGCCGGGAGTGACCATCGCCCACGATTCAGTGGGGGCCGAAGGCGACCAGTTGCCAGAGGGAAAATGAGACGAACTTCCGTTCATGCGACTTGCTGAACTGGTCGAGTTGGGGTCTGGTTGAGATCGGCTCACCGGGCGGCTCCAGGCACATCAGGGGCAATGGGCGATCGTTGCAGTCCGCCCAACAGTCAATTTACCCACAACCAGCGCAAACCCCCGATTCCCTTCAGCACGCGCAGTCCTTTGTTTTGGTCGGGTATCTTGTTCAAGTTGTAGTTGCCCACTGGAATTATGTGGGGTGGAATTTAGCCAAAATCGCGCAAAGTCTGGGCGGAATCCCCCAGTGAACGACTTTGGGCGTCGATTTTCACCCAACTGTCTTTTGGTTTTTTCAAGCCGTTTTCTCCCAAAAGTGTCCTGAACGCATGTTCGCTCGTGTACTGGAACCCATCCCGGACGATTCCGCCGCTGATGCGGCCGCCTATCAAGCCATGGATCATCGACAGGTGAACACCACCTTTGTCAACGATCTGCTTTCTGGAGGGGGCGTTGGCCCGCGAGTGATCGATTTGGGGTGTGGCCCCGCCGGCATCGCGTTGATGTTGGGTGAACGCTGGCGGGAACTCGAAGATGCAGGTGGTTTGTCGCAATCCAGCTTTGCCGAGGGGCAATTGCAGATCATGGCGGTCGATTTCAGCGTCGACATGCTGGAACTAGCGAGCTTCGAAATTGAGCTCAACGGGATGCAGGATTTGGTTTGGCTTCAGCAAATCGATCTGACCGACCCCGAGAGCCTGCAGGAGGATTTGGCTCAAACCATCATCAGCAACACGGTTTTTCATCATCTGCCTGATCCAATCACCGGGATTCAGGTTGCGATGCGGGCACTCATGCCCGGCGGGCGGATCTTCATTCGCGATTTGTTTCGGCCTGGCAGTGAAGACGAGGTGGAGCGGTTGGTGGAGGAGCACACCGATACTGACGTGGAAGTCGATGTCGCCCCGGAATATGCGCCTTCGCAGCTGCTACGGCAGTCATTGCTGGCATCGTTGACGTTGGAGGAGGCTCGCGAAATGGTTTCAGCCGTTGGGATTCCAGGGGAAGCAGTTCAAATGACGAGTGATCGACATTGGACGCTTGATTGGACCTCACCGGGCAATGGATCGGATTCCATCGGTTGAGAAAACTGAACGAGGCGGGTGTGAGGCGTTCCTTGGATCGCGTTGCCCTCGAACTTTCAAAAGTCGGATCCTCGATAGCGGCGTTGGCTGTTACCATTCAGAATCACCGGCGAAAGAAATTCGCCAGCCATTTCGGATCGACGCGAGACGCTCATGCAAGGCTATTTGCAACTATTAGACGAAGTCCTGCATGACGGGATTGATCGAGACGACCGGACGGGCGTCGGCACTCGCAGTCTGTTTGGACGCCAAATGCGGTTTGATTTGGCGGAGGGTTTTCCTCTGTTGACGACTAAGAAGCTGCATATCCGGTCGATTTTGCACGAATTGCTGTGGTTCCTTCGCGGGGACACCAACATCGGTTACCTAAAAGAGAACAAGGTTTCGATTTGGGACGAGTGGGCCGATGAGGCCGGCGATCTGGGCCCGGTCTACGGTCACCAATGGCGAAGCTGGGAAGGTGCCAACGGCGACACGGTCGACCAAATCGCTTGGGTCGAAAACGAAATTCGCACCAACCCGAGATCACGCCGTTTGGTCGTTTCGGCTTGGAACGTGGCCGATGTGCCGAAGATGGCTTTGCCGCCGTGTCATTTGCTGTTTCAGTTTTATGTTTCTGGCGGACGGCTGTCTTGTCAGTTGTATCAACGCAGCGCGGATTTGTTTTTGGGAGTGCCGTTCAATATCGCCAGCTACGCGATGTTGACGTCGATGATGGCCCATGTCACGGGTCTGAAGCCGGGCGAATTTGTTCACACGCTTGGCGACGTTCATCTCTATAGCAACCACTTCGACCAAGCTCGCGAACAACTCAGCCGAACGCCTCGGCCGTTGCCGACGTTTCATATCAAGCGAGACGTCGCATCGGTCACGGATTTCCAGTTCGATGATTTCGAGCTGACAAACTACGACCCCCATCCCCACATCAAGGCTCCGGTGGCAGTTTAAACGCGGTATGAGTGAATTTAGCTCCCGCCCCGATTCCAGCCTGCCCGAGTCATCCGGTCAGACGCCGGACCTTCCATCAGCCAGCCAGGTCGGTGAAATGCCGTCCGCTGGAGATTCGCCGAGCGAGATCGCGCGTTCATTGCGGAGTCGGGACCTGTTGCCTGCCGATCACGGCGTCGGATGCAGCATCACTGCCGTTGTTGCGGCAACCCCCAATGGAGTGATCGGAGACGACCAGGACATGCCTTGGCGACTGTCCTCTGATCTGAAGCGGTTCAAGAAGGCAACGATGGGCGGCGCCTTGATCATGGGTCGCAAAACATTCGAATCGATCGGCCGAGTGTTGCCGGGCCGGCAAACGATTGTGTTGACACGGCAGGGCCATTGGCAATTCCCAGGCACGCAAACCGCTTCGGGAAAATCGGAGGCGATCGCATTGGCCGCCGATCGAAGGATCTTTGTTGTCGGTGGAGGCCAGATCTACCAGCAATGGTTTCCGCTGTGCACCGAATTGTGGTGGACTCGCGTTTGGGCGAACGTATCGGGCGACACGCGAGTCGATCTGCCGTTGGATGAGTTTGAATTGGTCTCTCAAACCTCGTTTCCCGTGACCGCGAAGGACGACTATCCAACCGATTGGTTGCGGATGCGTCGTCGGGTGCCCAGATCCAGTCTGCCCAGCTGATCGAAACAACCACCTGATCGAAATAATCAGGCTGTATCGGGCGATTGTTTTTCCGGTTTTCAGCAGCGGACTTTTGTGTTCCACAGAGCAAGATTGGGTCCAAAAAGGGAGCAGGCAATGTGTCTAGCGGAGCAAACGGACGTTTCTCGGCGGTGAAAGCGACCGGTTCGAAAGAAAACTCAGATGAGATTGCAGATCGGGTTCGGGTGTCGCCGATGCATCCAATTCAACGTTGATTCCGGGCTCTGCTGGTAGTTTCGGGCAAACGTTGATGTGGTGATGTTAAAAGATGAAGACATCTCCGAAAAAAATTCCGGATTGCTTTTGTCGCTTCCACTTGAGCAAAAAGGGGGCCGACTGCTATAGTCCGCGATCCGCTGGCGAAGACGCTCTTGCGTTCCATCGCCATCCAGCGCTTCTGAAGCGCGATAACGCACAGATAATCTAACATCCTTCGCAGCTGCTCTCGGAGTATCGCCATGCCCCGTCTGATGGGCGTCGACATCCCCAACGACAAACAGATTCAATATTCGCTGACGTACCTGTACGGCCTTGGGCTGTACCGGGCTCGTGAGGTGTGTGAAAAATTGGGCATTGACCCAACTTCACCCGCCAGCGACATCAGCGATGAAGATGTAGGTCGCATCGCCGCCCTTCTTGAACGAGATTATCTCGTCGAAGGTCCGCTGCGTCGTCAAGTGACTCAAAACATCAGCCGCATGCGGGAGATCAAATCCTATCGCGGCATCCGGCACCGTGTCAGCTTGCCTGTTCGTGGGCAACGCACCAAGACCAATGCACGGACCCGCAAAGGGCCTCGTAAGACGGTCGCTGGTAAGAAGGGCGTCAAGGATCTGCGATAGTCGCAGGTTTGCCTTGATTCCAATTTCCTTCCTTCCCCCATTCATTGATCTGTTTGAGAAGTTTCGGTGGCAAAGACCAACAAGAAAAAACGCATCCGCAGAAACGTAAGCAACGGTGTTGCTCACGTTCACGCGACTTTCAACAACACCACGGTGACCATCACGGACGCCAAGGGTGACACGTTGTGCTGGGCCAGTGCAGGAACCAGTGGATTCAAGGGCAGCCGTAAAAGCACGCCTTTCGCTGGTCAGTGTGCTGCTCAACAGGCTGCTGAAAAAGCAACCAAGTTTGGTATGCGTGACGTCGAAGTTCGCGTCAAAGGACCTGGGTCCGGTCGCGAAAGTGCCATCACCGCGCTGCAAGCTGCTGGCTTGAACGTGAAATTGATCGAGGAAGTGACCCCCATCCCGCACAACGGTTGCCGTCCTCGCAAGAAACGCCGCGTCTAATCCCGCTGACGCCGCTTCGTTTCTGATCAACCCCATTCCGCATCCATCAAAGGCCCAACATGACCATGCACATCCGCTGGCGCGGCATGGAACTGCCCAGTTCGCTTGAAGTCGATCGTGACTCGCTGACCCAAACCTACGGCAAATTTTCTGCCGAGCCATTCGAGCGTGGTTTTGGTGCCAGCATTGGTAACAGCATGCGTCGCGTGCTGTTGAGCAGTTTGGTGGGTAGTGCCGTTACCCAAATCAAAATCCGTGGCGCTCAGCACGAGTTCACGACGATTCCAGGTGTTCTCGAAGATGTCACCGACATCGTCCTGAACGTGAAGTCGTTGATCGTCAACAGCAACACTGACTCGACTCGCGTGATCACTGTCGAACGCAACACCGCTGGTGTTGTGACCGGTGCTGATGTGCAAACCGACGCGGACGTTGAGATCATCAACAAAGATCACGTGATCTGCACGCTAACCGATGACGTTCCATTCATGATGGAAATGGTTGTCGAAACCGGTCGTGGATACGTTCCAAGCACCGAACACAGCAGTGTTGACCACGAGATCGGAATCATCCCGATCGATGCGGTCTTCAGCCCCATCGTTCGTGTTCGTTACGAAGTCGAAGCGACTCGTGTCGGTCAAAAGACCAACTACGATCGTTTGAACCTCGAAATCTGGACCGACGGAACGATCAACCCCGAAATGGCGTTGACCGAAGCGGCCAAGATTCTCCGTAAACACCTCAACCCATTCGTGCAGTATCGCGAATTGGGACCAAGCATATTCTCCGCCGCCCGCGGTGGAGCTGGTTCGCCCGAAGCTCAGCTCGAAGCAAAGCTGAACATGACTCTTGCGGATCTGCGATTGTCCGTTCGAGCGAACAATTGCTTGGAAAGCGAAAACATCATGACGGTTCGCGACCTTGTGCAGCGAACCGAAGATTCATTGTTGGAAGTTCGCAACTTTGGCGACACAACTCTCAACGAAGTTCGTGAAAAGCTATCGCAGTACGGATTGCACCTCGGCATGCGAGTGCCGAATCAACCCCTGTTCTAGTCAGCAACGCATTGCGTCAGCGATGCATGCCAACGACTTCTATTCACTTTCATTTCACTCCCATTCAATTTGACGGATTCGCGTCATGCGTCACCGCCGCAAAGGCCGCGTTCTCGGCCGCTCTCCAGCTCACCGCAAAGCATTGATGCGGAACCTGTCCAGCGCCCTGTTCTTGACCGAACGTGACGCCAGCTTGGATGAAAATGCTCCGAAGGTCCCGGGTCGTATCATCACGACTTTGGAAAAGGCCAAGGAAGTTCGTCCATTGGTTGAGAAGTGCATCACGCTCGCAAAGCGTGCCCTGCCCGCTCTCGAAGAAGCCAAGAAGTACGAAACCTCGGCTGAACGTGGGTCGGACGAATACAAAAAATGGCGTAAGAGCGAACAGTGGACCCAATGGGCCGACGCTCGTGCTCCTTATGTCAACGCTCAACGTCGTGTTTTGCAGCTGATCGGTGATCGCGAAGCCGTTGCGGTTTTGTTTGATACGATTGCAGAACGCTTCACGGATCGTCCCGGTGGATACACCCGGATCATGCGTTTGGCAAAACCTCGCCTGGGCGATGGTGGTACTCGAGCGATTCTCGAATTGGTCGGCAAGAACGACCGCGTCACTCGTTCGGCTCAACGCCCTGCATTTGAACAAGATGCTCCCGAATCTGATTCGGCTCCGGAAGCGGAAGCCAAGACTGAAGAAGAAACCGCATCGGCTAACTGAGCCAGCGGCGAACGGAACAAAGAAGGCAGTCCAGTTTTGGACTGCCTTTTTTTATGCGCGTTCACTTGGGTGCGAGCTCAGGAGGGATTATTCTCCGAGGGTTGGGCGGGCGCGATCTGAGCGGCTTGTCCATTCTCGATGCCGATTTGGTCCCTTGAGGTGAACGCATGCAGGCAATGAAACGATGTTCGATTGGGTTTTGTCTGTTGACGTCATTCTTAGTTGCAACGATGCAGCAGGCCGGTTCTGGAATGGCGGCAGAGCTTGTGCGAGTCGATCGGATTTGGGATCAAGCTCATCACAACGCATTCACTGACCTGGCACGTTTCAAAGGTCACTGGTTTTGCGTTTTCCGGGAAGGCACGCGTCACGTTTCTGATGACGGTGCGTTGCGCGTGCTCCGCAGCGAGGATGGTTTGAAGTGGGAGTCGGTCGCTCTGATTACCAGCGATGATTCGGATCTGCGTGATGCAAAGCTATCGGTGACTCCTGATGGCAAATTGATGCTGAGCGGGGCCGGTGCGTTGCATGACCCAAGCGAAGGCAGTCATCAGTCGTACAACTGGTTTTCTGACGACGGCGTAACTTGGAGCGACGCCGTTGACGCTGGCAAACGAAGTGATTGGTTGTGGCGGACATCGTGGTCCAACGAGGGAACGGCATACAGTGTTGCCTACCACACCGGTGACCCATCGGACCGTCGTGTGCGGTTGTACAAAAGCGATGATGGAAAGCGTTTTGATGTGCTGGTCGATGATTTAGGGATCGACGGCTATCCGAATGAGTCTTCGATCCTGTTCTTGGGCGATGACACGGCATACTGCATGCTTCGGCGAGATGCGGGCAGCAAGACCGGGATGTGGGGTGTGGCGAAGCCGCCTTACACGGATTGGGCGTGGAATGACATGGGCGTTCGAATTGGCGGCCCGCACATGATTCGTCTGCCTGATGGCCGGTTCGTTGCCGCAGTCCGGCTGTATGATCAGAAGGTCCGAACGTCGCTGTGTTGGGTGGATCCCAAAACGGGAGAGTTGGATGAGTTCCTTGCTTTACCGTCCGGTGGGGACACGAGCTACGCCGGCTTGGTGTTCCATGACGACAAGCTTTGGGTGAGCTATTACTCTCAGCATGAGTCGCTTGATGAAGAGGTGGAGACAGACTTCACCACGGCGATTTACCTCGCTCAAGTCAAATTGGACTGACGCTGCGTTCCGGATCGCACGTTCCTGCATCGCCATCGCTCATTTGATGATCTGTGTTGGCCTCTGTTTTGCGGGGGGCACCTGGTCAGTCGGGAAACTCTTACGATTCGAAACCGGCTTTCCTCATCGAATCTTCAATCGAGTATGGCTGGCAGGACGCTACAATTCGCGAAAAAATACATCCCCGATCTTTGCATACTCCATGACCTTTCGACGCTTGTTGTTTCTTTTTGCCTGGCTGAGTGCGTTTTTACTGACACAAGGTGCAACCGCCCAAAAGCCCGGTGAGCTTCATGCCGTGGTGAAGACACGAGGCGCTGCGAAGTCTATCTCGAAGGCTCGCGACGACAGTTCGACGAATGTTGAAACTCATCAAGCCGATGAGAATCCCCTGGATGGTCGTGAAGGCCGCGATTTGTCGGTGCATCATTACAACCCGATGTCTCAGTTAAAGACGAAGGTCACCGAGATCACACATGCCGCGTTTCCAGTGGTCAATGTGCACACGCATTTCTTCTATCGGCTGCGGCTCAATCGGGAGGCGTTGGAAGATTTCGTCGGGGCAATGGATCGCAACCGCATTGCCGTCTGCGTCTCACTCGATGGAAAGCTGGGGACTCAGTTCCAAGAGCAGAAGGAATATCTGTGGAAGGAGCATCGCGGTCGGTTTGTATTGTTTGCCAACGTCGATTGGCGCGGAGACGGTGCGAGTGACGACCCCGCGACTTGGGCGTGTTATCGGCCCGGTTTTGCCGAGCGGACAGTTGAGCAATTGCGAGAGGCGGTCAAGCAAGGTGCTTCCGGCTTGAAGTTGTTCAAGCGTTTCGGTTTGGGGTACCGGAATCCGGATGGATCGTTGATGAAAATCGATGATCCGCGTTGGGATCCGATTTGGGCCGCGTGTGGTGAACTTCAAATTCCAATCATCATCCACACCGCTGACCCGGCAGCGTTCTTTGATCCGATTGACGAACGCAACGAGCGATGGGAAGAGCTTTCACGGCATCCTGATTGGAGTTTTCATGGGGAGGAGTTTCCTTCCCGAGAGAAGCTCTTTGCCGCCCGAAATCGTATGATCGCGAAGCATCCCAATACGCAGTTCATCGGGGCACACATTGCCAACAATCCAGAGGACCTCGCGATGGTCAGTGAATGGATGGATCAGTATCCGAACCTGTGGGTGGAGCCCGCCTCGCGAATCAATGAGTTGGGAAGACAACCTCGAGCCGCCCGCGAATTTTTGATTCGGTACCAGGATCGGTTGCTGTTTGGGACCGACGGTCCATGGCCGGAGCAGCGTTTGCGTTATTATTGGCGGTTCTTCGAGACCGATGATGAGGCGTTCCCTTACAGCGAAAAGGAGCCTCCACCGCAAGGATTGTGGCAAATCGACGGAGTGGACCTTCCTCCCAAGGTGCTCCGCAAATTGTATTATGAGAATGCCGTCAAACTGATCCCCGGCGTTCGCGAGCGTGCCGAAGCGTTTGCGAAACAGCATCCCTTGGATTGACCCCACAAGATAGCACCATGACCACGTCCACCCCGGCCTCTCGCGAAATTCCGTCGTTGGATGCCTACGATGCCGAGACATTTTTTCGCGATTACTACGCGACTGAGCAGCCCGTCATTTTTCGGGGAGTGACCCACGCGGACGGTGGGGCGGAGGAGGTTTGTCGTGCGTTGTGTGACAAGATCGCGGTCGATGCATCGGTAACCGAACGTTTGCTGTGGTACGACGTGCGACAAGAGATGATTGACGATGTTTGTACGACACCGCCCGTTGTGACGGAATCGATGAATCCGGACACAGCATTTTTGAGGGACAACTGCGTTCGAGTCTGGTTCAACTCAGGTGGTCATACCACACCTTGGCATTACGACGGTCACTCGTTGCACGTTTTTAACTTGCAACTCAAAGGCAAGAAACGTTGGACGATTGTCGCGCCAGAGACGCCGCTTCCCAACATGCCATTCTCGAAGACTTGTTTGTTCGAGGACAACTCGCTGAAGGGCAAACGGGTTTACGAGTTCGATTTGTGCGAGGGCGACATGGTGTTTCTGCCGCGGTATTGGTTTCACCACGTTCATTCGGTCGGCGAATTGAATGTCAACGTGAACTGGGTGTTGATGCCAAAGCAACAGCCAGCGGCCACCAAAATCGCGGCTCGTGAATCAGAGATTCTTTGGTTGTTGGACAAGAGTCGATTCGCGATGCCGTCGGGCGTTAAGTGGATGCTCGACAACTTTGCGGGCGCGGGAGAACCGGCGCTGAAGACTTTGACGAAAGACGTGACGCTCGGACGCGGGATGAGTCGCGTGGCAAAGGAAGTGATCCGAAGTCCAATGGTGATTCTGGCAATTCCGACACTGATTCGAAAAGCCAAAACCGTGATGAAGGGAAAGAAAATTCTCAGCGGTTTACTTCAAACGAGTCAGGCCGCCCAGAAGGCGGCCTGATGTTAAGATTCGGTGGTGGGTTGAACTGAACGGATCGGGCATTCAGCCGATGGATCAATGCTCGTGATCGAAGTCAGGCTTTTTGCCTTCGTAGGCTTCGTAGAAAGCAAAGATCGATTCTTCCAGAGCTTTCGCAGTCGCGGGATCTGCGGACTGCTTCGCCTTCATCGCGTTGACCATGACCTTGTGAGCGGCCATCAGCTTTTTTCCGTAAGCGGAATCGTCAGTCTTGATCCGTTGCGCCATGAAGTAGGCGGCAATGGTGTTCTGAATGCGAGTCGCGTGGTCTTCTTTCGTCGTCACCCAGCGAACGGCTTGGTTGACAGATTGTGCGTCGGTTTTGCCCGCGAGCGAATTGATTTCGATCTGAGCCTTTGAGATTGTGTGTTCATCTTCCAGCATCTCCTCGAAGCGACGTTGGTCGCCATAGATGCCGCACGGGACTTGGCAGTGTGCCGAGGCGATGGTGGCAAATGCGAGAGTCAGGACGGTCGAGGCAAAAAAGCGATTCATGTTGTGATCCATTTCGGGGATTGGAGCGAAAGAGCGTGACTATCCAATGGGCGCAAGTCGACTCGCACCGCCTGCAAATTGTACAGACTTATCGTTTCAGCGCGGTACAAGCTTTGTATCACTCGAAAATTGCTGAGAGTTCCTCGACAGGCAGGCTGGCAATTCTGGCGACCGCGTCCGCGTTCAGACCGTAGTTTGCGACCGTGGATCGCACCATTTTGTGCGAGCGTTTGGGCGATAGCAATAATTCGATTGCGACGGCCAGTGGCGGGATCCCGCTGAGCGGATCCTGTTTGAGCCGCATCATTTCCGGTTGTGAATCGCGGTAGCCATCTTGATGCCGGACTCGGTTGATTATCTCTTTCAAAACCTTTGCACGAGACCCGGTTTGCATGGCCTGGTCGAGCAATGCGGTGAGGAATTGGTGAGATCGAACGCCGGCAACGCCCGAGGCAACCGGTGCCGAGTCGGGGATCTTGCGAAGAGAAACCTCGACCAACAATTGGCAAAGATTGACGCCAGCCAACATCGCATTGACGGTTTCACCGATTCGCGGGTTGGCTTCGATGAATTGGTGCTGCCCGGTCGAATTGTCGTAGAAGTATTCGACGAAAAGGGCCCCGTGCCATTGAAGGGACTCACCCAAGCGACGAACATCATCCGCAACGTTTTCGCGATGGGTGCTGACGCGAACGATTGGTGCACCTCCGACTCCGCGGCGCAGTCCCATCGCGTCGTGCCAGGCAACCAAGCGTCCGCGATCGAAGATTGCTTGCAGAATTGAAAGTTCACCTGGTGCAGCAGCCTGCAGAACGATCTCTTGGTTGGGTAAAGACGCGTCGCTTGCGGTTTGTTCTTTGATCCATTCACGCATCTCCGTAGAGTCATGAATGGCAATCACTCCCCTGCCCGCGGTTCCATGAGCCGTCTTAAGAAAACATGGGTACTCGGTTTGTGCTGAGCAACCTTCTTGCAGTGATTGGATGGATGTCCCGTCGACAATGCGAGTGTGAGGCTGGGGCAAGCCCAACTCTTCCATCACTCGTGCGAAGTTGGCTTTGTTTTGCAAACGATCAATTGCGACGAACGTTGGCAACGCAACTGCAACATGGTTTTGAAGTTGATCTCGAACACGACTGAGCAAATAGGCTTGTTCGTGCGTGGCGATCACAACATCGTAGTCGTGCTTGTCGATCAGTTCTTTCAGCCGTCGCAAATAGGCGACTGGGTCGGCCGAAGAAAGCGGGCATCGGTGCCAGTGCCGGACAAACGTGCTGAAGCGACCTTGGCTAAGTGCGGCCGAATCCATGACGTCGATCGTGTGTCGACCGCCCAAGCAATGCAGCGTTTGGCGAGCGGAGGTGCTGGATCCTTCCGTCAATAGGATGCGCCGCGAGTCGTTCATCGCGATTCGATTTGTCGGAAGCGATCGATGACTTCTTCGCGGGTGAAGAACTTGCCAGCCCCACGGTTTTCAATCTCTCGGGCCAAATCGATGACCATTTGGTTGTAAGGAGCCGTGGTGCCATTCCGTTCAGCCAAGCGGACGATCTCACCGAGCGTGTGGTCGACTTCGGTGCCTTTGCCTTTCAGCAAATCTTGGTAAAGCGAAAACTGAATAGGGCGTCGGTTGAAGATCAATTTTGCGCCGGTTCCGACAATTGGTCCAAGCAAAGGCGAGTCGAGTTTTCCAAAGAAGCCTCGCAACTTTCGGATGTCGGGAAGCTTTGGGATCCGGGCTAGTTTGACGCCTGCGGAGTCGAAGACTCGCAAGCATTCATCGGCCAAAGGTTTGCCAACGGCGCTTCTCCACCCACGATGGCAAACGGCTTCGGTGATGAAATTGGATTGCGATAGCGAAGCGGCGTAACCGGGAGAGTTGATCGCGAGCTTGTTGTACCGAACGCCTTCCACGTTCGCTTCTTCGAATACACGAAAACCGGTTTTCTCAAGTGTTTTTGTTGCCGCGGTGGCGGATGCGGCATTGGTTCCCTGAGCATTTGGTCCGAGAACGATTGTGCCATTGAATTGAAGGCTGGCGGTGCCAGGTTCAGGGACGGTTACGTTGGTCGCGGTGATTCCCATGACCAAGCGTTCTTCGTTGACGTGTTGCAACAAGGCATCGTCGTTGAATCCGTTTTGAACTGAGACAACGATTGCGGCACCGAGGTAAGGTGCCGCGGCTGAGATGGCTTCCGCGGTGGCTTGAGATTTGACGGTTACCAACACCATGTCCGAGCCGGCAATGTCTGCTGGATCATCCGTGCCGATGACTTGGACGTTCCGTTCAGGCCAAGGTCCTTGCAGTCGGACGCGGCCGGAGTCACGGATTGTTTGGATGTGGCCTCCGCGGCCGAGCAAGACGACGTCGCAAGTCGGATCGTTGTCGCGGATCAAACCGCCAAGCATGGTGCCGATCGCGCCGGCTCCGAGAACACTGATTTTCATAGCACGATGTCGGTCATGAGGGGTGGAATCGTCCGTCGCAATAGGACGGATGCAACATCATAACGACCGGGCGACGGCTCTTTAAGTGACGCTCGCAGAACCGAAGTCTGCAGCTGCAATGGAGGTGTCGCGATGTGTGAGTTCGGCTTTCTTACTTGACTTCAGCGATCAGCTGGGTGATGCCGAATCCAGCTTGCTAAGGTTTTGCAAAAAGTTTGGGTCGTTCGTCAGGCACGGGTGTTTGTATTCCTCGAAGTTGCCCCGTTTGGATGTTTTGCTGGCCCTCAGTTTCTCCCACGTTCCCGCGGGAACGCGAGTGACTTGGATCGGTTCGATACGTCCGCTGGCACACTTGTCGGCGTATTCGCAATTGACTTGAGCCAATTGGTTTTGCAGTTCCTGGCCAATTCGTTCGCAAAGATTTGGCAAAGAAGAGTCGTCGAGCACCAAGTGATATCGAGGGCGTTCGCCGAGTGTAGGTGCGAGCGTGAAAGTGCAAGACGGAGCGTTGATCGATTGCAGGGTTTGCTGCATCGCCTGCATGACTTGGTGTTCGCTCAGCTTTTCACCGGTGAAGCTGCAAAAGTTCTTGCCTTTGTTAAGGAACGAGAGCATGGGGGTTTGACCACAGAAACCATCGCAGCGAACCAAGTCATGGATGTCATACCGATACAGGCCACTGGCCGTCGTCAACACGATGAAATAATTCTCGCCCTCGGTAAGTTCCCAAGCTTCCAAAACGTGCGGTGTTTTGCTATCTCGTTCTGATTCAGGAATGAATTCGAAGTGGTGGCTGCTGTAGTCAAGCATGCCTGAGGGGGAGCCATTTTGCAGCGGAACGGTCATGCGACCTTCGCTGGCCGAGAGTCCGTGATCACGAATGGCGGCGTCGCCGTAATATTCTGGCAGCTGGTTTAGATAAAGTCCGACTGAGCCTCCGGTCCAAACAGCGAGTAGCGTGAGGTCCGGCCAGGCGTCTTTGGGATAGAGATGCCCGGTGCGGTCGACGATTTGTTGAAGTTGTCGGGCGCGGCGAGGATTGGGACGCAACCGCGATCGAAGTTGTTGGCGAATCGCGTCTGGGATGGGTTGGTCGCCGGTGAGCGTTCCGTCATGGATATCACGAATCAAAGTCTCTTTCATCGTGTCCGCGAACTTGGCAACTTCCACCAAGGTGCTGGGGTTGGCCGTCACGATTTTACCGACTCGATCGCAGGCGAGGCTTAGTCGCAACGCGGTGTAGTGTTTGGCCAGGTGTTCGGTGATTTGGATGACGCAGGCGGGCAGCACGAACAGCGACCCGATATAAAACGGCCGGGTTTCCGCAGCCAACCCGCTGATGTTGCCACAGGGGGCGCCCGACGGCGTTTGCGTAACGTTCCAGTGGCTCGAAAACTGCAGCGATTTCATCTGCAGCAAATGGGGATAGTCGCGGTAGACGCCTGTGCCCCAGTACTGCCAGCCGGCTTTGTATTGTCGATAGAAATCCTCCGTCACCGGAATCATCTTTGGATGATCGGTCGTCCCAGACGTTGTCGCGAACATGACGACTTTGGTGTTCTCTGGGAACAGCGCCGTCGTCTCGCCTTGAATGACTCGGTCGACATAGGGGCGGGCTGCTTCGTAGCCCGCGATTGGAACGCGACGGCGGAAGTCTTCGAGTGTTCGGATTTCGGAAAAGCCGTGGTCGCGTCCGAAGGCGGTGTCCGCGTTCTGGTGAATGCGATGCAGCAAGTTTTCGCGCTGAATATCGCGAGCCCGTTCCGCATCAGCGAGATACCGTTGCAGTCGTCCAATCTTGTATCGCAGCATCGAACGCCGCAGCAGCGTCATTGGATGAGGTGACATGATGATTGGGTTCCCTGCGGTCGAGTTGAATCAGGCGACTCAGAGGAACCTCGGGCATCCATCATTCGTTCGGCACGAAGAGCTCAATGCCGACGGTGGTTCCATCGCGGGGGAACGGGCCGGACTTGGTTGCTGCGATCTGCGGGCACGAATAGGCAAACTGAGTCGTCTGGAGACTGTTTTTAGTCCCCCAGATGACCGGTGCCAAGTTGATTACACCGCAGTCGATTCGATTTGTACGCAATCGCGGGGATGCTCGCATTCAGATCGCGAGCGACAACGGACGCAAAAAGCCCGCAAACACGATGGATTTGCGGGCTTTTTGGATGTTCTATCAGTCGTGAACCTGCAATGGGTTCAGAACGGAGCTTCGTCGTCGACTTCGTTGAAGGCATCGTTGGCAGCGTCCGCACCCGCACCCGCGTTTCCGCCGGAAGCACCGACGACTTTGTACGACAAAGCTTCGACGCTAACGAAGTATTTGACTTCGCTTTGCGGATCCCGCTGCCATTTTCGGCCGTTCAATCGGTACGCAACTTCGATTTCGTCGCCCATGTTCATTTCGTCGACGCTGTCGCAAGCATCGCGGGTGAATTCGATGGGGATGTAGTTGCTGAAGCTACCTTTGTCTTGTTCGAGAACCACCATTCGTTTGCGAAACCCTTTTTGACCGTAGGTCTTGGTTTCTTCGATCACGTTCACCACGCCTCGAACTGTTGAATCACTCATCTAGCTACTCGCCCGCATGTTTCTCGCAAAATCGTCTGCTCCGTCCAAAAGTGCCGGAAGCAATCACAGCGGCGAAGTGTAAACGTTGACGGCAAACGACTAAAGGTCCTAAACCGTCACCTTCCTTCACGAGGGCGGTCAAACCCGAGGGCGAAGAGCGGCGGATTGGCTTCGAAGTCGATCGGATTGCGACTTCATTCTCTCGCTCATTCGGCGAAGTTCTTCGTCGAGTCGAGCGGATGCGACGGGCGAAAACGAGATTTCGGGGGTTCCCAAGCGAACGGAGTCGACATCGGGGATGGTTCCGGCGGCTTCGGCGAGTGAGCGGGTCGTCATTGCGTCGATTAACAAACACTGAAGGCTGCGTTCTTGGACCGGCACGATCGACGGTTCGCTCCATTGCAATTGCATCGCCGGGGTGACACGTCGCGAAATCATCTCGATTTGCTGCATCCGAGTCGGCATGCTGTGGTGGTCAGCATCCAGTGCGCAAACCCAGCTCCTTCGAGAGGTTCGGTAGGCCAACTCAAACGGGCTGAGGTTGTACTGCAGCGTTTCGTCGAAACGATCAGCCATCTCCATCGTGCACTCGACATCCGCGGTCACTCGTCCCAGTGCCAGGCGATCGGCACGGACGGGACGGATGTCGTCGGATTGCAATTGGATCTCGTGCCACGAGGAAGAGTTTGCCATGCTTTCGATGCGTACGCGATTGCCGCCACGCAGTTCCCGTTCGAACGCTTTGGATTCGTCGGACTTCCATTGTTGAATGGTTTGTGGGCGCGAACGAGTTCCTCGCCTTTCAGCTCGGAAGCGAGCGAACGTGGTGGCGATTCCCGCCGGGGTGGCCAGCGGCGTTTCAAACACTGCGTCGGTTCCGCTTCCCAGTCGGCTTCGCAAGGTCAGCGTGGAGTAATGAAGCGATGCCATTTGTCGCGAGATCAGCAATCCAAGACCTTCGCCGCCCAGATCCGACGCGATCCTCTGCGTACCGCTGAGTTGTTGCAATCGTTGCGGCGAGATCCCTCGACCGCGATCAATCACTGACCAGACCGCGACTCCGCGATTCAGATCGTCTTCCACTCGAATCAGGATCGGCGATCCAGACTTGCTGGCGCGTTCCGCATTGATGATCAGGTTGGTCAGCAGACGCGAAAGGATCGTTGAGTCGACCAATGTGTCGATTGAGTTCGGCTCGGCACCGTCCCAGTGCAGATCAATTTGTTTGTTGCTGAGCAGCGAGCGCGTGGACAAATCCACTGCATCGCGAATGGCGGTTCGCTTGGTGGCAACGCGACGGACGCGAGGTGTGCCGGATCGCAGACGTTCGGCTCGAGACAATTCGCCAATCAACGAATCGATGTATTCGCACTGAGTCATGGCGGCTTGCAGGAACTCCGCCTGAGACGGTGTCACGTCGCCAAGGATGCCGTCGCGAATGACTTCCATCGTGGCAGCGATGCCAGCCAAGGGGGATTTTAAATCGTGTGCCGTTTCGCTTAGCAATCGGACCGCGGCACCAAGTGGGTCGGCAGGCGAATCTATCCCGCTTGCGGGAACTCTGCACTGAGGACGACGAGTGGATCGCTGGGACCGGTCGGCAGTCGGGCGTGATTTGCTGGATTGGGGCATGGTGGCGGTCTTTTGTTCACGGCGGGGCAGGCGTGCGTTTGCTACTAGGCGTATCTCGCTGTGGGGCAGTGAGGGCAGTGGCTCCTTTCAAATCGACAGAATTTCCCGGCTGGTTCGTCAAATTGACACCAAGTTGCCGTGTGAGGCAGTTTGCTGAGTGGATTACACCATCGCGATGCGTTGTTCCCGAAAGTGGCTTTACCTGGGAAAACGCTGTTCTGTCAGCCGCATTGGTCCGGGGGATTTGGCAAGATAAAGCGATCGATCGGATTGTTCGCGTTCGACGGAATCATCCAAATCGCTAGGAGCCAAAGGGTTGGATCGAATGTGCTGTAAAAGCCGAATACAGGCATAAGGCCGGTGAATTCTGGCCAAACAAGAGGTTCCGTCCTTGGCGGGCAACTCGGATGCGGCAGGTCGTCTCTTGACGTCGGCCACGGTTGCGCGGGACACAACAAGAATCGTGGGCCCCTTTTCTGTCATTCGGTAGCGGCAAGAGTCATGTGTGGAATTGTTGGATACGTCGGTGCGGACCAAGCAGCTGAGTTCCTGATCGATGGACTTCGGCGGTTGGAATACCGGGGCTACGACAGTGCGGGGGTCGCCATTCACGGCGGCAGCGACATCGCAATCACACGATCGGTCGGTCGGATTCAGGCGTTGGCCGATCGTTTGGGGACGCCAACAGAAGGCACCTTGGGGCTGGGTCACACTCGATGGGCCACGCACGGTCCAGCCACCGAAGAGAACGCTCACCCGCACATCGGCGGAACAGGCGAAGTTGTGTTGGCCCACAATGGTGTCATCGAGAACTTTCAGGTTCTGAAAGATGAGTTGATCGCGAAGGGTTACCAATTCAAATCGGCGACCGATAGCGAAGTGATTGCACACTTGGTCGCGGAAGGCTTGAAGAGCACCCCGGCCGATCCGACTCAGCCGAACATGCGATACGTCACCGCGGTGCAGTGGGCGATCGCTCAGCTTCGCGGCACCTATGGTTTGGCCGTCGCTTTTCGCGAGAAACCTGGGTTGTTGATCGCGGCTCGGTTCGGCAGCCCGTTGGTATTGGGCGTTGGTCGTGGCGAGTATTTCGTAGCCAGTGATGCATCGCCGATTGCCGGCCGAACGGACCGCATCGTTTATCTCGCAGATCATCAGATCGCAGTGTTGACCGCGGATGGATTCACGGTGCTTCATCGCGATAGCGGCAAGGTGCGAGTGAACATTCAGCCGTTGGCTGAGGACACCGGCGAAGTCAGCATGAATGGCTATGAGCATTACATGCTCAAAGAAATTCACGAACAACCTGATTCGCTTCGCAATGCGATGCGGGGCCGTTTGAACGACGAAGATGCGACGGCGGTCTTTGGTGGTTTGAACCTGACGCCTCAGCAACTACGGGGCGTTGAGCGGATCATCTTGACCGGTTGCGGAACCAGTTGGCACTCGGCTCTGGTCGGCGAATACATGATCGAAGAGTTCGCGAGAATTCCCGTTTGCGTGGAATACGCCAGCGAGCTTCGGTACCGGAACCCGCCGATCGAGAACAACACTTTGGTTTTTGGGATCACACAAAGCGGCGAGACGGCTGACACGCTCGCGGCACTCAATGAGACCAAACGCAAGGGGCATCGAACGCTGGCGCTTTGCAACGTGGTTGGCAGTTCGATCGCCCAGGCTGCGGACGGCGGAATCTACCTGCATGCCGGGCCGGAGATTGGCGTGGCCAGCACCAAGGCTTATTCCAGCCAGTGCTGTGTGCTTGCAATGTTGTCGCTTTACTTTGGCCGCATGCGGCACATGAGTTTCGAATCAGGCGGCCGAATCATCGAAGAGCTGCGACGTTTGCCAGCGGCGGTCGAGCAAGCATTGACGTGCGATTCTGAAGTTCGCCGGATCGCATCGAAGTACGCGGAAGCTTCCAATGTTTTGTATCTCGGGCGTCGCTACAACTTCCCGACGGCCCTCGAGGGGGCTCTGAAGCTAAAAGAAATCAGCTATATCCACGCCGAAGGCTACCCGGCGGCGGAGATGAAGCACGGCCCGATTGCGCTGGTGGACAAGCACACCCCCAGTGTTTTCATCATGCCACGCGGAACGACCTACGACAAAGTCATGTCGAACATGGAAGAGGTCAAGGCTCGCGGAGGCCCCGTGATTGCCGTCGCCAGCCACGAAGAGGCTCAGATTCGCCGGATCGCCGACGAGGTCATCATGATTCCGGAAGTCCCTGAATTTTTGCAGCCAATTGTCTCGGCCATTCCCCTTCAGTTGCTGTCCTACCATATTGCCGTTTTGAGGGGTTGTGACGTTGATAAGCCCCGTAACTTGGCGAAAAGTGTGACGGTTGAGTAAATTTCACGGTCGAGCGATTTCAGATCCCAACTAGGGTTTCACTAATCGGAACATTGCTCTTAGTCTCGTCAGAGGGCGGTTCTGAATTCATTCCTTTCAACACTTGCAGCGGAGTTCTCCTGAGATGAACGATCGGGGTTTGAGCTACAACTCACGCAAAGCACTCATGGTCCACATTGGCGAAACGGCGGGAGCCGAGATCGCGGATTTGATCAATAATCTTTTGGAAGAGGTGGATGAACTTCGCCGAACAAAGGTCAGCATCACACGAATCGTTCCTGGCCAGCAACCGGTCCAAGAATTCATCGAAGAACCTGTCTGATTCGAAGATCGGTCCACTTCAAGGAGCGGTCCACATTAAGGATCGGTCACCGTAGCGTGGCTGAACCTGGTCAAGGTGGGTGGTGGCCTGGGATCACAACTTCTGTCTCTGCTTTGAGTTGACAGGTTGCCCCTCAGTGTCGACAGTGTCGGGTTCCCGGGATTGAAATCCCAGTTTTCCCCACCCACGCTCGTCTCACGATCCATGTCTGACGCTTCTTCGACCGCTCCCAGCCAAGCGGGAGCCACTTCTCAATCCACCGGCAGCCGAACGTTGCTGGACAAAATTTGGGACCAGCATCTGGTTCACGCCCCCGAGTCTGGGCCCGCGATCATCTACATTGATCTGCACCTGGTCCATGAAGTGACCAGCCCCCAGGCGTTCGAGGGATTGCGGATCAACAACCGCCCCGTTCGTCGTCCTGAACGCACCATCGCGACCCCCGATCACAACGTTCCAACGTCCGATCGCAGTTTGCCGATCGCTGATCCGATCAGTCGCAAACAGATCGAAACGCTGCGTGAGAACTGCAAGGAGTTCGGTGTTCAGCTGTTCGACATCGATGACGTGCGTCAGGGAATCGTGCACGTGATCGGCCCCGAAAACGGTTACACCCAACCGGGAATGACCATCGTTTGTGGCGACTCCCACACCGCGACGCACGGTGCTTTTGGTTCGCTGGCGTTTGGCATCGGGACCAGCGAAGTTGAGCACGTCTTGGCGACGCAAACGCTTCTGCAGTTCAAACCGAAAACGTTTGAACTTCGCGTCGATGGCGAACTGGCCCGCGGAGTGACCGCGAAGGACATGATCCTGTATCTGATTGGCCAAATCGGAACCGCAGGTGGAACTGGCTACGTTCTCGAGTTCACCGGAGACGCCGTTCGCAACCTGACGATGGAAGAGCGAATGACGGTCTGCAATATGTCGATCGAAGCTGGTGCTCGTGCCGGAATGATCGCGCCCGATCAAACGACGTTCGACTACTTGCGAGGTCGTCCAGAATGCCCCGCCGATTTTGATGCCGCGGTGGAAGCCTGGAAGAAACTGCCATCCGACCCCGGTGCGACTTACGACCGAAGCAACCTCTACAAGGGCTCGGACATCCGACCTCAGGTGACTTGGGGAACCAACCCCGGTCAGGTGTGCAGCGTCGATTCGGTGGTGCCATCACCGGGCGACAGCACGGACGTCAACGTGCAAAAGTCGACCGCTTCGGCGCTTCAGTACATGGACCTGAAGGCCGGCACTCCGATCACCGAGATCGAAATCAATCGAGTGTTCATAGGTTCTTGCACCAACGCCCGCATCGAAGATTTGCGAGCAGCGGCGGCTGTGATCAAAGGGCATCACTGCAGCGACAAAGTCAATGCGATGATCGTGCCCGGTAGTGGCAAGGTGAAGTTGCAAGCCGAGGAAGAAGGTTTACACAAAGTCTTCACCGACGCTGGGTTTGATTGGCGAGAAGCCGGTTGCAGCATGTGTTTGGCGATGAACCCCGACAAACTGGCTCCGGGCGAACGTTGTGCCAGCACTAGCAATCGCAACTTCGAAGGTCGCCAAGGTAAAGGTGGCCGAACACACTTGGTCAGCCCCGCGATGGCTGCAGCAGCCGCGATCAAAGGTCACTTCGTCGATATTCGCGATTGGGATTATCGCTGAGTTGCCCGTCGGTGATTCAGCTCGGCCATGAGCGGCTAGCAATTTGTTGCTAGCCTTTTGTTTCAATCTTCACGCCGGCAACCGGGGCGAGTACCCCGCGGCGAATAAACCACCCCTCAATAGCTAACAGCTAGAAGCCAAACGCTTATAGCTGCAGCCGCAGGCTTCCACCATGCAAAACTTCACCGTACACCAAGGCGTTGTGGCAACGCTGGATCGTGCCAACGTTGACACGGATCAGATCATCCCCAAGCAATTCCTGAAACGCATTGAACGAACCGGCTTCGGCCAGTTCTTGTTCTTTGATTGGCGTTTCTTGGAAGACGGCGAGACCGAGAACCCTGACTTTGAGCTCAACCGAATCAACGTCAAAGGGGCGTCGATCTTGCTCACGCGTCAAAACTTCGGTAGCGGCAGCAGTCGCGAACACGCCGTTTGGGCGCTCGACGATTATGGCTTTCGTGCTGTGATCGCTCCTTCGTTCGCGGACATCTTTTTCAACAACTGCTTCAAGAACGGCGTTCTGCCAATCGCGTTGTCTGAAGAAGACGTCGAAGAATTGTTTCAACGAGCTGAGAAGGGAAACCCTTACCAGTTGACCGTCGATTTGGAAAACCAGGTCATCACAGACGGCCAGGGCTTTGAGCGTTCGTTCGAAGTGGATGCCAGTCGCCGTCACAACATGCTGCACGGTCTCGATGACATCGCACAAACTTTGTTGCACGAAGACAAAATCACGGCTTTTGAAGAAGCCCGTGGTTAGCCAACGTTCATCGACGCTGGTTCAACGCCGCAAAGAGAGGGTGATCCTTTTTCGCGGCGGGCAATGACCAAGTTTGTTCGGATTCGAGTTTCCTCGCGTCAGGTCTTCGGTGCGTTTCTCTCTTTCGCTCGCTCGTTCAGCTTCGGTAGACCGGAGGGGTCGAGAGTTCGAATCGCTGGAGAACGCAGATGCCTTGGAATGACATGGGAATGGCTCGTGAAAGTTTGTCGTTGATGGCATCTTTCTTTGCCGTCGCGTCGACGTTTTATTTTTGGTTGGTTCGTGCCAATCGCGAGCGGGCCAAATTGGTCGCGTGCACCGTCACGGGTTTGCGTGGCACGATGTTGATGGCGATGGAAGACACCGCGACCTATCGGCGGGTGGCGCCCGGCGAAAACGAAATCGTGCTGAAGTATTGGTTGAACCTGGCGATCGTGAACAACAGTTCCTTGCCCAATGCGTTGTTGGGAATCAAGGTTTGGGTGAAGTTCACTGACGGTCGTTGGCACGCGATGGATGTGGCCTCCGCCGATCCAGAGGCGGATCTGTTTCCGCAAAACATCGATCCTCTGACCACTGCTGGGATGAAGCTGACACTGGCAACCAAATGCGAAGGCAGCATCGGCGGCGGTTTTCGCGAACGAGAGTGTGCCGCGGGCGATGCGTTGCCTGAGTTGGTGCCAGTGCGAGTCGAATTGGAGGCTCTGCAGGGCCAGACCTTCGTCAGCGAGTGGTTGGATGAAGGGCGGCTTCTGTTGCGAACGACCGAGCAGCCTGGTTTAGCGGCCGCTTGATCGACTTTGTCCGCCGTCAATGAAAAGTCACGGAAGCTGGGCCGACAATTTGCCCGAAATCCGATAGCATTCCGACTGTTTGGATTCAGACTTCAACGGGGTGTGATTGATGACATTTGCCACGCAGCTCAATGCGGCAATCTTGCGGACCGGATCGGTGACTTGCGTGGGTTTGGACCCGCGATTGGAGCAGTTGCCCAAGCCGCTTCGGGACAGTGTTTCGGAGAAACGGAAGGATTCCGTTGCGGCCGCTTACACGCAATTTTGCTGTGAGATCATTGACGCGGTCGCGGGTTTGGTGCCCTGCGTGAAGCCCCAAGCCGCTTTTTTTGAGCAACTCGGCCCAGCCGGGATGGTTTCGCTGGGCGAAGTCATTTCTCATGCGAATCAAGCCGGATTGATCGTCATCACCGATGGCAAGCGGAACGATATTGGCAGTACCGCGACGGCTTATGCGGACGCTTATTTGGGAAGTGCTGAACCCGATCGATCGCCCTGGGGAAGTGACGCGTTGACGGTCAGTCCCTATTTGGGGCGAGACAGCCTGGAGCCCTTCGTGGAGGTTTGTGACCGACGGGCGGCGGGCATCTTTGTTCTTGTGAAGACCTCAAATCCCGGTGGCGGCTACCTGCAAGATCTCAGTGTCGATGGAAAGACGATCTATCAGTCCGTGGCGGAGCTGGTCACGGAACTGAACAAGTCTCGACTGGACGCTGATGGCTACGGGCCGGTTGGTGCGGTGGTTGGAGCAACCTATCCCGAGCAACTCGTTGAACTGCGGAAGGCGATGCCGCACAGTATTCTGTTGGTTCCCGGATTTGGGGCTCAGGGCGGATCGGCCGATGATGTGCGTGCGGCGATGGATGCCAATGGAGCCGGCGCGGTCGTGAACAGTTCTCGGCATATTGTCTTTGCTCACAAGCGTGAAGAGTTCTCGGTCGCTGCGGATGAGAGCAATTGGCAAGATGCGGTTCGGGCGGCGACCATTCAGATGAACGAGCAGCTGAAGGGCTAGCCTCGGGGTGTGTCGGGTTGCGTGTTCGGCGAGAAATGATCGTCGCTTTGGAGGTTGGGGTGCGTCATGCGGTCGCCCCACGCAGCCACCTAGCGTTCCAAGTGCGGCAGGCTCGGCGAACCTCCGAGCCTACCCCATTGCCCCATGTTTCGGTTTGAGTGCTGGTGGGGAGTGCTGCGCAGGTGCGTAGACAGGGGAGTCGGGCAGTCAAGGGCCGGTATTGTCGACTGAGGTTCGATTTTTTGTGCGACACAATGTCGCTGATCGTTCGCTGGCCTTGCCCTCGCAGGTGTTTCCGACTGATAATCCCGGCCCGCGCTCGGAAGAGTTGCGCGGATGCTCTATTACTTTTTCTTGTCTCGTCAACGTTGCTCGGTCGTGTTGCACTCGGGGGATCCCTCAGGTGCGAAATGCGGTTTGGGGTTTGGTTTCCGTTGGCGTGTGATTTGGATCGATCATGAAACGTTTTTTGTTTCCACGTTGGGTCAATCCCTTCTTGGGCGTTCTAGGACTGGCCATTGTTGGCGGAGGCGTGTACGCCGCTGCCATGGGTGGATTGGTCACGGACCCTCAGACTCTCAACGTGGGCTATCAACCGACTCAGCCGGTCCCATTCAGTCACGCGATTCACGCGGGACAGTTGAAAATGGATTGTCGGTACTGCCACAACACCGTTTTTGATGCCGCCCACGCTGCTGTGCCTCCAACGGCAACCTGCGTGAATTGTCACTCGCCCGCCGCTGAGAACGGTCAAACGGCTTTGGGTGCGGTTCACACCGACAAAGCCAGCTTGGCACCGATCCACGAGAGTTGGAAAACCGGTCGCAGCGTTGCCTGGAAGCGAATTCACAACTTGCCCGAATTCGTTTACTTCAATCACGCCGCACACGTGAATTCCGGCGTCAGTTGCGTTTCCTGCCACGGACGCATCGACCAAATGGAAGTCGTGTACCAACACGAGCAACTGTCGATGGCATGGTGTATCACTTGTCACCGCAACCCGAACGAACACCTTCGCCCGGTTGAGTTTGTCACCAAGCTCGATTGGAAAGCGGAAGACCACGATTGGGGCGAGTTCGCTGATCAAGCGGAATTCGCGAAAGCCCATCGAGAAGAACACAACATCAATCCACAAGTCCATTGTGCGGTTTGTCACCGATAGTCCATCGAGAACAACTGGCCCGCTGAATTCGGCTGACTCACCGCAAACTGAACTGAGAAGATTTTCCTCCATGACCACTTCGACCCAAGACGCCGGTTTCGATTCCTCCGAAGCCTCTTCCTCGTCCGCTGCAGGCAAACCGCAGTACTGGCGAAGCTTGTCGGAATATCGTCAAGACGACACGTTCGTCAACGAATTTCTGCATCGCGAATTTCCAGTCGCGGCGTCGGAATTCCCCGAGGGTGTGTCGCGTCGTCGATGGATGCAAATCATGGGTGCGTCGCTGGCCATGGCCGGCGCAGCTGGGTGTCGTTATCCCGAAGAATTGATCGCTCCGTTTGTGCTTCGTCCCGCGGACCGTGTGCCGGGTGAAACCTATCAAGCAGCGACCAACTTCGAACTCGCCGGTGAAGTCCAGCATCTGCTGATTACTTGCGTCGATGGCCGTCCGATCAAAGCCGAGCCCAACACGACTCACCCCGCAGGCGGCGGAGCGGGGACTTACGCACAAGCCTGCGTGCTCGGGCTGTACGATCCCGATCGAGCCCGCGGCGAAGCCGGTGTGCCGATTCAATACGACAAAACCGAAAAACGTCGCATCGAAACCGATTGGGAATCATTTGCAAACTACGGCCAAGCTCTGCTGCGTTCGGTTGGCGATGGCCAATCGGTCGCGGTGATGATGTCGCCGACGACTTCGCCGACCACGCTGCGAATGATCGGCGAGTTGCAAAAGAAGTTGCCCGCCGCATCGGTTTGCGTTTATGACTCGATCGATGGTGGCTTGATGAACGAAGCCACCCAGCGTGTCTTCGGCAAACCATCCGCACAAAAGTTTGATTTCACCGAAGCCGAAGTCATTGTTTCCTTCCAGTCGGATTTCCTGGGCAGTGATGCCGGAAGTCAAAACAACTCACGCACGTTCGCGGCCAAACGCGATCCAATGCGGGAAGAAACAAAGGGCCAAATGAGTCGTCTGTACGTCGCCGAAGGCGGGTACACGACCACCGGAGCCGCCGCCGACGTTCGCATTGCGATTCGCCCCAGCCAAATGAAGGCTGTTTTGGCTGAACTTGGCCGCCGTGTCGAAAAGGTCAAAGCCGGCGAAACGCTAGGCGAACAATACGACCTTGAAAATCTGCCCGAAAAAGGCGCCGCATACAACGAAATCGAAGCCGCAGCTCGATTGGATCGATTCTTGAACGCCGCCGCAACTGACTTGGCCGCCGCTGGCGACAAGGGAGTCGTGGTTGTTGGGGAAACATTGGGTGCCGACGCGATTGTCGCGGGCATCGACATAAACTCAAAACTCGGTTCGCTCAGTTCAATCCAAACCTTCCGCCCAATCGCCGGAACGGAACTGAAGAATCAGATTTCGCTCAAAGACGCATTCGTTCGAATCAATAGCGGCGATCTAAGCACGGTTTTGTTTGTTGACACGAACGTCGTTCATACCGCACCTGGTGACTTGAACTTCACCAAGGCTCTTGAGCGAGTCGAGCACTCGATTTATTTGGGCATCTACGACGACGAGACCGCAGAGAAATGTGGTTGGTCGTTGCCGATGAGCCACCCACTGGAATCCTGGGGGGACTGCGTCGGAATCGATGGTCACTACGGCGTTTGCCAACCGCAAATCATGCCGCTTCTAGGTGGTCGCTCCGCCGCAGAAGTCCTGGCGTTGATGTTGGACCAAGAAGTCACCGATGGTGAAAAATTGGTCCGCCGCACCGCGGATTCGGTTTCGGGAGCGGCTATCAGCGATCGTCAGTGGCGAAAGTTGTTGCACGACGGTTTCTCCGAAGACGTTGTTGTTTCGGCCGAAGAAGTCTCTGCCGGCGATACATCCGTTGAACTGCCAGGTGAACTTCCCGAAGTCACGCTGGACGTTGATCAAGATGACATCGAAGTGGTCTTCACCGCATCGGAAGCTCTTTACGACGGTCGCTTTGCCAACAACGGTTGGTTGCAGGAGTTGCCTCAAGCCCTGACGAAGTTGGTTTGGGACAACGCGGCGGTCATGAGCCCTCGCACCGCGGAAGCATTGGGAATCAAGCACGGTTTGATGGTCGCGATTCGTCGCGGTGATTCTTCGGTTGAATTGCCCGTTTACGAGATGCCCGGTTGTGCACCCGGCGTCATCACCACTCAGATCGGCTACGGCCGAACTCGTGTCGGTGCGGTTGGCGGTTCGACCGAAATGGGTGTCGACCCAGTCGGTGTCAACGTGTCGCCAGTCCGATTCACGGATTCGATGTTGTACGCTCACCCGGTCGAAGCGCGTCCGCGTTACACCGAGTACGAATTGGTCACGACCCAAGACCACTGGGCGATTGATGAACTCGGACGTGACGAAGCCGAAAGCCGCAGCTTCAGCCTGATTCGCGAAGGCACGTTGGAACTGCTCAACAAGCTGCCTGAGTTCACCGAAGCCAAAGGACCTCACGTCCCATCGGTTGGCGAAGAAGGTTCGCTTTGGAAAGAACCAATCAATTCGATCGAAGAAACCCAAGAGCAAGTGCCTCAGTGGGGCATGTCGATCGACTTGACCAAGTGCCTTGGTTGCAACGGCTGCGTGATTGCTTGTCAAAGCGAAAACAACGTGCCGATCGTCGGCAAAGAACAGGTCGGCAACAGCCGCGAAATGCATTGGTTGCGAATCGACCGCTACTTCCAAGGCGATCCAGACGTTGCTGACATCGTTCAGGAACCGGTCACCTGCATGCACTGCGAAACCGCACCTTGCGAACAGGTTTGCCCCGTCGCGGCGACGGTTCACACAAACGAAGGTCTCAACGCGATGACCTACAACCGCTGCATCGGCACGCGGTACTGTGCGAACAACTGCCCCTACAAAGTTCGCCGCTTCAACTACTTCAATTACAACAAAGAAGTCGGTGTCGGCTACGGCATCGATGCCTACCCTGGTTCGATCGAAAAGGCCAACCGCAAATTGCAACAGTTGGTGCTCAACCCCGATGTCACCGTTCGCGGTCGTGGGGTCATGGAAAAGTGCACCTACTGTGTCCAACGCATCGAGCACGCCAAGATCGACGCTCGCAAAGACGGCGGCCGTCCGGTTCGCGATGGTGAAATCGTCACCGCTTGCCAAGCTGCTTGCCCAACCAATGCGATCGAGTTCGGCAACATCGCGGATCCCGAATCCGCTGTTGCGAAAGCCAAGGCTGACATTCGCAGCTATGGCATGTTGAGCCAGCTCAACGTCAAACCGCGAACGACTTACAAAGCTCGAATTCGCAACACACCTCTCGCTTTGATGACTCGTTCGCAAATCGATGATTTGTCGCTCGAGAAACCTCATCACGGCCATGGAGAGCATGGCGAGCACGGTCACGATGATCACGGAAGCGACGATCATGGCCATGGCGAAGGCGAACACGGTCACGACGATCACGCTCATGGCGAAGAAGAGCACACCCGGAACATGAATCGTCCGTTCCAGTTGCCGATCGTCTAGGGATTCACTCCCTGCCCCGCATTCCTACTCCGAAATCAACCCTCCTTTCTCAGCCCTTTCCATGTCTCTCGCAATCCCAAACGGACTGGATAATTCGAACGATCGGCCCGGTCAGCGTGCACCGCTGGTCCTAGGCGATACGAATTATCACTCGATCACCGAAGCGGTCTGCAAGATCGCCGAGCAACCGCCGTCTCGTGCGTGGGTGATCGGGTTTTTGGTATCCGTCCACTTGGCGACCATGTTGGGTTTGTGCATCGCATACCTGATCTACACCGGGGTTGGTGTTTGGGGTAACCGAGCACCTATTTTCTGGGGTTGGCCGATTGTCAACTTCGTGTTCTGGGTCGGGATTGGTCACGCAGGAACGCTGATCAGTGCGATTTTGTATTTGTTCCGCCAAGAGTGGCGAACAAGTATCAACCGGACCGCCGAGGCCATGACGATTTTCGCCGTTGTCTGTGCGGGGACGTTCCCGGGCATTCACGTCGGTCGAGCTTGGCTCGCGTTTTGGCTGGCACCGTACCCCAGTTTGAACCTTTGGATGTGGCCTCAATTCCGCAGTCCACTTTTGTGGGACGTTTTCGCGGTTTCGACCTACGCAACCGTTTCTTTGTTGTTCTGGTACATGGGGATGGTTCCCGACTTGGCGACCTTCCGTGACCGCAGCAAGAATCCTTTCCGACGAGCCGCTTACGGTGTTCTCGCACTCGGATGGAGCGGGTCGTCGCGACACTGGATGCGATACGAAAAGGCTTACGCATTGTTGGCCGCTTTCGCCGCTCCACTGGTTTTGTCGGTGCACACGATCGTGTCCTTTGACTTCGCGGTTTCGCAGGTTCCCGGTTGGCACACAACGATCTTCCCTCCTTACTTTGTCGCCGGTGCAATTTTCTCCGGTTTCGCGATGGTGATCACGCTGATGGTCCCCGCTCGCTCGATCTTTAACATTGAAAAACTGATCACGATCCGGCACTTGGAAAACATGTGCAAGATCATCCTGACCACCGGTCTGATCGTCGGTTTGGCATACGGGACCGAGTTCTTCATCGCTTGGTTCGGCCAAGTCCCGGAAGAGAAATTCGCGTTCGTCAACCGAGCCTTTGGTCCGTATTGGTGGGCGTATTGGACGATGATCACCTGCAATGTGATCTCGCCCAATATCTTCTGGTCAAAGAAGGCACGCACGACACCTTGGATCATGTTCGTTGTCTCGATCTTCGTGAACATCGGAATGTGGTTCGAACGCTTCGTGATCACGATCACCAGTCTTTCACGTGACTACTTGCCCAGTGCTTGGGCGTACTTCAGCCCAACGTGGGTCGATTGGTGCATGTTGATTGGCTCGTTTGGATTGTTCTTCACCCTGTTCCTGTTGTTCTGCCGATTGATGCCAATCATCAACATGGCGGAAACCAAGGCGACACTCGCCAAAGAATTGCACATGGCTCACGCCGACCATTCGCACGAGGGCGACCACTGAGTTTGTCCGTCGCGACTTTCGCGATTGACACCTCTTTGACGTGCTGAATCCTGATCACTGAAAACTGTTCATTGAAATTTTCCCATGACTGAATCCCAACCCATACCGCAGACGGTCGCCGACGACAAAAAGGTCCACGGTGTCGTCGCTGAATTCACGGATGTCGATTCGCTGTTGGCAGCATGTCGTCGTGTTCGCGACGCGGGCTACACGAAAGCGGATGCGTTCACGCCGTTCCCGGTTCACGGGATCGACACGGCGCTTGGGATCAAACCAACCGTTTTGCCATGGATCTCTTTGGCAGCTGGTTTGACCGGAACCACGATCGCACTTTTGATGCAGATCAGCTTGAACGGTCAAACCGACTTGTTCGAGGGAATTCAGTACCCATACATCATCTCGGGCAAGCCCTTCATCTCGTTGCCGGCCTTCATTCCGGTCACCTTTGAGTTGACGATTTTGCTCGCGTCGTTCGGAACGTTCTTCGGCATGTGGGCTCTGAACGGTTTGCCACGGTTCAGCAACCCGATGTTCACCAGTCCGCGCTTTGATCGTGTGACCGACGACACGTTCTTCTTGTTTCTGGATGCCAAGGATTCGCGATTTGACGAAGCCGGGGCCAAAGCATTGCTGGGGGAACTCGGCGGTGAATTTGTCGAACCGGTGTTGGAAGACGATTCGTCCAAGGTCATTCCAAAGGGTTTGTTGATCGCATTGGCAACTGTGATTTGCCTCTCGTCGATTCCTGCGTTGGCTGTGTTGCGTATGCGAGTGACCAAAAGTAGTTCGCCTCGTTTCCACATCTTCCCCGACATGGACTTCTCTCCTTCGAAAGACGCACAGCAAACGACGACATTGTTTGCAGATGGTCGTGCCATGCGTCCAGATGTTCCAGGAACGGTTCGCCGAGGTGAGATGGATTGGGACTTGAATTTCAAGACCGGCATCGACATGGACGAACTGGCCAGCATCGATCCTCCTCGCGCGGCTCAGTTGGTTGCCATGCAATCCGATGTTGCCGTGGACGACGAAGATGAAGTGGTTTCGGAAGCTGACGTCGATGCACCAGCAGAAGACCAAGACGGTGAAGCGGCCGATGCATCTGAGCCTACCGCTGAAGAGAGTGCCGCTAGTGAAACGGCTGACAACACACCTTGGTTGAGCGAGAACCCGCTTGAGCTGAGCGAAGAAGCTTTGGCTCGCGGCCAACAACAATTCAATATTTACTGCTCGGTTTGCCACGGCATGAACGGTCGCGGAAACGGATTGGTCAATCGTCGTGCTCAGAAAATCTTGGCGACGACCTGGACACCACCATCGAACATGCACGACCCAACGCTGTACGCGGACGTTTATCCCGACGGCAAGTTGTTCAGCACGATCACCAACGGTGTTCGCAAGATGCCGGGTTACGCGTCGCAAATCAAAGCAAAAGATCGTTGGGCCATCGTCGCCTACGTGCGGGCGTTGCAGGCCAGCCAAAACGCAACGTTGGAAGATGTTCCTGGATCCGAGCGTTCAAAAATCGAAAAAGAACAGGCCGAAGTTCAGGCTCAATTGAAAGCCGCTGCGGAAGCCGAAGCAGCCAAGGCGGCAGAAGCTGCCAACGCCGAATAGTTCGTTCCAGTGATCGGCGGGCGGTTCACCGCTCTTGCCGAGAACTAGGAACGTCCGACGCCGGACTAACCGGCAACGAAAACAGTCATTTCATCACTTAGTCTCAGCCCTCACATTTCCCATGTCACACAAAGCGGTCGCTATCAAGCCTGCCGATGACCCGGCATTCCAACTTCCCGCCTCTTTGGCCGGGTTGTCGCTGCCCATGATCATCGGTGGCATCGTGGCACTGGTCGGCGGTGCGTTCTTCTCCAACTCTGCCATTGGCGGCCGATTTGGGATGTCATCGTACTTGGTGGCTTACATGTACTGCCTGACCCTCGCGATTGGGTCGCTGTTCTTCGTCTTGATCCAGCACCTCACTCGTGCGGGTTGGAGCGTTGTGGTTCGACGAGTTGCTGAGCTGATGATGATCATGGTCATCCCACTAGCACTGCTCTTCATCCCCATCGCGGTCTCGGCTTACACCGGATCGTTGTACGTTTGGTCGCTCGAAGGCTACCAAGCTGATCACGGGATCCCCTCGGCAATCTGGAAACAAAAAGAACTTTGGTTGAACCCCAACTGGTTCGTCGTGCGTTCTCTGATTTACCTGACTGTCTGGTGCGGAATCGCGGCCTGGTATTACCGCGGTAGTCAGCGTCAGGACGAAACCGGCGAAATCACGATCACCGAAAAACTGCAAGCTCGCAGTGGCCCCGCGGTCATCGCATTCTCGTTCTGCACGTCATTTGCGGCGTTCGATTGGGTGATGAGCCTCGCACCAATGTGGTTCTCGACCATGTTCGGCGTTTACATCTTTACTGGCAGCATTTTGTCCGCTCACTGTGCAATTTGCCTGTTCAGCTTTTTGCTGCAGCGTGCCGGTGCGATGCGAGATGAAGTCACGGTCGAGCACTACCACGACCTGGGCAAACTCATCTTCGGATTCATTTGCTTCTGGGGATACATCTCGTTCAGCCAATACATGCTGATCTGGTACGCCAACATTCCGGAAGAAACGCACTGGTTCTACACCCGTTCGACCGATGGATGGTTCAACGTTTCGGTCCTGCTGATGGTCCTTCACTGGGGACTACCGTTCGCAGGCACGATGAGCCGCCACGTCCGTCGTCGCCCTTGGTTGATCACAAGCTGGGCCGCCTACATCCTGGTTTTGCACCTGGTTGACCTGTACTGGATCATCATGCCCGAAGCCGGCATGGGGCTCGGTGGAGCCACCGGGATCATCGCGACGCTGGTCTGCGTGATCGGAATGGCCGCATTGATGTTGGGCCTGATGCTCAAATTAGCCGCTGGAACACGTGTTGTTGCTGTTCGCGACCCTCGATTGGGTGAGTCGCTGGCATTCGAAAATTTCTAAACCGTTCTGCGTTTTGCGGCAATTTGCCGCTGGTCGGACACCACCCATCTCCTTTCTACTGAATCCTTACTCATGGCAGCCTACGACGACCTCAATGTCAAACGAATCGCGGTCATTAGCGTGATCTCGATCTTGGTCACTGCGGTTACCGTGTTAGCGGTCCAGGTCCTGTATTTCGCGATGGCGGACATTGTCGATGGACGCAAGGTTCAATCGGCTTCGTACACGCGGCAAAATGCGGTGCTGGCGGAGCAATCCGACGAAATTTCGCGTTATGGCGTGGATCCAGATACCGGGAATGTGACTGTGCCCGTTGAAGACGCAATGAAAAAAATGGTGAAGGAAGCTGGCTCACACGACGAAGCCTGAGATTTCCGAACCTTCCACTGATCACACGAAAACCACTTTGATGAAAACGTACTCCTCCAGCCGAATGACCAGCCTCTTGCCAGCGGCAAGTTGGGTGTTCGTGGTTGCATGGTTGGTGCTTTTCGTCGGTGGCGAATCGAAAACCTGGGCTCAACCCAGCACACGTGCGGACGACCAAGGTGCCGATGTTCTGTTGAACGACGGTATCCCGAAGGGAGTCGAGAACGTGACGGTCGAGCAGCGATTGGGCAACCAATTGCCCGGCGATATGAAGCTGGTCGATTCGATGGGGCGTAAGTTGACGCTGAGTCACTACTTGGACGGCAAGCGGTCGTTGATTTTGACGCTGAACTACAGCAATTGCCCGATGTTGTGCAATGTGCAGCTCAATCAATTGGCTCAGTCGCTCGACAAGATGGACGATTTGAAGATCGGTGAGGACTTCCAGTTGCTCAGCGTTAGCATTGATCCGACTGAAACCGATCAACGCCTTCGCGATACCAAGCAGCGTTATGTCGAACAGGTTCCATCGCACGCGAAAGCCGAAGAGGGATGGTCGTTCACTCGGACCACCAAGGCAAATGTCGAACGATTGGCCAAGGAAGTTGGTTTCTCGTACAAGTACAACCCTCGCACGAAAGAATACGCACACCCGGCAATGCTGGCGTTTGTCTCACCTGACGGTGTGATCACTCGATACTCGCTCGGCGTCGCTTTCCCACCGGACCAAATGAAGTTGGCATTGGTCGAGGCTGGCCAAGGCAACGTTGGTGACATTGTCGATCAGTTTGTACTGTGGTGTTACAGCTACGACCCGAACGAGAACAGCTATGTGCCACAAGCTTGGAAGATGATGCGAGCCGGCGGCCTGATCACGATCACGTTGCTGGGACTCGCGTTGTTGCCTTATTGGCTGGGCCGGAAAGGTTCGCCATCAAATGTGGCTGACGAAGAAACACAAGACGGAAACGTCAACTCGACGGCTGGTTCCGATAACACATCGGGATCAGCACCTTTGAAACCAACGCAGTGGCATTTGTCCGGAAATGCCGACTGACCATCGCTTGCGAATTTCGCGAGCCCAGACAACCGAATCCACTGCGACCTGAAAATCATTCACTTAAATGTTTCCTGCAATCGAATCGCTCGCTATGACGTTTCCAACTTTGTTGGCTGACACGAACGCGGACTTTTGGTTTCCCATCCAAGGTTCATCGTTCGCCGAAGAAGTTGATTGGGTTTACGACCTGATCCTGTACATCAGTTTGGCATTCTTCGTGCCAATGATGGCGTTCATGGTTTGGTGCCTGTTTAAATACATCAAGGCTCGCGGAACGAAGGCGGAAAGCCAAATTTCGCACCACACCACGCTGGAGCTGACTTGGTCGATCGGTCCTTCGGTATTGTTGGTTTGGATGTTTGTCCAGGGTTCGATCTCGTTCTTGGACATGCGGACGCCGCCGGAAGGTTCCTACGACATCGGGGTTCAAGCCTTCAAATGGGGTTGGACCATGGATTACGGGAACGGAACGTTCCATCCTGAGTTGCACATCGTCAAAGATGAGCCGACCAAGCTTTCGATGCGAAGCACGGACGTGATTCACAGTTTGTTCGTGCCTGCGTTCCGGGCGAAGAAAGACATTGTGCCGGGTCGGTACAACTACATGTGGTTCAAACCCACGGTTGCAAGCGAGCAGATCAGCGATGAAGCACTCGCCAAGATTAAGAAGCAAAGTGAAGGTACGACCTGGGATTACGACAAAGTCCACACGATTCAGACCGAGGATGGCGAGCGAGAACTGCAAGTCACACCGGAAGGTTACACGTTCTTCGATTTGTACTGCACCGAGTACTGCGGCAAGAACCATTCGGAAATGCAAACCGTTGTCGTGGTTCATGAAACACAGGCTGAACTCGAGGCATGGATCAAAGCGAACAGCAGCCGCGGTCCTATTCCGATGGAAGAGTGGGGTGAATTGCTCTACGGCCGTCGAGGTTGCTCGGGTTGTCACTCCGTTGATGGAACGAAATTGGTTGGACCATCGTTCAAGGATCTGTACGGCAGCCAGCATGCTTTGACGACTGGTGAAAACCAAGTCGTCGACGAAAACTACGTTCGCGAATCGATTATCGCTCCGAAAGCGAAGGTGGTCGCCGGATATCAGCCGGTCATGCCGAGTTACCAGGGTCAACTCAGCGATGACGACATCGCCTCGATCATCGCGTACTTGAAGTCAATCAGCGCAAACGCACCGTCGCAACCGGCGGGTGCCGAGGCTGAATCGGAAGAAGAATCTGCGGAATAGTTCGTTTAGAGATTCAGGCTGATTCGGTAAACTGACTGATAGCCTTTTCAAAGCACACCCATCACCGACACGTTTTACGGTCTCCAGAAGGGACGCCAATATGTCCAACGCTACACTCCCAGCGGGCGCTCGCGACCCCGGTTATCCAACCGAACGCGAAAACTACCTGACCAACTCCTCGGGCATCCTCAGCTGGATGTTCACGCTGGATCACAAACGCATCGGATTGATGTATTTGATCGGTGTGATGAGCGCGTTCGCTGTCGGTGGTTTGCTCGCACTCGCCATTCGCTTGCACTTGCTCAACCCCAATGGTTGGATGTTCTCCGGTGCTGAGGCGAACAATATCTACAACCAGGTGTTCACCCTTCACGGGGCGATCATGGTTTTCCTGTTCATTATTCCGAGTATCCCGGCGGCACTGGGGAACTTCCTTGTTCCGGTGATGCTTGGGGCAAAGGATGTTGGTTTCCCCAGGCTGAATCTGAGTAGTTTTTACTTGTGGGTGTTCGGTGCGTTGTTTTTCGTCACCGCTTTGTTCAGCAGCGGATTGGACACCGGATGGACGTTCTACACGCCATACAGCACAACCACCGACACGTCGGTGATCTTGGCGACCTTGGGCGCGTTCATTCTAGGTTTCAGTTCGATCTTTACCGGATTGAATTTCATCGTGACGATCAACACGATGCGTCCCCCAGGGATGACTTGGTTCAAGATGCCTTTGTTCCTTTGGGCGACCTACGCAACCAGCATCATTCAAGTGTTGGCAACGCCAGTGCTCGGTATCACACTGCTGCTGTTGATTGCCGAACGTACGATGCACATCGGGATTTTTGATCCCGAGTTCAACGGTGACCCGGTCACGTACCAGCACTTTTTCTGGTTCTACAGCCACCCTGCTGTGTACATCATGATTTTGCCGGCCTTCGGCATCATCAGTGAGCTGATCAGCGTCCACAGCCACAAACATATCTTCGGTTACCGCTTTATCGCTTATTCCTCGATCGCGATCGCTCTGTTGGGCTTTTTGGTCTGGGGACACCACATGTTCACCGCGGGCATGAGCTCGCTGACGACGATTGTGTTCTCGGCTTTGACGTTCACCGTGTCGGTGCCGTCGGCGATCAAAGTGTTTAACTGGTTGGCGACGATGTACAAGGGCTCGATTAGCCTGACGACGCCGATGTGCTATGCCATTTCGTTCATCTTCCTGTTCACGATCGGTGGTTTGACCGGGTTGTTCCTCGGAACACTCGCGACCGACTTGCACCTTCATGACACGTACTTCGTGGTGGCTCACTTCCACTACGTGATGGTTGGTGGAACGCTGATCGCTTTCCTCGGTGGTGTGTTCCACTGGTGGCCGAAGATGGTTGGCAAGCTTTACAACGAAACCCACGGCCGAATCGCATCCCTGTTGGTATTCCTCGGATTCAATGGCACGTTCTTGCCGCAATTCGTCTTGGGTAGCCGCGGGATGCCTCGTCGATATGCGACCTACGACCCCGAGTTCGCATTCCTGCACCAACTCAGCACATTCGGTGCGTTGCTGCTGGGAATGGGGTTGCTTTACGCTTTCATCGTGCTGATGGTCTCGCTGGTGAAGGGCCGCCGTGCTCCCGCCAACCCTTGGGGAGGCGTGACGCTGGAATGGCAATGCACCAGCCCTCCACCGTATTACAACTTTGAGCGTCCGCCAGTTGTTGGCGACCCATATGATTTCCACAGCTTGGAATGGGACGCTGAGAACGAGCGTTATGTCATGACGGAGCCAGAACGCAAACTGGTTCCTGAGTCGACGCCCGAGGAAGTTCCCGCCCACGCTGGTGGCCAAAAGTAGTTTTAGGTCTGCCCTGCGTCGAATTGTCCATCTGGTTGGATCGTGCGACGTTCGGGGGCAGTTGTTATAAATCCCGCGGCATCCGATTGGTGCCGCTTTCCGTTTTGAATCAGTCCACACGTCGGCCCACCGCTCATGGCAACGATCGACTCAGTAACCAATACCACCGATGCTCACGCGGATGATTCGCATGGGCACGATCACGATCATCCATCTTGGTTGGCGCACCATTTCGACTCCCCTGAACAGCAATTTGACAGCGGTAAGCTGGGCATTTGGTTGTTCCTGGTCACCGAAATTTTGTTCTTCAGTGGGATGTTCTGTGCGTACGCTATCTTCCGAATGCTTAGGCCTGATGTATTCGTCGGATGTAGCGAGTTTTTGAACACCAAGCTTGGTGCGATCAACACCGGCGTTCTGTTGTTCAGTTCGCTGACAATGGCTTGGGCCGTTCGTTGCTCGCAAACGGAAGAACACAAAAAGTTGGTCGCATTGATCGCGACGACGCTCTCCTGTGCGATGGTCTTCTTGGGTGTGAAGTCGATCGAATACTCGCACAAATGGGGCATGGGACTCCTGCCTCCGGGTTCGTATTTCTACAGTGCCGCCAACGAACATCCGACCGCACAGCAGTTGGTCGATATTCATGGTTTTTCGGAGTCGATGGCGTACTTCCTGACAAATAGCCTGTACTTCATCTGTGCTCCATTCGCTTTGGTTGTCGTCGGTGTTCTTGTATGGCTGATCGTGGCCAAAGTATCGGGCAACGCTTTTCAGTATGCTTGTGCAAAGCCGTTGCTGGTCGTTGCTTTGAGCTTCTTCGGCGGCGTTGGATTGGGAATGATCCTGGAATCCGGTGGTGAGCACCACGACGGCGAGCACGTTGCAGCGGCCGGCGATCACGCGGACGCGGAGCATGGCGATCACGCTCACGAAGGCGATGATCATGGTGATGCTGACCACGCAGTCGCTGCTGCAGACCACTCGGAAGCATCGGCTGACGAGGTCGATGCGACGATGGTGGAGTCGCCACTGGGTGATGACTACGCCGCGGTGAAGCTGTTGGCTGAAAACGAAACCAACACTGGTTTGAAGGACTTGGTTGCCGCAGAGCAAACGCAACAGTCAATCGCCAAAGGAAAAGTGCTGACAGATCCGTCGGCCAGCGACATGGGGATCACAGCCGTCGAAGGCGATGTGAATACACCTCGTCAGGCAGGTGTTTTCTTCGGCATCTATTACTGCATGACCGGTGTTCACGCGATTCACATTTTGGCCGGGATTGGAGTTCTGGTCTGGCTTTTGGTTCGTGCGGTTCGTCAGGATTTCAATCGTCAGTACTTTGGTCCCGTGGACTACGTCGGTTTGTACTGGCACTTGGTTGACTTGATTTGGATCTACCTGTTTCCGCTTCTGTATCTGATTCGCTGATACAGCCGCCGATCCGTTTTTCCGCACACACTCTCAAATAACGACCCATCGAAAGTTGCAACATGTCTGACCACGGACATTCCACCGCCACCGCTGATTTGCACGACGGCCATGCAGAGGGCGATTTTGCTCACCCATTGCCACTGCCGTTGTTGTTCGGCGTTTTCGGTGCCTTGGTGTTTTTGACGATCGTCACTGTCGCTCAAGCCAACTACGACTTGGGAAGTTTTGATATCGCGGTGGTGATGTTCATCGCGACGATCAAAGCGGTCTTGGTCGGTTTGTTCTTCATGCACTTGGCGTTCGACAAACCTTTTAACTTGATCGTGTTTCTGTCGTCGTTTGTTTTTGTGGCTTTGTTTGTGATCATCACGCTGAGCGACGCAAACATGAACTCAGGCTCATTTGAGGACAATCCAAATGATGCTCCCCCTGCAGCTGCGGCGGAGATGTAGCGAATAGACGTCATTTGCGTTGCCGACACGGCCCCGCACAACGAGTACGCCCGGTAGCCGATACCGGGCTTTTTTATTGGCCAGATGGAGGTTGCCGCTCAACCTGGTTGGCTGGATTCGCTCAGTTTTTGAGATGCCTGATTGTCAGACGCGGGATTTTGTCGCGAATGCTTGACCTAAACCTCCCAAACTGTTTTTCTGACGTATGTTTGCAGGTTCAGACATTCCCTCAGGAGAAAAACAGCGATGCGTTCTATGTCCGGTTCTGTGTTGGCTTTGTTGGCAGCAGTTAGTTTTGGAGCCTCCGTGGTGGGCAGTCCCGCCGATGTTGCCGCTGAAGATTGGAGTCCCGTTGTTGTGCCGACCGGCGAATATCGGGCTCAGATCCAAGCGACGCCAATCACGGAACGTCCCGGACGTTTGTTCCACGTTTATGGAAACACGGTTCGCTGGGTTGATAGTGCTGAGCAGACTCCATTGACATACCGACCACTTCGCCGCGTCGTGATCGGCACTGACGGTGTACCGTCAGGATCCGGAGGCATTCTTCCTTTCGGTCGCCGATAGGTCGCGGTCGTTCACTGAGACTCGATTCTCGCTGTGAAGGCACGGAAGTCTTCGAGCGTGTCGATTCCCGGAGCGGATGCTTCGACGGGGGCGACAACAATCGTTTTTCCTGCTTCGATGGCTCGGAGTTGTTCGAGTTTTTCAATTTGCTCCAGACGACCGGGCGGTTGAGTCGCGAACCAAAGTAGGAATTCGCGACGATAGGCATACAGCCCGATGTGCTGCCAGTAGTTGGGCGGTTCCGCATTGAGCAAGGCGTCCGTTAATCCATCGCGGGGATGCGGAACGGCAGCGCGACTGAAGGTGATCGCGCGGTGGTCGTCGCCTAAGACGGCTTTGACACAGTTTGGGTCTTCCACTCGCTCTCGATCTTTGATGGCACAAGCCGCGGTGGCAATGTCAGCTTCGGGATGCTGCATCAAAAGCTTTGCCACCGCATCGATCGTCTTGGGATCGATTTCGGGTTCGTCGCCTTGGACATTGATTAAGATGTTGATGTCTTCGTGCATCAGAGCGACTTCCGCGATTCGATCGGTTCCGCTTTGACAGTCAACGCTGGTCAACCGAGCCTGCCCGCCGAACGAATCGACTTCAGCCGCAAGTCTCGGGTCATCGACCGCAACGATCACTTCCTCTGCGACGGACGATTTCAGGGCGGCTTCGTAGGTGTGCTGCAGAACTGATTTGCCGCCCGCTTGCAGCAACAGTTTTTGACTGAGGCGAGAGGAGGCCAAGCGAGCGGGAATGACGATCATGCACTTCATGGAACTTCCGGTGGCTTGTCGGATGGGATGGTGTCAGTTGATCGGCGAAATTGGCGGAAGACAATCCCGGTTCGTGACAGTGGAGATGGAGCGTTTTTGAGATGCAAACGCCATTGAATCGGCAACAACGATTGATTCAATGACCCACGGGGTTGATTATCGCACCATGGCTCCACGGCGTTTGGAATCCGGTTAGAACTAGGGCACCGTCAGCGAGGCAACCGGCTCCATTCGTTAACAACAGGTTTTTCATGTCTGGTGCAGAGCAAACAACAGGCCAGAACTCTCGAGGGATGTGGTGGGCGACAACGGGAGACATCAATGCCTTTTTTGGGTTGATGCTCGATAACGTGGCGGGGTTGTTGCTGATGACGGCTTTGTTGGCCGGGTTCGGTTTACCGGCCGAGTTCACCGTGACGCATATGGTGCCGGGAACAGCGCTCGGCGTCATGTTGGGTGATATCGCATTTTTTTTCATCGCTCTACGAATGGGCCGCCAGCAGAACCGGGATGATGTGACGGCGATGCCGTTGGGGTTGGACACTCCCTCGACTTTCGGAATGATATTGTTGGTGTTGGGGCCCGCGTTTTTGGCCGCGCGAGCAGGTGGAATGTCAGAACTGGAAGCCGCTCGTCATACATGGCACATCGGTATTTGGTGCACGGTGATGTGCGGTGTGTTGAAACTGATTTTGGCTCCGTTTGGACAAGTCGTTCGCGATGCGATTCCACGGGCAGGCCTTCTCGGTTCATTGGCCGCGATTGCGTTGGTGTTGATTAGCTTCTTTCCACTGACGCATATATTGGGTTCGCCGCTCCCGGGGTTGTTGGCTCTGGTCATGGTTCTCGGAACGCTGATCGCTCACGTTCCATTGCCTGGTCGGACGCCCGGCACGCTTGGTGCATTGATCGTTGCTGGTGGCGTTTACTACTTACTGTGTCTGATTGGTGTCGCGGGCTATGAGCTTCCGACAACCCAGCCGACCGTATGGTTTCCGACTCAGTGGATGGAGTCTTGGCAAGGGACTTGGTGGGGAGCTTTTCCCGATGCGGTTCCTTTCCTTCCGTTTGTATTGCCATTTGCTTTGGCAACGGTGGTGGGCGGAATTGACTGCACCGAATCAGCCGCGTCAGCGGGTGACGAGTACGACGCGAGAACTGTGTTGGGCGTTGAAGCCGCCGCAACGTTCTTGGCCGGATTGTCAGGCGGCGTCATTCAAACAACGCCCTATATCGGGCACCCGGCGTACAAGGCCATGGGCGGTCGCGCCGCTTACACTTTGGCAACGGCGTTGTTGGTCGGATCCGCCGGAGTGGTTGGATACTTTGCTTTGTTGAATGCTTGGATTCCAGCGCCAGCGGTCTATCCGATTTTAGTCTTCGTGGGATTGGAAATCACTTCGCAGACGTTCATGGCGACACCTCGAAAGCATTACGCGGCGGTTGTGATCGCGTGCCTACCCGCGTTGGCTTATCTTGCCATGAGTTTGCCTGACCGCATCTTTGGCGACTCTTTGATGATCCAAGGTGGGTACACAATGGCTTCGCTTGAAGGCGGGCCGCTGAAGCACGATTTGCAAACATTGCGGATGCTTAGCAATGGTTTCATCGTGACCGGATTGCTTTGGTCGTGGATGCTCGCATCGATGATCGATCGCAAGCTGATCTTGGCCGGCGTCGTGATGCTGGGGGCCGCGATGCTCACGTGCTTTGGAGTGATGCATTCACCGATCGAAGGCAATCGCTTGTTTGTTCCGTTTCTCTTTGACGAAACAAGCTCTTTGGGATTGCCGGCTCAGTATGTTCCCGCCGTGATGGAATACGTGGCAGGGTACGCCGTTACCGGTGCGTTTTTGATAGCGTGGTCAGTCTTCCTGCCGAAGGTTGTCTCTGACGACGAGGTTGCCGGAGTGAACGGTCATTGAGGCCGCGGAAACGCAACCCGGATCCGCATCCGTTTGAGGTCTGGCCAGCCAGCTGTTTTGTTGCTCTTCACAGAATCAAAACGTTTTTCACTAGCTAATGCCAAAACAGCTGATGCAACGTAGTTGCGTCTAGTTAGGCAGCGCGACGAGTGGTTTGGCCCTCGGGGACAATGTGGCATCCGAGGGTGTCGATTTCGAGTTTGAGTAAACGCGAAACAACTTGACGAGTGCTGGGACGCTCGAGCGGGTCGGGTGAGATCATCTGTTCGATCAAATCCGCGACCGGCTCAACACTGCTGGAATGAGTCGGTTCAGTAGACGCCAGGGTTTCTAGCAGAATGCGACCGAGCGAATGGATGTCCATTGCGGGCAATGCAGCGGTGTTGCCAGCGGCGAGTTCGGGTGCCGCGTATTCAGCGGTGCCGCGAAAAAGTGGCGGCATGGGTGAATGGATTCGTGCGGCGTTGCCCATGTCGATGAGGGTCACGTGACCTTGCGAATCCACCAAGATGTTCTCGGGCGTGATATCGCCATGGATCCAGCCATTTTTGTGCAAAGCTTCCGTGGCTTGCGCGAGTTGTCTGGTCCACCACAGAGCGACGGGCAAAGCAAATTGTTGAATTTGTGAAATACGGTTTTTCAGATTCACGGCGTCCAGACGTGGCATCACGACGTAGGGTGTGGTTCCGCCAGCTGATTCATCCAGGATTGGCACCAGGTTGGGGTGTTTGACTCTGGCTGATGCGATGATTTGATTGAACCGCCGAGTGGATTGGACCGCTGGAACGTTCTGGTTTTCGGTGGCGGCGACAGTTTTGAGGACGTAGTCCCAACGGGGGCTGTCCGCTGCATCGGCGGGTTGAGCGAGAAACAGTTCGGTCCCATTTCCTTTTGCGATGGAACGTCCAACTCGCCAAATACCCAGAATTCGTTGAGAAAACGGGCTGTTCATGGAGCAGGTGGGCGTCTCGGCGGCAGAAGTCGGCTTTGATGACGCACGGGATTTGCCAAACATGAGCGATCCAAACAGGAGGCGAAGAGGTCTGGGAGCGGACGAACGGATTTGTCCGGAACCGAGAGAGACATCGACTAGGTCGATGGTTCCGGTCGAATCGACTCCCGGCGACCGGAAAAGTCCGCCAATTCGGCATGACTGACGCCCCATTGGCGTGATTCAGAGGGTCCAATGGGTGATGGTTGTGCGGGTTATGAGAAGTGGAGGATTCCTTCGGGGAACTTTGTCGATCGTGTTGACGTCACAAAGTAGGCATTTCGTTGACACCGCATCGCCCCTAACTAGACTCGCTGTCGCGGTTTGCTGTTTGTGGCCACTTCCGCATCGTCACGAAACGTCGACAGACGTGTGACAGCACTGCTTCCCCTTTTCTGGTCCCCAGGGGCCCATCCTGCCAGAGACCCTCGATGATTCATCGTCAGCCTTCTCAACCGTCGTCGGATTGGACTTCTCAAGCCGCTACGGAGCGAAATCCTTCCGATTCCAATGCGGGCAAAGGACGCTCGAAACGCCGTAGTGACCGGCGAAGTAAACGAAATCAGAAACGCCGTTTGATGATGGAAGGGTTGGAATCACGCCAACTCTTGGCCGCGGGCGGCATCATCCCTGGTACCCCTTCCGTGCAGGAGTACGAGGGGCCACGCAATGTCGGAGCGGTCGCCGCATTTCCGGTATCGGAAGTGGAAGGCCGGGGCGACATGGGCGAAAATGATTATTTCCAGGACGCCCAAATCATTCCGTTGGGGAACGGCCCCGGACAACGCAATACGGTTGATGTCTCAGGTGCGGCTGGCGTTCGTTCATCATCATTTGGTGGCTTTGAGAACGATGTCGATGTCTATGGCTTCGAATTGAAAGCGGGGGACATCCTTGACATCGCGACGTTGGGCGGAACGACGTCCTTCACCACATTCTTGCCCAATGGAAACATTTGGATCGGGCAGGATACGAACATCAATATTCCGGGCGTCTTTTCGGCGTACCCCTCGTCGTCTCCACTGCAGACGCTGGGAAATGCAACGATGGCCCAGGTGGTTCCTGAGGATGGAACTTACTACGTGGAAGTTGCAACTCAGAGTTCAACGACCGACTACACGCTCGGACTGCGAACCTATCGTCCGGTGACTGAAAGTCTGCCGGTTGGTTCGAGCCAAAAGGTCTTCTTGGACTTCAACGGTGGCACGTTCCAACGAGACCTGTTCAACCTCTCGCTGTTGACCGCAGGCGTGTTCACCGGTGGTTCCGTTCGAGTTCCATCGTTGCAGGACACGCTCAATGACGTAGGCATCGTTGTCGGATCGAACGCGGAATATGACGCGTTGATTGATTCGGTTGTTGAAACGGTGATATCGCAGTATGAAGATTTGGGAATCGATGCCTCGAACGGCTTGTACTCTCAAACAGGAAATCCTGGCGACTTTGGAATTGAAATTCTCAATAGCAAAGATCACCCAGACCCAGGAAGCGACCCGCTAGTCACCCGTGTGGTATTCGGATCAGGGGCATCTTTCCCCGACTTCGTTGATCCGCCACTCGGTGTTGCCCAATCGATCGACGTTGGCAACTTCGATACTAGCGAAGTGGTTCTCGTCTTCCTCGACATCGAATTCACTCAGTTGCCACTAATTCCACGTTCGTCTGCTTTCAGCGATTTGGATGTACTGGGATTGGAACTGGCGGCGACGACGTCTCACGAGCTTGCACACTCTTTTGGTGCTTATCACACCGACGGCACAAACCTGACGCCTTCATTGATTGATGGCGGTGGTGCACTGAACAACCAGAATGGACTCGGCGTTGGACCGGATGGCATTCTTGGCACTGCTGACGATGTTCGTGTGGCTTTCCGGACGGATCGCGTTGATCCAGCTGGAGTAGTTTCATTCGGTACGCTGTTCTCCGCTGAATCGCTGGCCTACGCATTGTCCACAGGTACGGTCGGCTCGACTGCAACCGGTCGGATCTTCAACGATGCCAATGGCAACGGCACCTTCACTGGCGACTCAGGTCTCGGCGGTGTGACGGTGTTCTTGGACGTCAATGGCGATGGCGTGTTGAGCCCATCTGATCCTTCGACGGTCACTGCTGCGGACGGTACTTATAGCTTGTTCGGTGCATCGGGCACCTACAACGTCATCGCGATGACTCCTTCGAACTTTGTCGCGACGACTCCTGTCAGTCGTTCGGTGACATTGGGAAGTAGCAGCACGCTGCCAAGCTTTGGTTTCCGTCAGTTGCTTTCAGATGCGACCGGTCGGAAGTTTGAAGACGTGAACGAAAACGGCGTCTATGACCCAGGCGAACCTGGTGTCGCAGGTGCTTACATCTATGCCGACTTGGACGGCGATAATCGTCCTGACCTTGGCGAGCCATCCGCGATCACCGATGAGAACGGTCTGTATACGCTCGATTTGCCAGATGTGAGTTACTCCTACGCGATTCGCGAAGTCGCGGAGCCTGGGTTCGAAGCAACCGTGCCGTTGTCTGGCGAATACATCATTGCACCTGGTAGTGGACCGGCAGAAGGTCTCAACTTCGGTGGCCGATCGTCACGCGACTTTGGTGACGCTCCGGATTCATACGGTACCCTCAGTGCATCCAACGGTGCCAGCCACGGGATCCTCAGTGGGTTTACCCTCGGTGCGACCGTGGATCGTGAAAGCGACGGGCAACCAACTGCCGATGCCACCGGTGACGGTGCCGACGAAGATGGTATCCAGTTCACTGCACCATTGGTGCCTGGAACGACCAGCTCGATCCAAGTCACTGTCAACAACACCACTGGCGGGCAGGCTTACCTGCAAGGGTGGATTGACGTCGACGGCAACGGAACATTCGATTCCGATGAACGCTTCATCTCAAACCAAGCCCTCACGACTGGTGTCAACTCGGTCCCATTGACTCTGCCTAGCTTCACCTTGCCAGCAAGTGGCTTGTTGGACACGTTCGCTCGTTTCCGCCTGAGCCAAGACCTCAACATCTCAGCAACCGGTTTTGTCGATTCGGGTGAAGTCGAAGACTATGCCGTTCGCCTTTTGAACAACGGCGACTTGGCCAATGACGACAGCGTCTCGGTGCCGCGCAACAGTCAGGGTTTCCCAATCGATGTGTTGGCGAACGATTTCAACTCAGCATCTAACCCGCTGACCATCACCACACAAGGCACTGCTGCTACACGAGGTGTCGTGACGATTAGTTCGGGCGGCGCCGGTCAACAGCGATTGCTGTACACACCGCCAAACAACTTTGTCGGTCAAGATTTCATCCAGTACCGAGTCGTTGACACGCAAGGCAACGTGGCAACAGCCACTGTCACCGTGAATGTGACCTTCCAAACGGAAAACCCAATCGCTCTGGATGACATCTATCGCATTCCAGCGAACGCAAACAGCAGCGGTGGATTCCCGCTGAATGTTTTGGACAACGACATCGCTTCGGATGCTCCCGGTGGACTGACGTTGGCGTCGGTCACCAACGGCTCGGCCGGCGGAACGGTCGTGTTGACCCAGAACAACCAATCGGTGCGTTACACGCCGCCCGCTGGTTTCACTGGATCAGAACAGTTCATGTACACGGTCCAAGACAGCGAGAACAATTTCTCGACTGCCACCGTGACGGTTTCGATCAACCCGGATGCGGATGCTGATGATCAAGCATCCTTTACCCTGGAAATTTTGGACGCGGTCAATGACACGCCACGCCCAACTTTGCAACAAGGTGATATTTTCCGATTGCGAGTCAGCGTCGATGACTTGCGAAATCTATCCACCCTGGCACCACAGGGCATCGCTTCGGCGTTCCTTGATGTGTTGTACTCCAGTGAACTGGTGACGACCGTCGACACCAACACCAGCGACGCGTTCCCCTTCGACATCACGTTCGGACCTAAATTCGAATCCTCCAGTTTCCAGCTTGGAAACACATTGACGCCCGGTCTGCTCGATGAGATTGGTGCTTCTCAATCCATCGCCAACCTCGATTCCGTCAATGGACCGAATGACGTTGCTTCGCACGTCGGACCTGAGGAATTGTTCACTGTCACACTGCAAGCAATTGGTTCCGGAATCGCGATCTTCCAAGCGGATCCAGCTGACGCCGCTGTGAGTGAAACGGTCCTCATCGAAGAGGACACGGCTCTGAATTTCAGCCAGATTCGATACGGTTCGGTTGAAGTCGCGATTGCTCCTGCAGGACCAAACTTCCCATCCGCATTGGATGATTCGTTCCCTCAAGGGCTCGACAGCAATGGCTTGTCGATCACAAGTGACCGCGAGTCGACACTGGATGTGCTCGACAATGATTTGTTGGGCAGCGGTGGCGAAGTCATCTCGTTTGAGATCAATCAAGGTGCCGCGAATGGTGTCGCGATTGTCCGCGACAACGGCACACCAAACGATCTGTCCGACGATTACATCGGATACACCGCCGATATCGGTTTCAGCGGCTTTGATTCGTTCACTTATGTGACGACGGTGTCCAGTCCAACGTTTGGGATTGTCACGAGCATCGCAGAAGTGACTTTGGTCGTCGGAGCCAACCAAAACCCCTTGGCTGAATTTGACTTTGAATTGGTTGATGAATCGGGGAATCCAATTTCCAGCGTTGCGATTGGTCAACGCTTCGGAGTTCGGATTATCGCGGATGACCTGACGCAATTCGATCCTTATCCCGTCTTTGCCGGTTTCTTGGATGTTCTGTACGACGCAGGACGCATCGTCCCATCGAACACGATTACCAACGACAGTTTCAATTTCGATGTTGAATTCGCCGACGAGTTCAACGAGTCAAAGGCTGTTGGTGTCAATACGCGAGCAGGTTTGATTGACGAATTTGGAACGCTGCGAAGCGATACTGGACAACCGATGTCTGGCGTCAGTCCTTTGTTGGCAACGTTGTACTTCGAAGCAATTGCTCCGGGTACCGCGACCATCACTGGTTCGCCAGCAGACCGCTTCCCATTCCAAGACACATTGTTGGATGACCGTGACGAGCGAGTCGATCCATCGCAGATCATCTACGACTCACTGTCGTTTACGATCACTGGGAATGGTGAGCCACTCCAGAACACCAACCTGCCTCCTGACGTGAACGGTGACAACCTCGTCACCGCGATTGACGCCCTGTTGGTGATCAATGAATTGTCACGATTGGACGCCGCTGCTGCTGGTGAACCTGGGTCTGCCAACACTCCATTGTTCTACCATGATGTCAACGGCGACCGCCGTGTGAGTGCTCTGGACGCATTGCGAGTGATCAACTACCTCAACGATGCTTCCGCCGGAGAGCCGACTGCACCGGCCGGAGAGCCTCTTGCCAATGGTATCCAGACGCTCGCAAGTGACGCGTCGGACCAAGCGATCGGTGATTTGGCTGCGGAAGGGAAAGTCAAAGGCGGAGCAGTTGTTTCGTCCGATGCATCCTCCAACGGAGCGGTTGTTACCGACAACTCGGACTCCGATTCGGAAGACGATGATCTGCTCGATTTGCTGGCTGACGATGTCGCCGGTCTTTGGGGCTGATTCAAGCTCGAAGTTCCAATGTGAAATGCAAAGAGCGTGGCGAAGCAAATGCTTCGTCACGCTCTTTTTTTGTTTCAACGTTATCTCAAGAACCCGATCGCTTTGGCTGATGCCATCTGACTCAGCATCCTACTGAGTTCTTGAGCCGCTTGATGTCATTCAACTTGCTCGAACTTATCGCACTTTGCATTGGAATTCGATCGTCACCGTTTCGCCAACGCCCAGCTCTTCAGTGAGTTTCCAGATCAGTTGATCTGATCCGGCTTGGTTCGGTTGAATGCTGAAGTCAGCGTCCAGCGTTGCCGATTCCGAATCAGCGATGTATTCCAGTCGTGTGGTCAAGTTGTCTGTCACGACGACGCCGTTGACTGGCGAGTCACCCACGTTTTGCAGTCGCAAGGCGAATGTCACGGTCTCACCGATCGGAGCGTGCTGCTTGTCTGCCAGCTTGATCAGGTTGACACGTCCGGCTTCGGGGAAGTCATATACGACAACGGCATCGACTTTCTCGTCACGCGTCAACGTTGGTGGCTTCAAGTCTTGAATCTCGACTTCCACGGATTCGTCAATCGACCAAGCGATGGCCGCGTTGGCGAAGCGTTCGACGAGAGCCAACTGTGATTCATCCAGTTCAGACAAGCTGAGTTGGCGGATGTTGGTCAGCAACGCGAGGACGTCTTCGGCGACTTCGATCTGTTGTACGTTTTCGACTGGGACACCGCGGTTGCGATCCCGCATTGCATCGACACGTCGTGTCAACTCGCTGTGGGCGATCTTGGTGGTGTCGGTCATGACCAACCCGGGTTGGTCCAGGTCAATGCCAAGCGGACCGACAGGTTGAAACGTGCCGCCCACGGTGATCGAGCGATCGTTTTCGATTGCTCCCGTGATCCGTCGCACGGACGCGAATCGGGGCGAGTAGACGCAGACTCGATTGGAAGCCGAAAATTCGATGTCACCGGCCTCCGTTGTGTAATGCGTCACAGTGTCCTCAGGCTGAAGGCCTACGATGACATCGCCTCGAGTTAGCCGGGCGTGTGGATCGTGGTCGCCGCCATCGCAAAGGAATTCCTGTGGATCCACACCCCATGGTGCTCGCATCATCGGAGCAGCTGGCATCGGCTGGCAAGCCACGCAGTCGCTGGACACGCCCGCCGCCGAACCGCATTGACCGGCACAGGCGGTGTTTCCGCAATCACAGGCGGCTCGATCTCGAAAACCAACTTGTGCGATCGCTGGTCGATTGATGGTTGCGTTTGCACCAGAAACATTCGAAGTCACCGACGTTGATCCGTACAGCGACGCGACATCCAATGCCGGCTTAGCCGCACCGGTTGGTGCCTGTGCAATTTGATGAACGGGCGAGTTCGTTGGCACCGGCTTCGACGTGAGCGACTTGGTCGGTGAAGCGACCGGAGTCGCACATCCACTGATCAACAGCGCGACCAATCCAGTTGCGAACCAAGCCAAGCACAGGCGTGCGTGGGGCGTTGGCTGAGACTGAACCGCGAATTCGGAAAGGTGAGCAGGTTGCATCATGATTCCGGCTTGAAGATAGGGGCCCACGTGGGATAGCCAAAGAAAAACTGTGGTGCCAGTTCATGAGAACGCGGCGGAGCGAGCGATCCGATTCGCAGGATCGCGACGACTCGGCCAAGGCGATCGGCAACTTGCAGTGGGTCTTGGAACTGCGACACATCGATTGGTGTTTCGCCACCGGTGTCGCTGTCTGTCGTGGGTTCTTGAGCGAGTGGTACAGCGGTTTGTGGATCTTCGAGGTAGATCACTCGTGTAACGAGTTGGCCATCAAGTGCCGCTTGCAGGTCTTCTTCGTCGATCGTGACGATGATTGGATAGCGCGTCGCCAGTCCTGGTGGTGGATAGGTTCGGTCGACCATTTCCAGTGTCGGAAACAACTCGGCTCCCTCTGCCCCGCGAATGCCGCTGATTTGAAAGCGGTAAACCTGGCCGACCAACAAACCTGCCATCAATCCAGGCTCTGGATCCTGAAAGCTGCCCATTTGAGGCAGAGCAAATCGTACACCTTGTGGGCCACGGATTTGGACGGGTTGATAGTAAGGAGCTTGCACTCCCATTGCTGCCGTGCCGCCTGGGCCGGCCATCTGGCGGGTCGCAGCGATCGCACCTGGTGGCATTGCACCGTTGAACAACCGGTGCTGTCCGTTGGACGAAAGATACTGTGACGGGTCAGCCGCCGTGGATGCGGTGCTCGTTGCCAACACACAGGCGATCGCGAGTGACGGCAGAGCCCATCCGACGTTCAGCAAATTGCTGGGCGGAGTAATGCGTGCGATTGCCATGAGTCTCAATCCGGTTGCGATATTCGTTCTCGGGCAGCTGCGGAACAGGCTCGTTGCAGTTTGTGTCTCTGCTTTGAGCTCATTTCTGCACTGATGCCTATTGTTTGCACTGAGCAATTTTGGTCTCTGCTCTGGGCAGGCTTGTGTATCTGCTCTGGGCACTGACGATGCGGTGCTTTGCCAAAACAAAACACCGCGTCGTGGTTCAGAGCAGCCAGGCTCGGGAGCCTGACTGCGTTCGGTTTGTCACCGACTTTCCAAATCAAGCGTTACCGATTAGTAGACGCCTTGGCTGGCCTTGTCGTAGTGAGGTCGACCATTTGGAATGCCTGGGTTGATGTTCTGCTCGGTGATCCGAACACGGCTGACCGGGTTGGGGTAGCTCATGCCAGGTTGCTGGCGAACATCGATTTTCATTTTCTCAACAGGTCGTGGAATGTTCATGTGAGTGTGGTTGCGAATCACATGTTTTTGCAAACCGGCGGGAGCACCCAATGGAATGTGAGGTGGTCCAGGCAATCCGATCGGCGTGCCGGTGTGTGGCATTCCGTACTGAGGAGCGTTGACACCAGCGATCATGCCTGGCAGTCCCATCGGCGTGCCCGACTTGCCAGCACTTGGTCCACCGCAACCATCGGTCATCGCAGGAGCGAAAGGAGCAGGCAAGCCAGCGATAGGAGGACCCATCATGCCGCCCATTGCCATGCCGCCGTTTCCGCCAGCCATCTCGATGTCTTTGTCACCCAAGCGAATGATTGCCAGGATGCTGCCGCGACGGTCGGCTTCGACGATTGGGTCGATGCCTGGATCGAGGCGAGTGCTAACGAGAGTGTCGATACCGGCCAAAGCTGGGCCTTGGAACTCGGGATCTGGTAGGTAGATGACTTTGGTAACGAAGTTTCCGGTCAAGACTTGGTCGAAGTCTTCTTCGGTGAACTGGATCGGCACCGAGTTGTGGGCCAAGTAAGCACCGGTCCGTGGGTTGGCGTAAGCCAATTCAACGGTTGGGTACAGTTCCACACCGGGACGGCTAGGAATGTTGGTCAACTTCAAGCGATACAGACCGCCTTGTGGGAAGTTCTGACGAGCGGGAACCACCATGGGTTCGCTGTCGAACATGCCGGCACCGGATTGGTCATAGCGAACTTGCATGCCATCTGGATTGCCAAACGTGACCTGAGCGGTCGAAACCATCCCAGGCATCATGCCGGGAGGTGGCATCATTGCCACGCCACCGCCAGGAGGAATGTTAGATCCGCCACTGAGACATCCGCCGCCACCGCAGCTGCCGCCGCATCCGCAATCGCCACCGGCGAGTTGACGGAAACCGACTTGCTGAATTTCGGGGTTGTTCTGTCCTGCCTTGACGATGCTCGAAGGCACTTCGCCGAGGACGCCATCGATGGCTCCCTCAGTAATCATGCCTTCTGTGTTTGCTGCGGCAGCTGGAGCGTTGGCTCCCATCATGCCGTAGGCCTGTGGGCCCAACACACCGGGGCCGGGGCCTCCGACGCCTGGGCCTGGTTGCATCATCCGTTGTTCCGGAGGCAGGTTGTGGCGAACCGGCACACATCCGGTGGCGAGGATCGCCGTGGCCGCCGCAAGCGCCAAATGAGTGACGATTCGTTTCATCTTTTCCCCCGTCTTGGGTCGCTGGGTTCTTCCCCCAACACTCGTCATGAATCGGACAAGTCGACAATCGACTCGTTCGCGTTTCACACGGCGTGGAACAAGAACTGGTTGTGATTCAATCGTTGAATCAAATCAAAATGGAAAGTCAGTGGTGTTCAGTTGTGACCAGATCTGGCTGGACGCGAAGCGGGAAAACGACCTAGGATCGGTCGTCCTTCCCCGCAACTGTTCGGTCAGGATCAGTCACTGCTCAGCTCATCGGCACGTGAGGGGGCATTTCTTTGGCAAAATCGTCATAACCTCCCCATGAAGATTCACCCGCATGACTGTCTTGACTGGTTGGACCTGCATGGCCGGTGCGGTTCCTGGATGCAGCGTTGGTGGGCCATGCACCGCACTTCACCCCGCAAAACGTTGGGGAAACTGATTCTTTGCGTTGCCATTTGCACGCTCTCCGGAAGCCTCGCGAAGGTCGCGTCGGACGAAATTCAGGCATCCGGGGCAAATTCGATTCAGCCAAAAACAAATGGTCCAGCCGACCGTTTGATCGCGCAAACGATTCAACGAATTGCCATGGGCCCCGCTTTTGACGCGAAGGTTCGCCAAAGAGTTTGGGTCAGCGGTCGTGAGATCTTGGGTGTCGGGACGTATGAGCAAGCCGGCCAGGGAAGCGGGCAATTCAATTTGCAAGTCACGATGCTGGACGGCGACGGTAAACACACTCTGCAACAAGTCAGCGACGGCCGACTGGCCTGGACGAGAGAACAAATCGGCGAGCAGATCTCCCTTCGCCGCGTCGATGTCGGACGTTTGGACCAATGGGTCAACGACTCACTCGCATCACTGTTTGGACGCGGCACGCAAAATTCCCGTTCACCGGCGACGCTGAAACCCAGCGTGCGTGTGGGAGCCTGGACGGAGATGATGGACACGATCGCGAGTGAACACGATCTGACGTTGCAGTCCGGTCAGCTCGAAGGTCGCGATGTTTGGATCGTCAAAGGGACATTGCGAGACGATGTCCGAGCACAGCGTTTACAAGAGTTCGGAACGACGACCTGGCCCGAGCTTTGCCCCACTCAGGTTGTCGTCTTGATTGCGCGAAGCAACGACCCTGAATCCGAGTTCGGGAAAGGCTTGCCTTTGAGAATCGAGTATTGGGGAGATCCGGTGCGTCAGCGGACGGCGGACCAGCAAGACGCCCCGCAAACCGCCGAGAACGATGCAAAGTCATCTGACGAAATCGACGCTTCTGGCGCCGTCGACGCTGATGCCAGCGAAACCAGTGTGGTTGACGGTTCCACCGCCCAGCCGCGAACATCAAAAGAGCGAATGCTGAATTGTCCCTTGATCAGTTTGATTGAGCTGTATTCGTTGCGTCCGATCTCGCCACCGCCGATCGGTCGTTTTCGTTTTGAAAACCAAGACCTCGACGTTGATTTCTCCAACGAAACCGATCGCTATCTTTCCCGTTACGGAATTGCGATCACGGAACGTCAAAGTCGACTGCTTCGTCGCTAATGAACTCCAGCAATCCACGCACATCGCCTTCTTCTGATGCAGCATTGACTTCACGTTTATTCTCTTGGGCGAAGCTCGTTCGGCTACCCAACGGATTCACTGTCGTCGCCGATGTGTCAGCTTCGTTCTTATTGGTGCTAGGTGCCAGCGGTTGGTTGCGATCCGGAGATGACTCGGCCGGTTCGGTTTGGCCCTCGATGGCCATGGTGGTTGCATCCGGCATTGCGTTGTACTGGGGCGGAATGGTGCTCAACGATGTCTTTGACATCCGAGCCGATCGCCGTGCCCGCAGCGAACGACCGCTCCCTCGCCGCGAACTTCGACTGGCCGATGCGAGATTGGTCGGTTGGACCTTGCTTGTCATCGGGATCATTCTCGCGTCATTGGTCGGCGTGGTTTCTGGTGTGATTGCAATGCTATTGAGCATTTGCATTGTTGCTTACGACGGTCCATTCAAACGCACTCGCATCGCATCGGTGTTGATGGGTGGGTGTCGTGTCCTGAGTTTCTTGTTGGGGTCTACTGCGGCTCATTCGGTCATACCTGGTGAGCAGTGGCAAGGACGAGTCTCGGTGCTAGGCGAACCCGTTTGGATGCACATCACACCCGTCACGTTCGCGTTTGCAATCGGCATGGGGCTGTACATCACCGGAGTCACCACGTTTGCGCGTCGCGAAGCGATCGGTGATCGCAGCATGCATTTGCCATTGGGTTGGTTTGGAATGACGTTGGGCGGTGTGGTGCTGGCTCTCGCCCCACGCGTCGCAGGTGTCTTCTCTGGTGCTGACGTGCCAGTCGATTGGACGCGGGGTTGGCAGATCGACCCGGCAGTTATTTTCCCGGCAACGATCGCACTCATGATCGTTCCGACGTTGGCGAGAGGTTGGACGGCCTGGCAATCACCGTCGCCCAAACGCATCCAGTTGACGATCAAGTCCGCGATCATGGCCATCATTCCACTGATGGCCGCGATCACCATGCTCGGTGCCGGAGCCATCCCATCGCTCTGCGTCTTCGCCCTCATTATCCCATCAACCTGGCTCGCCCGCCGCTTCCGAGTGACCTAAAAGGTGTCAGGTACCTTTTTGAGAGGTTAGGCAATTTGCCCCGGGCCTCGGGGCACTGATCCACGCGCATCGGTAACACGGAAAACAACTGCTCGAGTAGTCACGTTTTGTGCTTTGAAGAGGCGAACTCTCACGAGATTGCGGCGGTGGGCGAAAGCAATTGGACGTGTACATCGGCCGACCCAAAAATCGGGCGGATGCCAGCGAGGAAATTGCCTATTCTTCCAAAAAGGTACCTGACACCTTTTTGCCGGTAGAGATTGCGAGGCGGTTTTTGTTTTGATTTGACAAATCGGCGCGGTGTGCGAAAACAGGCCGACAACTCGATGTTTTCTTTTCTCGTTTGTTGGGTTTGCGTCGTCAGACCTCATTCATGTCATCGATGAAACTACGCCGCCAAATTGCTTGGGAGGCGGCACGTTTGATGTACTCACGCGACGTCAGTGAGTACTACCAAGCCAAACAGAAGGCGGCTCGAAGGATTCACAAAGGATGGGTCAAGCCAGCTGACTTACCCTCTAACGCTGAAATTCGCGAGCAAGTTCAGGTTCTCGCTCGTTTGCATGAGGGAAGTGATCACCAACGGCATCGTTTGCTCGAAATGCGATTGCGAGCGGCATGGTGGCTGCGTCAGTTGAAGGAGTTCCATCCGCGGTTGATCGGCAGTGTTCTTGGCGGCGCGATCCGGCAAGGATCCGATGTGGATGTGCACGTCTTTGCATCCAATCCACATCGCATCACGATGAAGTTAGACGAGTTCGGCGTCTACTATGAGCTTCAACGCAAACGCGTGAAGAAGGATGGTGAGCAGAGAATTTTTACGCACATTCATGTTCGTGATGAATTTCCAATTGAGCTCACTGTCTATCACCCATCCTTGCTCGGCTTTCGGTTTCAAAGTTCGATTACCAACAAACCGATCGAACGGGCAAGCTTGTCTCAGTTGGAACGTTTGATTGTGTTGGAACACAACATCGATCCAGAGCAACAAGCTGCGAGGTTGGAAGAAATGGATTCTTGCTCAGATCGGTTCGCCGTGTTCTTGTCGTTGTTGGTTCCTTTGGAAAACGTTCAGCAAAATCTGCGTTATCATCCCGAAGGCGATGTGTTGTTCCATAGTCTGCAAGTCTACGGGCACGCCAAAGAACAAATGCCCTACGACGAAGAGTTTCTGCTCGCAGCGTTGTTGCATGACATTGGCAAAGCAATCGATCCGGATGACCACGTGTCGGCAGGGTTGGAATCGATCGAAGGGTTTGTATCAACCCGAACGAGCTGGCTGATTGCGAATCACATGGAAGCTCACAAGATCCATGATCGCACGATCGGGGCACGTCGTCGAAAACGTTTGGTCGCTCATCAATGGTACGAGGATTTGGTTGTGCTGGGCGAATGCGATCGGGCTGGTCGTGTTCCAGGGGCCGAAGTCGAGTCCATTGAAGAAGCACTCGACTACATCGAGCAAATCGATGAAATGTTTGGGAGTTGATTTCCAAGACTCGTCATCGAATCGTTTGCACGATGGTTATGCCTAAACCAAATGTTTTAAATCGGAACTGATCGATGAAGTGAGGACTTCATCGACGGTTGTTGGGTCGAGTGGCATTCGTGGCTCATCGCGTGTTGATGTGCCGAGCTCCGACAAGGATTGCGATGCAGGAACGGCGGGTGTCGCATCGATGAATTGGTTGGTCGCTTGTGCCTGGATTGCCGGATCGTTCACCGAGTGAATTGTTTCGTGCGAGTCGTCCGATGGTGCGAATCGACAGATGAAGGTCTGAGGAGCGGTTTGTTCAATTGGAATGAATTCAGACTCTCCTGAGGTGGGGCCAAAACGCAATTGGTTGATGATTTGCAATGCATCCAGTGGGCTGAATCGAGAATCTCCGTTGACGTCGAAGTAGAGACCGCCAAGACTCAACCATGTTCCGGTTTGAGCTTGTTCGCTATTGAGATGGTTGATCACTAGCAGTGCATCGATCGCTGAGACGCTCCCGCTCCGATCAACGTCGTGTGCGAGAACCGGATTTTGATCCTCGGAAACGGCTTCCAATTCGATGACCTGATCGCCTGCTGTCACGCGGTGGTACAGGCGGTTGTCGCGGACGATGGGGAGCAGCACATCCCACTGTCCCGACCAAGTGAGGCTGGTGCCGGACCCGACGATAATCTGAGAAGGCCATGTCACAAGAGAATTGTCCGCGATGGCCGAGTCGATCGATATCGGCCCCAGGTCTTGATCGCTTAGGTCGAGGATGGACCGGTTCCCGACACGGTCGGTTGCGGTCGCAAAGAAATGGGAGGCATGGGCAGAGGTGATTGTGTGTTCGATGCGATTAGTCGTGCCCGCCTGTCGATGCGAGAGCAATCCATCATGGATCGAAAACAGTGACAATTGTGCCACACCCGAACCTTGGCGACCGAGTTCGTCACTGTCACTCGCTGAGGCACGAACATAGTGAGTGTCTGAATCAGTTTCGATATCCAGCGAGATTTTCGGAGCGGTCACGTCAAACGACTGAATCTCAACGATATAGTCTGCTCGTTGCTGAGAGTTCGGGACGTGTCCCGGGTAGAGATTCGATGGGCCGATGGTCAGTTCGGTACCGAGTTGGTCCGTGATCGTTCCTGTTACAACAAATCGCTGAGACTTTCGATTTGCAATTGGATCAAGAAGGAGAAACGGATTTGCGAACGTCCAGGTAGTCGAACGGGTGTCGATCCGAATGTCAGTGTGCTCTGGCAGATGACCTATGTCGTAAGTTGTTTCATGATAGGGGTAGAAGGAGCCGGACTCGTCGCTGATGAAGGAGTCGGCGACAACGGCGGTCTCTCCACGATCTGTTGTTTGAAAAATGGGATGGTCGCGGTGATAGCCTTCGACCGGTGTTCCACCATCGGCCAATGGAGCAATGTGAACCCAGAGTTCATACAGCCGGTCATTCGGAAGTTGGGCTGTGTTGCCTTCAACTGCTACGAAGTACGTGCCATCAGTGGGGATTACATAGTGCTGGAATGCACCCTGCTGCGGATACTGGTGATGACGCGAGCTCGCGGTCATGTATTGGCCGGCTTCGTTCGAAAGGCCTGACGTCGCAAAATAAGAGCTGGATCGATTGGGGGTCCAAACCGTGACCCAATCTCCGGCTGACGCGTCGATGCTCCAGTGATCGATGTCGTCATCTCGTTCCAGCGATCCGATGCCGCGGACCAACCAATTCGAACCAGGTGCCTCAGGATCAAGATGGACCGCGCCAGTCCGGTCATCGTTTGTGGGACCTTCGACAAGATACCCGTCGGGCAATTCTCCGATCGAGAAGTCTGTTGAATAGCCATCGCCTTCCTCGAGCGGTTCGCCATATCGCGATTGGAAGCTAGCGGGCAAGTGCAGTCGATACTTGCCCTCACGCAGAACGTTCACTCCTGAATCAACGGAGAAGTGGAGACGGTCATACTGCGTTTTTCCATGGGCGAACGCGAATTCGTGCTTGAGTGCGTAGGATTGATCGTCCGAGGTGCCGAACTGACCGTCCGCACCGGCTTCCACAATTGAGGCTTTGGATGTTTCGAACGAGCCTTCACTTAGGTTGCGATTGAAGGTCACTTCGAAATCCGACAGCATCTGGTCCGTCTCGCTATTGTCCGAAGGTAGCCCGCGGATTTCGGTGACTTGGAACGGCACAGGGTCGATGGCTTCCACGTTCAACACATACTGTCCATCGAAACCGGCGCCGTTCCCTTTCGGATTGGCCGCGACAAGCACTTCATATTCCCCACGGTCGGTCGTCAACGCTCGAAAACTACCGTCTTCGTCGGGAGAGATTTCGGTGAACGCTGAGCCCACACCGTAAAGACCGATAACCGGTTCGACTTGACTCCACTCAGGTCGATCGATGGTGAACCGAACTTGAAGATTCGGTTCGAGAGAGCCCAGTTTGTAAGTATCACGATCTGCAAGCAGAAGTGTCCCGGCAATCGATCCCTTCAGCGATCCATCCGGGGTCGAGTTCAACACGATTGTGTCGCCATGTCCTTTGTGCTGGTTTGCTTGTTCTCTCGACTCCAACGCTTGGCCTGCAACAGTATCGATTCGCAATTCGTAGTCGCGTTGATGCTCGCTGTAGATCAAGTGTCGCTTTTGAATCTGAATGTAGTATTCGCCGTCGCTCGGAACCTGGAAACGATTGACTAACGTCGACTTGTCGACTTGTTGGTGCATTGCCAGTGTGCCAGCAATTGTGTGACCCTCGGAGTCCGTGACCGTAAGATCCAGGGATTCAATCATTTTCGTCGTAAGCGTGACGCGAATGGTTTGCGAAGCCTCAGCCTCGAAGCTCCACCAATCGGTGTCGTTGAAGGTTTCAATGAGACCCACGCCCGATCGAGGCGTTCGCGAAAATCCGGTTCCGGTTGGATCCAATTCGAGTGGCAAAACGGTCGCTCGATCGCGCTGGCCGTTGTCAAAACCTTCAAAGATTTCTGTGTTGTCGACGGCATTCAATTGGAAAAATTGTGTGACGGCGTTGTCGCCATCCAAAGTGTTTCCAGACAAGTCCGTGATGTCGGCATCTAGCTTCAAACGGAATTGTCCGGTGTCGAGCGGGCCATCGCTAACGATGAACTCGAAATAGGAATTGGTTTCATCGCCCGTCAATTCGACATAGAATGACCGGTCGTCATCTGTATCGAATTGGCCATCGTCGCCCGCTTCACGCAGATCAATCGAGTCGTTTTCCAGCAAGACTTCTTCGCTGAAGTTCAAGGCGAAGCGACCGATCAATTCAGTGCCTGCTTCGTCCGCGGCGGGCAAGCCCGGGGTTCCGAGAAGTTTCGGAGCGATGTCGTCATCAATCTCGATGTCGAGGATGTACTGGCCATGCAAACCGTATCCAATGTCAGCTCGTACAACGGCATAGTACATTCCGTCCGTTGCACTCGTGCCTTCAAAGACTTCTTCTGAAACATTGGTGTCAAGAACTCTTTCATAACCACGATAGAGTTCAACAAAAGGTTTCAGTGTGCTCCAGTATGGAAGGATTGATCGGAGCGAGACTGTTGAGCCCGCGTTCAATGTGCCCAGGGAAAATCTGTCTTGTGGGGAGTCCGAGCCGACGGACAATGCACCGGCGACCGTGGCCAGTCGCGGATTGGTCGTTTCGTTAAACTCAATGTCCTCGGTTGTGGGATTGATGTTCGATTGTCTGGAGTTGGTTTCCAGCGTGATCGATTGGGAGACATCCAAAGAAAGTTGATACGGTGCGTTTGCATCTGATCCAAGGGATCCTGAGAGGAGGACAAAGTACTGGCCTGCTTTTGGCAATGAAACTGCGTTGATCACATTGTTGCCTTGTGCCAGCACATTTTCATCTGCGTCCAGCAATGTCAGTCCTCGTCCACTGCCCGTAATACGGACCGCAATTTCAGATGCCGCTGCGACGTCAAACGTCCAATAGTCCGGATCTCCGTATTGGCTTATCAACCCCAGGCCGGTTCGAGTCGTGTGCGAAAGTCCTGTTCCTCCCAAGTCTGGCGTCAATGGAATCGGCGTCGCCGTTTCCATGGTGTCGTTGTCGACTCCTTCAAAAATGAAGCGTTTAGTGTCAATCGCGATCTCGAAAGATTTGCTGTACCCAGCACCAGCGGCCAAAGGGTTTCCGAACAAGTCCGTCAGTTGATCCGAGATGGAAATCTGATAGTGGCCATCCGCGATGGGACCATCCATGATGCAGACGACGAGTTCAGTCGGTGAATCAAGTTTGGATGTTGTTTGGAAGAGTCGATCATCATCGGTAAAGAATTCGCGGTCGACGCCTGCCTCGCGTAGATCAACGATATGGTTCAGGTCGCCAGTCGCCTGGATGGGCTCACTGAATTCAAAACCAAGTTCAATCAACGGCGAATCCGCAACGATATCGTGCGTAGGGATTCCCGATACCGATACAACTTGAGGGGCATCCGCGTCGGTGACGACAACGTCTAGCAAATACAACGCATCGGGACCCGCAAACGAAGACACCGGATCATCTTCGTTTCGTGGAAGTTCGATGATGGTCGTCTTGCTGATGTAGGAGAAGACTTGCTTTAGAGCCCATTTACCAGACTGATCCATGACTCCATCGCCACGCGATTCATGCGAGTGCAAGGCTGGCTCACCTTCCCGCCAATTGTTATAGGTAATCTCTTCACCGCTGGACCACCTCAGCGAGTCGACAGACTCGTGTTCGCCCAGACTGATTCCAATCCAGGTTTCACTTTCGATTGGTTCAAAAAGCGATTGTTCTTCGGCGCTGTTGATCGCGAGCAAGTGTCCGCCACTTTCGTGGGCCAATTGTTCGGCTTCTATTTTTGTATTCCGACCTCGAGATTTATATTGGCTATCGCCAAAGACTGTTTCCTGCCGCACTCGCACCTCGTATGTGCCGGCACTTGGAACAACGGCTTCGACCTTGCCTCGAGCTGGGTTCTGATCGACAACGATGCCGCGTGAGCCGCGAAGCTCGATGATTGGTGCGGCGGTCCCACCACTCGGAATGCTGGCGGTCAAATCGACTCGCGTTCCTTCGGCCAAAAATCCGAGCGAGTACGAGTCGATGTCTTCGTCGTGCAATCCGCTGGCAATCACACCGGCAACGCTGGCTGTTCCGATGCCCTGCAAATTCGAAAGAAGCGGGGCGAGCGATTCGGTTTCGAAGGGCAAGCTCCCCTGTAGTACCCTCAGCTGATAGTCGCTGGCATAGTCGGAGGAAAATGAGGGATCGACTTCAAGTAGATACTCACCCGCTTCCGGGACGAGGATCGATTTGTGATCGTGTTGGGCATATGGATCACTGCTTGTGACATAGTTCCCGTCTTCGTCGAAAAGAGTAGCACTGAACGTGAGTGCTAAACCACCAGAATTAACGTAGAGCGAAAGTTCCGTTTGCTCCTCGGTCGAAAGCGAGAATCGATTGCTGGTCTGACGCAGATCGCCCGTCGAGCGTGCAATTTGTAAGTCTCGCCCTTCCACGACGGGCGCAAACACGAGCGGCGTGCTCTCTGGCATATCCGAGATTGCATCGGCGGCGAGCATCCATCGCGATTCCAATTGCTCCAGCCGCGCGCGACGGCGATTGGCAGCCGCGTTTCTGCGGTGAGTGCTTCGTCCGCGACGGTTCCTTTGGGCTCGACCGGGAATCAAAGCTCTTCCTTCGTCCTGAGTAACTTGCTGCGATGGAGACGTCGAACCAGTGTCAGCCAAACTTCAGCACATAGACCGAGATGGATGCTGGATCTATATTCAGTTCCAGCTATTGTAGTTTCTCGGGATGCTCATTCCGAGCGTCTGTTTTAAGAAGGGGTGCTTGCGCCCAGTGGAATGTCGGTGCTCCATAGGGAAACGAGGTTCCGTGATGCAGCTGGGTTCTCTTGCAGCCATTGGCACATCGCGAGGCGTCGTTCGGGGCCGGTTGCGTCCTGGATCGACGCAGTGCGGATTTTGGGTTGGCCGCCGGCCTCGTTTCGCCAAAAGCGTGCTGCCGATTCGCTGGCGAGGTGGTCGCCAAAACGAACGGTGAAGTCGGAAGTTTCGCCCACGAACAACACGGAACCGTCTTGGGCGAGCACCTGGTACAAGCCACCTTTGGCGGAGCCGCTTTTCGAAGTCGGCCCAGATGTGGTCGTCCAGTTTTTTGCGGCTGAGAACTTTGGGGTCGATGGCTCGGGTTCGTCCGCGCCGGGTTGGTGCTCTCGGGCAGTGGTCGCCCACGATCGTAGCTGGGTCGCACACCAACGAAGAGTCAAAGGATCGGCATCCGCCGCATGCAGCAACGCTTCGCGATCGAACTCTTCCAGCAACTTCGGATCGGTGAAAATATCGTCCAAGCTGTGTTCGGGATAACGTTGCACCAGGATCGCCCACGCCAATTCAGCGGCATAGCTGAACCGTTCCAGTGTGGTCGTTGGGATCGTCGTGGGACGCTCGGTGTGAATGCCTTCCGCGGTCAACGCACCAGACGCGCGAAGTTCGATCAGTCGCTGGCGTCGGGACGAAGCGGGCTCGCGTTCGGAGATTCGGCGACAGGCGGATTCCAGACGATCACTGAGGACCGGATCGAGCAGCACCCGATCGACGGAGTGGCCATCATGAATTTCGCGAAAGGCGTTGATCAGTTCGCCATCCGTCATGGCACGCATGGTTTCAAACTGGAATTCCAACTGAGGTCCGACCTGTTGGGTTGCCCAGCGTTGTCGTTCTTCCTCCTCGCGAGCCAGCTTTTCCGCCTTGGATTCGTTCTTCTTTCCGTTGGTGGCGGGGGCACTGCGAAGCGGGTCTGCGGCACCAGTGAGCGGGTCGCCAACGCGAATTTGTTCGAGACGTTCGGTTCCGAGGGAAACGTATTCTTCGCTCATCTCAAAGCTGATGAATTCGCGACCGAGCTTTTTGGCAACGGCGACCGTGGTGGCACTTCCGCTGAAGGGATCCAGCACTTTGTCACCGGGATCACTGCAGGCCCGAATGATGCGGCCGAGCAATTGTTCGGGCATTTGGCAGCCGTGGAATCCAGCACGCTCTTTGAACGTGCCTGCGACTCGGGGGAAGTACCAGATGTCTTCGTCGGCCGTGAAGCCGTAGGGCAGATCCTGAGGACGCAGGATCCAAGTGTCATCAGGCATCCGGCCTTTGCTGTTGGCGCGGCGGTCGTTGTAGACCAACTGCCGAGCCGAAGGCACCCGCACGGATGGATCGTCTGCGTTGAACTTGAAGTGTTTTTCGTCTTTGACGAAATGAAACAGGTGAGCGTGAGATCGCGTGAACTTGTATTTGCAGTGCACGCCAAAGGTGTAGTACCAGATGACCCAGCTTCGGCACTGAAAGCCGATCTGCTGTGCGAGCACCTTTAGTTCAGCGGCGTACTCGTCGCCGATTGCCAACCAGAAAGCTCCGTCATCGGCCAGCACGCGGTGCACGCCGCGAATCCAGCTCTCGGACCACTGGATGTATTCATCGGATTCCAACGAGTCGTCGTAGACGTCGTAGGTGTAGCCGATGTTGAACGGCGGGTCGGCGAACGCAAGATCGATGCAGCCGGCGGGCAATTCAGCCATGCCATCGATGCAATCTGAAACGTGAATTTGTCCGAACGCTGGGTGAGTCTTCAAAACATTCGGATCCATTCACGGGCCACAAACAATCAACTGTTGGGCCGGATGATCCACCATAAGCGTTCGAAGATCAACGCCTCATCGTCGCCAGACGCGAGAGCTTGGTGGGCCAATTCACGCTGGGCGGTGTTGAGTTTCAATTGACCCGCCAGATGAGCGACGTGGTCCAATCGGCTGTCGAAGTCCGGCAACCGCGAAATCCACGCCGGAACGATCATCGACGAACGCATTGGATAGCCGGTCGAAGCCACAACGGTTTTGCGATCCCGGTTCTTGTCGGGACGGCGGTCACCCGAGTCGGAAGGCGACCCGTCGGTGGTCATTTCACTGCCGAGTGGTTGAGCCAGCAATGCATCTCGACCGCTGCCGGCGGGCCAATTTGGTTTGGCGTCCAGTTGGGCGACCTGCAAGCGACGTTGGGCGGATTCAGGCCGGCGGAACGGCGATCGAGCGGCCATCGCGTGGACCGCGGCAACGGCGTTGGACCACTGCTCATCATCAGCGACCAAGATGCCCTGAGCCGACATCGCCTCAGGTACCGAGCGAGTCATCACGGCATCGGACAGCAGGATCGATAGGCAACGCAGAACGTCAAAATCACTGGCGATCAAATCATCGACCAATGGACGTAGCGTCTCGGGCGGAACAGAAGCTGCCGACGCAACCGACAGATCAAACGGGCTGGTCGTTGACGGCGAATCATGGACCATCGTGAACAACGTGGACACAATGCCTTCCGCTAGATCACGCGAACCGATCAAGCCCTCAGACCAGGCCTGTGATTGTTCTTCGGTGGGAGGGCTGGCCAATTGCCGGCGACCATCCAACGTGTCGTAAAACAAATCTTTCCCAGCACGCGAAGGATTCAACAGCGGTGCCAAACCAGCAGCAACGCTCCAGTAATCGGCTTGAGAGGGAACCTCATCACCCGCGTTGGGAACATCGTGGCAACGTTGACAACGTAAGTCTTGGTGATTCGTCAATGCGGCTGTCTTGACGGTGACTTCGTGCAAGTCCGCAGGTTGCAGCATGCGAATCCAAGGCGTCGCAGCGGGTGTCTTGGAGGCGGATGCTTGATCGCCAGCCTTTGGCGTCGTTTGCGAAGGACGCATCCACGATGCGATCAACCGGTCCGCGCCCGTTCCCGATCTCAACACTTCGCTGAGTGATTTGGTGGCGTTTTCGTTTTGTGAGCTCTTACCAAGGAACGACGCAAGCAGACGGTTGGAGATCGCTTGACGGTTGGATGGTTTTTGGAGGGCAACTTGAATCGCTGCGGAGTCGCCGATTGCCTCGACAGGAACCTCGATTCCCAATCGATCGGATAGCTCTCGCCGGATGGAATCCTTGTCACGCGATGGCGTGGGATTGATACCAAGTCGCTTCCAGTGCGATTGCCAACGTGAATCAACCGTCTTGGAAACCAGGGTGATCGGTGCAGGTGAACCTGAATTACGATCGCGTGGGATCGTCAGTTGATCCAGGGTTTCCGGCGAAGCGTTAGTCGACGAGCCAAGTTCGTCAGCGTTGTTGTTCGATGGATTGCCAGCCAATTCAATTGGTTGAGGACGTTGTCTCGGAGTCGATTTGGGTTGTGGCGAGGCGTCATTGCCCTCGTTCTCAACGATCGCAGTCGGTCCAGGAACCGAGGGCGCATTCTGGGCGGCTTCGTCGGCTCGAGCTTGCAAAGCCAAGTCGGATCGATATTTCAATCCCAAGGCGATTCCGACGCTCAGCAACAACGCGGCGGCGGTTCCGATCAGAAGCGTGACGATTGATAGCTTGGAGGTGTACTTCGATGATCGCGAAGTCTCGCTGACGGAACCGGTTTTGGACCCCGTGCGTTTCGTATGTGAGCCTTCTTCTTTATCTGCCAGTCGTTGCAGAATGAGTCCGGTTTGATCGGGAGGTGTTGGACCACCGAGTGCTTCCTGCAGCAGCAGGTCCAACATGGCATCGTCACGCAACGAATCGGGGCCCTGGTTCTCAGGTCCTTCGTTGTGTGGTTCAGCGGGAGATGGATTGGTATTCATGACGGTTGGGTTATAGCGCGGAGTTTTTCTTCCACGCAATCTCGAAGTTGTGCTTTCGCTCGCTGCATCAGGTTTCGGGCTCCGTGGTCGGAGATGCCGAGGTTTTCCCCGATTTTCACTCGCGGTGTGTTGTGAACGAAACGCATCGCCAAGGCGTCACGAGCACGTTCGGTCAGGCTCTCCATGCATTCTCGGAGGGCTTCGACGGTTTCATTGCCCGTCAAATCCTTGCCCGCCCAACGTTGCCAACTCTCGTCCAGCAACTCAGGTGAATCAGAAAGGTGGATCCGTCCAAACTTTCGGTGATAGGAAACGAGGAGGTTGTAGGCCGTCCGTCGCAGGTATTCTGAGGTGGCTTCGTCTGAATGTTGAACGAAGTTGTCTCGTCGAAGTACACGCAGAAACGTCTCCTGCGTCAAATCGTCCGCCGTGGCGGCGTCACATCCGAGCAGTCGCAAATACCGCCAAATTCCATCTTGGTGGCGGACAACTAATTCAGCTGGTGAAAGTTCACTCACACATCCATTGGCCTGGGTCTCAGGCCACCAATTCACGAATGAGCTTTCCGCCGCCAGCAATTTTCATCGGTCGTCCGTTGTTACTGGTGAAGGTGGTTTCGGTTGAAATTCCCAAGCCTTTGCAGACCGTCGTCATCAGATCTTCGCTGCTATAGGGTTCCGTCTCAACCGCAGTTCCGTCGGAATTGGTCTCTCCGACGGCCAAACCGCCCTTGATTCCCGCTCCGCCGACCACGCAAGACCACGCCCGGGCGAAGTGATCTCGACCGGCGTTGGCGTTGATTCGAGGTGTCCGGCCGAATTCACCCATCCACATCACTACGGTGTCCTGCAGCAATTCTCGCTGGGCCAAATCCTCGACCAGAGCACTCATGGCGCGGTCCAAATTTGGCAACTTGGTGTCTTTGAGAGTCGCGTGAATGTTGTTGTGCATGTCCCAGCCGCCCAGGTCGACTTCGATGAACGGCACTCCGGCTTCGACCAAACGACGGGCCAGCAAGCATCCTTGGCCAAAGTTGTCGGTGCCGTAGCGTTCTTTGACTTCATCGGGTTCTTTCTCGACGCGAAACGCTTCCATCTGCTCACTGGTCATCAGGTCCAGCGTTTTCCCCAGCACTTTCGCGTGTTCAGCAGCGGGCGTGTCACGGGTCCGCTTGGCAAACCCACTTTCGATCATGTTCAGTGCCGCCATGCGTTGCAGCAGACGTTGATCGTCCAGGTTCATTTTCAAGTTGCGAACACGACCGTTGCTGGTGACGGAGAAAGGCGACCAAGCCATCCCCAGGAAACCAGGTCCGGCACCCGCACCACCAACCGAAACGAATGGAGGGATCTCCAACTCGGGTCGTTGATCAATCAACTCGTGAGCGATCACGCTGCCGTAGCTTGGGTGTTCGATGTTGGGATTGGGAACGTAGCCCGTGTGCATGTAGTAGCTGCCGCGACTGTGGTCGGCTTCGCGAGTCGACATGCTGCGAACGACTGACAGATGCTTCATTTGTTGAGCGACCATCGGCATGTGCTCACAGATCTGAGCGTTACCGGTCGTTGAGATCGGACGGAATGGGCCGCCGGTCGGAGCACCGGGTTTCAAATCCCAAATGTCGATCGTTGCTGGACCGCCACCCATCCAAAGCAAAATCGCGGACTTGCGATTGCGTCGCATCTCATCGGCTTGCGCGGCGATGTTGCCACCCAGAGTCCACGCGGCAGCAGCTGCGGCAGATGACCCAGCCAAGTGGCTCATGAAGTGACGACGCGTCATGCCGTTTGGTGTGGAAAGATCCATGGTGAACTCCGGGAAAGAAAAGGTGGTCGGTTGGAGGCGATGGACGAGCCACCGCGAATTTGTTTTGAATAGAAGACTCGCTGAGGTAGCGGGTCTCGAGGTCGATTCGATGCGGCGTCAGTGCTGCATGATGAATTCGTTGCTGTTCAGAATCGCCCACCACATGTCTTGCAACATCTCAGGCTCATCGCCTTTGCGAGCGACCAACAGTTTGCTGGCGATCGACACTTCGTTCTTGGTCGGACGACGTGCCAAACCGCTGAGGAACAATCGCGTCACACGATCTTTCGGCGAACGACCGGTTTGACTGAGTTGATCAAGGAACGATCCCGCTTCGAGGCTGATCGCGTTCTTGGTGAGATCACCGTTGAACAACATCAACGCTTGTGGAATCGATCCATTGAAGGTGGTTGTTTCGGTTCCTTCGTCGTTTCCAAAAGCGACAACGAACTGTGACAACCAACGGCGACGTTCGGCTTCTTGTTGTTCGTAGCTGCCCTTGGATTGAGCGTTGCTGGCGGTGACCATCGACGCGTAGAGTTGTTCAGCGCTCATCTGACGCAAATAGAACCGCGAAAATTTGGGTGACTCACCGATCGTTGGATCGTCGATCTCGTTGCTGGCACTCAGCGTCGATGCCAATTGATAGGGACGACTGAGCGTGATCCAGGTGATCAGCTTCTTCAAGTCATAACTATTCGCTCGGAATTCCTTGCCCAGGTTTTCCAGCAACTCAGGATGCGATGATGGGTTGTGTGGACCCAGGTCATCGATCGGACGAGTGAATCCGTAGCCGAGGAACATCGACCACATTCGGTTGACGATCATTTTGTCCAAGTACTCGCTTTGCAGCATCAAGCGTCCGAGTTCTTCTCGGCGATTGACGTCTTCGACAAAGCCACTCTTTTCGATTTCGGTGCCGTCTGTGAAGACTGGGTACGCGACCTTTTGAAGGCCGTTTCGCAGTTCGTAAAACACCAGCGCGTCTTCGGGATCGTTGGCTTCCCCGGCAAAGTCTTGGCTGACCAATTCAGCGGACTCGATGTCCTGCGTTCCATCAACGAACCGGCGTAGAGCACGGGTTTGGCGGAAGAACGCGTTGAACTCCCAAAACTTCTGTTGTTTCCACTGGTTGAACGGGTGGTTGTGGCACTGTGTGCACTGGACTTGTTGGCCCAAGAAAATTCGCGAAACGCTGCTGGTTGCGAGCGTACCTTTTTCCGCGTTGACTTTGTCGACCAAGAAGTTGACCGCGCCGTTGAAGTTGGCGTTGCCCGGTGTCGTGGACCCTTCGGCCGTGACTAATTCATAAGTCATTTGGTCATAAGTTTTGTTTCCCGCAAAGCTGTCGCGAAGATACTTCTGCATACCGGTTCGATTCGTCAAATCTCGACGGTCCGTGCCACCACTGCGGCCAATCAATAGGTTCGTCCAAACGGTGGACCAATGATTGGCATACTCTTCGGTGTAGCGATCGTCATTGAGTAATCGATCGACCAAGTTGGCTCGTTTGTTCGAATCGCGATCGCTCATGAATTCGGACAATTCTTCGAGCGATGGAATTCGCCCGATGACATCCAAATACACTCTGCGGCACCAAGTCGCGTCGTCAGCTTCCGCGGCAGGACGGATCGAGAAATCTCGCCAGACCTGTTCAATCGAGTCGTTGATCATCGCCACCTGAGGCGGGACCGCAGGACCGGCGGCATTCACGGCCGGAACCGTCATCGCCGATAGACACGCGAAGAATCCCGCGAACAGTAACCCTTTTGAAAACCCTCTGGAGGGCAGCCACTTGAAGGGCAGAACGAGTGATTTCATGAAGACGCTCGGGAATCGAAGAAAAGATTGGACCCATCTGCCGGCCGAAAAAGCAAACCGGGGAGTGGTCAGACACCAATCGCTGCTGAATGCCGCCAGGTGGAATCACCGACTCATTGCGTCCTGCAAACGGCAACGCGTTCTGGGCCAGTAAAGATAGAACGATTGGGTTCTAGCGATGTACCCACCGGCATTGAGCATGGTGTCGACCGCCTCTCATCTTAATCCAAGCAGGATGGGAACCGGACCGAACTCCTCTAGGGGCAGGAGAAAACGCGGTTCCGAGCGTGTCGACGTGGCCGGATGTTTCGATTTTCCGGGGGGAGCGATGGCCACGTTGGCGGAGTGGCGAATGGCCTCGCCGCCAACCTCTTTCCGCATTTGCACGACGGGAATCTCCGCTCGCAGATGAAATCCTGATGAATTAGGTGAGCGAAGATTGGCCCTGAGTTCTTGATCGCTGTCGTGATTCGCTCAGTGTGAAATGCGAATTCGGCAGAGCTTGTCGTCGGCGGTCATGTACAGCCAATTTTCGTCGCTGTCGAAAGTGCAATTGCTGGTGCGTCCGCCGGTGATGATTCGTCCCAGCAATTTGCCTTCCGAAGTCATCACGTAAATGCCACCTGGTCCACTGGCGAACAAAGTTCCGTCACTGTGAATCGCCATCCCATCAGGAAGACCGGGGAACTCCTTCATCGCGTCGCTCGCGTTGCCAAGCACACGGCGCTGGCCCAGCGTTCCGTTTGACTTCAGCGGGAACGCCATCCAAATCGGCTCTTGAGGATCGCTCTGCGCGACATACAACGTCGACTCATCGGGTGACAATCCGATGCCGTTGGGGCGAGCGATTGAATCCGTCAGAAGTGTTATGTCGCCTGTTTTGGTGACACGGTACACACCACAGAAATCGAGTTCACGTCGCTTGTCTTCCGCGCGCTCGGGCAAACCATAAGGCGGGTCGGTGAAGTACAAGTTGCCGGCTTTGTCGAACACCAGATCGTTGGGGCTGTTGAGCCGTTTGCCTTGATAGTTGTCGACAATCGTTCGTTTGCCACCGTCGACGGTCAGGACCGACACGCGGCGGTCACCGTGTTCGCACATCACCAAGCGACCTTTTGCATCCAGCATCAAACCATTGCTGCCGGGTTCCAAACCATAGTACGTGTTGCCGGTGTAACCGCTGGGTTGCAAGAACAACTCAACGCCCTCGCTCTCACTCCAACGAAAGATGCTGTTGCGAGGAATGTCGCTGAACAACAAGGAACCTTCACCACCGTCCTCTTTTGAGGGAACCCAAACGGGGCCTTCGGTCCAAGTGAAACCGGCGGCAAGCACTTCGATCTTGGTTCCCTTTGCGACGTATTGATCCAGCGAATCATCCAGACGTTCAACTTTGCCGATGGTCGATGGCGTTTGGGCAATCGCTCCGGAGCAAGGCATTAGCGACATCATGGAAGCAGCAATCGCCATGAAAGCGACGCGGCGATGACAAAGGGAAAGAGACATCATGTTGGGGATCTCGATTAGGAGGGTGGGGATGGAAGGATGGGTGGCGAAGCATCTTATCCACGACACTGGCGCGACACAAATTTGGCGGTCATGTTCCCCCAGACGCGAGGCATCGATCGTGCACTCGCGAATTTGGTCGGTGCAGTCTTCCACGGGTGTCGACCCGGCCGAAGCACGCCGGGTTTGAACCTTCGTGACCTGATTTCAAGGGCATCACTTTTCGGCGGAGTACCGGATGTCGCCTCGGCGTAATCGGGCTTGCCACTTTTTGATGTCGCTGTTTCGACGAGCCACATTTTCTTGGTCGGGACGATACCCCAGCGTTTCACCCACGATGTCTCGCAAGTTTTCAATTGCCAGAACTCGGACCGACATCGAGCTCGAATTCAGATATTCGATCAGCTTCGCATCCGCACCCGCTTCGAGTTGGTCGTTGTTGTAACCAACCAGCAGTTCAAACAAGGTTTCATCGTCCGCTTGTTCGGCTTGTTGAATGGCGTCGTCGATTGCTTTGGCCGCCCGAGCATCCGATGCCATGTGTTGGCGAAGTTGTCGAAAGTGCTCGGTGAAGTACAACCGGTGCCGCGGCGTGCTGAGGATCCCTGTCGCGCCGAAGTACACATCCGCTCGACCGATCAGCAGCAGTGTTTGTGCGGCCAAGGCTGATACTTCGACGCGTCGAAACGCCATCGCTTCACGAAGTTCTTTCTCGAGTTCTTTGTCATCGAACGAACCATCACGGCTGACGAATTCCAACAGTCCTTCGCGGGCAGAAGTGACCAACAAGTCAGCTTTTTCGGGTGGATCGATCCAATTTGGCAATCGTTCCACATCGCTCACCTCAGCGGCCGACTTGCCACGTCCTTGCCATTGTTGTCCGGACGCAAGCGTCACCGTCTCGGGACCGGCCTCGGCGTCGTCCTCTTCGAGTGGCTGCTCCTTCAGTTCGACGGTGCCTTGGACTGCGATAACTCGGTAAACAGGCATTCGGTTAGCGGGCACACGTGGGTCCATTCCCAACGGTCGAAAGTGAGTCACTTCAATTGCCAAAACCGTTTGAGATTCGGGCATGGTCATCTCGATTGTGCGAGGTCCCAATTCCCAAACCGCCGTCACGTTTTCTTGCGTCGATGCCAACAGCAATCGGCCGTCATGCAATCGAGTGATGGTTTTCGCAAGCTCAGGTGCTGCAGGAGCCGCGTCCTCGTCCACCTCTTCGATTGCGGCCGCTTCTTCCGATGCGGCGGGCTGCGCAGTTGTCATTTGCGAGATCGACAATCGTGTCGGTCCGGCGAGTGTCCATTCGAGACCTTGATCACCCGCCAGGATCGGGCGGTACAACGATGGGGCCAGGATGGTTTGGCCGGCCGATACAAATCGCAGGCGGTCGTCCGCTGGAGCGTCTGCTTTTTCTTCCTCGCTTTCATCGGCGGCCTTGTTCTTGGCGGGCCACAAGCGACGCCAACCGGCGGTATTGACCGAAGCGGTTTCATCATCGGATTCGGTCGAGTTGGCGAACGTGTCTTGAGCCAACACGACCGATTGCTCGTTCACCAAGTAAGCCACCTGCGTTCCATCGGCAACGCTTTCAGAGGTCGGTGTTTCTGGCTGACTGATCTCATCGGCGGCTGCGACCGAATCGGTCGGCGTGGTCTCAGGTGGTGTCATGCCAGGTGGAATCGGTGGTGCCGCATCGACCGCTTCCGGCATATCCGCGATTGCAGCGTCGGCCACATCTTCTCCAGTTGATGATGTCTCGTTTGAACCTGGGGCGGCGGGTTCTGCTTTGGGCTCGGGCTCGGGCTTGGGGTCAGTCGCTGCCGGAGTGTCAGTTGCCGGAGTGTCCATTGCCGTGATGGGAGCATCGCTGGGCGAGGTGCCTTGATCGGATGAGGCTGCTGTGTCGGTGCTGTCAGAACCTGCATAGGGTTCTTTTGTCGTACTCGGTTTCGGAGTTGTCGATTCTGAAATGGTCGGCGAGGTGGACTGTTGGGTTTTAGTTCCGGGCGTTGGAGCAGTGGGTGTGGCGTCCACTTCGGTGTTGTTGACCGTCTCGTCGTTCAACTTGTCTTGCTCCGCCATGCGACGGTCGCTCAGCGGGGCGAAGATTTTGCCGAGTGCAAAGAGCAGGACGGCAACCAAAGCTAACGAAACCAACCAAGGTGTGATTCGTGAAGGACGCACCATGCCGCCATAGCCATCCTCGCGCATCATCGCTCGTGTGGTCCGAGCAACCAATTCAGCTTCGGATCGCGACGAGGATGGCGTCGCAGAATGCCCCACCGGGTTTCGGAGTCGGGTTGGGGCATCGGCCACACCGGAATCGCTCGGGCCGACCGGAGAGATTGGTTGTCCTGAATGCGTGTCGTCTTGTCCGATGGTGACCGCATCGACGGAAGCCACTTCGCCGGGGACTTCCGTCGCACCCTTCTCATCGCCGGGGATGTCCAACGAAGAATAAGAAGCCGTTTCCGCACTTGCGATCGTTTTGGATGGACTCGCGTCGGGGGCTCGCTCAATTTGTTGTTCCATGTTGCGAAGCGCTTCGCTGGAGGGCAACGCATAAATCCGCTCCTTCAATCCATCGCCAACTCGTGCGGGTTGGCCCAGCACCATCGTCAGAATTTGGTGGCACGCCGCGGCCTCGGCCAACGTCGTGTCGGATTCCAAGCAAACTCGTTCGACCTCCGCGATTTGTTCTGCCGACAGGGTGCTGTCCAGGTACTCGCTGATGACGTTGGCATTTTCCAACGGGCCGACCGCATCTGGTGACAAGGCCCCCAAACTAGGGTGATCCATTGCGGATTGGATTCGAGCGACCAGTGAGGTGGCGTAGCTGCTTTCGTCAATCTTTTGCTTCAATAACTTCGCATCTTGGTCGTCGAGCATGTCGTCGAGGTAGGCCAGCAAGGTTCGAAGGGTCAAACGCATCGGACAATTCCGGTGAAAAAAAGCGAGCCGGCAGAGCGGCAGTAGCAGTCAAAAAAACAATCGATTTCGTCGAAAGACATCGCGATTAGGATGGCCTCCACCCTTGTTAGTGACGTCGGGGAAGCAAATCCGTGCAGAGAAATCCGAAAATCAGGCAGGAATCCGATCGAGACACGCCATTTCGGGGCCCGGTCTCGTCATTTCGAGGTTCGCCGGTCATGATTGGGCGTTTCCAAGCCCGTCCTCCCCGTCAAATTTCTCGTTCATGGCTTCGACCTACAAAGACGCCGGCGTCGATCTGGATGTCTACGCTGAATCGATGAGCCGCTTGCCTCGGCTGATGCACCGTACGTTCAGCCCCCGCGTCATGCCCAGTGACGGTGGTTTCGCCGGACTGTTTCGCTTGGATTTTCCCGGCAAATTGTTCGCTCGTAACTACGAAGAACCGGTTCTGGTCAGCGGCACCGACGGTGTTGGGACCAAGCTGAAAATCGCTCAGACGATGAACCAGCACGAAACGGTTGGCATCGATCTGGTCGCGATGTGCGTCAACGATTTGATCTGTACCGGTGCCGAGCCTCTGTTCTTCCTCGATTACGTGGCAATGGGGCGAGACGATCCCGCACGTTTGGAACGCATCGTTCAAGGCATCAGCGATGGTTGCGTCGATGGCGACTTGGCACTGCTCGGTGGCGAAACCGCGATCATGCCCGACATGTATGGCACCGACGACTATGACTTGGCCGGATTCGCGGTGGGCGTCGTCGAACGTAAACGATTGGTCGATGGGCATCTGATCGCCCCCGGTGACGTTGTGTTGGGACTGCAAGCATCCGGATTGCACAGCAACGGTTTCTCACTGGTTCGAAAAATCATTGCTGATCATGGGCACCAATGGAGCGATGTGATCGACGAACTGAACCAAGACACGAAGACACCTGAAACGTTGGCACAAGTCTGCCTGCGTCCGACCAAAATTTATGTTTCGGCAATCCGGTCGATCCAGTCGCATTACCGAGTCAAGCAAGTCCTGCATGGGATCGCCCACATCACCGGCGGTGGCATCGAGGAAAACCTGGACCGAATCTTGCCGCCGGGCGTGAATGCAGAAATCGATCCGAACGCTTGGACTCCCAATCCAATTTTCCAGTGGCTGCAACAAACCGGCGATGTGGCAACCTCGGAAATGCGACGTGTCTTCAACATGGGCATCGGCATGGCCGTTGTGGTCAACGAGTACTATGCCGCCAGTGTCGCCAGCCAAGTTGCCAAGGCCGGAATCGAATGCTCTCCCATCGGCCGAATCGTCGAAGGGTCTTCCAAGGTGGTCTACAAGGAAGCCTGAGCGAAAGTCATTCGCTGTCTTATAAGGCACCTCGCGAGGCCGGTCTTCGCGAGTCGGGTGGACCGCAAGTGAGCTGTTGATTTGATCAGCCGTACCGCGTTAGCGGCGGTTAACCGGATGCCAACCGAAGCTGACGCCCATTGGCTACTAACGCCGACCGGCTGATCGTTGTCATTTGAGATGCGACAGAATCAACAGGCCGCTAGACGCTTGGCTAAAGTCGTTCGTCAGCGTTCTCTCCCGCCCAAATCACCTCGTCAGCCTGTCATGCCTGAAGGACACAAGACTCACTATCTAGCTCGCGAGCACAACCAGCGCTACGCGGGGGAACGGTTGGATGTCTCCAGTCCGCAGGGTCGGTTCAGCGATGGAGCCCGCGCCGTCAGCGGTCGTGTGCTCGAATCAGTGCGAGCTGCTGGCAAACACTTGTTCTATGAGTTTGAGGGGAACCGTATCGTTCACGTTCACTTGGGACGTTACGGAAGCTATGTCGAACAAACGTCGCCACCTGAACCGCCGCAGGGGCAAGTCCGCCTGCGAGCGATCAGCCCGACGCATACGTTGGATCTTCGTGGCCCGAGTCAGTGCCGTTTGATTGATTCGGAGGTCCAGAAATCGATTTGTGATTCCCTGGGTCCTGACCCGCTCAGCGGTGGCAAAAAGACTGAGGTTTGGTCGGCGATTTCGGCAAGCGGCAAACCCATCGGCGGTTTGCTGCTGGATCAATCCATCGTCGCTGGTGTGGGCAATATCTTTCGAGCCGAAGCCCTGTTCGAGACCGGATTGGATCCCCACATCCCCGGCAACAAACTCTCACCAGACCAATTCACGCGGCTTTGGAAATCGCTGGTGAAGATGATGAAATTGGGGCTGAAACACGGCCGCATCATCACCGTCACTGCGAAAGAAGCGGGCAAGCCATTGAAGGAGTTGGCTGGCAACGAGCGTTTTCGTATCTACGGCAAAATGGATTGCCCGCAGTGCGGAGGCAGCATCGCGGTGGACTCGGTCGCATCGCGAAAAATGCATTGGTGCCCGGAATGTCAGAGCTGAACCGCTCGTCGGTTTGGTTGGTCCGATTCGGTGGATGACCAAGCGGTGCGCAGGGGAAGTGTGCGTCTTTGTTTTTTTGCGACCGCGCATAGAAAAACCCTCGCATTCAAAACCGAAGTTTCAAACGCGAGGGCAATCGGAATCTCAAGGGTGACTCAGTTTGTGGCTTCGTACACGAACCGAGTCATTTGAGTCAGTGTTGGGTTCTTCGGCTCAGTGTCCGCAACCGCAAGCTGGTGCTTCGAAGCCACAGGAAGGCTCGACGTACTCGCAACCGCAAGTTGGCTCAACGATGTCACATCCGCTGTCGCAGCAAGCGTTCTTGCGGCTGAACAACTTCTTGAACAGGCCCATTACAGGACGATCGCAGCAAGGTGCGCTGTCGCAGCAAGGGTCGACAACTTCGCAACCGCAAACGGGTTCGCAAACTGGCTCACATCCGCAGACAGGCTCACAAACTGGTTCGCAGCAAGCGTCGCAACCGTGCTTCTTAGCGAACAAACGCTGAAGCAAGCCTTGTTTTGGTGCACAGCAAGGTTCGACAACTTCGCAACCACAAACTGGTTCGCAGATTGGCTCGCAACCGCAAGTTGGTTCGCAAGCGACGTCGCAGCCACTGTCACATCCGCCGAACAACGACTTCAGGTGTCCGAAAGCACTTGCTTCTTGAACGTTACAAGCGACGACAGCCAAGGCCAAAACGGCAGGAACGAGGAAACGGCTCATAGGGAATCTCCATGGAAGGTTTGGTTTTAAATTGGTCGTCCGTGGAACCACTTGTTTGCGTTGGGCAAACCTTGCTGGGAGGCAATCGGTGTCCGGGACACACCTAGATATCGGACATTCCACAAGACCATGCGGTGGAATCTTTCCACAATGGTCGCAAGTCGGTGTTTTCGCGTTCGGGACAGCAGGGTTGCTCCGGCTAACGGCAAAGCAACGGATGCACGAATCGAGAACAAATTCTTGGACCTTTTTTAGGTCGAATTTGTTTGACCGCGCATCGAACGCGCGCAGCAAGTCTAGGTTTGAAAACACACGGATGCCTTCGAAAAGATTGTCCCGACCGTCTCCGGGCGGAAATGTGCCCTTTCAGCCGCGAAAATCGCTGTGATCGGCCCTGGTTTGCTTCCTCGTACCCCTCTGTAAACGGGGCGGAGGCAAATTTGTTACGGTCTCGCTTCGTCGGGTCGCTACAATCAATCTCCATCTTGAATGCATCTCTCCCACGGGGACCAGCACCTCCTCGCTTTCGGTTTCGGCTGAATGCGTCTTCCTTTTGGAAATGTGGCCATGCGAACCGACAAACCCTCCGACGAACCGATGTCGCTCGATGGGATCACTCCCATCCCCGTGCCCTCGGTTTTTTCATCTGACAAAGACGCCGAGGCCGCCATGCTGAATGCGGCCAAAGATGGAATGGGTACGGAGTGGTTCGGATCCGCGGAAGACGGTGATTCGGAAAACCGTGACACGCAGGACCATGAGGCTCTGAATTCGAGTCGATCGGACTCGGCCAGTCGTGAATTGCTGTCGGCGAATTTGCGTCAGGATGAAAAACCAGAAGGACCACCGCCACCGATCTCCAAGCCACCTGTTTCGGACCGGTGCTCGGATTCGGATCGCAACCAGAATGCTGGGCAGCCTCACCCGATCCTGCAAAGCCTGACGTTGCTGGCCACGATGGCGTTGATGTTGTTGCTGGCTCGTTACAGCGTTCCACACATTGTCGAAGAGATTCGCTACGCCTGGCACCGCGGTGAAATGCGAGCGGAAAACGAAACCGGCGTCGAAGGTCTTCGCAATGTTTCGTTGGATTCGCTCAGCCGAGCTTACGAAATGGTCACGTCCGCGGTCGGACCCACCGTGGTCCACATCGATGTGGAACGTTCGGTTTCAGAAGAAGATCGCAATCTGCAACGTTTGCTCGGCGAAGATAGCTACACGTTGTCGGATCAAGGCAGCGGTGTGGTGATCGACAAAGACGGCTACATCCTGACCAACCGGCACGTGATTGCCGATGGTATCGCGATCAGCGTGACGCTCAGTGATGGTCGTCGGCTGCCCGCCGCTTTGGTCGGCAGCGATATGCCCACCGATTTGGCTGTTTTGAAAGTGGACGCGGACGGATTGATCCCAATTGCGTGGGGGGACAGCGATGCTTTGCGTGTCGGTTCACCCGTGTGGGCCGTCGGCAGTCCGTTTGGTCTGGATCGTACGATCACGTTTGGAATTTTGAGTGGCAAGCACCGTGTCGTGCGGGCTGGTGTTCAGCATGGTTCCAGTGCTCGATATCAAGACTTCATGCAAAGTGATGTGGCCGTCAATCCGGGCAACAGTGGCGGACCGCTCGTCGACGCCCGCGGACGCTTGATCGGTATCAACACCGCGATCGTGGGTGACACGTATCAAGGCGTCAGCTTTTCGATCCCCAGCAACGTGACTCGCCAGATCTACGACCGCATTCGTGAGACGGGCAAGGTCGAACGAGGATGGTTGGGAGTGCTGTTGTCGGAAGTTCCTGATTCTATGCACCGTGGCGATGACCTGCGTGTCCGAGGCGCGTTGATCTCCGGAGTGACGGGGGAAGATTCTCCTGCCGCCATTGCTGGATTGGAAATCGGCGACATCCTTTTGAAAATCGATGGCGTTCGAGTCAGCGACGTTGGTCACCTGATGCGTCTGATCGCGAATCTCGGGCAGGGAACGTTGTTGAACGTTGAGCTGACCCGTGATGGCGAACCGATGACCGTCGAGGTGAGGCTGAAGAAACGACCCGATAATCTGGATCGCTAACACGCAAGTTCCAATCAGCCAACCTGTAGCACGGTGGTCCCCACCGTGAGTGTGCGCTCGGCTCGCTGGAGGGCCCCAGCGTGCGACGGATGAGTGCGACACCAGAGTAGAACCATTGTCCCCAATTGTTCCGTCTAGCGGCTCCCGAAAGCCGAGCAGCGTCGCATCCATTCCAGCTCGCAAATCGTCCGCGCTGCGAACATCACTGTGGACACCGTGCTGAACTCATGCACGGCACGCTGGGGGCCCCAGCGAGCGACGGGTGATGCCGCTCCAGAGTAAAACAATTGTCCCCAATTGTTCCGTCTAGCAGCTCCCGAAAGCCGAGCAGCGTCGCATCCATTCCAGCTCGCACTTCGTGCGCGCTACAAACATCATCTGCGACAACTGTGCTGGACTCATGCTCGGCTCGCTGGGGGCCCCAGCGAGCGACGTTAAACGTTGATCGTGGGGCGGCGGATCTGCCTCCGCGATCAGGGCTGAGGCAGTTCGCCGGGATCCGATGCGATGCCAGCAACGATGCGGTTGATCGCGTTGAGCATGGCCAAGATCGTGCTCTCGACACTGTCCGTGCTCACCCCGGTGCCGCGATAAGTCTTGCCCTCGTGCTCGACTTCCAAGTTGACTTCGCCGATCGCGTCACGACCGAGCGTGGCACTGCGGACGCGAAAGTCTTTGCAGACCACTTGGATTCCGGTGATCTTCTCGACCGCCCAAAACGCGGCATCAATCGGTCCATCGCCCTGTGCAACTTGCTCGGTGATGTCCTGCTCGTCGCGTCGCAGCGTGACTCGCACATTTGGCGTTTGGTTCTTGCCGCTGGTGACTTCGTAATCGACCAGTGTCCATTCTGGGGCAACCGTCTCGCTGATCTTTTGTTGGACCAACGCGACGATGTCACCGTCGTAGATCTCTTTCTTCTTGTCGGCGAGTTCTTTGAATGCCTCGAAGACTTCTTGCAACTGTTCGCCGGTCAACGTCATGCCCAATTGTTTGGCACGATCGGCCAACGCCGCGCGTCCGCTGTGTTTGCCGAGGACCAAATCGGTTTTGGTGAAGCCGACTTCTTCGGGCGACATGATTTCGTACGTGGTGCGTTCCTTCAACATCCCGTCTTGGTGAATGCCGGATTCGTGTGCGAACGCGTTGCGACCAACGATCGCTTTGTTGCGTTGCACGTTGATGCCAGTGGTCTTGCTGACCAATCGACTGACGGGGACCAAGCGTTTTGAATTGATGTTGGTTTGGCAGTGATAGAAGTCTTGGCGAGTCTTCATTGCCATCACCAATTCCTCGAGGGCCGCATTGCCGGCTCGCTCGCCAATGCCGTTGATCGTGCATTCGATCTGCCCGGCACCCGCGTCGACTGCGGCCAGCGAATTGGCGACCGCCATCCCCAAGTCATCGTGGCAGTGCGTGCTCAAGACGGCTTTGTCCATGTTGGGAACACGGTCCCGCAACATTTTGAATCGATCGTAAATCTCACCGGGTGTGGTGTAGCCGACCGTGTCAGGAACGTTGATCGTGGTGGCTCCCGCGTCGATCGCGGCTTCGACCACGCGGCACAGGAAATCGTGTTCGGTCCGGCAGGCGTCCTCGGGTGAGAACTCCACGTCATCGCAATGCGAAGCGGCACGGCGAACCCCGGCGACCGCCCGTTCGACGATCTCGTCGGGCGTCATCCGCAACTTGAATTCGCGGTGGATGGCGCTGGTGGCCAAGAACACGTGAATGCGAGCTTGCGGGGCGGTCTTCAACGCTTCCCAGGCTCGATCGATGTCCTTTTCGGCACAACGAGCCAACCCGCAGATTGTCGCCCCGCGAATCGTGGTGGCGATTTGCCGGACCGATTCGAAGTCACCCGGGGAGGCGATTGGGAAACCGGCTTCGATGATGTCGACACCCAAATCGACCAGAGCCGATGCGACCTCGAGTTTCTCCGCCAAGTTCATGCTGGCACCAGGCGATTGCTCGCCGTCGCGCAGCGTGGTGTCGAAAATTCGGATTTGGCGAGTGGCCACGTTCTCAGAGGACGGGGCTTCGGCGGACTGGTTCATGGCATCAGGTGTCGGTTGGTCAGACATGGGACTGCAATCTCGGAAAGGGAAGAAGATAAACTTCGGAGCCCCGGAATCGCACCCGCCGCACATGCATTCGGGCACAAAAAAACCCGAGTCGCGGCAAGTGCGGCCCGGGCAAATTCATTCGATGGAAAATTGAGACAACCGCCGTCAGGCGTCCACCACGAATCCGCTCAGGCCGTTCGCTAGAAGGCCGAGGTCGAGATTCAGTAGGAGGCAAAGTTGTCCGCTCATGGAACTGACGATAATCCGATCCCGCCACGCCGGTCAAGGTGGGAATGGGGGGGGAGTGGGAAAGGGCCGCAGAAGCTCAGGGCCACAGTGGGGGGGGCTAGCTTCTAGCTTCTAGCTTCTAGCTTCTAGCTTCTAGCTTCTAGCTTCTAGCTTCTAGCTTCTAGCTTCTAGCTTCTAGCTTCTAGCTTCTAGCTTCTAGCTTCTAGCTTCTAGCTTCTAGCTTCTAGCTTCTAGCTTCTAGCTTCTAGCTTCTAGCTTCTAGCTTCTAGCTTCTAGCTTCTAGCTTCTAGCTTCTAGCTTCTAGCTTCTAGCTTCTAGCTTCTAGCTTCTAGCTCGTGCTCGTGCTCGTGCTCGTGCTCGTGCTCGTGCTCGTGCTCGTGCTCGTGCTCGTGCTCGTGCTCGTGCTCGTGCTCGTGCTCGTGCTCGTGCTCGTCGCTCGCATCCCGACCCTTCGGTAGCGTCGGCCCGCTGCGGGCTTGTGCAGGTTACGCGCTGGATCCAATGCTCGACCCTCCCCTCGCTTTGCTCGACCCTCCCAGGGGGAGGGTGATGTTAAACGCCTGGCAGTGATGCTCTTAAGGACTCCACGATCTCCGCGATCCGGAGGGCGATCATTGAAAAAGTGAAATTGCAAATTGGTTTCCGATTGGTTCAGCGAGCGTCTGTGGCAGGCCAATTCCTGCCCTGGCACCATGTCCGAGCCATCTACTGCAACCAACACAAAGCCCACCCCTCCGATTTTACAATTTGCAATTTTCAATTTCACTTTTTCAATCAAGCCACCCCTGAGCCCCTGTGGTCCTGCTCCCCTGAGCCCCTTTCCACTACTTCTTACCCAGCTCTCGCGATCGCCCCAAGTGACCGGGTAGTTGGTGCGTGATGAGAAGAAAATTTTGATTGCCGACAAGTTTTCCACGAGGTCGAGGTGTCTTCTCAGGAGATTCACTAACTCTTCACCACAGCGAGCTTTACGTCGGCGGTCATGGGGCGGTTGACCCCAGGTGTTCGATTTGGGAACGGCGCGCAAACCAATTGCTGGTCGCTGTTTACGACAGTTTGAAAATCGAGATTGACACAATCCTGGGAACCTCTAATATTCCCGCCGTCGCCCACATGTAGTGCCTCAACGGCATGGAAACCACTACCGGTAGTGATAGCAAATCACTTTGCATCGATTTTGACGATCAATGATCCGATATCGACTTCATGGACCACGCGGTAGCTCGTTTCGCTCACGGAAGCAGCACTCAGTGGCGACTGCCAGCTCTCATTTCAAATTTGACGGGATCGGTTGTTTCGCGAGGACCGCGAATGGCAACTGCCGGTGCACCGTCCACGGACGATCTCTTTAAGGAGTTTGTGACGCGCTATGTCCACTGTTCTGCCCGAGTCGAACGCGACCTCCCGCATCCCCGCCAACGACCCCGCTTTGGAAAAGGTCGATTCCGAGCATGGCGTTGAGTACGCACGCGAGAAGTTCGGCACCGCCCTGCGAGGCGATCGCGCCGGTCTGAAATTCGAATCGAAGTTCTGCCCTGACGACGGGCGCACCCCGTTCGCCACCACCGCCTGGGATCTGCGTTCGGCCGCGATCAAAGACGAATCGGGCAACGCTTTGTTCGAACAAACCGATTGCGAAGTCCCGGCTTCGTGGAGCCAATTGGCGACCAACGTCGTCGTTTCGAAGTACTTCTACGGCGACCCTAAAAACACCGACGAACGTGAACGCAGCGTCCGTCAACTGATCCACCGCGTCACCCGCACGATCAGCGACTGGGGATTGGCCGACGGTTACTTCGACACGCCCGAAGACGGTGAGCGTTTCTACCGCGACCTGACTTGGTTGTCCCTGCACCAGCATGGTGCGTTCAACAGTCCCGTTTGGTTCAACGTTGGTCTGCACGCTCAGTACGACGTCGAAGGCGACATGTGCAACTGGCACTGGGATCGCACCGAAAACACCACGGCCCAGCCCGACAACCCGTACGAATACCCACAAGGGTCAGCCTGTTTCATCCAGTCCGTGGATGACAACATGGAAGACATCATGCGTCTGGCGTGCAGCGAGGCAATGCTGTTCAAATTCGGCAGCGGCACAGGCACCGACTTGTCGACCATCCGCAGCCAACGCGAAAAATTGTCGGGCGGCGGAACGCCATCGGGCCCGCTGTCGTTCATGCGAGTCTATGACTCCATCGCTGGCGTCGTGAAATCCGGCGGCAAGACTCGTCGTGCGGCCAAGATGCAATCGCTCAAAGTCTGGCACCCAGACATTCTCGAGTTCATCGAGTGCAAATGGGCGGAAGAAAAGAAGGCTCACGCGTTGATTCGCGAAGGCTACGATTCGAACTTCAACGGTGAAGCTTACGCCAGCGTTTGTTTCCAAAACGCTAACCTGTCAGTTCGTTTGACAGACGACTACATGGAAGCGGTTCGCAAGAACGAAAACTTCCAAACTCGTTGGATCACTGACAAACCGACCACCGAGCCACCAAGTTACGTCGCCAAAGAGTTGCTCAACAAAATGGCCGAGTGCGCTTGGCACTGTGGCGACCCCGGCGTGCAGTACGACACGACGATCAACAAATGGCACACGTGCCCGAACAGCGGAGCGATCAACGCATCGAACCCTTGCTCGGAATACATGTTCCTGGATGACACCGCGTGTAACCTGGCCAGCATCAACTTGATGAAGTTCGTCCAGCAGGATGGATCGTTCGACCACGAGCGTTTCCGTGCCGCTTGCCGCACGTTCTTCATCGCTCAAGAAATTTTGGTCGACCACGCCAGTTACCCAACTGAGCCCATCGCTCGCAACAGCCATAAGTTCCGTCCGCTGGGGCTTGGTTATTCGAACCTCGGCAGCGTCATCATGACGGCCGGTTTGCCTTACGACAGCGACGCCGCTCGCGGCATGTGCGGATCGTTGACCGCGTTGCTGCACGGGGAAGCCAACCGCACCAGTGCTGAACTGGCCAGCGTCGTCGGAACGTTTGACGGTTATGTTGAAAACGAAGCCCCAATGCTTCGCGTCATGCAAATGCACCGTGATGCTTGCGATCAAATCAACGATGACGGCCCAGCCGAATTGAAAGAAGCCGCTCGCGAATTGTGGGACGGTGTGCTGGAAATCGGCGAAAAGTACGGCTTCCGCAACGCTCAAGCGACCGTGCTGGCACCGACCGGCACGATCAGCTTCATGATGGACTGCGACACGACCGGCATCGAGCCTGACATCGCATTGGTGAAGTACAAACAACTCGCCGGTGGCGGGATGTTGAAGATCGTCAACCAAACCGTGAAGCTCGGCTTGAAGACGCTCGGCTACGACGCCGACACGATCGACGAGATCCTCAAGTACGTCGATGCCAACGACACCATCGAAGGTGCTCCTGGTTTGCAGGACGAGCACTTGGCCGTGTTCGATTGTGCATTCAAACCGGCCAACGGTGTTCGCAGCATCGGCTGGCGTGCTCACATCACCATGATGGCCGCGGCTCAGCCGTTCTTGTCCGGTGCGATCAGCAAAACGGTCAACATGCCCACCGATGTGACCCCGCAAGACATCGCGGACGCTTACTTCTGGGGATGGGAATTGGGGCTCAAGGCGATCGCGATTTATCGTGATGGCAGCAAGCAGTCGCAACCTTTGAACACCAAGTCCGACGAGCAGAAAGCGACTGACGCAGCCGAAGCGGCAAAGGTCGAAACGGTCGAGAAGATTGTCTACAAACCACGTCGCGAACGTCTGCCTGACACACGTCAAAGTTTGACTCACAAGTTCAGCATCGCTGGGCACGAAGGTTACTTGTGCGTCGGTTTGTATCCTGATGGGCGTCCCGGTGAAATGTTCATCACGATGGCCAAAGAAGGTTCGACGATCGGCGGCATCATGGACAGCTTCGGCACCGCACTTTCGATTGCCATGCAGTACGGCGTGCCTTTGGAAGTGATTGTCAACAAGTTCAGTCACACTCGTTTCGAGCCGATGGGGCACACGTCCAACAAGGACATCCGCATCGCTAAGAGCGTCGTCGACTACATCGCTCGTTGGTTGGGCATCACCTTCATGTCCGGCAACGATTATTCCCCCAGTGCGGAAGGTGCGGCGAAGACAGGCGGCAACGGTCCTGACCTGACTACCGCGCCTGCCGGAGCAACGGCGAATAACAACAGCCCCGTGATGGCTGAGTTGCGAGCCGACGCGGGTGCCGCGGTCGCTTTGGTGGAACGAGCCACATTGTTGGCCAGTTTGCAAAACGGGGTCAGCAATGGTTCCGCGACCAACGGGCATTCCAATGGTCAGTCGGCCGGTGGGTCGTCTGACGGTGCGGTTGCTGAACGAGCTGTCGACGGATTGGGCGGTCAAGCCGACCAGTTCTCACGGTTCCAGACTGACGCTCCCAGTTGCGATAACTGTGGCAGCATCACGGTCCGCAATGGCAACTGTTACCTGTGCCACAACTGCGGCAACTCGATGGGTTGCAGCTGAGCAGTTAGTTCCTGATTGCTGAATGACATTGGAAGGGCGGCTTCTTTCGCAAGAATGAAGCCGCCCTTTTTCATAGATGCACAACACACTGTAGCTCGCTGCAGCTGTAGCTCGCTGGGGCCCTCCAGCGAGCCGAGCGCAACCTTGCATGCGTTCACGGTGGAGACCACCGTGCGACAGGTTTGGGTCACACGAGTCTTTCTGCTGCGAAGAGTCGGTATTGCGCGACGCACGAAAGAAACGTGGCGCAACTGTTGGGACCCGCCCTCACCAAGCGATCTCAACAACCTGTAGCTCGCTGGGGCCCTCCAGCGAGCCGAGCGCAACCTTGCATGTGTTCACGGTGGAGACCACCGTGCGACAGATTTCTGCCGACCGCCAGCATCGAAAACGCGAAGCGGCATCATCCGGCTATCCCGCACAATCGTTGCACTCAGAACGCGATGACGTGCGACCTGTCGTCCTGGTGAATACATCCGTTGGAAATCGAGCGAAATTCAGAACCACGATGTGTTTGTTCACAAGTCGTAACCTAGCTTTGCAGCAGAGCGAGGTCCTGCCCCTTCGAGATCGCTCTTTCATCCCCCATTCCTCCACGAAATTGTTGTCATGGCTTCCGTTGATAGCCTTCCCATCGACCGACTTCGTCGCAGCACCTCCGTCCACGAGGACGTATGGTTTCTGTCCGGTCCAATGGGTCCCGGCGACACACTGCAACACACACCGATCGATCAAGAACCGTTCATCGTGGGCCGGAAATCCGGCGTCGCGATGAAGCTGCAGTTCCGAACCGTCAGTGGGAACCACGCTGAACTGAAGATCGAAGACAGCAAGCTGATTGTGCGCGATCTGGAAAGCACCAACGGCACGTACCTCAACGGCAAACGCGTCACCGAACCCGTTTTGGTTGGCGATGAAGACCTGATTCACTTCGCCGAAGCACCGTTCCGAGTGCGACGCCAATCTCCCACCGGAGTCACGGCGGGAACGATTTCAGAGAATGTTTGTGATCAAGCCCTCGCGTTGGTGCAGTTTGATCGCTTGATGAGTCAGCGACTCGTGCGTCCGCACTTCCAACCCATCGTCACCTTGGTAGGTGCTCGAATGATTGGATACGAAATCCTCGGTCGCGGCAGCGTCTTCGGATTGGAATCAGTTGGAGCCATGTTCCAGGCTGCCGAGCAATTGAACCTGGAAGTCGAGCTCAGTCGATTGTTGCGTTGGGAAGGTCTTCGTGTCGGCCGCGAACTTCCAGATTCGCCGACGTTATTCGTCAACACGCACCCAAAAGAAATGGAAGACGGCCAGTCGTTGATTGACTCGTTGTGCAAGGTTCGGTCGATGGCATCGAATACCCAGATCGTGCTGGAGATTCACGAGTCCGCCGTGACCAACCCCAAGCAGATGCAGCGTTTGCATTCGACATTGAAGGAATTGGACATCCGATTGGCCTACGACGACTTTGGCGCCGGGCAAGCCCGTTTGGCTGAATTGGTCGAAGCTCGACCCGACTACGTCAAATTCGACATTGGGTTGATTCGAGGTTTGAGTGTTGTCGACGACAACCGCATGCGAATGCTTCGTTCGCTCGTCAGTATGGTCCAGGACCTGAACATCTCGGCATTGGCGGAAGGAATCGAAACGATCGAGGAGGCCGAAGCTTGTCAAGAAATCGGCTTCGATCTCGCACAAGGTTTCTACTACGGCCGCCCCGCCCCCGCCTGATCGCCCCCGTTCAGCTGTAACTCGCTGGGGCCATCCAGCGAGCCGAGCGCAACTTCCCACGCACTCACGGTGGAAACCACCGTGCTACAGAAAAGCGAACGAGTGTCCTCAGCTGTTCGCGTGCCAAATTCTGGTCGCCGAGAAGCCTGGCACGAACGGTGCGAACTTTGAATCGATGTCACACTGCTTCCCGACGGCGAGCCGCCAGACGGAACAATTGGGGACGATGGTTCTACTCTGCTGCCAGCGCCCAAAGTCGCCCATCGACTCCATTCAATGGAGCACACCAAACCCATTCTGTAGCTCGGTGGTCCCCCACCGAGTCGAGCGCAACCTCACTTGCATTCCCGGTGAAGTCCACCGTACGACGGGCTGCTACCGCACACTCCTCCGCGAAGTCGGAAGCAAGCGAAGTTTTCCACAACCTGCCCCGCATCCTCGTGATATCCTAAGATCACGTCGCCGGGCGCCCTTTTGCGCGTTCCCGGCTGGCAACGCTTTTCTGTCGACGAAGGAATTCACCATGAGCCGGACGATGCAAGATTTCACCGATTTGCTGCTCCAACAGGGCGTCATCAGTCTCGATCAGCTGTCCGAAGCCGAAGAAGTCGCCAAAAACACGGGCGCGGACATTGGCGATGTCTTGATCAAAATGGAATACGCCAGCCCCGAAGAAGTCGGGATGGCCTTGGCAAAATTCCACAAAATCCCCTTCGTCGACCTTCGCAGCGAGCGGATCAGCGAAACCGTCATCGAATTGGTGCCCGAATCGGTCGCTCGCGAAAACACGGTGCTGCCGTTCAAAGAAGAAGACGGCGCCCTGACCATCCTGATCGCCGACCCGTTTGACCTCGAAACGATCGAAAAGCTGCGTTTCATTCTCAACCGGAAAATCGAAACGGCTCTGGCCCCAAAAGAAGCCATCAACGGGGCGATCAACCAATACTATGGTCAGGTCGAAGGTGAATCGGCTGACTCGATGTTGCAAGAGTTCACCGACACGGCCATCGACTTCACCGAAACTGAATCAGACTCTGGCGGGGGGGAGGAGACTGTCGATGACAATTCGGCCCCCGTCATCCGGCTGGTCAACTTGATGATCGCCGAGGCGGTCCAGCTGCGGGCCAGTGACATTCACGTCGAGCCCTTTGAGGACCGAGTTCGAATCCGTTATCGAATTGACGGCGTCTGTGTCGAGCGGGAAGCAGCCCCCAGGCGAATGCTTTCTGCCATCATCGCCCGGATCAAGATCTTGTCCAAGATCGACATCAGCGAGAAGCGGCGACCCACCGACGGACGGATCAAAATCACCGTCGGCGACAAGCAGCTCGATTTGCGGGTCAGCATCATCCCGACCAACCACGGCCAATCTTGTGTGATGCGGCTGCTGGACAAAGACAACATCAAAGTCGGCACCCGGCAGCTCGGTTTGTCCGAGCGTGACTTCCGGAACTTCAACTCACTCATTCGCCGTCCCAACGGGATCGTGCTGGTGACGGGCCCGACCGGGTCCGGGAAGACGACCACCCTGTACGCTTCCCTCAATGCGTTGAACCGTCCTGACCGCAAGATCATCACCGCGGAAGACCCGGTCGAATACTACTTGCCCGGCATCAACCAAGTCGAAGTGAAACATAACATTGGCCTCGACTTCGCTCGCATCATTCGAGCCATGTTGCGGCAAGCACCCAACATCATTCTCGTCGGGGAAATGCGAGATCATGAGACCGCATCGATGGGAATCCAGGCCTCACTGACTGGACACTTGGTTTTCAGTACCCTGCATACGAACGATGCGCCCAGTTCTATATCACGGATGGTGGACATTGGTGTACCATCCTATATGGTGGCTAGTTCCGTCATCGCGGTGTTGGCACAGCGTCTTGTGCGGACAATTTGCCCGCGTTGCAAGGTCCGTTACCAGCCACCGCAGAGCGTCATCGAGGACTCAGAGATCCCGCCGGAGATGCTCGCTCAGGCCGAGTTCAGCAAGGGCAAGGGATGCACCTATTGCGGCCGGACGGGGTATCGCGGCCGGATCGGTATTTACGAGTTGATGTTGATCAACAACAAGCTCCGCGAACTGATGTTCAAAGGAACCACCACAAAAACGATTCGCGAAGAGGCCATAAAGAACGGCATGTCAACGCTTTACGCCGATGGCATGCTCAAGGTCATTCGCGGGATCACGACCTTTGATGAGGTCTATCGCGTGGCAAAGAAGACCGAGCAAGAGGCACTGGCTCTCAGTCACATCGCGAAAGAGCTTTCGTCGCTGTAGGCAGGAACCGCACCAATCGGCGGTTTGGCCGTTTTCGTTGCGTTGGCGAACTCACTCGCGTTGCTATTGGCTAAGCGGCGGAAGGATGGCCTTCCGCTCGCGGCAAGTTCCGCTGCGGTTGATTTCACGCAGGAAGCTCCCTGTCGGGCTATAGGCTTTTGGCCTGAACGGGGCGGCATCGTACGCATTCCGGCGACGCAACGCGATTTTCTTTGCCTTTGACGCTGTTTCACGCATAATGACACCGTCTGGCACGGGAAATCACGTGTCGGGCGACTCATCTGGGACGCACTGTCCCGTTGCCGAACGATCTGGCGGGATGCCGGTTGCTCTGGCGTGGTTCGTTCTCGTCTTATCTCGCGAATCACCTGGGGAGCGGCCGGTCTGAACGCCGGTCGAGCTGGTTGGTTGAGTCGCCAGTGGATCCGGTCAGGCAAAAGGCCCCTATTCTCATCTTCACGCCCTTCCACTCATTGTCAGGCGTTTTCCATGGCCACCGTGCTGATCGACAAACTGCTGCAAGCTGCTGTGAAGCAGGGCGTGAGCGACATCCATATTGTTGTCGGCCAGCCGCCCGTGTTTCGATTGCACGGCCGCATGCGGAAGCTGGAAACCAAGACGCTCGAAGGCGAAGATTCTGTCGCGTTGATGAAATCGATCACGCCGGAACGCTGTCAGCGTGAACTGCAAGAGACAGGCTCGACCGACTTCGGGTTCGCGTTCGGCGATTTGGCTCGTTTCCGAGTCTCTGTCTTCAAGCAGCGTGGCTTCATTTCGATGGTGCTGCGTCAGATCCCCAATGACAAATTGACGCCCGAGCAACTCGGCCTGCCCGAGGCTGTCGTCAAAATGGTCCACCGCCCTCGTGGGTTGTTCCTGGTGACGGGACCAACGGGGTCAGGGAAATCGACGACGCTGGCATCGTTGATCAACTTGCTCAACGAAACCATTGACCACCACATCATCACGATCGAAGACCCGATCGAGTTTTATCACGAACACAAAGAGTCGACGATCAACCAGCGGGAAGTCGGCGTCGATGTGCCGAGTTTCTCCGAAGCGATCCGTCGCGCACTGCGACAAGACCCTGACGTGATTCTGGTCGGCGAGCTTCGCGACCTCGAGACCATCGAAGCCGCCATCAGTGCGGCTGAAACGGGACACGTCGTGTTTGGCACCCTGCACACCAACAGTGCTCAGGGCACGGTCAACCGGATCATCGACGCGTTCCCCGGCAACCTACAGGATCAAATTCGGACGCAGCTCGCATCCACCCTGATCGGTGTGGTCGCGCAGACATTGTTGCCAAAGATCGGTGGCGGTCGTTGTGCCGCTTACGAAGTGCTGAACGTGACGCCCGGCATCGCCAACCTGATTCGCGAAAACAAAACGTTCCGGATCAACTCATCGATGCAAACCGGTGCCAAGTTCGGCATGCAGTTGATGGACGACGCGTTGTTCAATCACTGGAAAGGCGACCGAGTCTCGGTGGAAGATGTGTTGGCAAAAGCCCACCGTCCCGACGACTTGGCCAAACGAATCGTTCAAGCAAGACAAGGTCTGGGCGACGAGCCCATTCCGATTAAGGAAGATTAGAAGTTGAAAGGGCCTCAGGACCACAGCGACTCAGTGCGTTTTGTTCCGTTGGCTCGACGTTGATTTTCATTTCCTGTGGCCCTGTGGCCCTGTGCCTCTTTCCCGCTCATCAACCATGGCCCCACGTCGCATCGGACAGATCCTCGTTGACCTCGGTTTCCTCACCGATGATCAATTGCAAATTGTGCTCGACGAACAAGAACAGCAGCCTGGTGCGCTGTTCGGGAAAGTCGCCGAAGACATGCAGTTGGTCACCGACGAGCAACTGATTCAGGCGCTCGCCGAGCAAATGGGGATGCAGACCGTTTCGCTGGAAGACGCGAAACTGGAACCGGAGGTGATGGAGAAGATCAGCGAAACGATGGCTCAGCTGTATCGTTGCGTGCCGATCCAGTTCGAAGGCAACACGCTGACCATCGCGACTTGTGATCCTCAGAACCTGAACATCCAAGACGAGTTGCGGACGTTCCTCGGTTACGACATCAAAATCTTGGTGGCGACCGAAGCGGACGTCAACAAAACGATCACGAAGTACTACGACAGCGAAGCCGAAAGCGTCGAGAAGTTGGTCGCGGAACTGGCCGAAGATGAAGAGCTCAAGGCCGCCGCGAGTTTGTTGGACAACGAAAAGTTCAACATCACCGACGCGGAAGCCCTCGCTGATTCGGCCCCCGTCCGCAAACTGCTCAACATGGTGTTGTTGCTGGCGATCAAGGACCACGCATCAGACATTCACTTCGAGCCGTTTGAAGACGAGTTCCGCATCCGGATCAAATCCGAAGGCGTGCTCTATGAAATGGTTCCGCCGCCACGACACCTCGCGTTTGCGATCACGACTCGAATCAAGGTGATGGCCAATCTCGACATCGCCGAGCGTCGGATGCCGCAGGACGGCCGGATCGAACTGATGGTCGGTGGTCACCCCGTCGACCTTCGCGTTTCGGTTTTGCCGACGATCTTCGGTGAATCGACGGTCATGCGGGTGCTCGACCGTTCGGTTGTGAACCTGTCGCTCGACAATGTCGGGATGGACGAAGACATGATGTCGCGGTTCCGCTCGGCGATCGATCGCCCCAACGGTATCGTGTTGGTCACCGGTCCAACGGGATCGGGCAAAACGACCACGTTGTACTCGACTTTGTCCGAGCTCAATGAGATCTCCGAAAAGCTGATCACCACCGAAGACCCGGTGGAATATGACATCGATGGGATCATCCAAATCCCGATTGACTCCGATGCGGGCGTGACCTTCGCGTCTTGTTTGCGAGCGATTCTGCGACAGGACCCGGACACGATTTTGGTTGGCGAGATTCGCGACTTGGAGACCGCCGAAATTTCGATCCAGGCGGCGCTGACGGGTCACTTGGTTTTCAGCACGTTGCACACGAACGATTCACCCAGCACGGTCACACGACTGACTGACATGGGGATTCAGCCCTTCATGATTTGCGCGACCGTCGAAGCCATTTTGGCTCAGCGACTTGTTCGCCGGATCTGCACGGGTTGTCGCGAAAAGACACGTGTCAGCAGCGACCTGCTGATGGAACTCGGCATGAGCCGCGAAGAGATCGAAGCGACCGATTACTTCAAAGGTGTTGGATGCGAGAAGTGCAACAACACCGGGTACAAAGGCCGGATCGCGTTGTTTGAGTTGATGATTCTCAACGACACGATTCGCGAAATGATCATGCACAACGCCAGCACGGATGAGCTGCGAGACCAAGCCCAAAGCGACGGAATGGTGATCCTGCGAGAGTTCGGCATGAGCCTGGCTCGCGACGGAATCACTACCCTCGACGAAATCGTCCGGGAGACGGTGGTGGATGGTTGATGAAGTGGAAAGGGGCACAGAGGCACAGGACCACAGTGATTCAGGGCACAGACAGATCAACGAGAACTGAACGAAGAAGTTATCCGAGAGGCAAAGTTTAAGGAGCGAATGGCGAGCACGTTTGAGGATTTGGAAGTTTGGAAACGAGGGTGCCGGTTGGCCGTCTCTGTTTACGAACTCTTAGCCGATTGCCGTGACTTTGGGCTCAAGGACCAGATGCAGCGAAGCGCCGTCAGCGTTCCGTCCAACATCGCAGAAGGTTATGAGCGAACACCCAAAGACTTCATTCGATTTCTCATCATTGCCAAAGGTTCCTGTGCCGAGCTTCGAACTCAACTCTATATCTCGACTCGAATCAACTTGGTGTCAACGCAGCAGTCCGAAACGCTCATCGATGAAACAAAGCAGATATCGAAAATGTTGCAGGCCTTAATTAGCAACCGTCAGCAACAACTCACAAAGCAATGAGTGCGACCACGAAATATCAGACGCTTTGCGTCAACAACCAATGACCCCAACTCCAAATGAAGAAGCTAGAAGCTAACCGCTAGTAGCTTTACAAAAACCAAGCCTGTGGCCCTGTGAACCTGTGGCCCTTTTCACTTGAAGAAGCAATCCCATGCCGACTTATACCTTTGAAGCGATGGACGCGACCGGACAAGAGATCCGGGACGAAATCGATGCGGCCAACGAGGACGAAGCCCAAACCACCATCCGTCAGATGGGCTACTTCGTCACCAAAATCGCGGTCAAGAAACAAGCGGCCGGTTCCGCTGGGGCCGGAGGTGGCAAGAAGCGGCCCTTCGCCATGGGCGGTGCCAAGACCAAACATATCTGCGCGTTCACGCGTCAGCTGTCGATCTTGCAAGACGCTGGTCTGCCGATTCTGCGCAGCCTGAAGATCTTGGAAGGCAACCAGAAACCAGGCAAACTCAAGAATGCCTTGATGGATGTTTGCGACGAGATCGAAGGTGGGTCGACGCTGTCCGAGGCAATGGCAAAGTGCCCGAAGGTCTTCAGTCGGCTGTACGTCAACATGATCAAAGCCGGTGAGGCCGGCGGTGCGTTGGAAACGATTCTCAACCGGTTGGCTGACTTCCTCGAGTCCGCTGAATCGTTGAAGCGAAAGGTCAAGGGTGCGTTGATCTACCCGGTCATCGTGGTCTTGGTCGCGACGTTGATTCTGACGTTCATCATGTTGTTCATCGTTCCGACGTTCGAAAAGATGTTCGACGAGTTCGGGTTGGATCTGCCGGCACCGACGGTGTTGTTGATCGCGATGAGCAATTACATCGCTGGGTATTGGTTCCTGCTGATCTTGATGCCGATCTGTGCGTTGATCCTGGTCAAGTTGATGAGGAAATTCAAACAGGGGCGGATCGGATTTGACATGTTCATCATCCGCGTGCCCATCTTTGGCACGTTGATCGAAAAGAACATCTTGGCTCGGACGACGAGGACGTTGGGGACACTGATCAGTTCCGGTGTGCCAATTTTGGAAGCCCTCAACATCACGCGAGAGACGGCGGGCAACGCCATGTTCGAGCGAATGTTCACCGGGGTCAGCAACCAGATCCGCGAGGGGGAAGTGATCAGCAAGCCGCTGAAGGAATACTCGGTGTTGGGATTCCACCCGATGACCGCGGTGTTCTGGGCTTTGTTTGGATCGTTCCCCGGCATCATGGTCATGAGCGTCGCGTTGACCGCAAAGGGCGGCAAGCTGGATGACGGCACCATGGTTGAGATGCTGACGTTCATGTCCAGTTACATGATCATTGGTGGAGCCGTGCTGTGTGTTTTGTTTTACCTGACGAAGATCAAAGGCCGCGTGGTGGATGACCTCGTGGTGAACATGGTCGACGTGGGGGAAGAAACCGGCGAGCTCGACACGATGCTTTACAAGGTAGCCGACACCTATGACGAAGAAGTCCGGATCATGACCGACGCACTGACCGCGTTGATGGAGCCATTGATGATCGTGTTCCTCGGGGTCGCGGTCGGTTTCATCGTGATCAGTTTGTTCATGCCATTGGTCGAGTTGATCTCGGGCTTGAGTTAAGCAGCCAAATTGAAACAGCCCGACCGGCGCGAGAGTGCCGGTCGGTCGACGAGACAAACCTTTTTCAACCTCATCCGCACCGCGTCGGTTTCGCTCCATGAGTGGAACGGACAACCGCCAGCACCATTCCCCGTTCCGAGAGTAGCGATGAACGCTCGAACCAATCTCCATCAGCCCGCCCGCGTGGCACCCACCACCCGCTCCGCCTTCACCCTGGTGGAAATGCTGGTGGTGATCGGGATCATTGGCATCTTGTCGGCGATCCTTATACCGGCCATCACCGGTGCGATTGGCACTGCTCGCGACACTGCGATCCGAATGGAAGTCGATGTGATCGACCAAGCTCTGGCCGCCTACAACCTGAAATATGGTGACTACCCACCGGACTTCTATCAGTGGAAAGATGTTGAGCGACACTTTCGAACAGCATTTCCAGACATCAACGACACTGAGTTGCGGATCCTCGCCCAGTTCACTCACGTGAATGATTCGTTGGCGCGTTGTGGTGGTAGCGGCGTGACCGATCCGCGAACTAGTTCAGCGTTTGCTCACTATCCCCATGCGATGGATCGCGCGGAGGCATTGGTGTTTTGTCTCGGTGGTTATTCCAGCGACAAGAAACGCCCATTCACCGGACAAGGTGGTCCGTTGGCATTGGTTGCCTCGGCCAGCTATCCGACCACCGCATCAGACACTGACTACCAGTTGTTTCAGTTTAATTCTGATCGTGACAATGCTTTCTTCGACTTTGGGTCGGCTCGGAACAGCGTCATCGTTGTCGATGGCAGTGGGACATTCAATCCGCTGGGGCTGGCCGCTCCATACGCGTATTCCGACGACGAGAGCGTTGCAAATGCTTTGGGATTTGCTCAATTGCCGGATCCCTTTCCCGTTGCGTTTCCTGGCGTGAGTGAACTGCCGGTCGCATACTTTTCTGCGGACAATTACCAGTACGCACTGGGGAGTGCCGCTCAAGGAAGTTGGGCTTGGCAACAAGCTGGATCGAAACACCTGATGAATGTCTATTCGCCACCGGGTGACTTGCAAGATGTGGGCGCAGCTCAGGTTTTTGTCTCCGCTCAACAAGACACAACGCCGAAGTCAACGCTTGCTGGACTGCCTGTGGTAGCTGCTGGAGCTTACGAGTTCGTGGAACCCAAACGCTTCCAATTGGTATCGGCAGGAAGGGATAACCACTTTGGCGGGATCTTTGTACCGCAAGGATCGGGTTCGTATGTCACGGCCTTACCAATGTTCACGACTGGTCAGTTTTACAACCCGTTCGGACTTCCGGCTGCAATCAGCGGGACGCCAGCAAACCTGTCGAGTGTTGATAGGTATCAGGACGGTTATGCCTACGAAAAGATGGGCGGGTCGTCGCCGTACACCACCCGGCCAATGCTGGACAATATCACTAACTTCTCGACTTCGACACTCGATTCGGACCTTCCATAGAACCTGTTATCGCATCAGTCATTCGCCACTCGGCAAAGCCTTTTCTTATGTTTTCTAAAACCTCCAATCGCAACGCATTCACCTTGGTTGAGGTGCTGGTGTCATTCGTGATCATCAGCGTCATCAGCGGAATGGTGGCGATCGCTTTGTCCGGAGCCCAGCGACAGGCTCAGGACACACGTGCGAAGGCAATGATCGACCGATTGAATCTTTCGATCTTGAGACTTTACGAGGACGAATCTCAAAGGCGCGTCGCTATGCCGGGCAATGTTCGGGATGGTGAGGCGGTGAGTCATGCTCAGCTGATCTTTAAACGAGACTGGCTGCGAGCGATCTTGCCAAACAACAAGGCTGACATGGATGTCGGTTCAGGTCGAAGCGGTGCTCCGAACGTTGCGCCTATTCCGTACCGGACCAACGCAGTTGAACCGCCGGTGGCTCCTGCGGTCGCTCCCGAAAATTCCCGTGCGTTGGCATCTCAGCGTTATCGTCAACGTGTGATGCGAACATTGAATGTCGGGACATGGGCCGCGGCTTGGGATCTTTGGACTCCTGAGCATCAAAGTGCCGAATGCCTTTATCAGATCTTCGCTTCTTCAACACTCGATGGGGAGCCGTTGCTGAAGCAGTTGAGGACACGTGATATCGCGGACACAGACGAAGATGGGATGCCTGAAATTGTTGATTCCTGGGGTGTCCCACTTCTTTGGATGCGTTGGCCCACGGGGTTCTATTTGAAGAACCGTTGGGCTGCAGACGAATCTGATTCAACCGCTTGGCCAACCGTAGGTGAACTTGCCGCGATCATTCGCAATCGCGGAGATGATCCGTTGGACTTGCTTCGAATGGATCCACGCTATCGGTCAGAGTACGACTACGATTTGGCGTCGACGACCAATGATTTGGTCGATCCGAGAACGAACAGCAATAGCATCATGGTCGACAAGCTCACCTACGCGGTGCGACCGATGATTGTGTCCGCCGGAAGTGACGGTGAGTTTGATCTCGTAACCTCAGGTCCTGGGACTGGCCGTGAGACGGTTGGGGACGACTTCGTTGCAAGCCTACGCGTCGCGGACGCGCGGGATGGTAGCGTGCGACAATTCAATCGAGCTGTCTTCTTTCCTGATCCGTTCTTCACCTTGAACGTCGTGGGGACTGGGGCGGATTCCCCACGCCCACTTCTTCAGCGACTAGGGGCGGTTTCCGATGTCAACGGAGACAGGACGGACAATTCAGCTGACAACATTTATCCAGTACTGGGGTTCTGATCATGTTTATTGCAAAGATGAGAAGAGTCGCTCTTCGTGCTGGGTTTACGCTTGTCGAATTGATGATTGCACTCGCGATCATCACCCTGTTGACCAGCATTGCTCTTCCAACAATCAAGAATACGCTTCGTGAACAGCAAGTGTCTCGTTCGGCAACATTGTTGCAGTCTGTGATCGAAGAAGCACGAGCAAGATCGATTGCGACAGGTGGTGGAGGTGGCATCATCATTGATCGCATTGGTGGGCGAGGCCCTCTCGATCGAAGCCAAGCCATTCGCATGCGTTTTGCGACGACCCCAGCTCCCTATTCGGGTGAAGGCTTAGGAACTCGAGGTTTGATCTCTGTCGGATTCGACCCTGCGGGAGTGGAGTTTGACACGGTGACAATGTTGGTTCCCGGTGAGGCATCTCAGTTGTTGCGTTCTGCACGAGACATAAGCGTCAATCCGAACAAGCGGACGCTCATCAATCCAGGCGACATTGTGCAGCTCGGTGACAACGGTATGCCCGCGCAGATTACTGGTATCGGCCTCACCGGAACGAGCGATGTCTTATTAACGTTGCAGAGGATTGAGGCAAACGCCAATTTTCGTCGTTTTCACAATCAAGAGGTTCCGTTCCGTATTCTTCGTTCGCCTACGCCTGCGATCGCGATGCCAACTGAGCTGTCACAGGGGGCAACGATTGATCTAACCAGTTCCGGGATTGGTCGCTTTGGCAACGAGTTTTCGCCAATGGAGATCGAAGGCAACTATGTCGACTCAACGGCGTTGCCGTTCACCGTTGCCACGAATCGATCACAAGTCGTTGACTATGGTTCGATTTGGATTTTGTTTGGAGCACGAGGAGAGGTCAGTCGAGTGCTGGCAACTCAGCGAGTGAGTGGTGCTCTGTTGCTGCAGGAGCTTCCGGTCTTGGGTGACATTCACTTTCTAGTGGGCCGTTCGGGTGACCTGAAGGTGGATCCGAATGACCAACTTGAAGACACCGACGGCTCACCGTTTGCGGATGATGCAGATGACGGAACGACGCCGTTGCTTAGCGATGAAAGTATTTGGGTGACCATTAAGTCACGCAATGGTGAAGTGGTGGCGTCGTCTTGGACCAATCCTTTCGTGAATCAGGCTCAGATGATCCCGCCGGGACCGCCTAGCAACAATGCCAACCAGCGATTGCGAATTCGGTCAGTGATCGGAGCCGCTCGCACGGCTGCGGTCGAAGCTCGTGACTTGGGGTCGAACTGATGATGAATTCGTTGAATCAAAATCGAACACGGTGCCGCAACCTTATGAACCGAAATACTTTGATTCGTGGTTTGCGTGGTGGCGTGACGCTAATGGAAACAGTGTTTGCCATGGGGGTCATCCTGACAGGACTGTTGGGACTCGCTGCTTTGATTCCGATTGCATCTGACAATGCTAAGTCAGCGATGGAGTTGGATCGTAGTATCAGTGAATCGACAGCGGCAGCAGCAATTGGTGCTGCCCAGAAATTCCATGACCTCGATAAGTTGGTGATCTATTACAAACCCGTTTCGACTTCGCCCGGAGCACCTGGCGAAACACTAACCGGCCAGGTCCTGTCGATTCGCGATGCGATGATTGTTGGCGGTTTTCCAAGCGAGGAAAAGGAAAAGCTGAGCTCGCCTGGTTATGGTCATCCCGATTCGAAGGCAGGGATTCAGGCCGGGATTTGCATTGACCCGTTGGGGATGCCTGATCTTCGAACATTGCTTCCTGGCCCCTCCACTCCAGCGAATGGGAACTATGCGGACAACGTTTCAGCAAGTCCTTTTGCCGCGACGGCCAACACTGATTCGGCTTATGACTTCAGCCGATTCCCCTACTACAACGAGCGGTACAAGATTCTCACGCCTCCAAATGATCCGGTCAGGGCGTCCAATGGGCCAGTCGCATCAGGCCCGGTTCCACCGAACCGGCCACAGATGCCGTTCCCAATGTCGCCGCGAATGTGGAGAGCAACATTGCGATCAGAAATGTTTGCTGAAACAACTCCCGTGTACCGTCATCAAATTATCAGTCGCGCCTACGCCGAACACGTTTTCCGAGGTTCAGGTGGACTGTCCGTGGTTGATGGCAGCAAGCCTTCGGATCCAGCTTCGGTTCTGTTGACCAAGACAGTGATGACAAGTGGTGTGACAACGGATTCAGGGACGACCAATTCAAGCGAGTACACCTGGTTTGCGACATTGGTTCCACCGTTTTTGGGTGGCAATAGTTATCGCCAATCAATCGTTGTTGTTCGCCAGCGTTCCCTTGAAGTGCCTCAGCGACTGGATGACCCGCTTGCACTGCAGAAACGCAGTTATGCGGCTGATGATTCGGATGACAATCCTCGCGGCGAACGAATCGCTTGGGTTGGGAATTGGATTGGTTTTGTCGGCGGTGCCGGCGGTGAGGTGGAACTTTATGGTTCTGCTTCCGTTGACTCCGAAATCCGCACGGGTGAATGGGTGATGCTGTCTCGTCAGCCACACCAAGTCGGTGGCGGTCCATTGACGCTTGGTATGTCCGCCCAAGGCCCAGCCGTTCATCGGTGGTATCGAGTATTGCGAGTTGATGAGCCACAGTATGGTTTTATCAACGGTGGAGGTTTTGGAGCTGGCTGGAATGATTCAGACAGCAACACGAACCCAGAAGTCTGGCGTCGCACAGTGACTTTGGACGGTCCTGATTGGACCTTCCAGGATGAATCAAGCGGCAATGTAACTCACATCGACGATACCTACTGCACGATTGTCAGTGGGGCTGTGTCGGTAGTCGAATCAGAGGTGGTAATCGAATGAGTCGCGAAACCCCTCTGCCCTCTCTCTTCTCTATTCGTAATGACCTGCCTCCAAATGCAGGGAGTACACACATGACTCAAAAGAACAAACTATCGACACCGGTCGGCTTTTGCCCACCGGATCAACGCTCGGGGATCGTGTTGCTCGTCGTCCTTGGGATGCTGACTCTCTTCAGTGTTCTCGGTGTCAGCTACCTCGTTTTTACATCCCGTCAACGCAGCGCAGCGTACAGCATCCAGCGTTCGGAAGCGGCTGACCTGGACGGTGCGAAGTTTGTCGACGACGCGATTAAGAAAATTCTCGTCGGTGCTACAGGTCCAGAGTCGTCTCTTTGGGGGCACGATCTGCTGGGTGACCTCTACGGGATGCGAGATGCCATCGAAGCCAGCGTCGCACCCGTTGATACTTATATACGGTCGGCTACGAGCCGAGATGATCTCGCTCCTGCTTCCCTACTCGGCGGGCAGTTTATACGTTTTCCGACGCTTCTTTACCTTGAGTCACCGCACCAAGCAGGCGCCGCGGCGGCGTATCCGCTGACAGTGGCTGGGGTCAATGATTATCTGTCGGATTATCCGCATCGTCGAAATGACAATGAGCCGACAAGACGCTACCCAGGCTATGGGGGAACTGTCACGCAGTTGCCCTTGGATCCCACCAACTATGTAACTCCAAACTTTCCGCATGATGATGAGTTGAATGGTCGGTTGCTCACCTTTCTCGGTGGGCCTCTCGAAGGTTTGACATTCTCGGTCGCCCGGTACTTCGGGGATCACCGAGGTGCACCTTACGGCCGAGATCAATTGTCCGGCCAAGTTGTGATCGATATCCGTGATCACAAAAATTCCCCGGTTACCGTTGGCGATGTAACACAGTCGCTGGCCGAATGGTTGGCTGACCCGGCATTCCGAGTCGATCGTTTGTTTTATGACTACGATTCCAATCTGGCGTCTTTGCCGAACGGAGCGTTGCCTTACGCTCGCTTCTACATGAATGGTCGGATTTTGAATGGGCCTGGGCTTGGGTGGGACCGCCCTCGTCGGCAATTCAATCCGTTAGGAGGCGTCAATCAGCTGATGGGAATGGACCGCCTACGCACCGTTGGAACAAATAACCCGCTCCGCCCCTTCAACTTGAACGAAGTCGTTTCGACCGATTTAAACATTACTCGGATTGAAAAAGGTGTTGCGAGCAACATGGAAGCGATGCCGGTGACAGGCATCCCCTATGAAGTTCCCGATGGCCCGTTCGACCCAAATGATGACATCGCTTGGCCAACTTTGGGTTTGCAGCAACTGCCACTTCGCCGTGGTTCGGATGTGCCTGTCGCATTGCAAGGTCACTATGCAATTCATCGTTTGGCACGCGATGAGTTTGCCACAACGCCTTTGGAATCGTTTCTCCAGGATTTGCCGCCCGGCGACACTGACGAACCGTACGATGCGCCCGATTTTAATAACATGTGGCTCAGCTACATGCCAACCGATTCGATTCTTGGCGAGGCTGCGCCGTCGTTCGTGCGTCCTGGATTGTTGAATTGGATCATCAACAATCAAGACGGGACAATGGATACGGTTCGCTTGCAGCGAATGTTGGTGGCAATGCAGCGATCAACACTCCGGCCGTTGCCAATTGAAAATGACCCAATGGTTCCTGCTGCTGTCGCAGATCGGGGAGTGGGGGTCAAACGTCTGGATTACTCGAAGTTCACCGGAAGCAATAACACTCCCGGATTGAATCAGCCCATCGATTTCAATAATCCAAGTCTTGCCGAAGTGCTTGCGATTGCTCGTGCATTGGCAGGACGCGACGATGATGGCGACGGTGTCATTGATTCATGGGATGTCGACAACAACGGTGACGGTGTTGTCGATGGAGTATGGATCGATGCGGGGCTGCCGCTGACACAAAGTCGCGAAGGACAGCTCATCAAGCCTTTGGTCAGCTATTTGGTTGAAGACCTCGGCGGACGAGTGAACGTCAATTTGGCGGGGAACATTGCTCAGGCAAGAAACGCGATCACGAATGATTTGGCTGGAGCTGTTCAGCACCTCGCTCCGATTTCGCAGCCTACGAGCAATGCGGTGAAATCGCCCGCCCGGGTGTACACGCAGGTTCCCGCACCGCCGAACCGCGGTTACCTGTTGGAGACCGGTCTCCCAAGCGGCTGGGGTTATGGTCCAGCTGAGATCGATATCCGAGCCTTGTTCACACCTATCGGTACGACTCCGATTTCGGTCACCGAACGAACTCCTTTGGCGAGTTACAACGCTGACAATTTGATGCGCGGACCGCAGCGATTGCTCGGTGAACGTCTTGGCGTTTTCTCCAGCGTTGTCGGTCGTGCTCGTGCCTACGCAGATATGGGAGATACGGGTTATGGACGAGTCGTTGCAGTGCCTGGGTATCTCGTTGATCCGATAACTGGAAATGGGAATGACTTCCTGGGTACGCTTCGGAATCCCAATCGTCCAAACCTTCATCAAGTCATCAATCCGCAAGGTCTGCCAGTCGATGCTTATGGCCGAGGTGCGATCGGTCTTGGGGTGAACGGTGAGTTGGTTGTTGGGGGGACGTCGTCGATCGTATCCAATGGCGGTGCTGCGGCAGGTGATTCATTTGACGACCCTTACGAGATGGATCTCACCGCTTCGAGTGAGCCAGATAAGCCCTATACCTTTGCCGATTTGGAGCCACTGCTTCGATTTGATTCGTTTGACCGTGATATGCTGTCAGATCGAATCATTGAGTTGATCGAAGATTATCACAACAATCCTGACCTCGACGGAAACGGTACCGTTACCACCGCTGAGTATGAGTCACTGCAAGGATTAAGGAAGGCATTGGCTGACTCCATGACGACTCATTCGGTTAGCGCCGCGACGGTCAAAGGAAGTTTGCCACCAGAGTTTTTCGAAGACACAACGATGGCTACTTCGGCATCTAGCCCTCAGCAGTTGCTGCAGCTTGCTGTCTTTCCACATACCACGCCGGCAGTGGAGTTGGACCATGCTCGCAATGCGGTCATGTGGGAGCTGATGCCCGAAGAGCTTCGTGCGGGTCGCCGATTCAACTTGAACCGGCCGTTTGGGAATGGTTTTGACGACGACGGCGACGGTGTCGTCGACGATGACCAAAACGGACGCGTTCTCAATGGTGCGATCTCAACCGCTGAGTTTATTGAGACTCACTATTTGGGCGACGGAGGAGCGACGACTCCAGTTTCATCAACTCGTGGTCTCGCCGCAGCCGGTGAGTTGCTGAACCCGCAGATCACAAATAACGCAGCGTCTAGTCCCCGAAACGTGACCGCTCGGGCCCAGTTCGCGCGTCACCTTTATGTCTTGGCGATGATGTTGATCCGGGATGCCAATCGAGGTGTGGATTTTGATTTCCCGCACTCCTATCCCGATTTGTCTACGTTTAATTCGCCGTTCTACAGAGACCCACTGCCTACAGACGACACAATGACGTTAGTTGATGAGAATCTGCTTGCACGTCAAGAACGATTCAATCAAGAGTATCGTGCGATGAAAATCGCTCAGTGGGCAGCTAATGTGGCTGATTTCCGAGATGCGGATGCTGTGATGACACGTTTTGACTACGACCCCAATCCATTCGATGGATGGGATGTCAACTTGATGGACAACACGACCTTCCGGACGGTGTGGGGACTCGAGCGTCCCGAGCTGTCGTTGGAGGAATCGCTCGCGTTTCATGACCGTCGAGTCAGAGATACGAATCTTGATACCGGTGGTGGCGATTTATCACTGCAAGGAACGGATGGGAGTGCAACCCGCGGAGACGCAGATTTGGATCAATGGCGCATTCCACAGGGGTCGCTGTTCCTCGAGTTAAGAAACACTCGCAGCCCACAAGTGCCACTCGCACCGGGCAGTGAAGTGGATCCGGTTGCGAATGCGTCGGCGTATCCACCGGAACTGTACAGTCATCTTGGTGCTCAGCAGCCCTGGGACCCGTGGGCGTTGGATCTGAACCGAAAGGCACCGGGCAATGACGTTCCTGTATGGCGTGTGGCCATCAGTGAGTTCCACTCAGCTGATTCCGATGTTCAGTCTTCGACATCTGCGGTGCGGAATCGTGCGCCGAGCGGAACCAACCCGGCAACGGCACCACATCATGAAGGGTCTGCTGATCTGTTGTTGCAACCGGTCGGTAGTGGAGCAGTCGCTGCAGCAGCTACTGCTGGAGTAGCGATGGATCGCGACACCGCGACACTGAATCCTGCTCAACCTCGGTTCTTTGATCCGTTGTCTGCTGATCAGGCTGCGACCGCGATCGACCGCGTCATCTTCTTCGCGAACAACGTCGACCCTTCCGCGATGGCAACCACCTTGGCTGATATTTCCGATGCTGGTCAGGTGTTCTACAACCGATATGTGAATGGAGACTACGACAATGGTGGTGTTTATCTCGCTGGTGGCCAACACGCGGTGATCGGTCCTCGTCCGCAGACGTACATCGGAGCGAAAAAGAATCACGCTGGAACGCCAACCCATGATCCGGCTACGGACGGCCCCGCCGTTGATCGAGCGGACTACGAGTCGCCCCAACGAATCGATTTGTCTCCACATCAAGTTGTGCATCGTGAGATCGATGGGACTCTGACGACTCCTATTTATGACGATCCGAATGCACCTCAAGAGGATGCTTCTATCCAGCAGGTCATCGGTATCCAGGCTGCTGCTGATGTTCCAGATTCTTGGACAAACATTACGACGCCGATTGGTGTCAACGTGTCAGAGCCATTGCCTTATGAGACGCCTCCGGTCGGTCGACAGTATTATTTGGAGCCTACCCAATCGCTCAATCCAAATTTGAACTTCCCTGTCGATTCTTATCGAAACTTTGATAGCGGAACGGGTTTGTTCCCAGACCGTCCATTTGACGATCGCCCTGAGATGTCGGAGTTGTACCGAGCATTTGGTGCGACCGGGCAATTGACTGGTACTCGTGAGCATTTCAAGACTGCTTATCTGCAGCGATTGGCAGACCCAACGCAGCCCTATCACGCAGAGATGAACCCGTTCATCACCGTCGACTACATCACTATTGATTTGACGGTGTTCAACGGAAGCGATGAGAATGAGATTTCGCTGACGGACACAGGTGGGAATCCGGTCTGGAAGGATCCAGTTGATGAAGATCCGTATACGAACGATCCGCAGGAGAACTTTGCGAGCCGTTACAAGACCGGGAAGACCGTTATTGAAGACGCAACATCAGCTAACTTCGAAAATCTGCTTCACAGCGTTAACACTTACCCGCCGGAAGTGACGACTGTCACACCGCAGGACGAAGCAACTGCTGGATCAGTGTTTTTTGCGGCGAACCTGAATCGAGATGCTGCGACGGTTTATAACGCGGATCCTAGTGATCGGACGACTCATTCAACCACTCTTGGTTATTTGAATCATTCGTACGGACCACGTTGGCGCCAGGGGCCGATTGCGCCGGGTACAGTTTACAACTCGGCCCAGTCAACGTTCTCACCATTTGTCGGACAGCCGTACAACGGTTTCCCGGCAAGCGTGCTTTGGCTCAACCGGCCGTTCGTATCGGCTGAGGAGTTGATGTGGGTGCCAATTAGTTCGCCGGGTAGGTTGGGAATGGAATTTGGTTCGGCGGTCGGTGCAGTGACCTCCGATCAATATCGGTCGCTCTACAACACCGAGCCAATCAGTGGCGCAAATCCAGTGGCACCCCCGGTTCCAACTGCCGTTCCCGCACCTCTGACTCCAACGCAGCCGTCGCGATACGACTTCAATCAAAGGTTCACGCATCTGTGGAACTTCTTCTCGTCGTCATCGAACGTGTTTGCATACGAGCCGGCTACCTACGAAACGTCGGGAGGGACGACGAAACCTGACTATCCTTGGTTGCCGAATGACCCTTCGTCTGCCAATGGCTTTGTGGGGATGCCGAGCAGCATGCCCGCGATGACATCGCCCTATCCCGAGATTCCAGAAAAGTGGCCTTCGCCGAACTTTTGGAGACTGTTGGAGTGGGTCGAGGTTCCACCACCATTTGACTTTGATGTCGATTTCATTTCGCCGGAAGACAATGTCCAGGTTGCGGGTGAACAGTCGTTGTTCTCACCAAGAATTGACTTCCGCACACTTGGTACGATCAGCGGAGCCAACGTCGTGAATGCTGATCCACGAAGTTGGGACCTTGTTAATCCAGCGCCATCGTATGGATGGAATCGTGGGGCCGGAGTTTGGCAAAACAATCCCGCGTCGAATGGTGCGTACAACGGATTCTGGACCAATGACATCCTCACGGAAGGGTTTCGGCCGCCGTTTGGTTTCAAGAGCAAGCTCTACCGAAATGGTCTGATAAACCTCAACACCATTAAGAGTGTGAAGGTCTACAAGTCATTGATGGCAGGCTTCTCTACGCCTGGCGAACTGGACCCCGCTTTGAACAACGACCTACCCGTAGGTAAGGGAGCGTTCTGGGATGAGTTCTTGAGGAATCGAAGAGGCTATACACCAGATAGTGTCGCTCCTGCTCGGGCGAACAACTGGTTTGTTTCAGGGACGCAACCTCTACAAACTTTCGATCATGACGACAATCCAGGGACAGCCCAGATACCATCGTTTGACAAGAACATCCCGACCCAGTTTGCGGGTGTCTTTCGCTCGGCGATGTACGGGCAAATCGCACCGCTGGAGAGCATGCGGACTCAGACTGTTGACCCAGCGGAGCCTTCCGGCCAGGTTCACGATTCGACTGGTCCACCCTACACACCTATCGTGCGTCAGGAAAAGCAGCCATCGGACAACGGTTTGATGCGTCGCGATTTCGTTCGAGACGGTGCAGTACAGGAAGGCAAGCCGATCTTCCAACGACAATCGACAGATCCTGCAGTGACCGCACCTCAGAATCATGAGCGCAGCGTTGTTCACCAGCAGCTCGGTATGACACGTCTTTCCAATATGGCGACGGATCAGTCCAACGTTTTCGCTGTGTGGGTAACTGTTGGCTACTTTGAAGTTGATGGTGCGACGCTCGAAGTTGGACAAGAAGTTGGCCAAACAATGGGCGAAGTTTCTCGTCCGAAGGGTTTCTTTGTAATTGATCGCAGTAAACCGGTCATGTACCGACCAGGTGAAGTGAACAACGCACTGGAAACCATTCAACTGTCACGGATATTGGAATAGGAACGTAAACATGAATTGCCAAATGAAGAAATTGCCGGCAAGGTTTGCGTTTACCTTGGTCGAATTGATGATCGCGATGACGGTGACGTTGTTGTTGATGGCGGCGTTGGGTAAAGCCTTCGCGGTCATTGGCCGGTCGATGAAGGAGGGGCGTAGTCAGGTCTCTTTGAGTAGTAAGTTGCGTGGTATTAGCTTTCGAATCCGAAACGACCTGTACTCACGAACTGTAGATGCGAGGCCACCAATTTCCCCGGTCGGTGGTCAAGGTTATTTCACCTACTACGAAGGTCCGCTGACCGAACATACTTACGGCTTGTTTGGTGCTGAACCGACTCAGGAGACGACTGGCGGTGATATCGATACGCCTTCGTCAGCTGGTTTCAATGCACTCGAGAACGGTCCGACATACAGAAGATTGTCGCGGTATGGCGATTTTGATGATTACATTGCCTTCACCGCAGAGGCAAAAGGCGAAGATTGGTTCACCGGGAAGGTTCCTGCCTATTTAGTCGACGATACGGCCGCTGATCCGATGGAGCCCCGGATCATACGTTCTAAGAGAGCGGAAATTATTATCTGGGCCTCGCCAGTTTGGGATCTTGATAAGAATCAAAATGAGTTGCGGATTGCCACTACGCCAGCATCTCCATCGGATCCCACTTGGCTCCCAAGCCCAAGCAAGATGCCCTTGTTCGAAGACGTTGATCGGAACTATGCACCGGATCGGATTGTTTTGCGGCAGCGGATCTTATTGGTGCGTCCTGACTTGAACGTTAAGGGCCGGCTCGAATTTCCCTTCGGCACAGGTCCATCGACTGTTCGCGATGGTGGGCCAGCGAACGGTCGATCGGGTAGTGGATTTGAGACAACCTACTTGCGGCCTATGAACGGGAACGTAAATGACCCCGGAGCCGTTCCGGCCGGGCTCGCAGAGATCTATCCGATCGGGCAGGCCACTTATCCTAACTATGTTGCTCCTGGCAGCGCCACCGACTCAGCTCAAGTTCGCCAAAGCAATTGGTTGGTGGGTATGGCTCCAATGCACCAATATTTCGATATCTCGTTGCGTCGAGTGATTCATCCAGACACGGGTGAACCAACCAACTTTGTTGCTGCCAATTCGCTAAGTGATTTGGTTTATCCTCATAATCGTTTTGGGCACGTTCGCTATCCAGGTCGATATTTTGGACGTGGTCAGACAGCGGGTGCATTCCAAGACCGGAGCGATTACGCAACCTCGATGCCGTTGTTAGCACTCGGTGGCAACGATGCTCTTACGTCGTGGCAGGGAGCAGACGATTCCCGGTTGGATCCGCCGAATGCGACTGCACCTGGATGGTTTCCCAGTGCGCATCCTAGTTCCCGAACGTTCAACTCGGTTAGTGGCGAACTGTTCGGATTGTTCAACGGATGGTTGCTTCCTGAGTTTGAGTTGGGTGATCCCAATCCACGTCCGAATCCTGCGGTTCCCGTCTCGCATTGGCATCGCGAATACGTCTCGACCAATGACCCGCGCTGGGATCGTACTGGAGAAGACGTTATTGCATCCAATATTCTTTCGTTTGATCTGCGAGGCTTCGATCCAGGAGCGCCGATCTTTGCCACCGCTGGAATGGATGAAGCGCCTGGTGTAGCTGGGTTTGATGATGACCTCTCCGGAACGGCAGACGACACCGATACAGTCGGTTTACAGTTCTCGAGTGAGCTGGGTACGGTTGGAAGCGATGACGAAACGATCACAGTCAATGACATTGGGATCTCCGCGTTGCTGACTTTAAACAACGATACTGGCTTCGATATTCTCGATCTGCGTGACAATGCTCCATCAAATACTTACAGCAAATCGCCTGGTCACTTTGCCGCGCTAGTCGGACAGGGCGGCTTCGTCGATTTGTGCTATCCCTATTTGAATGGAACACCTCTGCAAAGCTTGATGGCAAGTTCGGGCCAGGTATCTACTCCACCAATTCCGGTCGTCGCTGACGCCGAAGTGGCTCGGAACTACACGACATTCTTGAATTCGAGCTACTCTGCGTTTCCGATTCCAACCAATGGATTGGACAGTTTGAAATACAGCGGCAAATTGGTGCACCGAGGTACTGCGGGAAGCATCGTCTACTTCCAGCCGACGTACGACACATGGACGGACGGTTACGAGGCAGACGGGTTCGATCAGTCTCAACGATCCGATCTCAGTTTGACCGGTGGCACGCCGTCTGGAACAACTTGGGTTCTAAACGATGCGAGTGGGCTTACAAAGACTCCTCGTGGCGGGGCGGGGGCCTGGCGCATCGACTCAGGTCGATTCGATTCAAGTTTCCAGGAATGCCCACCGCCCTTCTTGAGCGATTTGCAAGCGATTAGTGTCACCGTGAGATTAGAGGATCCACCAACCGGTGAAATCACTCAGTTTACGATTGTGGAAGGGCTTCAATAGCATTCGCCTGCACCTTCGAATTGTGTTCGAGTGTTTGCCGATTTGAATTGGGTTTATGATTCGACTGCGGGGCAGTTGCGGCAGCAAACGATTTCGGAACACCCGGCTGACTTGGGCGGGTGTTTGCTTGGTGAGGTGTTCGCTAGAGGGCTGCGTTCACGGTGGAGACCACCGTGCTACAGGTTTGTAGACACCTGGGTCTAGCAATCGGCCCAGGTTCGTCCGTGGGCGACGTCGACTTTCAGGGGCACGTCGAGTTCCATGACGCTGGTCATGGCTTCGCGAATCGTGTCGGACAAAGCATCGAGTTCTTCGTCGGGTGACTCAAGCAACAGTTCATCGTGGATCTGTAAAAGTAGACGTGCTTGCAAATCGCTTTGCTTGAGTTGCTCGTGGACTCGCAACATGGCGAGCTTGATCAAGTCGGCGGCGGTGCCTTGGATGGGCATGTTGATCGCAATGCGCTCCGGTTCCGTGAGGCTGCGGCGTTTCGATTCGGGAAGCTTGGCGAGGTCTCGAACACCCTTGATCTCACGACGGCGACCCAACATGGTTGCCACGTAGCCTTCATTACGGCAGCGGGCCAACGTGTCCATCATGAACGCTTCGACGCCCGAGTATCGCTGGAAGTACAACTCGATGTAATCGCGGGCTTCGTCGTTGCTGATGCCGAGCGTCTTGGCCAATCCAAACGGGCTCTGACCATACACAATTCCAAAGTTGATCGTCTTGGCGATCCGTCGCAGATCGCTGGTGACTTCGGATTCTTCGATTCCGTTGACTTCCGCAGCGACTCGCGTGTGGATGTCGGCGTCGTCGTGATAGGCACCGATCAGGGCTTCGTCACCGCTGTAGTGGGCCAGCACACGCAGTTCGATTTGTGAGTAGTCGGCACCGAGCAAGGACCACCCCTCGCGACCAGCTGTGAACGCGGCCCGGATCGCTTTGCCTTGTTCGGTTCGGATGGGGATGTTTTGCAGGTTGGGTTCACTGCTGCTGAGGCGTCCCGTTGCCGCGACGTCTTGCCGGAACGACGTGTGGACACGTCCGGTTTTGTCGCAGATCAATTGCGGCAGCGCGTCGATGTAGGTGTTCTTCAGTTTGGTGGCTTGGCGATACTGCAGCACGTGCTCGGCGATTTCATGGTTGACAGCCAATTGGCTCAAAACATCCGCATCGGTGCTGACACCTGTCTTGGTTTTTTTGATCACCGGCAGCCCGAGTTCTTCGAACAGCACCACACCGAGTTGCTTAGGGCTGTCCAGGTTGAACTCGTGTCCGGCAGCGGAAAACACCAACGCTCGCAGGTCCGCGATGTCTTTGTCGAACCGCTCGCTCATTTTTGCCAACGTGTCGGCGTTGACGTGGATGCCGTTGAATTCCATTTCGGCGAGCACTTCGGTGAGCGGCATTTCAACTTCATCGAACAATCCATCCAAACCGGATTCGTTGAGTTCATCGCGAAGCGTCGGTGCAAGCCGAATGGGCACATCGACGTCTTCGCAGGCGTAGGGCGAAACGTCGTCGACGGGGACTTGGTCCATCGTGATTTGTTTCTTGCCCGTTCCGATCAAGTCTTTGATCGACAGGTTGGTGTGGTCGAGTCTGCGTTGGGCGAGATCATCCAGCCCATGGTTGCGGCCTCCGGAATTGAGCAAGTAGTCGGCGACCATGGTGTCCATCGTGATGCCGCCGAGCTGAACGCCGGCCGATCGCAAGACGATGACGTCGAACTTCAGGTTGTGCCCGACTTTTTCGATCGCGGATGATTCCAGAACATCGCGAAGGATTTCGATGACGATGAGTTCGTTGATCGCCGGGTCACCATCGGGTGCACGAACGGGGATGTAGGCGGCTTCGCCTGGTTGCCATGCGATGGAGATGCCGACCAAATCGCATCCGCGCGCGTGGGTGCTGGTTGTTTCGGTGTCGATGGCCAGGACGGTTTGTTTGGCGAGTTCAACCGCGAGTGCTTTCAGTTCGCTTTCGTTGGTGATCGTTTGGTAGCGAGATTCCCAAGCCGGTTTGGGTTCTTCGACGGGTGCTTCGCCGCCCAGCAATTCCGCGGCGCGGCTTCGCAATCGGCGAAAGCCAAACTCTTGCAACAACGCGTCGACTCGTTCGAGATCGGCTGCCGAGCGAACGCATCGGTTCCAAGGGATCGGGGATTCGACATCGCGTTTGAGTTCGACCAACTCGCGCGACATCATCGCGGCTTCGCGGCCGTTCATCAGGTTCTCTTTGCGTTTCTTTCCCGAGATCGATTCGGCGTTGTTGAGGATCTCTTCCAGCGTGTCGTGGGTTTCGAGCAATTGCTGGGCGATCTTGGGGCCGATCAATGAGATGCCGGGGACGTTGTCGACTGGGTCACCGACGAGGGCCTGATAGTCGACGACTTGGTCGGGCCGGATGCCCCACAACCCGAACAGTTCCGCGGCGTCGATCTCTTGATCTTTGCGGATGTTGTAGATCTTGGTTTGGTCGCTGATCAGTTGCCGGCAATCTTTGTCACTGGTCACGACCAAGCATCGGCCGCCGGCCTCTTCGACTTTCGCGGCGACGGTGGCGAGCAGGTCGTCGGCTTCGAAGCCAGATTGCTCGATGATGCCGATTCCCATCGCGTCGATGGCTTGGCGGATCAGCGGGATTTGTTGGCGGAGTTCGTCGGGCATCGAGTCCCGGTTGGCTTTGTATTCGGGATACAGCTCGTTGCGGAACGTGACTTCGCTTTTGTCGAACGCAGCGATCAAGTAGTCCGGGTTCTTTCGAGAAAGCAATTCCAGCATGTCGCCGACGAACCCGTAGACGGCCGACACAGGCAGTCCACCGGTGCTGGTCATTGGCGGCAACGCGTGAAAGACTTGGTAGATCAACGAGTGAGCGTCAACGACGACGACCAATTTGTCAGTCAGGTCTGGAATAGGATCGTCGGTGGGTTCCGGGATGGGCTTCTGCAGCACGGCGGGCAAGGCGTCGTCCGCGATGCGGACCGCGTCGTGTCGCTGCTTGCGTTCTTCGGTCGTTTCGCGATCGGCTCGTGGGCCGGATTGAGTGGCGTCTTTGGGGGCGGCTTCGGATGCCGATGACTCGCGCGGTTGTTGAGCGGAGCTGGTTGGCAGTGGCGTCACTCCGGTGCCAGCGACCGATGGGACGGTGGCTGCGTTGGGGCTGGGGGTGAATCCTCGCGTGGCGGACAGTTTGTCTGGATCGCGTTCTTTCGCGGGCGTTTGAGCGGCGGGCTGGGATTCAGCGGCGTCGGGAGTGGTCGGAACAGACGATGTCACGGCGGGCGCGGACTCAGCGACTTGGTTTGCGGCGGATGAGCCGGCGGCCGGGGGAGCGGGGGCCTCGTCGAACCCGCTGAACAGCATTTGGTCGTCGTCGTTCTGTTTGGGGCGAGGTCGGGATTTGGCCATGGGAATCGCGAAGAAGGTGGCGAGGCGTCGAGAAGAGTACGTGGGCTTGGGCAGCCGAGAGCATACCGCGATCGATCGAAATCGGGCAGTTTGGATGGGCGAAGTCGACGGGTTGAGCAGCGAATCGCAAACGATTGTGCCAGTCAAACGGCGCTTTGCCGGAAGCGGTCTGTCGCTCGCTGGGGCCCCCAGCGAGTTGATTCTGGGGCGAGCCGCAATCTGTCGCTCGGTGGTCCTCCACCGAGTTTTGGGTGGAAGCATGTTGCGCGTGATTGCCTGCTGGGGGCCCCAGCAGGCTACGGAGTCTTGTAGCTAGTCAGGCTTTGCTGGAGGGATGAAACCTGTAGCTCGGTGGTCCTCCAGCGAGTTCCGCTCTGTCCGTCATGTGTTCACATTGGGGGCCAACGTGCTACAGGTTGTTGGTGGAGCCGTGATATTCTGCGGTGGGTTTTCGGGGGGATGGGGTTCCCTCGGCCGGTTCGGGGAGCCTTTCGCCGTCAAAATCGGAGCAGACCGGCGGGTTTGCGCGATCGCCCGGACAGTTTCAGGCTGATTTGTGTGTCAAAAAGATGCGTTTCCGGTCATCTCTGAATACAATCGCTGTTTGCAGAGGCAGGTGGTCCGCCGTTCCGAACTGATCGGTGGTCCCTGTTCGTAGAGTCAACACGCAACGAATGCGACCCAAGTTGGTCCGACTGCCCTCGCACGGGCACTCCATCTCCTCCTACTCTTCACCGCCCCCATGGCCGCACGCGACGATTCAGTGATCCGAGGCAGCTTGATTGCCAGCCTGATTTTCCTGGTGCTTTCTTTGGCGCTCAACTTCTTCTTTTGGAGTTGGGGCGACACGCAAGCTGAGACAGCAGCGGGTGCCAAGGAAAGGCTGCAGACTCAAGACGGCGAGCTGCGGAAAATGCAAAGCGAAGCAACTTTGATGAAGGCGATGCTGGGCGTGGGAGGATTGAGCCAGGCTCAGTTCGACCAGCTGACGTCGAGCAGCGGTGACGATCCTGAAATGGAGATCATCGAGCAGAACTTTGCTCGTGACATGGCGTTGTTCGGCCCTGAGGTTGATCCGCAAAACCGCAACTATCCTGCGCTCCCGGACTTCTTGGTCAACGCGATTCGCAACCGCAACGTCCAGTACAGCCAAGCTCGTGATGAAGCGACTCAAATTCGTTCGCAGGCCGACAGCGACATCGAAGTGGCTTTGAAAGCACAGGAAGTGGCAGAGAAAAGCCGTGACGATGCGAACAAGAAATTGGAAACCGAACAAACCAAGTTCGCCGAAGATCGCCAGCAAATGAAGCTGACGACGGAACGAACCAGCGACAGCCTGCAAAAGAAGATCGCTGAGTTCACGACGTACCGAAACAAAGTCACCGCCGAGATCAACGATTTGCAGCAGTTGGAAAGCCGATTGTCCAACACGATCGAAAACCAACGGCAAGAACTCGTGCGGCTGCGAAGCACCAACTTCGAGAGCACGCAGGGTTTGATCAGCTACGTTTATCGCGATGGCAATGTCGTCACGATCAATTTGGGATCGGCCGATGAACTGACTCCTGGTGTTACGTTTGGTGTCATCGACGGCGATGAAACGCGTCTGCAGGATGCGAAGATCAAAGCGACGATTCAGGTCACCAAGTTGTTGGGCGATCACCGCGCCGAAGCTCGCGTGGTGGCGTTCCCCGAGATCCGTTATCCGATCATTCCTGGTGACCAAATCTACTCACCGTTCTGGTCGCCTGGACGTCGCGTGAAGATCGCGTTGATGGACAACATCGACATCGACGACGACAGCCGACCTGATACCACGGAGATCTCTTCGATGATCCGTGCCGCGGGTGCTGAAGTCGCCGCGATCCTGCGTACCGATGGAACTCGCGAAGGCACGTTTGACAGCAGCGTTCGTTTCCTGGTGATCGGCGAAGCGGAACAACTGGACGATCAAGCGGACAATGCCAGCGAGATTGCTGCGGTTGGGAAGGCCAAGGCGGAAGCAACTGAGAACGGTGTGACAGTCATTCCTGCGTGGAAGTTGCAAGCTTATCTGAAGACGATCGATGATTCGCTGACAACACCGCTTGGATCAGCCGTCCGGGGACGAGACTTTGCTCCGGAGAAATCGTTGGCTCCGAAGTCGTTGCCCACTAGCCTGCCGAAGATTTACACCGAGCAGAAAGAACGCGTGCAACGCAACAACGATATCCTGCGTCCGTAGTATGAGTCGAACCTAGACGTTGCTCGCTGGGGCTCCCAGCGAGTTGTGCTGGGATGCCTGCTGGGGGCCCCAGCAGGCTACGGACCGATTGCTTTTCCTGCTCTTTGCAGAGTGTCCCGCAACTGTAGCTCGGTGGTCCTCCACCGAGTTTTGCACTGTCCGTCACGTGTTCACGTTGGGGACCAAAGTGATACTGGTTGTGATGTAAGCCTGCTGTCCTGAAGCGAGTTTTGGCTTTGCGCGACGTTGGTGGGATGCCTGCTGGAGGCCTCAGCAGGCTACGGACCGATTGCTTTTGCTGCTCTTTGCAGAGTGTCCCACAACTGTAGCTCGGTGGTCCTCCACCGAGTTTTGCACTGTCCGTCACGTGTTCACGTTGGGGACCAATGTGATACTGGTTGTTGATGTAAGCCTGCTGTCTTGAAGCGAGTTTTGGCTTTGCGTGACGTTGCTGGGATGCCTGCTGGGGGCCCCAGCAGGCTACGGATTGATTGCTTTTGCCGCTCTTTGCAGAGTGTCCCGCAACTGTAGCTCGGTGGTCCTCCACCGAGTTTGGCTTAGAGGCCCGTTGCGAGTGAATGCCTGCTGGGGCCCCAGCGGGCTTCGGTTTTGCGTGAAGAGCTTAGTTCCGGGTGAGGTCCCATGCGTCGGACCAAGTTGTTTGAACGGCCTTCATTCCAAAGTCATTTTCCAAACGTTCGGCCATGTCTGGCAAGTGACCAGCACCGTAGAACACCGCGATGTTTTCCTTGCCGGCGTCGAGCTCTTCTTTCAAAATCTCAAACGCTTTGCGGTTGCGACCTTTGATCAATGTGTTTTCGCCGTTGGCGTCGTCCATGCCGGCAGTCACCAGTTCAATGTCGACGAGTTGGCGAGCCATCGCTCGTTTCATGTTCTTGGGACGATCTTCCCCGCTGAACATTGCCATCAACAAACCAGCGTCGCCGCCCGTTTTGGCTTGGGAAGCGATGCCGGCACCCAGCATTCTCGCGATCATTTTCCAGACGCTGTCGCCGCGTTTTTCGAGGTCTTCGACAAACTCATCGGGGCTCATGTCCGCATGACGAAAGTTCTCGGCCATGTAGTCAATCTTTTCCAGTTGATACTCCAGGTTCAACATGTCTTTCATGCCGGTTTGAACCGAAGCCAAGATCGATCGACGTTCCTCAAGGTCCTCGGGCCGAATGCGAGTTCCGTCGGGCGCAACCAACTCGTACAGAACCGAATCGTATTTGGAGAGCTGTTCTTTCAGTTCGGTGTAGTACTCGTCTTGACCGATGTGAACGACGCCGACCAAGTCGACAATCGCCCCGTCATACCGTGTCCCGGGCTGGCCAACGAACTGGACCGTTGCGGTTTGCAACGCATTGGGTTTGCCGTCGACTTCGTGAACGCGAACGTAGGCTGGTTCTTCGGCAATCTTGGCTTCGTCGGCCGATTCGGTAGCGGTCTTCGGCGTTTCTGTTGCCGGCGTATCTGTTGCCGGCGTATCAGGCGTTTTCGTTTCAGCAGTCGGTTGTAGAGGTGGCGTTTCCGTTTCCGCTTGAGCGGGTGTTTCAGCGACCTGTGTTTCCGCAACCGCAGGCTCTTGGGCAACGACGGGGACACATCCGAAGGCGGCGCTCAGGCACATCGCCAAACCGCTGGTTCGCACTCGGTGGAAGAAACGTTGCCAAATGGATTGGAAGGCGACCCGCCACGCTGAGAGTCGGGGGAGGAAATGGCGTTTCATCGAGATCGCTCAAAGTCAGTAGGAAAGAGGCAGCCTGCTTTCACCATAGCGCCAGAATCGATTTCCGGCAAGCAAATGATGCGCTTCGGGGCAGAAGTCCCATGGTTCCAGGCCCGGAAAGGACCCTTCGAAGGCGCAAGCTGGGATGCAAACATCTCGGGGGATGATCGCTCAGGACGTCGCAGCGGCTAGCAGCCTGTTGATTCAGTCGTGTACCGAATGGCAACCCTTAGCCGATGGGCATTCGTCCAGTGGCAATTGCTTCACCCTCCCTCAGCGAGGGTCGGGCCGGGGAGGGCGAACCTAAAACCCGGTGTGTAGCCCTCCCCTCGCTTCGCTCGACCCTTCCAAGGGGAGGGTGAATTTGTAAAGTAAGTGCCGATGCGCATTCGCCCCGATTGGCGTCTGACTTACCGCCGCGAACGCGGTACTGCTCATTCAATCAACAGCTCGCTAGTCGAGACGGAGCCAGTTCGTCGAGCAAGCCTGCCCAATCGCCGGCGACTGCGGTTTCGCCCCATTTGGCGGCGATCATCACGCTGTTGATTCCTGATCCGATTCCCAGCATCGCGGTGCGGTCTCCGGCGGACAATTCTCCGGTCGCGGCCGCCGCGGCGACGGTCAATGGCAGAGCGACTGATCCGGTGTTGCCAAGAGCCGGGAAGGTCACGCTGTCTCTGGTTTCTGGCAATTGCATCGCTTCCAACATGCCGATTCGGTGCCGTGAACCAACTTGATGGCAAACCGAACGGTCGATCTGGTCGCGAGACCAGCCCGATTGTTGCAGCAGTTCGTTCAGTGCCGCCACGCCGGTCGCGATTCCTTCCGCCATCAGTGTTTCGGAATCCGTTTCCATTAACGGTTGCATCCCCGCCCCGGCCGTGTCCTGATCGCTACGACACAGATGGTGATGAGCCGTGTGGGCTCGCGCGATCGCGTGTTCCAGGATCGTCGCGCCGGGGTTGAGGTCGCGGTGGGTCAGCAACCAAGCACAGCTGCCCGAGCCGATCGTCAACGATGCGAAGGCGGGTTTGACGGTCTTTCGTGTGAGCTGATCGTCGGCATTCAGCGATGCGATGGTCGCTTCCATCAACGGACGGCTGTTCTCGGTTCCGACAACGATGCCGGCGGAGATCATTCCCGACTGGATCATGCCAGCGATTTGGACCGCACCGTTGAGAACACCCAAGCAAGCATTCGAAACGTCGTAGACCCAGCAGTCTGGCGAGAGCCCGAGTTCGTGATGCACTCGTGAGGCGGTGGCGGGCTCGAGGAAGTCGCGACAGACGCTGGCATGGATCAGAGCACCGATCTGATTCGGGTCGACGGACGCGGCTTCCAAGGCTTTGCGTCCGCTCTCGATGCTGGGGCCACTGGGGACGGTGCCAGGTTCCCAAACGCGCCGGCTGTCGATGCCGCTCATCATCGCCAAGCGACCTTCGGGCAACTTCAGGCGGGAGTACAGCGGTTGCAAATCCTTTTCGATCTGTTCGCTGGTCCACTGTGCACGGGGAATGGTGACACCGATGGATGCCAACGCGACGTCAGGAAAATGCACAGTTGCGGTCCTTCCAGTGCCCAAGCCCGTGAGAAATCGAGCCTTCGATTTTGGCACGTCTATGAATGAATCTTGAAAAGGGGGGCTTTCAAGGTGTGTGTCGAACAACGAGTCGCGAAACAGGTTACCAGATTGTCTGCGATCGACGAATCGGCGAGTGGAACGATGGAGGCAAGAGGCCGCATCGAAATCAAGGCTCCTGAAGGGGCAGTGAGATCACACTCAATCCATCGGTAGGGTGCGAGAGTCGACAGAAATGAGCCGGCAAGGGGCAATCCGTGAGCGGCGTTTGACAGATTGGGATCCGCGTTGGTGGGTGAGAAGTCACTTCTAAGATGCGGGAAGTCCCAGCGTTTTCCTGAATAGGCTCAGTCTGCCACTAAATGGGCGTGAAAAAGTCCGAAATGTGTGTTGAATTACACGTTTTGCTAGCAAAAAAGGCCTTTGCTAGCACTACCCGTAGTGTGCCCAGGTCGGCTTTTCACAATATATCGTTCTTGCTTGGTTATGTGAAACTCGACCTCTAATCTCCCGCACATCAGACGCGACACTGTCGCCGCGCCGCTTATCACGTCCCTCATTGGAAAAGTTCGGGAAGCAAAACGACCAGCCTGTTTCAAGATGATTCAAGCTGGATGTGTCTCACATGAGAGCCCTTTTCCCTGCAGGTTTGGCAGGCGGCATCATGCGACTGAGTCCTTGCGGAATTGCTTCTCGCTCGATTTGATTTAGCAACCGACTGCTGCATCGAATGCTTGACCCATGCGGGCCCCCTAACGCCGATATGAAGAGGATCTTCTCATGACGCGCAAGCCCCTGATTGGTTTGAACGCCGACTTCCGTGCCGCCGCTCGTAGCACCCCCGCGTTCGCCTACATCGCATCTGGTTACTATCAAGCCATCATTAACGCAGGCGGGATTCCTGTTTTGGTTCCTCCGCAAGCTGACGAAGAATCAGTGAGCCGAGTTTTGGACGCTGTCGAGGGTTTCTTGTTCATCGGTGGCGGCGACTTGGATCCCCGCAACGACGGATTCATGCTTCACCCCAGCGTTCATCCGATGGATGCTGCCCGCGAAACCAGCGACCGTATGCTGATGGCGGAAATCGCCGAACGTCGCATGCCTGTCTTTGGCATTGGCGTTGGCATGCAGCTCATCAACGTCCAACAAGGCGGCAATTTGTTCTTGCACATCAAAGAAGATTTGCCCGAAGCCGTGCCACACTTTGACGCTCAAGACGTCAACCACCGACACACTCTCAATGTCGAAAGTGATTCGTTGATCGGCCGAGTTTATGGCGATGGCGAAATTCGCGTGACCAGCCGTCACCACATGGCGATTGATGAAGTCGCTCCTGGATTCCGAGTCACCGCCCGTTGCCCCGATGGCGTGATCGAAGCAATCGAAAGTGAAATGATCGATTGGTTTGCCTTGGGAACTCAGTTCCACCCTGAATCCGAAGCCGCATCGGCCTTGGACATTCGCATCTTCGAAGAGTTCGTGGACGCCGTTCGCGACCGCAATCAAGACGCCCCGGCCAAAGAAGGCGACGAAGCCTATCGTTTGGTTGCTTGAGATTCGAAACCACACTACGGAGAGGATGTTGATGAATCGAATGTTTTGATCCCTTCCCACCGGGTTCGCTGCCCACGGTTGTCCCGCGAGAACCGTTTTCCGCCAAAGGATTGGCGGGTTGGCAGCACGGAAGCATCGCCTGATGCAGCGAACCCGGTGAGAATGGGACTTCTTCTCAGGAGTCCCTCACCTTCAAGGAAGAAGGTTGGTGGAGGCCAAGGATTGGCCTGATCGGAAATCGATTCAGCAACGCAACAAGTCACGGCTGACAAGTCCAACCGGGCACGTTCCAAAGGAGCGTGCCCGGTTGTTTTTGGACCAATGGTTTTGTCGCTCGGCGGGCCCCGCCGAGAATTTGGGGAATCGGGAACTTTAATCTTTCGCCGTTTGCGGGCTTGGGGCTGGTGCTGCGTGACGCGGACGGATCGCGAGTTTTCGTCTGTCGACGTGTGTGTTGAAACAACCTGTAGCTCGGTGGTCCCCCACCGAGTCGAGCGCAATCTCACTCGTATTCACGGTGGAGACCACCGTGCTACAGGATCACGTTGTTTGTTGCTGATGCCCGGCGAGAGCCTCGCCGGGTTACGAGATGAGACGGATTCTGTGGTCAGCCGGGCGCCGCCGTTGGTGGGACGATGAATTCCATATTCGCGCAGCAAACAAGCTGCTCAGGTGAACCGGAGCAGCTTGGCGAGTGTTTTGAGTTGGTCGCGGGCGGCGATCAAACGCGGCGACGTTCTTTCAAACGAACAGCCTTGCCGACGCGATCGCGAAGGAAGTACAGCTTGGCGCGACGGGTGACACCGCTGCGTTTGACTTCGACTTTTTCGATGCGTGGGCTGTGGACTGGGAACTTACGTTCCACCCCTTCACCAGCCACGATGCGGCGAACGGTGAACATCTCTTGAGCACCTTTGCCACTGCGGCCGATCACGACGCCGGTGAAAACTTGGATCCGCTCTTTGTTGCCTTCCAAAATCTTGGAGTGCACGTCCACGGTGTCGCCAATATCGAACTGGGGCGCGTTTTCTTTTTGGTTGGCCTTGTCGACCATGTCCATGATGGCGTTGTTCATTTGAGAACCTCTTCGATGTTCAGGAGAGTTTGTTGGTTTGTTCTGGGTTGTTTTTTGAATGCTCGGGCAGCAAATCGCGGCGACGGTCAATCGTTCTCGCCCGGCTTTGTTCAGCTCGCCAAGCGGCGATCGCGGCGTGATCGCCGCTGAGCAGAACATCGGGGACGGTGTGGCCTTCGAATTCACGGGGCCGGGTGTACTGGGGGAACTCGAGCATCCGATTTCCTCGGCTGAACGAATCATCCAGGCTGCTTTGTTCATCGCCGAGCACGCCGGGCAGCAACCGGACGACAGCGTCAATGATGGTCATCGCGGCCACTTCGCCTCCGTTGAGGACAAAGTCGCCAATGCTGATCTCTTCGGGCTGGAGGATGTCCAGCACGCGTTGATCAAATCCTTCGTAACGACCACACATCAACATGATACGGTCGCTGGTGGCGAGGTCTTCGGCCAACCGTTGGTCGAGCCGTCGACCTTGCGGGGTCAACAAAATCTTTCGAGCCGGGACATCGGCCATGGCGTCCACGTCCCGAACACAAGTCACGGTCGGTTCGACCTGCAACAACATTCCGGGGCCGCCGCCGAAAGGACGGTCATCGACTTTGCGATGAGGGGTGTCTTCGGCCCAATCTCGGAGGTTGTGTCGCTGAATCTCAACCAAACCTCGAACAATCGCCTTGTCCAGCAAGCTTTGGGTCAGATAACCGTCAAAGATCGCTGGGAACAGGGTGACAACGTCGAATCTCACTCCGTGGTGGCTTCTGCAGCAGGAGCGTCGTCTGTGGAAGCTTCGGCAGCTGGTTCTTCCGCGGGGGCTTCTTCAGCAGGAGCTTCCGCAACCGGTGCGGCCTTGGGAGCCGGAGCTTCTGGTGGTGGTGTGTAGTCTTTGCGGCGTCCGAGACGCTCCACAGCAGCCTTTTGGGCTTCGAGGTGTGAACCGTCAGTGCCGTACTTTTTGATCAGCACAGCCACTTTGTCGCTGGGTTGAGCACCAACGCCAATCCAGTAGTCGACGCGATCGGCTTTCAGCGTGGTGCGTGCATCGGTTTCGGGGCACATTGGATCGTAGGTGCCGAGTTCTTCGATCACACGACCATCACGTGGGTTGCGTTGATCCACTGCACAAACACGAAAGAAAGGACGGTGCGTACGTCCCATCTTTTTCATGCGAATTCTTACTGCCATGTCGGTCGTTTCTCCAAGGAATTGAGGTTGATTTCGGGGGCTGAAGACAGAGGGCTGTACCTGCTCTGGTCTCGGCCCACTTCATCTCACTCAGCGTTTTTTACGTTTGAGTTTTCGTTTTAGCTTTTCGCGTTCTTTTTTTTGCTGGGCCTTTTCGGCCGGGGAAAGTCGTTTTCCCGTGCTTTGTTTTGTTTTCAAGCCGCCCAGGCGGGGGTCGCCCGACATCGCGTTGGCCTGAATTTGACGCATCATCGCCATCCGATCGCCACTGCCCTTTCCGGACATGGCTTGCATCATCGGCTTCATCACGTCGAATTGTTTGATCAATTGCGTGATCACCGGCGATTGAACGCCTGCACCCTTGGCAATTCGGGTGCGACGGGTCGCATCGATCAGCTTAGGGTTTTTGCGTTCGGCGGGGGTCATTGAATTGATCGCCCCGATGATTTGTCGGAGTTGGCCGCCGGCCGCTTCCGATTCCATCGCTTCTTTGAATTGACCCATGCCAGGCATCAGCCCCATCATGCGTCCCATCAACCCAGGCTGGGCGACTTTCTGCATCATGTTTTTGAAATCGTCGAGCGAGAATTCGCCGCTGGCCATTTTGGCCTCCAGCTCTTCTCGTTCTTGTTCGTCGACGATTCGGTGGGCTTCGCGAGCCGCAGCGACCATGTCGCCCATCTGCAGGATGCGGCTGGCCATTCCTTCAGGGCGGAAGGGTTCCAGAGCATCAAAGTGCTCACCCGTTCCCATGAACTTGATCGGGACGCCGGTCACCTGTTTGACCGACAGCAATGCTCCGCCACGAGCGTCACCGTCCAGCTTGGTCATGACGACGCCGTCCAGTTCCAGGGCGTCGTTGAACGCACCCGCACTGTTGACCGCGTCTTGGCCAGTCATGCCGTCGACCACGAGGTAAACCTGGTCAGGGCCGACTTTGCGGTCGATCTTCTTCAGCTCGGCCATCAACTCAGCGTCGATCGCCAAACGCCCGGCCGTATCCAGAATCACGACGCGGTTGCCGTCACGACGAGCCATCTCGACGCCGGCTTGGCAAACTTTGACGGGGTCTTTGTGGTCGGTTTCAGCGTGGACCGGGACGCCGAGTTGCGAACCGATCACTTTGAGTTGCTCGATGGCGGCGGGGCGTTGCAAGTCAGCCGCGACGAGAAGGGGGGTGATGTTTTGTTCTTGCAGCAGCTTGGTCAGCTTGCCGCAGGTCGTCGTTTTCCCGCTACCTTGCAACCCACACAGCATGATGATCGTGGGACCATCGGCTTTGAGATTCAAAGCGGAATCGACTGGGCCAAGCGTTTCCACCAGCTCGTCGTAGACAATCCGAACCAGTTCTTCCTGTGGCCGAAGCGACAAAAGAACGCGTTTCCCGAGGGCTTTCTCGGAAACATGCCCCATAAAGTCTTTGACGACGCTGTAGCTGACGTCGGCTTCGAGCAGCGATTGCTCCACGATCTTCAGACCATCGCGCATATTGCCTTCGGTCAGTTTGCCTTTGCCAGACAAACTTTTGAAAGCGGATTGCAGACCGTCGGAGAGAGAATCGAACACGCGGCGGAGGGGGCGGGCGAATTGGCGGTTTTTTCAGGAAAGCCCGGCAGTTTATCCAGGATGCTGCGGTTTTGTAAATGGAGAGAACGCCGAATTCCGCTTGGAAAACGTTTTCGTGAGGCGTTGGAGGCTTGGGGGAAAGAGACGCAGGGGCTCGAGGAGTGAGGAGATTGATTGAAAAGGTGAAATTGCAAGCCGTGAGGTGCGAAAGCCGAGCGGGGACGCGGTGCGGGTCTGGCAGACGCGTTGGGGGGCGGTCTCGGCGGGCTTGGAAGCCCACCGTACGGAGATGACGAGCACGAGCACGAGCACGAGCACGAGCACGAGCACGAGCACGAGCACGAGCACGAGCACGAGCACGAGCACGAGCACGAGCACGAGCACGAGCACGAGCACGAGCACGAGCACGAGCACGAGCACGAGCTAGAAGCTAGAAGCTAGAAGCTAGAAGCTAGAAGCTAGAAGCTCCCCGTGACCTAACGTGTCACTCCGGTTGCGATCCTATGTGTGTCGCCGGGAGGTTCACTCGGCGGCGGACTCCCGCAACCGCCTTTTCACGGAAGAATAATCTCATGGCTAAGTTTTACGTTCAGTGTGGTGCCCGCTCTTTGGTCGTCGACGCGATGGATGCTGATGCTGCCGCGATGCACAGTGTTGACCTGGCAATGCAACCGCATTTGTGGATTTATGACGACGAAGGATTGACCGATTCGGACCGGCACAGCCACGTGATGCTGGAAGCTTTGATGCACATGGCCACCGAAATTCGGGTCAGCGAACAAGGCTTTGATCGAGTCGACGCCGCTCGTTTCGGAACGCCGGACATGGTGCATCAGTGGCATCAAACGATGGTTGGGCTGGCCCGACTGATGATGGCCGCCGGTTTGGCGTCACGGCCGATGCGTCAACTGGCAACCGCTGCGGTCGGGAAATCTGTTTGCAGCACTCCGCAGGAAGCCGAATCCAAACGCTTGCCTCGGTGATTGGCCGGTTGAAAGCCAACCAGTTTGCAGTTCGCAATCGTCAATATCACTCTTCCGATGGTCGCGTTTTCGTAAGGGATCGCCCTCCCCTCGCTTCGCTCGACCCTCCCAGGGGGAGGGTGATGGAAAACGCTGGTCGGTACAGCACTTAAGGTTGTGTAGTCTCGAAAGTGCGCGGGATTTTTGGGCCCAGTGACGCTCGTGCGGAGTAGGCATGCTCCCGCCGTGCGGTTCGTGGCTCAGCTGGCAGCTCGTTTGCCTTTTTCACCGCAAGGAGAATTGACGTGATCGTTCTCGCCGTTTCGTTTGCGAAAGCGCCCTTCGCGGCAGGCTGAATCGATCGCGTCGTCCAAGACTTGGTTGTAGTAGTTCAGCCGAGTTTCGGCGTGATCCAGAGATCCGCCAAACGATCGTTCGAGGTCCAGGTAGATCAGTGGCACTGGCAATTCAGTGACGTGAAGTCCCGCCGCCGCAGCTTCCACCCACAATTGGAGCGGCATCGCATAGCCGTCGTCAGTGATCTTCAGCTCACGCAGTGCTTCGGTCCGGTAGGCTTTGAAGCCACAAAACGCATCCGTCAGCGAAAAACCGAGTCGGCGGTTGATGTCCGACGTGATCCGGCGATTGATAAACATTCTTTCCTGCGGCGGAGCGTCGTCGCCTTCGAATTCCTTCAGGTAACGGCTTCCGGAAACAATGTCCGCGTGTCGGCCGGCTGCAATGAACTCTGGAATTCCGCAGGGTTGATGTTGTCCGTCGCAGTCCAGTGTCACGACGCCTTCGAAGTTATTTTCGATCGCGTAGGAGAATACGGTTTGCAATGCGGCGCCGTAGCCCCGGTTTTCAGGGTGATGCACGACTGAAACGGAGTCTGGCAAGCGGCTGGCCCAAGCGTCCAAGCGTTCTTGGGTTCCGTCTGTGCTGCCGTCATCAACGACCAACACTTGATCGGTGAACTTCAGCACGTTCTCAAGGACTTCGTCGACGTATTGAGCTTCGTTGTAGACAGGGAGTGCGGTCAGCCAAGGTTTCATGGTTCGTTTCTCTTTCGATTCTCACACGTGCCCAGCGAGTTGCTGGCACGGCGTATTTTTGTTCGCGTTTAGGTCGCTTGCGGAGTTGGTTTGAAAAGCACCTGGCTGGCAGATCGCCAAGGCCAATCGACCGAAGCCTTCCACTTCAAAATGTTGCGGGACTGTCGTGTTCCGCCATGGCAGGATTCTCTCTTGGAAAGCCGATGCATGATCGGCCGCATGTCGATCGGCGGCTCTCGGAGTGCAGGTTGACAGGTGACTTTGCCCCGCCGTCTTTGCGACTCATTTCGATTTGCCGGCGATTGTGACAGTTTTTCCTGCACAATCCCACGATTGCAACCGATGTGCCCCGGTGAAGGCCTCACTTCAAAAAACCAAGAAAAAAATCCGAATCGCTTGGGCTAGTTGAGGTTGACGCTGCTGCTGGCCTTCGCCAAACTCCCCCGCTTCGATTGCGTCCCAGTCTTTTTCTGGGTTCGGTCGTTTAACAAGTGGGAGATTCTGCCGCCGGGCGTTCTTTCAGCCGATTGTATCAGTTGGCTGGTAACAAAGAGTTCGGGCCAGCGTGGAATCGCCATACCACCCGACACAAATGAGTCGTGACTAAATGGGAAAGAAATCCAAGCGGTATCGTGCCGCCCTCGAAAAACAGCCCAAGGAAATGCTTCCATTGGGCAAGGCCGTCGAGGTATTGAAAACATACGACGCCACGAAGTTCGACCAAACGGTCGAAGTTCACATGCGTTTGGGCGTGGATCCAAACCAGGCTGATCAAATCATCCGTGGCTCGCTCGTCCTGCCGCACGGCATTGGCAAGACACAGCGTGTGATCGTGTTCGCTAAAGGCGACGCTGCCAAAGCGGCTGAAGAAGCCGGTGCGGATGAAGTCGGCCAAGAAGACTTGGCCAAAAAGATCAAAGATGGCTGGACAGACTTCGATGTCTGTATTGCCGCCCCCGACATGATGGGATTGGTTGGACCTTTGGGCCGAGTTCTCGGTCCACGTGGTTTGATGCCAAGCCCTCGTGCTGGAACTGTGACACCTGACGTCGGTAAAGTCGTCAGCGAATACAAGGCCGGTAAGGTTGAGTTCCGAAACGACAAGGGTGGCAACGTCCACGCGATGGTCGGCAAGATGAGCTTCGAAGCTAACAAGCTCGAAGAAAACATCGCGTCGTTCGTCGATTTCATTTCGGCGATGAAGCCACAGTCCATTAAAGGCACGTACATCAAAGGCGTGGCGATCTGTGCAACGATGACCCCTAGTGTTCGCGTTGCTACCTAGCTGCACGGGTTGGCCGGATGATTTCGATCGTCAGGCCGTCCCGATCAACCAGCATCATGGCCGAAAGCGTTGGTTTTCAGATTGATGTTGGTGGATCAATGTTTTTTGGTCCAACCCCAAACGATCACATCCAACTGCGGCCAAGGTTTGGCTCTTTCGAGTGAAAAAATCCGATGAGTAAATACGTCAAAGAACTGGTGACTCGCGATCTCAAGCGTCGGCTTGAAGGCGTGGAGGATGCCGTGTTGGTTAACTGCACCGGAATGGATGCAAACACAACCAACGAGCTGCGTGGCGAACTGGGCCAAAAAGACATCCAGATGATGGTTGTCAAAAACTCACTCGCCCGACGCGCCACTGAAGGCACGTCTCTCTTCCCCGCGTTCGAAGGAACGAATGGGCAAGTCGCCGTGCTCTGGGGCTCAAGCGACTTCGTCAGTCTGGTAAAGGAAGCCGTCCGGCTGGACAAGGACAAAGAGAAGTTCGAACAGTTTGTCACCACGGGCGGCGTTCTGGACGGTGAAAAGCTCGATCCAGAAGGCGTCAAAGCGGTCAGTAAATGGCCCAGTCGTGAAGAACAGATTTCTATGTTGGTTGGTCAAATCCTCGGCCCAGGTGCAACACTCAGTGCTGCAATGCTTGGTCCTGGCAAGACACTCAACAGTCAGATCAAGTCCAAGGGCGAAGGCGACGAATAATCGTCTCCGCTCAACCTGCCGGAGCCTTTGTCCTTGCCCCGGCATTTTCCCTGAACCATTTCCGAATCACCTTTTTCGTTTTTGAGGTAGTTTGACTATGTCCGATGAAGCAACCGCTGTCGCAGAATACAGCGCCGAAGCAAAAGAACTGGGCGACAAGATCGCCAACATGACCCTGAAGCAAGCCAAAGAATTGAGCGACTACCTCAAGGATGAGCATGGCATCGAGCCAGCCGCCGGCGGTGGTGCTGTGATGATGGCTGGTCCTGCCGGTGACGGTGGTGGCGCTGCTGAGGTCGAGCAAACCGAATTCGACGTCGTCTTGACCGGTTTCGGCGAAAAGAAGCTGAACGTCGTCAAGGTCGTCAAGAACATCACTGGCGCATCGTTGATGGACGCCAAGAAGATGGTCGAAGGTTGCCCAGCAACCCTGAAAGAAGCCGTCTCGAAAGAAGACGCAGAAAAGGTCAAAGCCGAAATCGAAGAAGCTGGCGGCTCGGTCGAACTCAAGTAGTTCGAAGCCGGATTGGTTCGTTCGGAAATCGGTCAAATCAGTCAATGATCGCGAATTCAAATCTTTGAGTTCGCGGTCATTTTGCTGCGCGGACAGCTGTTGTTCCGCGTCTGATTCGATTCCACATCGGTCAGTGCTTCGTTAGCCCATTCGGCCGTCTTCGTTGGCCGCATTGTGCGATTGAAATCAATTGATTTGCAGCACGGTCCATCTCGCTTCAGCTAGACTGGAGGTCCGGTCTGCCTTTCGATGCTGCGCCACTGTTCCGGTGGTTGTCGTCGCTCGGCGTGACCGCCATTGATTCACCCCATCATGATTTTCACGCCCCACCTCTGAACCGTCAGGAACAGCCCACCATGTTGCCACGTCGTCATTTTTTGCAGTCGCTTGCCGCCACCACAGCCGTTGCCGGAATCGCTGGTTCACGCATGCTGGCTCATGCCCACGAAGGGCATGACCACGATCACGCTCCTTTCAAAATCTCGTTGGCGGAATGGTCGCTGCACCGAACCCTGCGTGATGACTCCGTTGGCATTACCAACTTGGACTTCCCAAAGGTTGCGAAGGAACAGTTTGGGATCGACGCGATTGAGTACGTCAATCAATTCTTCAAGGACAAAGCTCGCGACGAGAAGTATTTGACGGATTTGAAGGGGCGTTGCAGCGACAACGGCGTGAAGAGCTTGCTCATCATGGTTGACGGCGAAGGCCGTTTGGGTGATCCAAACAAAGAGGCTCGCGCGAAGGCGGTCGAAAACCATCACCAGTGGGTCGACGCCGCAAAGTTCCTTGGTTGTCACTCGATCCGTGTCAACGCGGCCAGTGGTGGATCGTATCTCGAGCAAATCGAGTACGCCGCGGACGGGCTCAGCCAACTCAGCGAGTATGCCGCCAAGCAAGACATCAATGTCATCGTCGAAAACCACGGTGGACTGAGCAGCAACGGTGCTTGGTTGGCTGTTGTGATGGAGCGTGTTGGGATGGATAACTGTGGCACGTTGCCTGACTTTGGCAACTTCTTCATCTCACGTGGGAAGAATGCGGACGAGTTTGATCGTTACCACGGCGTGCAAGCGTTGATGCCTTATGCGAAAGCCGTCAGTGCAAAGACGCATGACTTTGACGAGGATGGCAACGAGAAGAACACCGACTACTTCAAGATGATGAAGATTGTCACCGACTTTGGTTACAACGGCTATGTCGGGATCGAATACGAGGGTGGCGGTCTCAGCGAAGCCGAAGGCATCAAAGCCAGCAAGAAATTGCTCGAACGCGTTCGCGAAGAATTGGCCAAGGCCTGATTTCATTCCCAACAATTTGAATGGAAAAACCCGGCGCACCGCGTCGGGTTTTTTTCGTGGTTGGGGGAAGTAGGAAAGGGCCACAGGCGTAGGCCAGGTTCCACCTGGCGATGGTTGCGTGCCGGTGAATGCTGTGCTTGCGATGGCATACGAATCACGCCTCGCTTTGTTCCAAAGCATCGGCTTGGTTGCCATGTGCAACATGGCCTACGAGGGAGAAATGCAAATTGCAAACTGGGCATTGCAAACTGGCAATTGCTGGTCGGTGAGGTCGCGACAGTTTCTGAAGCGAAAGCAATTTGCAATTTGCATTTGTTAATTTGCACTTTGCAATTCGGATCTCGCAAAAAACTCGCGTGACTCGGTGGGGGCCATCGAGCTACAGGTTTCATGATCCACCTGGCGATTGTTCTCCGCCGAGCAAATTTGTTCTCGCGACGGCATGTCGTTTGGACGCCTCGCTTTGTTGGGACGTTCGATTTACAACTTGCGTATTCAACTACTGTGGGTTGAACGTGTAGTTGTAGTCGGGGAGATCTTTGTCGTATTCCACGTTCGGTGGTTTCGGCACTCTTTTCCCGCTCTTGCGAACAGGCTGGAATTCGGGGAGTTCTGCTGTGGTGACGTTCAACCCGGTCTGGGTGGATGTTGATTCAGCAGCCTCTGCTACGTCCGAGGCTGTTGAAAAAATTCGGCCTGAAAACGCTCGTTCGACGTGGCTAAACTCTCGCCGTTCAATCGGATTGTATTTCGAGCAATGAACCGGATAGTGGGCCACCTGAATCGGCAACCCGAGTTCATTGGACAGTTCCTGAAGATGGTGCTTGAGCGTGTTTGAACGGTAGCTGTTGCTGCCACCACAATCACACAAGAGGAGAATTCGCTTGGCCGAGGCGTGCTGGACCGAACCAACTTCTTCCCAGTACCTTTGAAACGATGCCACCGCGAATTCACCGGTGTCGCTACCTGTGGTCACTGTCACGTGCCCCGTGTTTTCTTGCACGTCGTAGATCCCATGCGGTGTGACTTCGCCATCACTGTAAGCTGGTAGATCATGGTCGAGAACTTCCGCTGCCTGATTGGCAATCACGTCGCCGCTACGGTGGACTTCACCCAGCGATTCCTTTCGTTTGCTATCAATACTAAACACAGGATCTCCCGTGTTTTTGTAGTCCTCGATGGACTTCTCGATCTTTTCAAACTGCTCGTCACGGTCGCGACTTGGCGCCTTGGTTTTTGATTTCACCTGCTGGCGAGTCTTGAACCCCATCTCGCCGAGCAAACGAGAAACCACTTCGTTTGCAACCTTGATTCCTCGCTGGAACAATTCTCTGACAATCTCAGCGACCGACAGATGCGTCCACTTCAAGCCAGGCACGGTGGGACTACCGGCAGTATTGTCTTGGATCACTGCCCGCAACTCATTCATGAGTGACGGACAGCTCAGTTCTTTTTTGGGCGGCCACCTCCTTCGACTCGCTGGCGTCCTTCCAGGGGATCACCATCAGCAAGGCTCTCCAGCTCTTTGATGCCACTTGCGATCGTGTTCTCACAGCAGCCAAGTACTTTGGCGATGTAGCGGATGCCTCCGAAAGGAAGCTTCCTGGCTTCGATCGCTGCGTAGCGTCGACGATCCTTCTCGCCGAGAGTCCGAAAAAAGTTTCGCATCTGGGATTCGACCGTTTGGTCGAAGTGGTGTTCCATTGCAAGTGTCATGACACACTCCTTCAAAGTCAAAGATCCTTTCAGTCCATTCGATAACCCCATTGTAACGAGCAGGCGATTTCAGCCGAATGCAATGCTAGCAAAGCGGTTCCGCAAGTTGTAAATCGAACGTCCCTCCAAAGCATCGGCTTGGTTGCCATGTGCAACATGGCCTACGGGGCGATGAGTTGTTGGCCGGCGGTCAGTCGGTGGCCGCGTTTGAAATCGAGCCCGGACATCTCTTTCTTGCCAGCGGGTTGCAGTCGTTCGATGACGACTTGTCCGTCACCACATCCGATGGCCAACCCCTCGTGCTCCATCACTCGGCCGATGTTGCTCGCGTCGGCGGCGTAGGTTTCCGTGCGGACACCGCGTATCGCGACACGGAGCGGCGGTTTGTTTTCGTTCACAACTGTGTGTGTGAACGCGACTGGCCATGGCTGCATGCCTCGGACTAGGCAATCGATTTCGCGGCCCGTTGCTGACCAGTCAATCTGAGCCTCAGCTTTTGATAGTCGCGGAGCCTTGGAAACCTTGGCAGGATCTTGCGGTTCGCCCAGAGGGCCATGCGAGTCGAGTGACTCGATGGTTCGCAGCAATCCGATGGCTTCCCGCGTGGCATCGACTCCGATCTCTGACAAGCGAACTTCCAATTCTCCGGAGGTTTCGTCGTCGCGAATCGGTGTGGTGCGCGAGGCCACGATTGGACCGCCGTCGAGCCGCGGGGTCATGTGGATGACGGACACACCCGTCTCGCGATCACCAGACAGGAGCGCGCGTTGGACAGGTGCGGCACCGCGGTAGGCGGGAAGCAGAGAGCCATGCAAGTTGATCCCGCCCAAGCGTGCTGATTGAAGGGCATCGGGTTTGAGGATTTGACCGTAGTCGCAAACGACCAACAGGTCCGCATTCAGTTCGGTAAGGCTCGCGATGGTCTCGGGATCATTGATGCTGGCGGGAGCATCCACCGGAAGGCCGTGTGATTCGGCCCACTCCCGAACGGGTTGAGGTGGCGGCCCGCCGCGGCTTTTGACGGGCGGCAAAGGGCGCACGAACACGCGAGCGATTTGATCGCCGGTCGAATCCATTTGTTGCCGGATCGCTTCGAACGATGGCACGGCAAATGGACCGGTGCCCATCAAGACGTATCGCAGGGAATCAGCCATTCGACGTGGTTCCACCGGTGTACATGGCTTCCCATTCGGCTCGTTGCTGCGCCAGGGTGGCTTCGTCGGCGATCGAGCCGGTGCCTTGTTTGGATTCGTAATCGGTTTTGAATTCTTCCAGGTGCCCTTCCAAGTCGCGAAGGCCTTCTTCGCCGATGCGATCAAAGAACATGATGCCGTCGAGGTGATCGACTTCGTGCTGGACAACACGTGCCATGAATCCATCGAGGACTTGGTTGATCTCGTTGCCTTGCAAATCGAACCCACGCAATCGAACGGTCTTTGGGCGTTTGACTTGACCGTACAAACCGGGCACGCTCAGGCAGCCTTCTTGAGCGGTGTCATTGCCTTTCGGGCGATCGATTTCAGGATTTAGGATGACCCAAGATTCGCCCTCGTCGCGTTTCCCGGTCGGGTTAGCCACGAACATGCGAATCGGCAGGTCGACTTGGTTGGCGGCCAATCCCACGCCGTCGAACTCGTACATGAGGTCGAGCATTTCGTCGGCCATCGATTTCAGCTTGGCATCCACACGCACGATGGGGCGACTGACGTGTCGGAGTGTCGGATGCGGGAAATGAATGATCGACAACGGCATGATGAAGGTGGCAAAAAGACGAAACGGCGGACGAGTTCAATCAATCCCGCAGCTTATCAAACTTCCGGCGGATCATCACGCTCCCAACATGCCGCAGCGTGCGATCGGTCCGGCAATCCAGGGCGATCGGTCCGGCATCGGTCCACCACGATTGGGCAACGGTCGGCGAACGAGCAACCGGGGTAGTGCTTGTCCGGCGACGGTACTTCGCCTTGCAGCACGATTCGTCGGCGATTCGCGGCGATGGACGGATCGGGCACCGGAACGGCGGACAGCAGAGCCTCGGTGTAGGGGTGTTTGGGGTCCGCGTAAAGTTCCTCTGCCGTGCCCAGTTCGGCGATTCGGCCGAGGTACATCACCCCGACTCGCGTTGCAATATGGCGAACGACGGCCAAGTCGTGGGCGATGAACAAGTACGCCACGCCGAGTCTTTGCTGCAGATCCATCATCAGGTTGATGATCTGAGCTTGGATCGAGACGTCGAGGGCGGACACGGGTTCGTCGCAAAGGATCAGGTCCGGTTGCACCGCGAGGGCGCGAGCGATACCGATGCGTTGGCGTTGGCCGCCGCTGAATTCGTGTGGGTAGCGATTCAGGAACCGAGGGTTCAGTCCCACCAATTCCATCAGCCGAAGGACTTCGAGTTGGCGATCTTTGCCGGAGGCGAGTTTGTGAACGGTCAATGGTTCGCCGATGATGCCGCCGACAGTCATCCGTGGATTCAGGCTTGCGAAGGGGTCTTGGAAAACCATCTGCACGCGACGTCGGTATGGCAGCATCTCTTTATCGGACAGTCCGGCGATCGATTTGCCATCGACCAGAACGTCACCCGACGTTGGATGAACCAGATTGATGATCGCCCGGGCCGTGGTCGATTTACCGCAACCGGATTCGCCGACCAAGCCAAGTGTTTCGCCTTTTGCGATGTCAAACGACACGCCATCGACCGCTCGGATCAAACCTTGTTCAGGATTGAACAACGATCCGCGTCGAAAGGGAAAATGAACCTTCAGATCTTTGACCTGCAACAACGGTGGTTCCGCGGTCGTGCTGCCGGATCCTTCGATCTCAGTGTGAGTGGTTTTGGCCGCATTCATGAAGGGACCTCCACGTGGCACGCCGCGAGGTGAGGTTGCACAACGGGCAAGTTCGCGGCACCGGTTGGTTCTGCTTTCAACTGAAGCGATGGATCGTCACGCTGGCAGACTGGTTGCACAAAGTTGCATCGGGGAGAAAACGAACAACCAAGAATCGGTTCGGACATGTCGGGCGGACCGCCGGGGATCGCAAGCAACTTTTCATGGCGATCGGTGTCGAACCGTGGCAGCGAACCGAGCAAGCCAAGCGTGTAAGGGTGTTTGGGCGAGGCAAACAAGTCGTTGACGTTTGCCTTTTCGACGATGCGTCCGGCGTACATCACCATCACGCGATCCGCGACGCCAGCGACGACACCCAAGTCGTGTGTGATCAGGACAATTGCGGTGCCCTTGCGTTCTTGTAGATCGGCGAGCAAGTCCATGATCTGGGCTTGGATGGTCACATCGAGTGCGGTCGTCGGTTCATCAGCGATGAGAAGTTCCGGTTCGCAGGACAGCGCCATCGCGATCATCACGCGTTGACGCATCCCGCCACTGAATTGGTGTGGGTAATCGCGAAGACGTTTTTCGGGAGATGTGATGCCAACCAAACCCAACATGTCCACCGCGCGAGCGGCCGCTTCTTTCTTCGTGAGGCTCAAGTGCAACCGAGTCATTTCGGTCATTTGCTGCTCGATGGTCATCAAAGGATTCAACGCTGTCATCGGATCTTGAAAAATCATCGAGACGTGTCGACCGCGAATGCTTTGTAGTTCACGGTCACTCATCTTCAGAAGATCGCGACCTTGGAACAGCGCCGTTCCGGAATCGACTTGGCCCGGCGGTTGTGGGATCAGTCCCATCATCGCCAAGTTGGTGACGCTCTTTCCACTGCCAGATTCTCCAACGATGGCAACAGTTTCTCCTTCCCGGACATCAAAAGATATACCGCGGACGGCTTGGACCTGCCCCTCATCGGTTTTGAAGCTGACCTTGAGATTTGAAACTTGGAGGAGCGGTTCGCTGCTCTGGCGAGGGGCGTCGCCTGCGTCTTTCGATGCGGTCATTGAGGGGTGAGCTTGTGATCCGGGGGCTGGGTTCATCGGTTTTTCATCTTTGGATCCAATGCGTCACGCAAACCGTCGCCGAGGAAGTTCAAAGCAAACAACGTCGTGGCCAATGCGGCACCAGGGAAAATCACCACCCACCAGAAAAGTTTGACGCTGGAGAGTGCTTCCACGCCGTCGTTGAGCAGCAGACCCCACGACACATCTGGTGGAGCGACTCCCAAACCCAGGAACGAGAGGAAGGCTTCGAACAGCATCACCGCGGGGATGGTCAAGGTCAGATAGACGATGACAATACCGAGCACGTTGGGCACCAAGTGTCGAAACACGATTCGCATTGGCGATGCACCAATCGTGCGAGCTGACTCGACAAATTGTTCTTGTCGAAGCGAGAGAACTTGTCCACGAACGACGCGTGACATGGTCAGCCAATAGATCGCACCGATGATGATGTAAAAGATCATGATTTGGTCGATGCCATAGCTTTCCAGCCAAGCCTTCACGCTCTCTTCGCCCAGGAACGTGACCAAGTAGATGACGACGAAGATGAATGGAATCGAGTAAAGCATGTCGACGATCCGCATCATGGCCGCGTCGATCCAGCCACCAAAGTAGCCGGCGATTGCGCCATAGCTGACCCCGATCATCAAGCTCACCAACGTCGCCACCAAGCCGACGACCAAAGAAACACGCGCGCCCCAGAAGACTCGTGCGAGCAAGTCGCGACCGAGTTTGTCCGTTCCGAAGATCGAAGGGATCGCGTAGTCGCCAAAGATCGCGACGCGAATTTGAACCATCTTGAACGAGACGCTGCCGAGTTGGTTCCAAAGTTGATTGAACGGATGCTCGACTCGGATTCGGTCTTGGATTGACTTGAATTGCTCGGCCTGTTTGAGCGGATCTTGGGTCGCCAAGGCCTCCGCGGTCTCCGCCGCGATCTCGGCTTCAAAGAGAGCCAGTTGGCTGGTCAATTTCCCGTCCGCGAATTTCAATCCGTCGCGGGAACCCATCGTGATCGGTTCAAACGATGGCGATAGAAAACGTCGGTTGTTGAGGTCTTTGTCGAGCGGGCTTTGCAGCGGCAGCATCGGCGTGAGAAAGGCAATCAAGCCAAGGCTGATCAAGAAAACCAGCGAAGCCATGGCGGGACGATTGCGACTCAATCGACGCCATGCATCTTTCCAAAGCGAGACGCCACGAATTTTGCGGGATTCCTCCAGCAACTTCGTGAGCGCTTCTTCGTTTTTGCGTGAATCGGGAAGGTTCATTCCAGTTCGACTCGCGGGTCAATGACAGCGTAGGCCAAGTCAACGATGGTGTTCATCACAAACAGCAGCACGGTGTAGGTCAGGACCATGCCCGTTGCCAGCGTGGTGTCACGCTGGGTCGCGGCATAGATGAAGTGGCTGCCCATGCCGGGTAACGCAAAGATTTTCTCGAGGACCAATGACCCGGTCAGGACACCCGCCGTGGCCGGACCGAGGTAACTGACAACGGGAAGCAACGCACCGGGCAGTACGTGTTTGATGATCACGGTGCGTTTGGGCAGTCCCTTGGCAAACGCGGTTCGAACATGTTCGCGGCTGAGCGATTCCAGCATCCCAGCTCGGGTCAGTCGAGCGATGTAAGCCGCAACGGGAAGCCCCAAACACAACGCCGGCAAAGCGACTTGTCGCAGCGTTCCCCAACCCGCCGCAGGGAACAGTGGGATCAAGAACACAAACAAAAGAATCGCGATCGACGCCAAGACAAAGTTAGGAATCGCGATGCCAAGAACCGCCGTTGCCATCATCGCAACATCGGCCACGGTGCCTCGATAAACGGCCGAGATGACTCCCGCCGAGACACCCAGAATGATTGCGAAGACCAAGGCAAAGATGGCCAGCGATGCGGAGACCGGGAAGCCTTCCGCGATGACTTGATTGACGCTGTAGTCTTCCAGCTTGATTGACCAGCTGAGGTCACCTCGGCTGAGGATGCCCCACATGTAATCCCAGTATTGCTGCAGTGGTGGTGCATCGAGGTTGTACCGAGCTCGCATCTGTTGCTCGATCGCGGGAGGCATCGCGCGCTCGGCGCTGAAGGGGCTGCCCGGCGCGGCGCGCATCAGCACAAACGAAACGGTGTAGACCGCCCACAGCGTGATGGCCATCCAGCCGAGGCGTCGGATGAGGAATCCGAGCAAGTCTTTCATGGCGTGGGTTCCAATCGAATCGTTTGAAACGGGTGCGTGTCTTGCGGTGTCGGAAACAAACCCTTGACGTAGGGTTTGTAAATATTGCGTCCGACGTAGTAGTAGATTGGGATCGCGGGCAACTCATCGGCCCAGATTGCTTCAGCTTCGGCCAGCAATTCCATGCGTTTGACTTTGTCCGATTCGGACGCCGCTTCGGAGAGCAACTCGTCGTAGCGAGGGTTGTCCCAAGCCGTGTTGTTCTGAGGGCTTTCGCTGAGAAAGAGATCCAGGAACGTATTCGGGTCGGGGTAGTCAGCGTTCCAAGCGGCTCGCGAAATGTCGTACTTCTGTTGCTGACGTTTGTCGAGGAAACTGCCCCATTCCATGTTTTGCAGATCCGCTTTGACGTTCAGGTTGTTCTGCCACTGTTGCTGGATGACTTCGGCGACCGCTCGATGACTTTCGCTGGTGTTGTAAAGAATCGTGAACTTGGGAAACCCACGACCACCGGGGTAGCCCGCTTCGGTGAGCAGTTCCTTAGCCTTTTCCAGTGATCCTGGATCACCTTTGACTTGGGTGTAGCCAGCGATCCCGGGTGGTACCAACGCGAATGCGGGCTGTTGTCCAGCTTTGGTGACTTCACGAACGATCTGCTCGCGGTTGATCGCCATCGAGAGTGCTTTGCGAACTCGCACGTCGTCCAGCGGCGGGCGTTTGGTGTTCAGTTCGTAGTAGTACACCGACAAATAAGGTGCGCCGTGATAATCGTCTCGTTTGACGAGTTCTTCCATCAAGGTAACCGGCGGATCGGTGACCCAATCCAGTTCGCCGGTTTCGTACATGTTCAGCGCCGTGTTGTGGCTTTCAACCGAAAGAGCGTCGATCGTTTCGACTTGCACGGAGTCAGCGTCGTACCATTTCTCATCTTTGACCAAGCGGACTCGATCGCGCAGTTTTCGCAAGCCAATCTTGTAGGGGCCGCACGTGACGATATTCTCGGGCCGCGTCCACATCGGTTTGCCATGCTCTTCGATGCAGTGGCGCGGCACCGGGAACAATGGGTAGTAGGATGCTAGGTAAGGAAAGTACGGAAGCGGGTCGCGAAGGTGGACAATCAACGTGTAATTGTCAGGAGCCTCGACACCACCGAGTTGATCGAAGGCGACTAAAACGTAATGAGTCCGCTGCGTGTCTTCTTTGGCCAGAGGCGTTTGCAGGTTCTTTGTGTAGGTGACTGTTTCGGTGACGTCGTCCCAAAGAATTTTGTCTCCGTCCTTGCGAGCCAGATCGACTGTATAAAGCCATTCGGCTTCCCAGTCCGCGGTGATTTTGGACTTCTCTTCCTTCGTGGCGTCTTCGGGGACATTGGGCTTGGGCGGTTTGTCCAGCGCCTTCAGCGTTCCGTGAACGATCGTGCCACGCGGGAAAGTCTGAGGTGCCGGTTCGCTGTCGATTGTCTCACCTGGACGGTCCCACAGTTCAACTTCGACTTTGTCGCCCGGTTTGACTTCGCCCGTTGCGTAGGCCTCGGCGTTTTGAACGCCAAAGAGCTGAAAGTTGTATTCGCAGGCGGTTTCTGGATGCAGCATTCGCGTCCATGACCAGACAAAATCGGCGGAGGTGATTGGCACCCCGTCGCTCCAGGTGACATCGTCCCGCAGATGGAACGTGTAGGTCATGTTGTCGGGCGAGACTTCGTAAGACTTCGCGATGCCCGGTTGAGGTGTCATCGGTTGGACGCCGGTTTCCGGATCGGGATCGCCTTCGGGCAACTCTTCCAGCAACCCGGTGAAGATGTTGAACAGAATCCGGCTCTCGGGTTGGCCGGTCGCTCGGTGTGGATCGAGCGTTTTGGGGTCGGTGCCATTCTGAAAGCTGAATTCAGCAAGCGGCATCTCATCAAATCGAGACGCCCAGATCAGGGACACCATCACCACGATGGCGGCCAGGATCAAAAACGCTCGACGAAGTTCCAAAGGCATGGCGGCATATCAGGAAGGAGGGAAACAGGGCGTCCGCATCATGTTCCGTCTGCAATCAATTCCGGTGGTGGTCATCCATCAACAGAGCATCCGGCGCGCGCCGGGCTGACTGAAGGATGACCTATTGAACAAGCATCTGCTGTTCTATCGCAATACCGCCGCCACGGCATTGCACAACCATTCCATCTTCGATTCGTTCATTCCGGCGACGTTGATTCGACCGCTACCGACCAGATACACGCCATGTTCGCTTCGCAGTTGGTCGACCTGCATCGGTGACAAACCACTGAAAGAGAACATGCCTTTTTGGTCCAGCAAGAACGAGAAGTCTTGGTCGACTCCCGTCGCGGCCATTCCATCAACGAATTGTTTTCGTAGGGAGGCGATCCGAGTTCGCATTTCGGCGAGCTCTTCGTGCCACATTTGGGTCAGTCCCTCATCGGCCAACACAGTGGCCACGATCGCGCCGCCGTGCCGAGGTGGGTTGCTGTAGTTGGCTCGGACGACTCGTTTGAGTTGGCTGAGAGCGGCTTTGGTCGTTTCGGCTGACCCGGATACCAAGCACGCTGTTCCAACTCGTTCGCTGTACAGGCCAAAGTTTTTGCTGAATGACGAGCAGACGATGGCTTCATCCATCTGTCGCAGAATCGTGCGCACACCGATGGCGTCTTCGTCCAGGCCTTCGCCGAACCCTTGGTAGGCAAAGTCCAGCAATGGGATCAGTTTCTTTTCGGAGACCACGCTCGCGATTTGTTCCCACTGTTCCGGTGTCGGGTCGACTCCGGTTGGGTTGTGGCAGCACGCATGCAGCAGAACCGCATCGCCGGCCTTGGGTTTGGTCTTCAGGTCTTCGATGAGTGCGTCGAAGTCCAGCGTCTTTTTGTCAGACGCCAGGTAGGAATACGTTTCCACCGGCAGTCCGGCCGCGGCCATGATCGCGTTGTGGTTGGCCCAGGTTGGCGTGGGCAAGAAAATTCGTAGCGGTCCGCACTGAGTGGCCAGGAATTCTGCCGCCACACGGAGGGCTCCGGTTCCGCCCGGCGTCTGAACCGCTGCCACTCGCTCGGCAGCGATTTGGTCGGAGAAGATCAATCGGCGGGCGGCTTCGCGGTAGTCCGGCAGGCCGTCGATCGAGAGGTATCCCTTGGTCGATTCTGTATCCAACAGCCGTTTTTCGGCTTCTTTGACGCAGCGAAGCACGGGGGTGGTGCCGGAAGCGTCTTGGTACACGCCCACGGACAAATTCATTTTGGTTTCGCGTTCATCGGCTTTGAACGCTTCGGTCAGTCCCAAAATGGCGTCGGGCGGGGCAACGGAGATGGAGTCGAATCGGTGCACTGGGAAACCGAAATCTGCGGGGAGGTGGGGGTGTCGGCGTCACATTGGGCCGACGGAGCCACGAGAATAACTACCAAGCCGGATTTCGCCTACACGCAGGAAACCGCTCGAGCTTTGTACCCGGGGCATCCGTCCCCAGTGGGCTCTCTGCGCTCTATGCTACGCCCATGCTCGTCACACCTGAATCTGATCAAGCCAACCGCCACTGGGCCATTGGCATTTCCGTTGCATTGGCCCTGCTGGTCGCTGGTGTGGCGACGATTCGACCTTGGGCTCTTCTGGCGTTGCCGCTGGTCTGGGCCGTTCATTGGTGGATGCGGCGGCGAACGGTTCGTCGATTGAAAGTCATGGCGTCGCCCTTTCCGGCTGTTTGGGATGCCGCTTTGCAAACGCACGTGGTGTACTACCGCATGCTCGACGAGGAGCAACGCGAGGGATTCCGCAACCGCATGAAGATCTTCTTGGACGAGGTGGCCGTGACCGGGATTCGAACCGAGGTCGACGAAACGACGCGAGCTCTGGTCGGTGCGAGCGCTGTCATCCCAATCATGGGGCTGGAAGACTTTGAGTATTCCGGGTTGGGCGAAGTGCTGATCTACCCGGGGTCGTTTGGTGCGGATTATCAAACCGAAGGTGAAGGCGACAAGAACACGTTGGGGATGATCGGCGTGAATCATCTGAGCGGCGTGATGATTTTGTCCAAGCCATCGTTGCTAGCTGGGTTTTCCAACGCCGGTGACAAACGCAATGTTGGTATTCATGAGTTCGCTCACTTGGTCGATAAAGCGGACGGTGAGGTGGATGGGATCCCCGTGTCAGCGTCCGCGGATGTGACCGAGCCTTGGGTGAAGTGGGTGGGGCAAGAATTGCAATCGGAAGGAACGCAGTCGGGAATCGACGATTACGCGTACACGAATGAGGCGGAGTACTTCGCCGTGCTGTCGGAATACTTCTTTGAGAAGCCGGCCCAGTTGCAAGCGAAGAATCCAAAGCTCTACGCGATGCTTCGAAAGATGTATCACCAAGACCCAAAGCGTTTGTTTCGTGGTCGTCGCAAACGTCGCGGGAAAGTTCAACGCAATGATCCATGCCCCTGCGGCAGCGGCGATAAGTTCAAACACTGCTGCCGCCGAAAAACCATGCAAGGCTTGCCAGTCAATTCGTAGGCCAGGTTCCACCTGGCGATGGTTGCTTCGTCGGTGTACGGCCATTTGCGATGGCATATGAATCACGCCTCGCTTTGTTCCAAAGCATCGGCTTGGGTGCCATGTGTAACATGGCCTACGAGTGGCGATCGCAAACTGCAAAATGCACTTTGCAATGGTTTTCAACGTAGGCCAGGTTTCAACTGGCGATGGTTGCTTGCCGATGAACGTCCTCTTGCGATGGCTTGAAAATCACGCCTCGCTTTGTTCCAAAGCATCGGCTTGGTTGCCATGTGTAACATGGCCTACGAGCGGTGATTGCAAATTGCGAAATGCACTTTGCAATGGTTTCCAACGTAGGCCAGGTTCTACCTGGCGATGGACGCTTGCCGGTGAACGTCCCCTTGCGATGGCTTATAAATCACGCCTCGCTTTGTTCCAAAGCATCGGCGCGGATGCCATGTGTAACATGGCCTACGAGTGGCGATTGCAAACTGCGAAATGCACTTTGCAATGGTTTCCAGCGTAGGCCAGGTTCCACCTGGCGATGGTTGCTTGCCGGTGAACGTTCCCTCGCGATGGCATATAAATCACGCCTCGCTTTGTTCCAAAGCATCGGCGCGGATGCCATGTGTAACATGGTCTACGAGTGGCGATTGCAAACTGCGAAATGCACTTTGCAATCGTTTCCAACGTAGGCCAGGTTCCACCTGGCGATGGACGCTTGCCGGTGAACGTCCCCTTGCGATGGCTTATGAATCACGCCTCGCTTTGTTCCAAAGCATCGGCATGGATGCCATGTGCAACATGGCCTACGAGTGGCGATTGCAAATTGCGAAATGGACATGACAAATTTGCACTTTGCAATTCACGTTTCGGAACAACGTCGCGTGACTCGGTGGGGGATCACCGAGCTACAGGTTTCTGATTCCACTTGGCGATGGTCGCATGCCGATGGGCGTCGCCTCTCAACGCTATATCTCGTCATCTGAAATTGGTTCGTGGCCGCGCGGTGTCATGAGCGATTGCCAAACACGCATGTCGATCGTTTCGGAAATGAATCGCGTGCCGCCGTCAGCCATGGCGGCATTCACTCCGGCCGCATGTGCCGATGACGGGCGAGCCAAATCGGCGACGTTGGTGCGACTCATCTGCATCGTTTCGGTGAGCGTGCGTTCGCCGTTGATCCGATGGATCTCTCGCGGTTGCTTGCCGTTGCTCCAGTCCACCCCGTGCCAAACCATCGTGTTGGTGAACCGACTGAGCGTTGGGTAGAGCACTTCGTCGGGATGGTTCTCAAAGATCAAATCCTTGTCGTCGACAAATCCCGATCGATGCCACGACAACGCATGAAGTGATTCTGAGAACAAAACCGTGTTGCCCGCTCCATCGCGAAAATCTTCCAATCGAATTGGCTTCGCAATGGGGACGTGTTCGTCTTCGGCAGACGATTCCAAACGAGCGGAGAGCTGGTTCCCGAAAGCTCCGAACTCATTGCTCATCGATTCGGCAAACGTGACGGTTTTGGTTGTGCCGCCTGGATGAAAGATCGCATGCTGGCCGGTGATCATGTCTCGCGGTGGGAAGAACACACCCGCGTTCGCGACGTAGCTGTTGCGTCCGTCGTCTTCACTTTGGGTGGGATCGGTTGGGCACTGCATGATCGCCAGGTTCGGTGCTGCAAGTGGGTGAAAGCCTTTCCCGCTGAATCCTGTGGTGGAACCTTCGGCCCGAGTGAGGATCGGATAGCGGTCCTCGGTCCAGTGTTCGTAGGTCGGTTGAGCGTCCAGCCAAGGAAGCAACGCGACCGCCCAGGGTCCGATCTTTCGGTGAGGGGAAAGGTTTCGCGAGCTCGCTTCGGGCGAATCGGCCGAGGGATCAATCAAAGGCGAAAGGACCGTTTCGGTCTCAGGGTCCCAGCCAAAGTGGCCAAACTCCATCGCCCATCCCGGCAGTTCGTCCTTGGCAACCGAGTACTGGATGGCAGCCAAGCCCAGGTTTTTGAGTTGGATGGAGCATTGATTGCGGCGGCCTCCCGGTCTGGGCTGTTGACTGCTGGGATCAGCAGTGCCATCACAATCAAAATGCAAAACAAAACCACCACCACTTCCAGCAGCGTCAATCCGGATCGATTGCCTGTCATCGTCGCACCTCGCAGTTCAGAGGGATTCGAACAGCGTCACAGGTCCATTGTAGGCCAAGTTCGTCAGCGGCGTTCGTAGGCCAGGTTCCACCTGGCGTTGGGTCTTGGCCGGCGGGGGTTGGGCTTGCGAGAAGGGGGATTGGACGCCTCGCTTTGTTCCAAAGCATCGGCTTGGTTGCCATGTGTAACATGGCCTACGCGGGACGATTGCAAACTGCAAAATGGACATTGCAAATGGGGAATTGCTGGTGTTTGCAGTCACTTCAGCCGCGTAGCAGAAACACTTTGCGATTTGCATTTGTCAATTTGTATCTTGCAATTCACGTTTCGGAACAAAATCGCGTGACTCGGTGGGGGACCACCGAGTTACAGTCAACGTAGGCCAGGTTCCACCTGGCGTTGGTTCTTGGCCGGCAGAGGTTGGGCTTGCGAGAAGGGGTGATTGGACGCCTCGCTTGGTTCCCAAGCATTGGCGAGGTCGCCAGGTGGAACTTGGCCTACGTCGGATGAGGAGGCGCTAAGCTCCATCGGCGGCGTTCTTTTTGAGGCGTTCCTCGATGATGCTGACCAATTGTTTGGGGCTGAACGGTTTGCTGACCAGCGACACCAAACCGGGGCGGTCAACAATCCGGTCCGGATCGATTTCGAATCCTTTGGCCGTGCACAGCACGATCACCGAGATCGACGAGGTTTCAACGACGCGACCGATCAAGTCCACGCCGCTGAGTTCCGGCATTTCGTGGTCAGTCACCAAGACATCAAACTTTTCGCCGGACTGAATCTCATCCCACGCAAGTTGACCGTCTGCGACCGCGGTGACTTCCATTCCAGCCCGGTCCAGGGTGAATTGCAACAAATGACGCAGAACCGGATCGTCTTCAGCAATCAAAACCCGCTTTTTCTCAGGAGCATTCATGTTTTTTGCGATCATTCGTGGGGGCGTTCGGTACTTGCTTGTCTTGACGTTAAGTTCCGGCGATTTCTATACTTCGGGCTCACGGAATCGAATCCCTCCACCCCTGCGAACGTATGAACAGCGAGCGACGTCACCAGCTGAACGAGAATGAACTTGCCGGAGCCCTCGACAAGTTCAATCACTCGATTGAGCCCTATTCCAAGCCAATCGCCTTGGGTGTCGCAGCGTTCTTCGTTGCCGTGTTGGGATATGGGTTTTATTCCAGCACCAAATCGGACAATCGAAGCGACGCCACGTTGCAATTGATTGACGCGTCCATCACCGGAGACACCGAGAGTCTAGCGACCATTGCCGCGAAGTACCCGAATACCTCCGCTGCAGCTTGGGCACGTCTTTACCAAGGCGGTCAGCAAATGGGAATTGGATTCTCAACGTTGTACACGAGTCGTGACGAAGCCGAAACATTGCTGGACGATGCAGTGGAGGCTTACAACCAGGCGATGGAGTTGAGCAACGATGCGATGATCCAGTCGCGAGCTCACTACGGTTTGGCGCAGATTGCGGAAGCCCGCGGCAACGTGGAAGACGCCATCCGCGAATACGAAGAAGCCATGGCGGTCGGCGAATCGGCCGCGATGGTCGACGAAGCCAAAGCTCGAATTGCCGCGCTGTCTTCGTCTCAAGCCAAGGACTTCTTGGCATGGTTCCAAGAGCAAGACTTCTCGCCCGCCGAGCCAAGCTTGCCACCATCGCTGCCCGGTGCTGGCGACTTGCCTGACCTGCCAGACTTGGATCTGCCACCATTGGATTTGCCAATGGATGATCTGACCGAAGAAGACGCAACGGATGCCGAGACGAACGATGCCGCTGAATCGGGTGAAGGCGAAGCTGAAGAACCAGCGATGACCGAAGAGCCCGCCAAGACGGAGGCTCCTGAAGAGCCAGCCACAGAAGAAGCCGCAGCCGAAGAGACCACCGAAGAAAAAGCCGCCGAGCCAGCCGAAGAAATGAAAGAAGAGGCTCCGGCTGAGGAAGCAGTCAAGGAAGCCGCTGCTGAGAAAGCTCCCGAAGTGGAAGAAACACCCGCAACCGATGAACCTGCCGCATCCGACGAGTGATGCGCGAATTCGTCGTTCCTGAATCCGCCAATGGGTTTCGAATCGATTTGTTCCTGACCCAGTCCTGCGATGGTTACAGCCGATCGCAAATTCGGGACGCGGTTCAGAACGATGGTGCGGAAGTCGATGGGCGGATCATCCGTCCGAGCTACAAGGTGAAAGCTGGGCAAAAGGTTCGGTTTCGTGTTCCGCCTCCTGCCTCGGACGACACGGTTCCCGAGAACATCCCGCTGGATATTCTTTACGAAGACGACGGGTTGGTCGTTATCAACAAGCCCGCGGGAATGGTCGTGCACCCCGCGCGTGGCAATTGGACGGGCACACTGACCAGTGCGTTGGCGTTTCGCTTTCAGTCGTTGTCGGATGTCGGTGGTCCAACCCGTCCCGGTATCGTGCATCGTCTCGATCGAGACACCAGCGGTGTCATCGTTGTCGCGAAAAACAATGCGGTGCATTTGAATCTCGCGGCTCAGTGGCACGACCGCTTGGTGCAAAAGGAATACACGGCGATCACCTTTGGTCGACTCGATCGAGATCGCGACTGGATTCACGCGTCGATCGGACGTCATCCGTACCAGCGCGACAAACAAGCGATTCGCGAAGGGCATGCCACCAGCAAAACGGCGTCGACGTTTTACGAAGTCGTTGAACGGCACGGTCGAGTGACGCGTGTTGACGTACGGCCAAAAACGGGACGGACTCACCAAATTCGCGTGCACTTGGCACACATTGGATGCCCGATTTTGTGTGACCGATTGTACGGCGGTCATTCCGAACTTTCGCGTTCTCAAATCAGGCGGTTGGCTGGCACGGAAGTCGCAACACCCGGAGTGAAACCGACTCCTGAAGGGGAAGAGATTTTGCTTTCTCGCCAAGCGTTGCACGCCAAGGCGTTGACGTTTACCAACCCGCAAACCGGGAAGGAAATGACGCTCACAGCGCCCCTTCCGCCTGATTTGCAAGCCGTTCTTGATCTATTGTCATCCGACTCTTCTCTCTGAAATCTCGTGGAAACCCGTCGCTATGGCTGAGCTCTTTTCTATCTCCGGTCTGTTTACACTCGGTATGCTCGTGCTGCTTCAAGCGGTGTTGGGCTTCGACAACTTGCTTTACATCTCAATCGAAAGCAAACGCGTCGCGGAGGATCAGCAGTCAAAAGTTCGGAAGCTCGGCATCGGGTTGGCTGTTGTATTGCGAATCGTGCTTCTGTTCGTGGTCGTGAGATTGATCGCGTTGTTGGAAGAGCCTTTCGTTGAATTTCACAATGGTTACATCGACGCCGCGATCTCAGGCCACAGCTTGATCGTTTTGTTTGGTGGTGCGTTCATCCTCTGGACCGCACTGAAGGAGATCTATCATTTGCTCGCGGAACCCGAACTGGGGCATTCCGAAGAGACGGCCACGGCCAGTGTTGGCAAAACGATTGGCTTGATCGTGATGATGAACTTGGTGTTCTCGTTCGATTCCATCCTCAGTGCGATGGCTCTCACCAAAAGCTTCGCGATCATGGCGACAGCGATCGTTATCAGCGGTGCCATGATGATCTTCTTGGCCGACCGGGTCGCGGACTTCTTGAAGAAGAACCGAATGTATGAAGTCCTGGGGCTGTTTGTGTTGTTCATCGTTGGGGTGATGTTGGTCAGCGAAGGTGGCCACCTGGCCCATGTCGCGTTGTTTAGCCACGAGGTTCATCCGATGGCGAAGAGCACGTTTTACTTTGTGCTGGCGATTTTGATTGTGGTCGATATTGTTCAGGCTAAATATCAAAAGACGTTGCTGGCACGTCAGGACGCTGCCAAGGCCCACCTGCCAAAGAAAGTCGAAGCCTAGAGAGGTTCGCATGTCCGCTACTCCGCACCGGCGACCGGCGCCCGAGCGACGTCCTGTCACGGACTTGGAACCCGGTCGAGTGCCGCCGCCGAAGGCTCCCAAGATGGCCGCGAGTCGTGCCAAGTCGACTGTTGCTGGCAAGGTGGCTTCCGGTGCCGGTCCGCCCTCCGGTTCCAGCCCGCCTGCGGAGAAGTCTGCCAAGCGTCCGTCGACTCCACCGGGTGTTGTGCCGCCGCGCGATCGAGACACTTTGTTTGCGTTGGCAGAATTTTTGCAAACGCGACGGCCTGACCCCAAGCGGATTCCGGTGGTGCAGCGTGAGATTCACGCTGAGGTATTGGGACTCAGTCGAACGATCGACCGGCCGAACTTCAAGCGAGTCGGGCGAGATGACTTGGTCCGTTTGATTCATCTGCTTGATGAATCTCTGTTCGAGGGACGCGTCTTGCCAGTTGCAAAGGCGGAGGGATTGGAGTTTTCGTTCTCTTCGCGAATGACCAGTGCCGCCGGGAAGCTCGTCACGCACTATCCAAACGGAAAACGCAACGGGCCGCGTCGGTTCGAAATGATCTTGTCGTCTACGCTGTTGTTTCAAACTTTCGAAGACGTTGATCGGCCCGTCACGGTAACTGGTCGTCAGTGCAAAGACCGTTTGGAAGCGATGCAACGGGTCGCCGAGCATGAGATGACTCACTTGATCGAGATGTTGATTTGGAACGCGGGTAACTGCAATCAAAAACGGTTTCAGTCGATCGCTCGCAGTTTTTTTGGTCACACCGACTATCAGCATGACTTGATCACGCAACGGGAACGGGCCGCGACGAAGTTCAATATCCGTGTTGGTGATCAAGTTGCCTTTCGGGATGGAACGCGGCGAGTGGTTGGTCGAGTCAATCGCATCACGCGGCGTGCGACCGTGCTGGTCAATGATCCCAAAGGCGAGTTGTTCAGCAACGGCGAACGTTACGTCCGGTATTATGTCCCTCTGGAAAAACTGAGTCTCGTTTCATCGAAGTAGAGGTCCCTGATGCCGTCCGTTCTCGCTGTTGCCGCGCACCCTGATGACATTGAGTTTCTATTCGCGGGGACGATGTTGTTGCTTGGCCAACGAGGTTGGGACTTGCATTACATGAACGTGGCCGATGGTTCTCGTGGAAGCACGACGATGGGCCCGCAAGAGTGCGCGGCGACTCGTTTGGAAGAGGCCAAGCAAGCGGCAAAGGTTCTCGATGCGACGTTCTACCCACCGATTTGTGCGGACATGGAAGTTGCATACACGACTGAGAATGTCCAAAAGGTCGCCGCAGTTGTGCGTCAGTCCAGAGCTTCGATCGTGCTAACGCATTCGCCCATCGACTACATGGAAGATCACGAGAACGCGTGTCGGTTGGCAGTCAGTGCCGCGTTTGCGCATGGGATGCCGAACCTTGAGAGCATTCCTCCGGCACCCGTCTACATGGATCCGGTGACGGTTTACCACGCTCAGCCCGTAGGTTGTCGTCAACCAACCGGTGAGCTTGTGACGCCGCATTTCTATGTGGATACCGGAGCGGTCATTGAGCAGAAAGCGGAATCGCTTGCATGTCATGCCAGCCAAAAACAATGGCTAGACGAAAGCCAGGGAATGGACAGCTACATCGAATCGATGCGGGATCTGTCCCGGATGGTTGGTCAAATGAGCGGCCGGTATGAACACGCCGAAGGTTGGCGTCGGCGAGAACACTGGGGATTTTGTGGGCCAGACGATGATCCGTTGCGTGTCGCGCTGGCTGACCGGATCGCAGAAGGAACCAGAAACCTGTAGCTCGGTGGTCCCCCACCGAGTCACGTGAGGTTGTTACCAAGTGTGAATCGCAAATTTGCAACTTCCCTGTAGGCCATGTTGTACATGGCGTTCACGCCGATGCTTTGGAACAAAGCGAGGCGTGATTTCTATGTCATCGCAAGAGCATCTCTCACCGGCATGCAACCATTGCCAGGTGGAACCTGGCCTACGTGCACAGGTTCATCAATCAGCAATTGTCGATTTGCAATGTCGATTTTGCAATTTGCAATTTCCCTTGTATGCCATGTTGTACATGGCGATCGTGCCGATGCTTTGGAAGAAAGCGAGACGTGATTTGTATGTCATCGCAAGAGCATCTCTCACCGGCATGCAACCATCGCCAGGTGGAACCTGGCCTACGTGCACAGGTACATCGATCAGCAATTGTCAATTTTCAATGTCGATTTTGCAATCTCTCCTGTAGGCCATGTTGTACATGGCGTTCATGCCGATGCTTTGGAAGAAAGCGAGGCGTGTTGTATGCCATCGCAAGGGCTTCGCTGACCGGCATGCAACCATTGCCAGGTGGAATTTGGCCTACGTGCTAAGGTTCATTGATCAGCAATTGCCAATTTGCAATGTCGATTTTGCAATCTCTTGCAGGCCATGTTGTACATGGCGTTCTTGCCGATGCTTTGGTACAAAGCGAGGCGTGATTTGTGTGCCATCGCAAGAGGGTCGCTCACCGGCATGCAACCATTGCCAGGTGGAACCTGGCCTACGTGCACAGGTTCGACGATCGGCAATTGCCAAATTGCAATGTCGATTTTGCAATCCCTCCTGTAGGCCATGTTGTACATGGCGATTGTGCCGATGCTTTGGAAGAAAGCGAGGCGTAATTGATATGCCATCGCAAGAGCATCGCTCAACGGCGTGTAACCATTGCTAGGTGGAACCTGGCCTACGTGCTACGCGTTGACTCCCAGGCGTTTTTGAAGCGTCTTCAGGTCGGTTGTCATGGCCTCGAGGTGCTGAGGCACGAGCGCTGGATCGCGATGGTCGAGGTATTCTTCGTGCAATGAGATCGGGCAGTTCAGGTCGCTGGCCTTCACCGCGTCGAAGAACTTCTGGCTGACCAGCCCGTCACCCAGTGGTACGTTTGTCACTCGGCCATCGACCCATTGGAAATCTTTGACGTACAGCATGCGAACGCGGGGCTGGATCATTCGCCAAGTCACCGGCCAACTCATGCCGCCTTCGACTTGTGCGTGCCGGATGTCGTAGACGACGCCCATGTGATCCGGCGAGATGTCAGAAAGAACTCGATCGAGGTCCCAAAGCGACGCACCCAGGTAATTTTCTCCCGCGTGGTTTTGATAGAGCGCCTGCACGCCGATTTTCCCGCAGTAATCTGCGAGCTCGCCAAATTGTTGCTTCCAGTGATCAAGTTGGTGTTTGATTGGCTGCTTGCGGTTGTACTTGCCGTACCGCATGCGGAATCGCGAGATGCCCAAGTCGGCGGCGGTTTCAAGAACGGTGGCTCGATGGGGATCGCCCATCTCACCGATGTCAGTTGTGATGAGCGTGATCTCGAGGCCATGTTTTTGCATCGATCGTTGCATTTCAGGCAGCTTCTCGGCCGCATCGGCGGGCTCCACGTTGCCACCTCTTCGGACGGTGGCTTCGACTCCGTCAAAGCCCGCTTTTGCAAGTGCCGCGGCCATCTCATCAAACGACATCGAGTTGAGTGGTTTGGTGAAAACGCAGATTGGCCAACGGCTCTCGGTTTTAGTTTCAGCCGCGAAAAGACTGCGAGTCGACAGCGAAGCAAGTGATGCGGCGGCGAGAGAGCCCGCAAGAAAATCGCGGCGGTGGGGCATGATGGGTTCCGTGAGAACGGTGAGATGTGGGGTGGGATGCGAGAGCCGGGAAAGCCTGGCGGCAATCGATGGCTGAACCCAGTTTAACCGAACCGTTCACAACCGTTTTTGATGCGAATGGCTGGGCACAGTTCGTCAGCGGAGATTTGGTCGCAACTTGGCGGCTGAACAGGTCGCCGCTGGCTAGCTGACGAAAGCGGATTCGAGTCCGCGAGTTTGTGAGAGAAACTCTTTGATCGACGACAAACGGTCGTCCACGTTGGGCTCGATCATTCGCATGATCACGCGAGCCACCTTGGGGTGGATGTCATCGCGGCGTTCGAGGATTGGCGTCGCGGTTTCGGTATCGTGTTGCAGTGCGGCACGACCGCTGACAATTTCGCCTTGCCATGGGTGTTGGAATGTCAGCAGGCAGTAAAACGTCACGCCGAGCGAGAACACATCGACGCGTTTGTCGGTCGCTCGGCGGCGCACGATTTCGGGGCACATGTAGAGCGGTGTCCCGGTGCGGTTTCCCGGAGCCATGAACGGCGGTGTCGCCGGCACGGTCAAGCCAAAGTCGATCAGTCGCACGCCGGAGACGGTTTCTTCGCCGTCTTTGGGGGGAGTGCAAATGAAGTTGCGAGGGCAGACGTCGCGGTGGATGAAGCCCTGCTCGTGAACGTACGCGAGTGACTCGGCCATCTCTCGCATCAGCAGCATTTCTTTGCCGTCGATGACTTCGCGTTTCTTTCGGACAATGACGTCTTGGATGCCGACGCCGGCGATGTATTCCATCACCAAGATACGTTGGTTCTTTGCGGTGATTCCATGTTCGAATGTTTTGACGATCAGCGGATGCTTCATCTGCATCGCGATTTCGCCTTCGGAAGGTTTGTTCAAACCTTTGAAGCGGCTTTCGAACAGTTCGTACTTTTCAGGGTCGAGGATTTTGACCCCGACGTTCTCTTTGCGTTCCAGGTCGTAAGCAACGAAGAAGTTGCTCATCGTTCCCGTCGCCGCAGTGCGTGAACGCTCGAATCGTTTTTCAACGTCAATTCTCTTCAGCGAACCACCGCCGCCTTTTGAGAACGCGCCTTTGATCGAATCAAGCAGCCCCATCGGTTACTTCCCGCAATAGTCGATGGCGGTCGCGATTTCCGTCTTCAACGATTTTCGATGGACAATGCGATCGATGTAGCCATGTTCCAGCAAAAATTCGCTGGTTTGGAATCCTTCGGGGAGTTCAATTCCGATGGTCGCTTTGATCGTTCGCGGTCCGGCGAACCCGATCAACGCTTTGGGTTCAGCGAAGACCAAGTCACCGAGGGAAGCGAAGCTGGCAGCGACGCCGCCCATGGTTGGGTTGGTTAGCACGCTGATGAACAAACCGCCCGCGGCGTGGTATCTCGAAAGGGCGGCTGAGACCTTGGCCATTTGCATCAACGACAGGATGCCTTCGTGCATGCGTGCTCCACCACCGGAGGCGCTGATGATGATCAGTGCCAGGTTTTGTTCGGTGGCACGTTCAATCAATCGCGTCAGGCGTTCGCCGACGACCGATCCCATGCTGCCCATGATGAACGCACTGTCGGTCACTGCGAAAGCAACTCGCCGAGCGCGGATCATGCCGGTGCCGGTCAGGACCGCGTCGGTCAGTCCGGTGCGTTTTTGCTCGCCAACCAGACGTTCGGCATAGGAACGACGATCACGAAATTCCAACGGGTCGGTCGGCCGAAGGTGTTCGTTCATCGGTTCGAATGTGCCATCATCGAGCACTTGCGCGACGCGTTCCCACGCGCTCACATAAAAGTGATGATCGCACTGTGGGCAAACGTTCAGACGCTGCTGAACTTCTTTGTAGAACAGCGAGGCGCCGCACGAGTCGCACTTCCGCCACACGCCCTCGGGCACACCTCGTTTCCGATTCCCGGCCGTGTTTGGCGCGGGGCGGTTGGGTGCGTTGGGGGTTGGTGCTGCGTCGGTTGCGGTCGACGTCGATGATGGGGTCGGTTGCCCGTTTTTTTCCACTGCGGGGTTTTCCACTGCGGTATCCATTTCCACTTTCAGGATCAGTCCAAGAGCATGTCGTCCACGGTCATTCCACCGGGGATCATTGGCAGCACGTGTTCTTGGTAGGGCACTTCGACGTCCAGCAAGAAGGGGCCTTTGTGATCGATCATTTCTTGCAAGGCACCTTCGAGGTCCGCTTTCTTTTTGACCGTGGCGGCACCGCATCCGTAGCCCTTGGCGATTTGCACAAAGTTCGGGTAACGGTCGCTGGCGTATTCGAAGCGATCCGCGGTGCTCTTGCCCTTGGCTTCATCGTGATCGATGGGGCCGAGGTAAGTGTGAGCGCGGTTGCGATCCATGAATCGGTCTTCCCACTGAACCACCATTCCCAGGTGTTGATTGTTCAGCAACAAGACTTTCACGGGGAGCTTTTCGCAGAAGCACGTTGCGAGTTCTTGGATGTTCATTTGGAAGCTGCCGTCGCCATCGATGTCGATGACCAGAGCATCCGGGTGAGCTGCTTGCACGCCCATGGCGGCTGGCAATCCGAATCCCATCGTGCCCAGTCCGGAGCTGCTCATCCAAGTCCGAGGGTTGCGGAACTTGAAGAACTGTGCGGCCCACATTTGGTGTTGGCCCACACCGACGCTGACGTAGGTCTCACGATCGGCGGTGATTTTGCTGAGCGTCGCGATCGCGTGCTGTTGCAAAATGCCGTCGAACGAGTTGTCGTACTTCAGCGGGTATTTGGCTTTCAGGTCGGTGCAGGTTTTCTGCCAAGCTTCGATTTCGGGAGGCTGAACGATTTTGTTCAGCTGGACGAGCACATCCTTCACGTCGCCGCGAACTGGGATGTGGGCTTGTTTGTTCTTGTTCAGTTCTGACGAATCGATGTCGACGTGGATGATTTTCGCATCTTTCGCGAACGCTTCCACTTTGCCGGTCACTCGGTCGTCAAAACGCACGCCCAGTGCAATCAATAAATCGCAATCGCGAACGGCGTAGTTGGCGTAGGCGGCTCCGTGCATGCCCAGCCAATCGAGCGAACGAGGGTCATCGGGCGAAACCGCGCCCAGTCCCATGATGGTCGTGACCGTTGGGATACCCGTTTTCTTGATCAGCTCGCGAAGTTCTTCGCTGGCTTCACCAGAAATGATCCCGCCACCGGCGTAGATGACAGGTCGACGGGCCAGTTTGATGGCCGCTGCCATCTGCTTGATCGTTTCGCCAGCGACTTTAGGAGCCTCGGGGCTGTATCCCGGCAGATCCATCTCTGGATCCATGTCGATTGGGAAATTGCCCAGCTGCACGTCTTTGGGCATATCGACCAAAACGGGGCCGGGGCGACCGCTGGTGGCGATGTGGAAGGCTTCCTTCATGACGCGGGGCAAGTCAGCCAAATCCGTCACGAGGTAGTGGTGTTTGGTGATTCCGCGGCAGATTTCGACCATCGGAGTTTCTTGGAACGCGTCGGTTCCGATCGCTCCGGTGGGAACTTGGCCGGTGATGCACAGCATCGGGATGCTGTCCAGTTTCGCGTCCGCGATGGCGGTGACCAAGTTGGTGGCACCGGGGCCGCTGGTCGCCATCACCACGCCAATTTTGCCGGTGCTGCGCGAGTAGCCTTGTGCGGCGAAGGCACCGCCTTGCTCGTGCCGTGGCAGAATCGTGCGGATCGAGTCCCCGTACCGGGTCAGAGCCTGGTGCATGGGCATGCTGCATCCGCCGGGGTAGGCGAACAAGACTTCGACGCCGTGATCGACCAACGATTTGACGAGAACATCGGCTCCATTCATCGGTTGCTGATCGCCTTTCGCGGCGTTGGCGCTGGAAGAGCTCGAAGCGGTACTCATCGGTGGTGGTCTACTGGGGACAGAGTGGGATTCGAAAAGAGTCGAAATGGACCTTGCTCCGATCATCAAAAACTTCCGAAGCTAGGACCCTCCAACGTAAATTCCTCAGCCCTGACTGGCAATGGTGAAAACGCGGAACTGTCCTCAATGACCTTTGTTTCAGACCTGTTCGCGATCGCCCTAGGCGGCTCCATTGGGGCTGTTCTACGCTACTTGATCACGTTGACGGTGGTTTCTGCCCCGCTAAGTGGTTGGTTGACGCTTCATGGCAGTGTCGGCACGACGCTTGCGAACTTGCTCGGGTGCTGCGCCCTGGGGGGGCTATTCCAGTTCTCTCAAGCTCTGGTGGCGTCCGATTGGGTCGCAACGGGCTGGGCCGCCTCTTTGGCACACCCCCGCACACTGTTGGCGGTGCGGATCGGTGTTTTGGGCAGTTTGACGACATTCAGCACCCTGATCGGCGAAACCGCCGTGTTCGCCTCGCAAGGCCGCATTTTGGCCAGTTCGATGCTGCTGGGAATCAATGTCATCGCTGGTTGGTGCCTCTTTTGGGCCGCTGCGGCGGTCGTTCGGAATTGGACCTCATGATCGCTTCTGTCGTTTCGCTTCCCATTCAAAATTGGGGCGTTCGGTTGCTGCCGCTGCTGGCCGCCCTGCTGGCCGGATGGATCGCCACTCCTGCCGCCGGCCAAACCATGCCCGGTTTTTATCGAGCGTTTGGCAACACGGGCACGACCCGCAGTCGTCATGTGGCCGCCGCCCCGGAAAGTTTCGATTTGCCGGCCACCTATGTATCCGCCTCGCAATTCGCCGATGACGCCTCGTTGCACGCGGTTTCGGTCTCGCCAGATGGCAAGGTCCTGGTCGCGGTGGGTGATTGGGGCGTGATCGTCCGCAGCGAAGACGCTGGGCTGACATGGCGAAACTTCACTTCGGGAGTCGACGTCGCGTTGTGGGATGTTCGTTTTTTGACCGAAACCCGTGTGGTTGCGGTCGGTGGTGGCTATGAACCGGTCACCGGGCTGAGTCGTGGCGTGGCATTGGCCAGCGACGATGCGGGCCGAAGTTGGCATCGCGTGGATTCGTCCGGAGCGACCAAGCTGTACCGCATGGCAATTCGAAACAGTTTTGATGCCGAACCGCTCCCTGCGGGATCGATCGAAGCCATTGGCGATGATTCCGAGGCAACCACCGCGAACCGATTTCACTCGTTCGACGGCGGGCTGACTTGGTTGGAAGACACTGCGCAATCGGCCGAATCCAAAAACAAGTTGCGAGATTGGTTGCGTCAGGATGTTCTGGTCCAGGCTGGTCAATCGGCTCGGCAAACCAAAGGCGAAGGTTGGCGAGTCCGCGTCGGCACGCATGGTTCGATTGAACGATCCACCGACGACGGCAAAACGTGGCAACCGGTCCGCGGTGCCGATCGAGGTGCCGCGGTGATGTTCGTGGCGGCGTCGGAACACTCGGTGCCATGGGCGCTGATCGGACGTGAAGCCTTGGAAATGAATCGGCGTGTTGTCGTCGTGATGGATTCCGCCAAACCAGCAAGTTCAAATGCCGTTCGCATGCTTGGTCGACTTCGACATGCCGCGATGCGACTGGGAGTCGGTCGCGCCGATTGGTGCAGCACCGCAACATCGGAACAGAATCCATCCGCGGGTTTGTTGCGTGAGCATCAACCAGCGGTGGTGGTGTTGGATGCCGCATTGCCAGCGTCGACGCGTGATGCGTGGGTCAGCGCAACGCTTGACGATTCCAACTTTCCTCTGACCGCGTCATTGATACGCAAACAGACGCGACGCGTTTACACCAGCGAGTTGCAATTCGATTCCGCCGGCGGTTCCTCTCGCGCCTTGGCGCTTCGCAGTGATGCGTTGTTATCGGGACGAGCTGTTTTGGCTGGCGACTTGGCGTCGGATGCGATGATGGTGGTAGCTCCTGGAATGGTGGTGCCGGACAGCGTCGTCGTGTCACCGGTGCCGGGAACCTCCACCGAACTTCGGCGAGATTTATCGTTGACCGGTGGACTGGTTTTGGCCCCTGGCCAGGAATCGAGTTCTGGGTCGACGGACCAAGCTTCACGAAGACGACTGCAAATCGCAACTGCGAGAATGAGCCAGCTGACACGGCTGAAAGACCTGCTCTTTGATCCAGGGCTTCGGCCAAAAGAGCTCACCGACACGTTGGACGTCTTGTTGCCGCGGACCGCGTCGGAAGATCGGACTCGGTTGCTTTGGTGGTTATGGACGCAAACTCGCGCCGCCGCCCAACATGCAAGTGTCGCAAAGAATGTGATGCATGCCGAGGCATTGGTCGCCTGCGAAAACATCATGCTTCGAACGATCGTTGACGCCGCACCGGTGGATTCGGTGCGTCGTTGGGCCGATTGTATGTTGCAAGCTCGTTCAGAAAGCTTTGAACGATCCTTGGTTGCAATGTCCCAGACCCAATCCGGTTGGATCGCATCCAGTCCCAACGGTGCCCAGTCGCGATGGAGTGGAGGCGGAACATCGAGTCGCGAAGGAGTCAGCAATGCGGGTGGTGGCTCTGATTTGGCCGAGCAGCAAAACGCGGTGCAGCCTGGAACGCATTGGCAAGCACAATCGCTGTCGCCATTTGCGGTCAAGCCAGTGACGTACGAATCGACGACCAAAACAAAGGCACCGTTCGCTCAGGTCGGCGGAATGTCAGCATCCGGCGCATCGGCACGGTTGGCTTCCGCTTCGTTGGCTTCGGGGGCACTTGATGGTTCCCTGCCGACGTTGCCACCGATGAGTCAACGCAGTAATTGGGAGTACCACCCGGTCGTGATGGCCGCACGCCGCATTTCGGGCGTGGGTGCTGGTTCATTGGGTGATGAGGAAAACAGTGGCATGCCATCGGTGACGAGAAAGCAGATCGCGATGCCGCATGTTGAGTCTCGACCCAGATTGGATTGCGAGCTCGATGACGCTTGTTGGAGCGACCTGCGATGGCAACGCACCGATGATTTGATGTTTGCCTGCGTGAGCGACAAAGAATACTTGTACGTTGCAATTGTTGATGCCGGCGTTTCCGAGGGAACGCGACCGGAGGGCACTCGGCCGACTGCGTTGGAATTGTGGGTCGATGGCGACGGAGACCTGATGTCGTCGTTTTGTTTTTGGTGTGACTCACGAGGCAACCGAGAATCGACGGTGGACGGAACCGTTCGCTGGCAACCCAACTGGTACGCCGCTCTGAGCGGATGGGGCCAATCCGAAGCAGACGCCGAGGCATCAACGCATCTTGGCCCTCGTGTGCTCGCTGAAATCGCGATTCCCATCACCGAGATTCTGCCTCGCCCCGAGTCTTGGTCGCGGATTTCAGATCAATTTGCCATCCGCGTGCGTTCGTCGAAGAATTTGGCACCGGGTTCCAATGATTTGCACGATGACAAAAGCACGGTTGGAGCCGAAGGAAGGCTGGCCTCTGATTTTCAAGCGTTGCCCGATCCGCAACACTGGCGTTTCTACCCCACGCCCAGCGAGTGATTGTTTTCGCGGGTCGTGGCACGCGAAAGCCCCGGTCCTTCGAGTTCGGTTTTGTCTGACACTGCTCCAGATCCTGATCCCTCCACCGATCCCGTTCAGTCGTATGCTCGCCCGCCCGAGCAACCATTGTTCGCTCGAGTCCGAACGTGGACTGATGTCATGCCATGGCTGCGGTTGGTCAACGTGGCGAGATTGGCCGGTGCGCCGGTTTGGTTGCTGCTGGTTGCGGTCGTGGATGTGGTGTGGCGGTTTGGGCTGTCTCGGATAGCCATGCATCATCACGCACTGTTGGAAGCGACTGAAGGTTGGCGAACGACCGCGTCTTTGGGCGATTTGGTTTCCGTGGGACCGTGGAGTCTGCTCGATCCACTTCGTGCACCGGATGGTTCGTTCCTACGGCAACCGTTTTGGGAAGCGACGCTTTGGACGATTGTTGTGTGGACTCCCGTCGCGATGGTTCTTTTGCGTTTGGGGGTCTTGCTCACCGCAGGTCGTGATTTGCCCGGGTTTGTCGAAACATGGAAGATCATTGGCAAGCGATTGAAGTCAGCGGTCGTCATCAGTGTTTTGCCCGCCGTCTGTGCATTGCCCCTGCTGCTTTTCTTGTGGTTCGCAGATGGAATCGCAACCGCCGAGCGTGCCTTCAGTGAGTGGTCGTATGTTTTCGCTCCGCTGGCCATCGCGGCTGGATTGGTGGTCGGGTTGTTGTTGGCAGGGGCAAAGGCCGCGATTCCGTTTGGATTGGCGGCGTTGGTCAGCCAAGAAAAAGTGGACGCGATGGATTGCTTGAGCCGCGGTTACGAGGTCACGTTCCGGCGATTGCCGCAACTGGTTTTGTTGGCGGTTCCAGCGTTGGTCCTGCTCGCGATTGTCGTTGGGGCTTGGCACTTAGTCGGTTTGACGGCGGCATCCACGATGCGAAATCCAGTCTGGACCGAGTTTGTTTTTCGATTCCCAACGATTGTCGGAATGACTGTTGGCTGGGCGCTGGTTGGTGGTGTGTACTTGTTGCTCCGCCAATCCGCAGGTGGTCAAGAGGTGGAGGATGTTTGGGATGGGCCGAAGGCGAAATCATTGAAGATCCCATCGGTCAAACGCGAAGCAAATGCAAACCCGTAGCTCGCTACGGTCTCATCGAACCGAGCCCGCAATCTGTAGCTTGCTGGGGCCCCCAGCAAGCCGAGCATGAACCTCGAGCACGAACCTGTCATGCAGGGGACGATTGCTTTGCCGAGCTGGGACTCACGGTGGGGACCACCGCGCGACAGGTTTTTGGCGTGGTAGTTTAGAACATTCCGCCGGTTTGCTGCGGCGTGTTGGGTGCTGAGTTGTTGGGAGCATTCTGGCTGGAGCTGCTTGAGTTTCCTTGACTCGTCAAAGCCGGGTCGCTTCCCGGGAAGTAGTATCCGTGCGGGTGAAAACTGCCCGAAGACATTGGGTCTTGAAACGGCTCCGACTTGGTCGGCACATCCTCGCCGACCGTTCCGGCTCGAAGTGCATCGAACAGCGTTTCGGTTTTCAAGTGAGTTGCGAACGTAGTGGATATCAAGATGCCGGGCCGATTGGATCCGCCGGTTGGCAAGGGGGCCATGGTTCCCATGCCGCCGAGCACTTCCCAGCTCTCTGGATCAACGGAGGTTTGAACCAATTGCATGGCTTCGCCAATGGATTGGGTCAGCCCAGTCGCCTCCAGGTAGTAGATTCGATTCAGAGGGCGGTCCTCGGCAGCGGTGACCGTCGTCACGACCCAAACGTCGTCTTCGAATGAGAAGGTCAAGTTCTGATCGCGAAGCATTCGATTCATGACCGAACGGAAGCTCGTCTCCTTGGCATGAATGCTCACAGGGACGTCGGCTGACAGTCCTTCGCCTTCCATCGAAAAAACGTCAAGCACGATACGCTGATGAAGGTGTTCTTGCAGCAAGGCGACCGCCTCGCTCAGAGGCATGTTGTCGGTCTCAATCGAGACCGTTTGGTTCAGGTCGGATTCCATTTTCTCAACAGTCTCGGCAGAAATCCCCGCCCAACGATCCGTGGCGATGCCGGCCCGAGCGAGCTCCGTGAAATCGGCGGTGACTACCAAACCGTCCTCAGTCAGCTTGGCGGCAAGGTTCAGTGGAGTGAGGGCTCGTTTCAAAGCAACGCGTAGCGGAAGTTCTCTCGCTTGTAGTTCGACCACCGCGGCGGCTGGGGTGACACCAGCGATTCGCATGGCGGCTTGGTCGAGGGTACAGGGAAGGTTGACTTCCTCTTGGATTAGACGAGGCAGGTCGCTGAGTTTGCATTCGGCGTCCAGTTCCACTCGCTGATGAAGTTGATGCTGCAGAAACATGGCCCATTCCAGGGCTTGTTCGTCATGTGGTGAGCGAGTTCGTGGTGGGATGGGGCCGCGTCCGTAGCCGCCACCGGGCCCGGTGGCTGAAGAGTGCGGTGGGTAGCCGTTTTGATAGGGGTTGGGGGTGTTATGTGCCGAGGACGGAGCGGCTTGGGGAGAAGGGTTGTTGGGACGTCGAGGACCTTCGAATCGGGGTCCCTGAAATTCCGGCGATTGAGCGTTTGAGACACCAAAACTGCAGGTCGCAACGACAACCACGATGGTGCACGCAATCTTCATCTTGTTCCTCTGGCTCATCTTCTCCGCCTGAAAAAGTGGGGTTCTGGAATGTGGCTCAATCGCCAGTATACAGCGGGGATGTCCGGCGGTTCCCCTCGTTTTGGTGGGCGGTTTCGCCTCAGGGCTTTCGTGTTTGGAGCCTCGCCGGTACGCTTTCCGGGTCTGAAATTCCGCTCCTCCAACCTTCTCGCGCGTGCCGATGACTGCCACCACCACTGACAATCAAACCCTCGCCATCGACACCATCCGCTGCCTCAGCATGGATGCCGTTCAAACCGCCAACAGTGGTCACCCCGGCACGCCGATGGCGTTGGCCCCCATCGCGTATCAATTGTTCCAAAACACAATGAATTACGACCCTGCCAAGCCGCATTGGCCGGGCCGGGATCGATTTGTGTTGTCATGCGGTCACGCCAGCATGCTGCTCTACAGCACGCTGCACTTGATCGGCGTCCAAGCGACGGACCGTTACGGCAAACCGACCGGCGGAGAATCGATCTCGCTGGAAGACATCAAGAATTTCCGCCAAATCGGCAGCGTTTGTGCCGGGCACCCCGAATTCGCCGAAGCCGCCGGGATCGAAACCACGACCGGACCTCTCGGTGCCGGCGTCAGCAACAGCGTCGGAATGGCGATGGCCGAAAAATGGTTGGCCGCCAACTACAACACCGACGATCTGACGCTCTTCAACTACAACACCTACGCCATCTGCAGCGACGGCGACTTGATGGAAGGCATCGCGACCGAAGCTGCCTCCGTCGCCGGTCACTTGAAACTCGACAACCTCTGCTGGTTGTACGACGACAACAACATCACCATCGAAGGCGACACCGAACTGGCCTTCAGCGAAGACATGGGCAAGAAGTTCGAAGGGCTCGGATGGAACGTCCTTCACGTGGACGATGCCAACGACGTCGAAGCGCTCGGCAAAGCGATCGCGAAATTCCAAGCCTGCGGCGACAAACCCACTTTGATCGTGGTCAAGTCGATCATCGGCTACGGTGCGCCCAACAAGCAAAACACACACGGAGCCCACGGGGCACCTCTGGGTTGGGACGAAGTTGCTCTGGCCAAGAAGTCTTACGGTTTGCCGGAAGACGAAAAGTTCTATGTCCCCGAAGGTGTTCGGAAGCACTTCGCCGAAGGCGTTGGCAAACGCGGCGCGACTGCATCGAGCCAATGGGAAGACGTTTGGACCAAGTACCAAGCTGCCGAGCCAGCCAAGGCTGCTGAATTGAAAGCCATGTTCGCTGGCGAATTGCCTGAAGGTTGGGACAAAGACATCCCTGTCTTCGAAGCCGATGCCAAGGGCGACGCAACTCGCAACAGCAGCGGCAAAGTCCTCAACGCGATCGCCAAGAACGTTCCCTTCATGATCGGCGGAAGTGCTGACTTGGCACCGTCGAACAAGTCGGACTTGAAGTTCGAAGGTGCCGGCGAATTCCTGCCTCGCCAGTACAAAGGCCGCAACTTGCACTTCGGAATTCGCGAGCACGCGATGTCCGGAATCGCCAACGGTTTGTGCTTGTCCGGTTTGCGTGGTTACGCCGCGACGTTCTTTGTCTTCACTGATTACATGCGTGGCGGAATGCGGTTGTCCAGCATCATGCATCAACCAACCATGTACATCCTGACGCACGATTCGATCGGCGTCGGCGAAGACGGACCGACTCACCAACCGGTCGAACACCTGACCGCTTGCCGTGCGATCCCAGGTTTGAACGTTTTCCGCCCTGGTGATTCCAACGAAGTCGCTGAGTGCTATCGCACCGCGATGGGGATCAACGATCACCCCAGTGCATTCGTCTTGTCACGTCAAAACATGCCCACCCTGGACCGCAGCAAGTACGCCGCGGCCTCGGGATGTGCTCGCGGTGGTTACATCCTCAGCGACTGCGAAGGCACGCCCGACGTGATCCTGATGGGCAGCGGCAGCGAACTGTACATGGCCGTTGATGCGGGCGAACAACTGACCGCCCAAGGCAAAAAGGTTCGCGTCGTTAGCATGCCTTGCATGGACATCTTTGCTCAGCAAGACGCCTCATACATCAACGAAGTCTTGCCACCCGAAGTTACCAACCGCGTTGCCATCGAAGCCGGTATCCAAATGTGCTGGGATCGCTGGATTGGTTCGCAAGGCAAATTCATCGGCATGCACTCGTTTGGTGCCAGTGGCCCATTTGATGCTGTTTATGAGCACTTCGGTATCAACGCCGACGCGGTTGTTAAAGCAGCTCTGTCCTGAGTCTCAACGTGTTTGCTGGTCGCTGATTCGCTCCCGTGCGAATCAGTTGACCATGGCGAAATGCGAGACTGATCTTGTGTCAGCCTTCGGCTGACTTCTTCCAACTTTGATCGAGAACGGAAGGCCATTTTTTCGCGGGTGGATCGCTCGTCGAATAGCCTTTTCGTGTCAACGACCCTTCATCACTGAAAGAAAATCCCTTGTCCGGAACTTGTGTCATTGGTCTGCAGTGGGGCGACGAAGCCAAAGGCAAACTCGTCGACTTGCTGGCACCACGTTTTGATTGGGTCGTTCGCTATCAAGGCGGAGCCAACGCAGGGCACACCGTTGTCGCTGGTGATGAAACCTACAAGCTGCATCACATCCCTTCCGGGATTCTGCACAGCGATGTCCAAAACGTCATCACGCCCGGAGTGGTGATCAACCCGACCACGATGCTGCAAGAAATCGATGGCTTGCAAGCTCGTGGGATCGATGTCTTCGAGAACCTGAAGGTCAGTGAACGGGCTCACTTGGTGATGCCTTGGCACATGATCGAAGACGCGACGATCAACGCGACCGCCGTGCGTGGTGAGTCGATCGGCACCACCAACCGTGGTATCGGACCCTGTTACCGAGACAAAGTCGGACGCACCCACGCGATCCGAATGATCGACTTGATCGAAGGATCACGCGATGAACGCATCGCCACGGTCGCCGGACAAAAGCAAGTTTTGCTGAAGAACTTGGGTGCTTCCGAGGAAGAGCTGGATTCGATCGCACCTGAGAAAATGGTCGCTCTGGCGGCTTCCTGGGCGGAACGTTTGGCTCCCATGATCGCGGACACGACCGACATGGTTTTGGATGCCGCGGAAGCCAACCAAAAGATGTTGTTCGAAGGTGCCCAAGGCGCTTTGCTGGACATCGACCACGGAACCTACCCATTCGTCACCAGCAGCAACTCGTCAGGCGTGGGCGTGTGTGCCGGTGCCGGTGTGCCACCGAAGTGGATCAATCAAGTGCTCGGCGTCTGCAAGGCGTACAGCACTCGTGTTGGCGGCGGTCCCTTCCCGAGCGAACTGGAAGACGAGACAGGCGAGAAGATCCGCAAGCTCGGAAACGAGTTTGGAACAACCACCGGACGCCCGCGTCGTTGTGGTTGGTTCGACGCGGTTGCCGTTCGCTACACCGCTCGCTTGTCGGGCGTGACCCGACTGGCATTGATGATGATGGACGTGCTCGCTCACTTCGATGAGCTCAAAGTCTGCGTCGCCTACGAACTGGATGGCAAAGAAATCCATCGCGTTCCAGCTCATGCGGAACAGCTTCGCCGTTGCAAACCGATCTACGAAACGATCCAAGGTTGGAACACGCCGGTCGACGATGCTCGTTCGGTCGATGACTTCCCACCGCTCGCGATGGCTTACGTCAAACGCATTGAAGAGTTGGTTGGCATTCCAGTCGGCGTGTTGTCGGTTGGTCCAGATCGCGCCCAAACGATCTTCACCGAAGAATCCAAGGTCATGGGTTTGTAGGCTCGGTGTGGGTGTGGGAAAGGATTCCAGCCTGTCGTTACGCTGAATTGACAGGCTAGAAGCCTTTTTATACCCCACATCTCGAAACACCAAAGATTAGTGTCCGATCAGAGTGGATTAGTGTTCCGCCAGAGCGGCCAAGGGAACACTAATCTCCGCTGATCGAACACTAATGGTTTTTGGACAAAGGATGTTTGGCTTCAATACGCCTGTATTCCCAACGCAAGCGGCTCGCAAAAGATGTGGGGTACAAAAAGGCTAGAAGCCTATCCCATTTGCCTTACGAAGCTTCCGCCACGTCCGATGCCGGGACAACCTCAAAGGTTTTCTCGGCGATGATGTTGCCGTCGATCTCCAACCACATCTGCCATGGCCCGAGTTTGTCATCGATCGGGTCCCAGATCGTGTCACCCACGTAGAAGTTCCAATCGTTGGTTTTGACGTACACGGAACCATCAAAAGGCTGCCGAGTTTTACCCTCGTCATCCTTGATGCCAGGATGATCGATGCAAAAGAACAGCTCTTGGTTCTTCGCACCCTTGATGTTGACGATGAATCCAAACTCAACGTCGACGCGGGCTGGGATGATCGTGGTGCTGCGAATGAATCGGGGAAGTTGCTTGGATTCCCCATCCCATTTGGAATGAATTCCGAACGTTCGCATTCGCGTTTCGATTTTCTTCTTCGCCAACGATGGTTCTCGATTCGAGGGGCGTTTCAGTTCAGGCGACAAGCGTGCGCATGTCCGCGTCGCCGCTTGCCACCATGCCATAAATCAGTGACGAAGAAAATCCCGTGCCGTTGTTGAGCAAACATTGTGTTCGTCAACCCGAATAGAATGTTTCGTTTGGCATCGATTTTTGATTTCGGTGCTCACAAGTTTTTCGGCAACTGCGAAGGCGAGATCATGCGTTGGATTTTGGGTGCATTGGTGATGAGTTTGTTAGCCGGAAATATGGCGGTCGATCAAGCTCAAGCAGACGATCTCGAAATCCCGGCGATCACGCAGTCAATGCAACAGTTCGTGGCGGACAAAGAAATCGCGGGAGCGGTCACGTTGGTGGTCGGCCCGGAATCGGTGAAGCATGTCAGCGTGGTTGGGACGGCCGACGTCGCCGAGGCAACTCCGTTGAAACGAGACACTCTGTTTTGGATCGCTTCGATGACCAAGCCCATCACCGGGGCTTGCGTGTTGATGCTGCAAGATGAAGGCAAACTGTCGGTCGATGATCCGATCTCCAAGCATCTGCCGATGATGAAACATCTGAAGTTGGCCGATGGCACGCCCGCGAATATCACGATTCGACATCTGATGACGCACACTTCCGGGATGAGCGAATTGCCGCGTGAGAGTGCTTACACGGATCCCACGCTGGAGGCCGTTGCGAAACGTTACGCGGAACTGCCAGTGTTGTTCGAACCAGGCAGCGAATGGCGATACAGCCAAACCGGCATCAACACCGCGGCGCGAATTGTCGAAGTGGTCTCGGGAATGACCTTTGATCGCTTCGTGGAGGAGCGTGTTTGTCAGCCGCTCGGGATGAAGGACACGGCGTTTTATCTGACCCCGGAACAGCACGAGCGATTGACGAAAACCTACCGCGTTGTTGAAGGAGATGGTGAGAAGCCAAAGCGTTTGGAAGAAGCCACGATCAGTGTTCTATCCGGTGGCACCGCGATGAATCGCAATCGATTCCCCGCAGCGAACGGTGGGCTGTTTTCGACGGCGGATGACTACGCCAAGTTCTGCCAGATGTTGTTGCGAGACGGCCGGGTGGACGACGAGCAACTGTTGTCCAAGGCCGCTGTGCAGCAGATGCGAACGATCTGCACCGGTGATTTGAAAACCGGTTTCACTCCTGGCAACGGATGGGCAATCGGTTGCTGCGTGATTCGCGAACCGCAGGGTGTGACCAAGGCTCTGACGCCGGGAACGTTTGGACACGGAGGTGCCCATGGGACGTAGGTTTGGATCGATCCCGACAAGGGCGTGGCGATGATCCTGATGGTCCAACGAGCCAATTTTCCGAATGCGGACGCCTCCCAGGTCCGGCAAGCCTTCGGTGAAGCGTTGATGCAAGCTTTGTAGGAAGCGATTTGCAATCACTCGTAGGCCATGTCTCACATGGCTGCCACGCCGATGCTTTGGACTAAAGCGAATCGAGCTTTCGCGAGAGCAGGATCGATCGGCGGAGGGCGATCGCCAGGCGAGGTCTGCCTGCTTGGTGGGATGGATTGCAAAGTGCAAATTGTTCAATGCAAATTGCAAAGTGTTTTTGGTCCGACATGATTGCAACGATCGGCAATTGCAAATTTGCAATGTTCATTTTGCAATTTGCAATCAACGAGTCGGATCCAGAGTAGAACAATTGTCCCCAATTGTTCCGTCCTCACACGTTCCGTCGCCAAGCCATTTGCCGATCCTCGCATCCATTGCACCCAATACCCAAGCACCCCACGCATCCAAGCGTCCCGATGCATCCAAGCAGCCCTCTTACAACTGGCATCAACCCGTCGGCAGAACACCTTGGAACAATCGCGTGCCGATGCGGACCAGCGTGGCACCTTCTGCGATCGCGGCGGGATAGTCGCCACTCATTCCCATTGACAATTCGGGAAGCGAAATTCCTGTGGACGATTCCATTTGGTCGCGAAGCTCTCGCAGTTTGGCGAACTGCCGAGCCGCGGCGGTCTCATCGGTGCCCCAGCCCGCCATCGCCATCAAACCGTTGATGTTCAGGCCCGCGTTGGAGGAACCTGCGAGTTCACGCCAGTGAACCAAGAGTGGTTCCAACTGATCGATTGGCAATCCGGTCTTGGCTTCTTCTTCACTGACATTAATTTCGATCAATCCATCGATGGATCGTGACTGAAGCAAGCACTCGTTGTGCAACGCATCGAGCAGCCGTTCGCTTGCAATCGCATGGACGAGAGGTTCAGCGGGCAGTAGACGCCGGACTTTGTTGCGTTGCAAGTTTCCGATTTGGTGCCAGCGAATGTTGGAATCATCGAGCGTTTGGAATTTGCTCTCCAACAGTTGAGGCCGGTTCTCGCCCAGATCGTGACATCCCGCTTCGACCAACCAACTGGTGATTTCCGCGTCAACGTACTTGGTGACACCGACCACGCGAACGCTGTCGGGCGAACGACCACATCGCTGCGCAGTTTCGGAAACGGAACTGTTGACGGAGTTCCAATTGTCCACGATCAGCGACTTGGCGGTCGCTTCGTCGCACTTCATTTGTTGTTTCGAGATTGGTTCAGCCATGCAGGCGTTTTAGCACAACACCAACCAAAGTGGCATAGGCTTCCAACTTGTGGTCGCGCGGATGTCGGTTCGAATCACAGGCTGTGAGCCTCTGCCACTTTTAAGCGATGATGCTACGTCGATTCTTGACGTAGTCCCACAGCACAAATCGATCGAGGTTCTTGCCGCTGGTGAAGAACACCCGCCCGCGGGTCGATTGAGCCATCCGGTAGGCGAACCGGATGTCCTCTTTGCTTTGCGACCAACTGGGGATCAAAAAGATGTTGATCGTGATCCCCTCCTTCGCGCAAAGCTGAGCCTCACGCATCGTGGCGGCTTCGGTTTGTGGATCGGGCGGATACAACATGTACAACCACTCGCCTTCGAAGTGTGCCGTTGGCAGCCCATCCGTGATCAACACAATTTGCCGGTTGGGCGTGTCGCAGGTGGCCAGGTTTTGCCTCGCCATTTGCAACGCGTGCTGGATGTTCGTGAAGTGCGGGTGGATCTCGTGTTCGCTGATGTCCGGGTTGCTCATGTCACACTTCAGGCGAACCCAAGGGTCATGAATCGTGACCTGCTTGGGCATGCACTCGATGATTTCGCCTGGTGTTCGAAGTTTGGCGAACGTGTACATCTCGATGAACTTCAAGAGGTCACCGGGGTACTCGCTGTTGATCAATCCCTGCAGTGCCAACGCCATGCGTTTGACGTTGATGTATTGGCCCTCGTACCGCATCGACCCGCTCATGTCCATGATCACCGCCGTGGCGGCTTTCGGGTGATTGCGAGTTTTGTGGACCACGATGTCATCGCTGTGCAATCGCAGCGGACGTTCGTCCTTTTGCCGAAGCAACGCGTTGATGATTGTCTGCGGCAAATCCAAGTTGGCGACACTGTCGCCGAACTCATACGGTTTGGTCTGCTGCAACTCCACGGCACCTTCGCCGACCACGTCCCCTTCGTGGCGTCCGGTGCGTGACGGATCAAGTTCACTGAAGATCTGCTCAAGCAATCGACCTTGAAACATTTTGTAAGCCTGCGGCGTCAAGCGAAATCCAGAGCCATCCTTGTTGCGTTCGAGGCCCTGGCGTTCGGCTTGTTCACGCATGAGGTTTTCCACCTGGCGGCGCATGTCCTCGAGCTGTTCCATGTCGCCCGGTTGAGCGAATTCGCTGAGCATCTCCATGTCAATCAAGCCGATCTGCGCAGACTTCTCGGCCTCTTCCAATTGCTGCAGCAGTTCGTCGATCTTTTCAAGTTCCTCCTTGATCTCCAGTGCCTTGGGGATCGACATCGATTCATTGCCGATGAAGTCATACTTCGTGGCAAGTTCTTCGAGGTTGTGCTTGTCTTCCATTGCCGAACCGGTCGCAAGCAAGTTGCGGGCGAGGTCGCCGTTGTCGTCACCCGCTTGGTACCACAACCGTTCAATCATGAAGGGTTGTTCTTGATTGATCGCCATTTGGAAGAGCTTTTCCATTTTGGCGGGCGGTTTCACTCGTTTGGCCGCTTGGTGGAACGCCTTGCGAGCTTTCTTCTGAACCGTCCGAGCTTCGTAGGTTTCCAAAATCTTGCGTTTGCGGTCCTCCAGCAACGCTTTCAGGAAATCGATGCTCGGTCCCAAGCCAGCGATTTGGCTCGGATCGAGCTTCACGGCGTTCGCCAAGTCTTCTTCGGACAGTTCGTGGAAATTGCCGTACATCAACGCTTGTTCAAACGCAGGCGAAACCAGGTCCGGCGGCGGTTGGCTCGGTGGCGGGAAAGCGACAGGGTCGTACTTTTGATAGGCATGGATCACCCCACCCACGGGATCGCGTCGGTCGCGAGACGGCGAATCAGAATTGGGTTTGGAAGTGTCCATGAATCGTTTCGTTGAGAGTTCAAGCGATGGGGCGGTGCCCGGAGGATGACCGGAACGTCATTTTACGGGCCTGCAAAGCGACGCGTTCAAAGAAAACTGGCAAGTGCTTCGTTGGATGAGCCCAATCGCTGCGGGCGACGGGCTAACGAACCAGTCGAAGTTGTGCGACGGGGGTGAATTCGACGGTCTTGGAAGACCATCGTACGAGGTGTTTGGCGAGGTTGGTGCCGTAGGCTGGGCTTCCAAGCCCGGCCTGAATCCTGGTCTTGCACATCAAGGTTGAATTCGACGGTCTTGGAAGACCTGGAATTGCCCACGAAAAGTTGACAGTGGGCCGGCGCACGTCAGACTTCTCTGACAGGAGAACCGATCCATGGACAAACGTCGAACATTTAGCCGCGAATACAAGCTGGCCGCAGTCAAGAAAGTCATCGAACAAGGCTTGTCGTACACCGCTGTCGCTAAAGACTTGGGGATCGGGGACAGCTTGATTCGCAAGTGGAAGAAGTCTTTTGACGAAGACGGAACATTCCAGGCCGAAGTAGTTGGTAGCCAATCCATTGAAGCCGAGCTGAGACGACTTCGCGAAGAGAATCGTCAACTCAAGATGGAACGCGACATTTTAAAAAAAGCGACGGCATTCTTCGCCAAAGAAAGTCACTGAGGTTGAAGTTCATTGGAGAGTGCCGCGATCGCTGGCCGATCGCAGTGCTCTGCCGAACCCTCGAAGTCACTCGCGCCGCTTATTACCGATTCGCCGGTCGCGGTCCCACAGCCACCGAGATCAAGCAAACCCAAATCATTCAAGCCGTCAAGGAAATCCGACTGGAAAAACATCACGATGCGTATGGAAGCCCGCGAATGCAACGAGCAATAGTCAAACGCGGTGTGGTGTGCTGCCGAAATACCGTCGCCAAATGCATGCGTCATGCGGGAATACAAGCCAATCGCCGCACCAAATTCAGAATATCGACCACTGACTCCAATCATGATCAGCCCATCGCCTCAAATTTGCTTGGCCAAAACTTCACGACCGAGGCAATCAATCGCGTCTGGCTAACGGACATCACCTACATCCCAACCCAAGAAGGCTCCACTTACCTCTGTGCATTCGTTGACCTGCATTCCCGCAAGATTGTCAGCTGGAAAACGAGCCGGAACATGGATTCGGAATTGGTGGTCGGGGCATTCGATCAAGCACTTACTTTTCGCAAGCCAAACGCGGGCCTGATCGTTCACAGCGATCGTGGCTCCCAATTCGCGAGCGATCATTTCCGCAGACGCCTGGCAGCCAGTGGGCTAGTTCAAAGCATGAGCCGTCGCGGGAACTGCTACGACAACGCACCGATGGAATCGTTCTTCAAGAGTTACAAAACCGAGGAAGCACAGCAGATTTACGACACGCACGAACACGCCACACGCGGCGTATCTGACTACATCGAACGATTTTACAACCCTCATCGCTTGCACTCGTCGCTGGGCTACCTCAGTCCAATCGATTTCGAGCAAGCGATCAAAGAACCGTCACTCGTAAGTGAGTCCTGACTCACAGGACTCACCGTTTACCTTTCCCTTAAGACCGGTCCACTGTCAACTTTTCGTGGGCAATTCCAACCATCGTACGGGGCGGTGAATCAGGATGGGTTGTGCTCTGACAGTGCCAGACAGAGGACTGTTTGGTCGCCGCGGATGAGCATGCGATCACCCACCACAACGGGAGCGGACCAGCAGGGGAATTGGAGGGCTGGTCGATTCGGAGTGTTTTCATCCAGATTCCAGACCGCCAACTCGTCAAACCGATCTGGCGTCGCGCGGACGATGTGAAGTGAGCCGGTTTCTTTTAACACCAGCAAGACGTCGCCCAATCGGGTTGCGGTGCTGCGCCGCCGATCCAGGGCGGTCCAATTCACCTCCCCGGCGGCGAAATCAATGCATCGAAAATCGCTGTCCGGTGCATTGCGTCCGCTGCATGCGTAGAGGTAGCCATCGTGAAGAATCGGCGTCGACATATGCGAACGCAAAGATTGTGATCGCCGTCGACCCACGGGATCTTTCCAAACGGTTGCGAACGTCGCTTGGTTGTCGTTCACGCTGATGTCATAAACAGCTGAACCTGCGTCGTAGCAATCGCTGATCAAGACACGATTGCCATCAACGATCGGAACCATCGCGTTGACGCTCTCCAGGATGTCTGCTCGATGATAGACCTTCCCGAGCGATTTTCCGTCGGTCGGATCCAACACCCACAAATGATCGCGAGCGAACATAAGCAAGTATTCTTTGCCCCCGATCTGGATTGATCGCGGGCTGCTGTAACTAGCCAAGTCATCGCCGCCGGTCCAAATGATTTCGCCGGTAGATCGATCCAGCGACACCATGAGTGTGCCTTCGGGAACAACTCGATCGAGTCGTCCGGGAGCGAGCGATTGTTGCTCGTGAGGACTGCCACCAACCATCACGATGACTTGGTCGTCAATGATCAACGGTGCGGACCCGACGCCGAAGAAGTTCTGAACGACGTCGAACTTCTTGTTCAATGAAGCCGTCCAAAGTTGATCGCCTGAGTCGCAACTCCATGCGGTCAATTGACCGGCAACGCCGTAGGTAAAAATTTGGGCGTCCCCGGAATCATCATTCAATTCGGCGATGGTCGGACTGCATCGTGGCCCGGTTTCGTACCCGTACATGTCTCGGTAGTCGAGCGGATACGAACGAGTCCATTTGACCGCTCCAGTGATCAGGTCGATCTTGCGAAGTCGTTCGGAATCGTTGGTTGCGTCGAAGTGAAAATAGCTTTCGCCGCGAACCACACCGATGCCGTAGCCGTCTCCCACATCCAGAGCCCAATGGAATTTGGGTTCGCTCTTCCAATCCAACGATGCGATGGAGTCGGGAGCCGATTTTGCCAACTTCGCACTGCCGCTGAAATCGTCGTTCAGAAAACGTGGCCAGTCGGGTTGAGTCAGCGGCGACTGGGCTCGTCCGGTCGAGACCACGACGAATGACAAGACGATTGCACCGACGAGACAGAACCACGTCGTTTGCGATCGATCACAGTTCGGCAAAAACGGAATCGCGATGGAGCTGATTTGATGTGGGTGTCGCGGCATCATGCAGCGGGCTCTTGGAGCGGTCATCGACGGTGGTGGGTTGGAAGCGGTGATTGGATGAGAAATCGAAAATCGAAATCGGATGATCCGGTGGGAGCGGAGCCGCCAATGGTGGCTACCGCTGAGAATGCATTGTAGAACCTGAGGCTATGGCTGATTTACCAGTAACAAGTCGTTTTGTCATTTCAGAAGCGGACCTCAATTGGTCGGCGTCGCGAAGTGGCGGTCCGGGCGGACAAAACGTCAACAAAGTCAATTCCAAGGTGACATTGCGCTGGAAGCCGCAGCCGCAGACCGGGTTTGACGAATTTTGGTGCAAACGTTTCGTCACCCAATTCGGAACTCGCATCAACAAAGAAGGCGAAATGGTCCTGCATAGCGAGGCGACTCGGGACCAATCTCGAAATCTTGCCGACGCTCGCGAACGGTTGGTCTCGATGTTGCTGGGATGTCGTTTGCCCCCCAAAAAGCGAAATGCGACACGGCCGACGCTGGGCAGTAAGCGGCGACGGTTGGAAGGAAAGCGACAGCAATCTGAGAAGAAACGGCTGCGTGGAAAACCTCGTGTCGACGATTGAAGGTTCTCGTTTGGCGGGCCCTTGTTATACTGACAGGGCGCGAATCGGATGAAATGATTTTCGCCAACAATCTCCTCCACTTCGAATCTTTTTAGCGTCCCTGCTCAATGAAGCGTGCTCGGCATCTTGACGATCTTCTTCGCAATTGGGAATTCGACCCCAGTTCGCTCAACGTCCGCCTAATCAAAGGCAAAGATGATCGAGACGTCATCCAGATGCGAGTCGACATGGGCGTTCTCCAGTTGGAGACGACCGGTCGCCCCGATGGCGAATTGATCGAAGCCAGCGAAACGTATTTGCAGCACTTGCAAATGACTCGGTTGGAAAACGCGGATGCGGAATTGACCGAAAAAGACTGCAACGAAATCGACCGCGAATTCATGCAGTTTTACCACCGCCGGATTTGCTGGTTGCGTCTGCAGTTCTATCACCGTGCGGTGATGGACGCCGATCACACGCTGCGTTTGATGGATTTGTGCGAGGAAATGTCGGACGATCCCGAATGGATCTCGTCGCACGAACAGTATCGACCCTTTGTGCTGTTTCATCGAACGCAAGCGGAAGCTCTCGGAGAGCTGGAAGAAAACACTCCTGAGGAAGCCATCCAGGCGATCAACCGCGGTCTGGATACGCTGCGAGAGTTCTTCGTCAAACACGAAGCGGAAGAGCACTTCGATGAAGACGAATTGATCGTGCGATTGGTTGATCTTCGCGAGTCGCTTCGGAACGAATATTCCGTCGGCCAAACGTTGCGAGAACGCTTGGACGCCGCTGTGCAAGAAGAGCAGTACGAGTTGGCAGCCAGGCTGCGTGATGAGCTGACTCGCCGCGAAACCCACTGATCGGGTGAATTTGCCATGCCGCTGATTGCACCGGCACCTCTGGGGTCGTCCACGTGGTTGTTGCAATTACGTACTTTCGCGATCGTCGGCCAGCTCATCACGATTCTGTTCGCTCGATTGCTCACGCCCACGTCGTTGCCGATTGGCGCGTTGTTGGTGTTGGTGATTTTCACCGCGATCACCAATGGTGCCTACGGTTGGTGGCTGTCTCGAGCCGAACGCAACCGCGAGGAATCAAACGGTGAATCCACGATGGATCCCGCCACTGGGCTCAGTTCCGCAATGACGTCGCCGATCGCGGATTCGCAGGCCAGTTTGTTGAGCGAATTCAAATCAGAGACGCCGTTGCGATTGGCGTTTGTGTTGATGGCGATGGATCTGATCACGCTCACCGCGATGTTGTATTTGACAGGCGGAGCCGACAATCCGTTCAGCCTGTTTTACTTTGTCAACATTGCGATTGGTGGAGTTATCCTGACCGCGCCGTTGACTTGGACGCTGACCGCGCTGGCGATGCTGGGGTATGTCGCGTTGCTGATTGATTCGCGACCCGTTGCGGGGCTGACGATCCAGCCCGCTGAGACGCCTGATTGGTTGATCGCGACGTTGGATTTGCGAGATTGCGGATTGTTGTTTGCGTTTGTGACCTGCGCGACGGTGCTGGCGTATTTTGTGACTCGCATTTCACGCCAGTTGCGTTTGCGAGAACAAGACTTACGTCGCAGCCAATCCGAACGAGCCGACGCGATGCGATTGGAAGGACTGACGACTTTGGCGGCGGGAGCGGCTCACGAATTGGCGTCGCCATTGTCCGCGATCGATGTGGCCTGCCGCGAATTGACGCGGCACTTGGAAGACATACCGAAACCAAAATCGGTTGACGAAGACCTGTCGTTGATCGATGGGCAATTGTTGATGTGCCGGCAAATTCTTTCGCGAATGCGAGCCGCGTCGGGTGATACCGCGGCACAGCGATGGAACCGGACCACGCTGGGCGATTTGATTGACACGGCATTGGAAGGCATCCGCGATCCACACCGAGTCGAAATCATCGAGTCAGATGATGATGCCTCATGGGAAGACCAACCGATGTGGTTGCCCGAGGAAGCCGTCGCTCAGGCGATCCGCAATCTGATCCACAATGGATTGGATGCCAGCGAATCGTCCGAATCCGTTGCGGTTGAGCTGCTCGTCGATGGTGACGAGGCTCGGCTGCAGGTGCGTGACCAGGGGCAGGGCATGTCGGATGAGGTGCTCGATCGAGCGGGTGACCCGTTTTTCACCACCAAAGAACCCGGCCGTGGGATCGGGCTGGGATTGTTTCTGACTCGAAACGTGATCACACGTTTGGGCGGCACATTGAAATTCGATAGCACACCAGGAATGGGAACCGTTGCGACGGTTCGCTTACCGCTTCCGAAGGAATGACCTCCCTCCGCTCGGGTTGGCCTCATGCTGACTGTGGCGTGATGGTCGTTACAGACGGTTGTTGAGGTGTGGCGACTTGCCGCATTCACACCGGCCGTGGGGCTGAATCGTTGCTTTCGACTGCTATACTGGAACGCCCGTACCCCCACCGACTGATGCAATGGTGCAACGATGAGTTTCTCCGATTCCAACAGCGGCAACGACGGTGTGCTGCCTTATCCCAGTCCATCGGACGTCTGCACGTCCGAAACCGTGGGTGCAGAAAGCATTCTGCTGGTCGATGACACGGTTGTGCTGCGAGAGCGGATGGCGGTGGCGATGCAGAGCCGCGGTTTTCGCGTTTTGACCGCTGGCAACTACGACGAAGCCGTGGCGGTTTTCAGTCAGTCACCGACGGATTTAGCGGTCTTGGACTTGAGAATGCCAGGCCGCAGCGGGTTGGATCTGCTGCGTCGGTTGCTGGAAATCAAACCGGATTGCCGAGTGCTGATGTTGTCCGGATTTGGAAGCATCCCCGCATCAATTGACGCGGTGCGTGCTGGTGCGGTCAACTTCCTCAGCAAACCCGCCGACACCGACGACATCCTGTCCTCGTTCATTCGTGGCGAAGGTCAGAACGTACCCGAGGGCGGCTTGGCCTTTCCCGCACCGTCGCTGGCTCGCAACGAGTGGGAACACATTCACCGCGTGCTTTCGGATTGTGGCAACAACATCTCCGAAGCCGCCCGCCGACTGGGCATTCACCGACGATCGCTGCAACGCAAACTTCGCAAGCGTGCTCCCGAGGATCCAAAGACACCCGCCGCGGACGAAGTCTTCGAGGACGATGAGGTCTGATTCTTGTGGAACGCTGAAGATGTATAAGGTTGGCTGTGTATAAGGTTGGCTGTGTATAAGGTTGGCTGTGTAGAACGCTGAGGCCCCTCAGCGTTCCGCGACAAAACCTTCTCAGCTTTCCACCACAACCAAAACAAAACCCCGCATGTGAGAACACATGCGGGGTTTTTGATTTTCACTTCGATGGATTGAGTCGAAACTCAATCAGCACAGACTAGATGTCGGTGTTGGCATCGGGTTGTGGTACTGGAGGAGCAGCTTCTTCCACTTGGTCGCTGCTGCTTTTAACTTCTTCTGCTGCAGGTGCGGCAGGAGCAGCTTCTTCGGCTGCGGGAGCTTCTGCAGCAGGAGCTTCGTCAGCAACTGGAGCTGGAGGAGCAGCTTCGTCGGTGGTTTCAGCGTCTGCGGCAGCATCAGCAACAGGAGCGGCTGGAGCAGCTTCTTCCGTTGCAGCAGCAGCTTCGCCGGTGACGACGCTACCAGGAACCAAAGCTTCGCCTGGAGCCAGGTCGAAACCTTCGCTGCTTTGCATGACGGAACCTTCCATCACAGGAGCAACTTCGCCACCGCAGCAAGGAGCTGCTTCGACGACAGGAGCTGGAGCAGGTGCGCCACAGCAAGGTGCTGGAGCAGGTGCAGCTTCGCAGCAAGGAGCGGGAGCTGGTTCGCAGCAAGGTGCTGGGGCTGGCTCACAGCAAGGTGCGGGAGCAGGCTCGCAGCAAGGCTCAGGAGCACAGCAGTCTTTGGCTTTCAGTTTGGCCAGCAATCCGCCGCCGCACTTGTGAGCCTTCAAACCGCTGAACAAGCCGCCTGAGTTGCAGCATTTGTTCGAGTGCAAGAATTTGAATGCACTTGCACTGCTGCTGAAAGCCAACGAAGCACCCAACATCAGTGCAACGACGGCGGTACCCTTCACCAAATTCCGATTCATGTGTTTCTCCAGAGTAAGTTCGGAGGTTTCGGTGCGATCCGAGTTCGCACGCTTGAATTGAGGTGGCATCCGGTCACCCTGATCGATTGCGTTACACTCCGGCCGTCATCCGCTCACAAGAGGGGGTTCTGGGGAGATGCGGTGACATTACCGCTTGCAGTGACTTTGCGTTACGGTAGCTCGCTAGCAAATGTTGTCAATTGCCCAGGTCGCCCAAACTCCTGTTCAGGCGATACTTTGGGAAAACAGCTCGTTGCCCAATCCACGCGGTGACCAGCCGATTTCAAACCAGGCTTTGGATGCGATCGTGAAAAGCCAACGTGCAAACGAGCGTTTTCATGCAAAATCGCAAGTGAGCCAGAGCGACTCGCATCGTAGGAGCCAATTCCGAAAGGCAACGCCGGAAACCGAGAAGGGCGTCGATGGTTCCGTTGTGCTCAGTTTGTGGAGGATGATTGGCCTTCGTTGCTAGTCTACGAAAAACGCCTCGCATGACACCCGGGATCATTTTCTCGGGAGAGCGAGGCGTCTTGGTCAAGCAGAGTCGAATGATAAAAAGGTTTCGACTGATCGGAATCGGTTTGCCGCCATCTAGGTACCGAAGCAATTTGGCGGCTTATTTTGAGGCGATCAGGACTTGGGTCCCATGGGGAATTCGGGTCCGATCCGGGCCAATTATCGCTGAATCGAATCGGTCGCTGTTGCGGCTGGATTCGCAGCCGTTTGCGTTTGATCCTGGGCATTGAGAATGCGAGCCATCTCGTCGCCGTTCTCGAAGTCCAAGATCAACTCAGGCTCGCCGGTTGCGATACCCAAAACCATGCCAGAGATTCGCCATCCTTCGCTTTGTTGAACGACGGGCAGGACAATTTGGAATTCCTGTTTGGTTCCGTCTGCCGCGGATGGTTCGCTCCAAACGCAGTGAACCAAGCGTGTCGGGAACTTTTGGCCTTCTGGCAGATGCTCCATTCCCACTTCTTCACTGCGGGTGATGGTGACTTCCGCGTCTGGCGAACCGATCGGTTGAACGGTGTGCCCGATCCGAGCCAATTCCGACTGAGCGCGTTCGGTCAGCAGCGTCATGGCGGTGTTTTCTGCACCACCACGGCGGATGCGGTCGAGGAACTGACCAACGACGGATTCGGCTTCTTCTGCAGACGCGGCGCTGTTTTGCGGCGAGGAAGCGGTTGATTTGGATGCGACCGCTTCAGGGGTGGACGAGCCACAACCGGTCATCGAGATCGTCGCGACGGCGACAGAGAAACCAAGAGCAAAACGACCAACGATCCGCATGACTGAAACGGACATATTTTCCATCCCTGGAATTGAATGACTGACACACAAACAGCGATGCGTTCATCGCCAAGGTGGTGAAATAGTCAATTCAGACCCCGGGGGTCAACACGTTTGCGGGAATTCGCCAAGGAGCAATGCATCACTCCATCAATTCCGCCAACACGTCATGACAGGCAAATTCTGCGACACCGCGAATCAATGACCGCGTTGTTCTCGTGCAATATGCCTACTTCGTCGCTTTCACCTCGCCGCGATTGCGACGCAGTTGGCCGCAGGCGGCGTTGATTTCGTCGCCTTTGCGCTGGCGGAAATTGACGTTCACCCCGGCCGATTCCAAAATCGCTCGGAAACGTGCGATCGCCGCACCACTGGGTGTCCGGTAAGGCAAACCCGCGACTGGATTGTATGGAATCACGTTCATCATCACGCTGCGACCACGAAGAATCTGGCTCAGCTGCCTCGCGTGTTCGTCGCCATCATTGATACCGCCCAGCAACACGTACTCGAACGTCAGTCGACGACCCGATGCATGGAAGTAGCGATCCGCGGCTTGCAGCACCGGTTCGATGCCAATTTTCCGGTTGACCGGGACCAGCTCGCTTCGCAGTTCATCATTCGGCGCGTGCAATGACACGGCCAAGTTGTAAGGGATTCCGGCCGCAGCCAATTTGTCGATCGCCGGCGGCAGGCCAACGGTGCTGATCGTGATCCGTCGCGGACTGATCCCCAAACCGTCTTCGCTGCGAGCGACATCGAGTGCCGACAAAACTCCAGGTAAGTTTGCCAGCGGTTCGCCCATGCCCATCATCACAATGTGACTGAGTCGTTCGTCGGCGGGCAATCGTTGCTGCAGACGCAGCATTTGTTCCAAGATCTCGCCACCGGTCAAATTGCGATCAACACCATCCAATCCACTGGCACAGAACACACATCCCATCGCGCATCCGACTTGGCTGCTGACGCAAATGCTGCGTCGCGGACCGTCTCGCAAGAGCACGCATTCGACTTCGCCACCGTCCGCCAACCGGACCAGAATTTTCTCGGTGCCATCTTTGGACTTTGACACGACGGCTTCGGTCGCGTTGAAGATCGCAAAATGCTCTTCCAGTTGAGCCCGAAGCTTGGCGGGCAAGTCCGTCATTTCCTCGAACGAGGTGGCTCGTCCAGAAAACAGCCAACGTCGAATTTGCTTGGCCCGAAAAGGCTTTTGTCCCTGCTCCTGAAGCCAATCTTTGAGCTGGTCGAGCGACCAATTCAGCAAGTGGTTTTTGCGGGGGCCGGTGGACTCCGAATCGGTGGTCGTGACGAGAGGCAGTGAGACCATCGGAGTCAAGCAAATCAAAAGGAGGAAAGCGGCGGTGTGAGGTGGATCCGTCGTGGCTTTCCCATCAGACGCTTCGCTGGCCGGGAACGCAAATGGAATTCACCGCCAACTCAATTGTGGCTGGTGAAAAACATTGCCAGCGAACTGAACCGGTGCGTCAGGGTTGGACGCTCAGACGGTTGACGACTCGAGAAACGCCCGGTTCCAAACGCATCAGCAATTCGGTCATCCGACGATCGGATTCGTTGCGGACCGTACCGCTCAGTGTTGCTGTGCGATCTTGGACCTGAACATTCACTCCATCATACCGATTGGATTGAGAATTCATACGGCCGGGCAAGTTGCCATTGATCGTGGTGAGATTCGATGTGCCTTGCAAACGCGAGGACGCATACTGCTGCACGCGACCCGACTCGAGCGGTGCAACTTCAACGGCACTGCGAAGTCGAGTTCGAATCGGTGGAGTCGATGTGTTGCCACGAGCCGCGTTGCCGCCGCCGAACAAGTTGCCAAACGCGGCACCCAGTCCGCCGCCACCAAATCCGCCAAGGCCGCCCCCGCCACCAAATGCTCCCCCGCCGCCACCACCACCGGCCTGAGACACCGCGGATGCACCGACAGGAGTGGACGTATTGGCACCGACGGCTCCGGTTCGCTGGACGCCTTGACTGAACACCGCGTCAGGATCCAAACCTTGGGTGATGGTTCCTTCCGCCTGACCGTTCGCACCGCCGCCGCTATCGTCCGGCTGTGCCATAGCAGTCGAGCCCAGAGCGATCCATAGAGTGGAAGCGGCCAGGCACGCTACAATTTGAGACGTTCGTTTCATGCGACTATCGCTCGGTGGACGTTGGGTTTCGGATACGATTGGGGTGTGACCCTTCTCCTCTGATTGTAGCTAGACCCCAAGAGCTCGTCCAAAATGAATCCCCTTCGATCCCCGCGTTTCGGCCGCTCATTTGCACCGAAGTTTCCAGTTGTAACGTTGATGATGCCCCTCGCGTGCCTTTTGGTTGCAACCGCGTGGCTGTCATCGCCATCGGTTGCCTTCGCTCAAAGCTCAGCGACGGATAACGAAAGCCGGACCACCGTGCCTGCGCCGCGGCTATTGCCGTCGGGCACCCTGGCCTACTTGCGAATCGATGACGTCAACGACATTCGCGAAGATTGGGGCGAATCCTCGCTGGGGAAAATGCTGAACGATCCCAAGATGCGTCCCTTCGTTTCGGACATCTATCAAATCCTCACTGATCTGTTTGAAAAGCCCGGCAAAGAAATGGGGCTGACGCTCGACGAGCTCCGATCGCTTCCGCAAGGTCAGGTCGCGATCGCTCTTCTCGAGGGGCCACCGCCGGAGGAAAAGACCGACGAGGAGAAAGCGGATGAGGAAGAAGACGATGATGCCATTGCACGTCGCTTGCGAAACAAACGACGTCAGCAGAACTCTTTCGCTTTGGCGATCATGATCGATGCTGGTCCAAACAACAAAGAAATGGAAACCCTGGTTGAACGCCTGATGGGCCTGGCGGAGAAGAATCGCATGATCATCCAGAACGAACAAATTGGTTCGATCGAGCTGACGCGATTGGTCCGCCAACGTGGTGATGGCGATGTCATCGAATGGTTTGAACAAGATGGCTTTTACGTCATTGGATTGGGACGAACGATCGCTCAATCGATTGCGAAAAAAATGAATGATGAGCAGCGTGATACCAGCCAGTCATCCGGGCGTTCACGACGCACCGTGAAAACGACTTCTGCTGATTCGGAGACGCTCGCACAAAACGCGGACTTCATTGCCGTGATGAGCCGATCGATTGGCGCCGAAGCCGAGATCCCGCAGATCACATTCTTCGTCAATCCTTATGGCATCGCGAAACGAATCATCGCGAGAAGTGGATCGGCGTTCTTTATCGCGCCGATTGTCCAAGACCTAGGCATCGAAAAGATTCGTGGGATCGGTGGCAGCCTTTTCCGCGGCGGTGAGATCGTTGAGTCGATTGGTCACATGCACGTGTTGATTGATCCACCACGAGATGGTTTCTTTGGCGTGCTGCGTCCGGAAGACATCGAAGTCTCACCACCGGTTTGGGTTCCGGCCGACGCGGCCAGTTTCACTTGCGTGGGTTGGGATATCGAAACCGCGTTTGAAAACGTTGGGAAAATCGTCAACCGTTTCGCCGGCGAGGGCAGTTTCGAGAAAAACACCGAGAAGCCAGCGAAGGAGCGTTTCGATTTGTCGCTCAAAGAAGAGGTGCTCCCTTTGATGACCGGTCGCGTTGTCACGATCCAACGCTATCAGTTGCCCGCCAACTGGAATTCGATGGCACGGGCAATCGCGATCGAAGTCAAAGACGCCAAGGAAGCGGACAAGTTGCTCGACCGAGTCAAAGCCAAAGTACCACCGCAACGAATGAAACCCGAGGTTCTTCGCGGCAAAACGGCTTACTTCTCTGAACAACGTCAATTTGATCAACCTGGCATCCGGGTGCCTGAAAACAGCGTGATGTTGCTCGGCAATTGGTTGCTGTTCTGCGACAGTCGCGAAGTGTTGCAGCAAGTGCTGCGTGCTGAGGCCGGTGAAATTGATCGCTTGGCAGACGACGAAGACTACGTGCTGCTGACGAGTGAACTTGGGGCCAAGTTGGAAGGCGAAACGCCGTTCCTTTTTCAGTTCAATCGCGATGCCGAGACGTATCGGATCCTGTACGAAATGGCTAACTCGGATGAAACCGCACAGTCGGTCGAGAATCGAGGCGGCGACAATCCCATGGCACGTCGCGTTGCCGAACTGATGCGGCGAGATGATTGGCCGAAGTGGGAGGAATTGGAAAAGTATTTCAGCGTCAGCGGCATCTTCGGCTATGACGAACCAGGCAGCATCCACATCGGTTCCATGAATCTTCGCCCGATCGAGTGAGTCGCCCCGCCGAGCATTCAAGTTCGTCCCGGAGGCCATCGATTCAACGAGCGATTGCTTCCTGAAGTAGGCCGGATCAATCCGCTTCGGCGCCGCTCCGGCAGATGAGCAGTTCTCGCCAGTTCAGTCGCTGCCGGATGTGCGTTGCAAAGCCTCCTTCATCCGGCCTACATTGCTTCGCCCGATGGAGTGAATCGCCTTGCCGTGCGTGCAAGTTCGTCCCAGAGAACTTCGATTCAACGAGCGATCGCCTCCTAAAGTAGGCCGGATCAAGCCGCTTCGGCGCCGCTCCGGCAGGTGAGCTGTTTTCGCCAGTTCAGTCATTGCCGGATGTGCGTCGCAAAGCCTCCTTCGTCCGGCCTACGTTGCTTCGTCCGATTGAGTGAATCGCTTTGCCGCGTGTGCAAGTTATTCCGGAGGATATCGATTCAACGAGCGATTGCTTCCTGAAGTAGGCCGGATCAAGCCGCTTCGTCGCCGCTCCGGCAGACGAGCTGTTTTCGCTAGTTCAGTCACTGCCGGATGTGCGTCGCAAAGCCTCCTTCGTCCGGCCTACATTGCTTCGTCCGATTGAGTGAATCGCCTTGCCATGCATGCAATTTTGTCCCAGAGAACCTCGATACGACGAGCGATTGCTTCCTGAAGTAGGCCGGATCAAGCCGCTTCGGCGCCGCTCCGGCAGACGAGCTGTTCTCGCCAGTTCAGTCACTGCCGGATGTGCGTCGCAAAGCCTCCTTCATCCGGCCTACATCGGTTAAGAGGGGCAGCACAAGGTGTATCCACGCTCAGCCCCACCTTCGCGTACGCCAAATGAAAGTGAGCACCAGAGTAGAACCGTTGTCCTCCACTGTTCCGTCGGGCAATCTTCAACCGCCAAACCGCATCGCAACCAAGTCCACTTGCGAACACTCGCACGAATCAAAGATCCAACTCGTCCAGTTCATCCACCAATGCGTCCAAGTCAGTGGATTGGTTCTTGGTCAATGGCGGCGTGGCGGAAGCCAACGGCGAAGCCTCTGACGCGGGTGGCTTGGCCAAAGACGGCGTCACGTTTTGGATGGGGGCGGCGTTGGGCTGGGCTTTGGACGCCGACGTTGCCTTCGTCTGTTTAGGTGACGTTGAACCAGCCATCCCGATCTGAAACATCGGAGTCTGTCGAGTCGCCAGCAACGCTTGCAAGTCCGCCAAGATTGTCTGCGATGCACCTTCGCGACGCATGTCAAAGTGATACAGCTTCGCGATCGGTTCATCGCCTTGAACCGGGGCGGCATCCACGTCTCGTCGGTGCGGCACACGAGCGACCCGTTTGCCCAACAACCCAAGCGGTTCGGAAACCTTTTCGGCTTCCGTCCAACCAACGCAAGCGACATCGCCCGCGATTGATTCCACTGCCAATCGTTCCGTGCCGGACTCGTCCGGTCCAGGGATGCGATCGAGCAATACAAGATCGAGTCCTGGCCGACCGAGCAACTGCCCCACGGCATCGTCACATGCAGGATCAAAATGGCGATGTTCGCCGGTGGGACGAAGCACGATCACGTTCAAACGTACAGCCATGGATGATCCACTCAGAGGTCGGGGCAATTTTGGGGGTGGGCGTCAGGCCGGAGATCGATGCGGTTGTCGGACGTTCCTGGCTCAGGCATCTCCGATGATGGCGTTTCCGAAGACAGCCCCACGACATCATAGAGTTGAGACCATAATTCGCGAACGTCGGTGACATCGGCGAAAGACGGCATTGATTCCGCCTTCCCGACCTTCGCCAGCTTTTCTCGGGCGTTCGGATGGTCTCCCAGCAATTCTGCCAGCAAGTCCTCAATCAGCTTGGCGGTCACCTTCGTTCGGTGCAACACGTGAAAACCGCGAAGATCCCGATGTGCCGTCGCCAAACAAAAATGGCCCGCTTGTTGAGCTCGTCGACGAATTCGAAAGCGTCCCCACGGAGACAATTGTTCCGCCCCGTCGATAACCAACACTCCACCAGGCGAAACCGTTGCCTGTGTCTCAATCGCGGCTCGGTCGTTCTGCAGCATGCTGGAGACGACAGCGATCGGCGAGCGGTTGGGATCGGCGGTCAGTTGAATCCATTTCCCGCCGGGGAACTTCTCCTGCAACGCGTGGGCCATGTTGTGCAACAGCGTCGACTTGCCAGTCCCATGATTTCCAACGATCAAACCGAGTCGATGTTGCCGCAAGTCTGCCAGGATTCTCGCGATGTGCCCTGCCCGATCGCTTCCGTTCAGGTCAAAGCGAAACGGAATCGCACCCGGCCGCGTGTGACGACTGGAAAATGGATTCGTCGGTTGAGACGGCTGTCGGAGTTCATGGGACATCGTGCACATGATAGCGATGGCATCGTGTGCAGTGATCCCCCGCCGCCGACTTGGTGTGGCAACTGGAACAGCTCGCCTTCGTCATCGGCAAAAATTCAGGCGACGCATCGACCGGCGACTCACCAACCATGTGCACCGCATTGGCCGGATTGGTCGTTCCAAGTTGGTGGCAGTGTTTGCAATCTTGCAATCCCTGCACGTTCAAGTGAGGTGTGTGTGAGAAATGAGTGAGCCGATCGCCGTTTTCTTTGCCGCGGAACGCTTGCCAACGCATCGAAGCGAGCGACGCATTGGCCAACGAATCTGTTTGCACCTGGTGACACCCCACGCAGGCTTGAACTGCTGGCTGAGCCAACATGGATTGTTTGAGCGGGTCGTCGGGAGGCAACCGCTGAATGATCTCGATCATCGATCGCAACACCGCGTCGGAGTGACCTTTGCCTCGGTAGCGAACCGACAAAGTCACATCGTCTCGATACCAGCCACCAAACGATTGTGTTTTGGCCGCGTCGTAGCGAGCCGCCAACTCGGCCGCCCAGTCAGCTTTTTCCGGCGTGGGCGTTTCTTCCTCGGTGGTGGACCAAGAGGTCAATGGATCGTCGGCCAGCAACGGGTCATCGGCAAGCAACGGATCAGCCCCGCCGAACCCGCCGCCAAAGTCGTTGTCGAATTCGCTTTCGACGTCATCGTCCAGCAATCCGCTGAACGCACCAGCCTGCATCGATGAATCGACCTTGGTTTCGGCGGCGGTGTCAGCTTCACCAAACCAAACCCGCAGCGCGTCACGAACCAATTGAGGCGGAAACGATTCGACGAGCGGCAGAGCGGTTTGCTCATCGATCCTAGCTTCTCGCAGTCTTTGCATGAGTGCATCTTGACCGGTCGTCGCCAACTCTTGTGAGAGCTTGGTGATCGCCCTGCCCAGCGATACCGCTTCGACTTGGACAATTGGCGAATCCCAGTTCGCCGAATCGACACGCCGGAAACGATTCAGAGCCGACTCGCTGATCTGCTCTCGCAACATCAACGCCATCCAGCCATCCACCGTGCCATCGGCAAAACCCGTCGCCAGAGTCGGCCAATCTTCGACTTGCAGTGCGATGTCGTCCGGCAAGACCGGCAATTGCAAAAACGCGGGACCTTCGGCAACTTGAACTCGCAACGCTTCATCATGGCACTGCGCACATGCAATCTCGTACGGCAACGTTGTCATCACCGGATCGGTCGAGTCCAAATCAAAACTCGAGAAACTCGGTCCAATGTGACATGTCTTGCAATCAAACGTCGCAAAGGAGTTGGAGCTTGATGAATCTCCACCGTTTCGTTTCTCAGCTTCACTGGGAAAATGAATCTTCGCGTGCCTTCCATGATCAAAGTTGATGTTGGACGCGTGCGCGTACGGCCACTGGCCAAACTCGGGATGCGAATCAGCAAAGGAACCAAATTGATTGACGTGACAGGTTTGGCAACGCGAATCGGTGATGGCGGCGAGGTTCGCATCCGCTCCATGGTGTTCTTGGTGGCAAACGCTGCAGGCCAAGTTGTTTTGCAGCGATGACTTCCGGCTGACCGTTTGAACGGTGGGAACCGTTGAGGAAGCTTCGGAAATCTTCGCAATCGCAACCAGATCACTGGACTGACCATCGGTGGGCTGGCTGCTTGCGAATTTATCATCAGCGAGCCTACTATCACGGGGCCCGTCATTACGGAGCCTGCCATCGCGTTTCTCGATCGCGGCCAAAGTCAGTTCGTCGCGGACTTCCTGCGACAAATTGTGTGCCCATCGAGCCGACTCGCGAGGCATTTGTTGCTCGTGGCAGTTCAGACACAAGTCGGTCATGGCCACAGTCGGCATGTCGGCGTGTTTCGTATCATCGCCACCGATCCAGCTTGCCAAACTGAACAGGCCTTTGTCTTCGTTCTGCTTGCTCGATGTTGGATCGCTGGAGGATGTCAGCCAGCGGTTGCTGGTCGCATTTTGGTGACACGCCGCACATCGGTCTTGAGCCAATTCGCCCGACAGGATTTGCGCGTGAGCGGTTGTCAGGTTGCCCGGCTGAATGACTTTGGGTGTCGCTCGAGTCGCGAAGAGAACGACCATCGCGGCGGCCAAAATCGCCAGCATTGCGGCTGTGAATTGACGTCGACGTCCCGCCCAAGTTCGTCGTGGAGAACAAGCCTCATTCTCAGAATCATCGCTGTCGGCAAAGGGGCACGCACCGGTGCGGCTCGGTCCATGCAGACACGGATCGCATCCCGGTGAACGCCCGCATGCGTACGGGTGCCCGGGGCGTTCGATCCTCGGTGGTATCGGCAGTTGAAAGTCGTCGCGTCTCATGATTCCACAAACTGCAATGCATGAATGGTGTGCATGATGGCGAGCGCCACCAATCCCAACGACATCACGGCGTGAACCGCCACCCAAGCCCGCAGTCGCCACTGAAGAGCGTGCTGTGTATCCAGTTCATCGCGGCGACGAACCAAACCGGCAAGTTCATCGGCAACTTCTTTGCCGTCATCTTCCAAGTACCGATGCAGCTCATTCAAACCGATCACCAAACGGCGACGTCGAAACGAATGAGCGAACAAGCGGTGTGACCACGAAAGCGGCGACTCGAGATACCGACGAAGGTATTGATCGTCAAACTCGCCCAAGACGCGTTGGGAGTCGACGCTGGTCAAACTGTCCAGACGCTGCGTCGCGCGTGCCGCCAATTGTTCTCGGTGCCAATCGATTTGATCGTACCGAGGCTGGCTGCCCATTGCGGTCAAACGAGCCGGCAATCGACGACTCGCCAGGATCCCATAGAATCCCGAGAGGCTGACGCCGATGAACAACACGCTCAGCGTTCCTTCCAGCCAACCATCGGCGATCAATCGTCCCGTCGCGATCGCGGGCACGTGCATCACAAACACGCCACACGCAAATAGACCGGTGAAAATGTGAACCTGAGTCCAGGTGCTCATCGTGCCCAGTGGCAAGATCGGAATCCGACGACGAATGCCGATCGCAAACAAAATCAAGATCGAACTCAGCAGCGTCCAGCCGGTCATCACGCTGCTTCGATAGAGCGCCGCATGCAGCGTTTGCGATATCCAGGCGGTCAACACAATCGCAATCGCGACAACGATCAAACTCGCGATTCGTCGACGACGAAACGACCATGCTCGACCGGTGCCAAACACTCGGCGACGGAATTTGGACAGGGCATCGGTGCGGAATTGTTGCCAACGTCGCGACGACGCAGAACGGCGGCGTTCAGCCACACTCATGTTCGTCTCCTCAACCAGTCTTCCAGCGGCGGCGATTCGCTCAAGTCAATTCGAACGATCGCATCATGTGGGCACGCCGCGGCGCATGCCGGCCCGCTGGGCAGTCCACTGCACATGTCGCACTTGGTCGCTTTGGTGATTGGCCGGTTGCTCGCTTCGTCGGTGTAGGGACGTCCCTTAGGATCGTTCACCGCCGCCATTTCGATGTTGCCGTACGGGCACCCTTTGGCGCACGTGCCGCAACCAATGCAAATGGATTCCGAAACACGAACGTGGCCGGTCGATTCCTCGCGGTGCAATGCTCCCGTCGGACAACCGATCATGCAAACCGGATCGGTGCAGTGCATGCAAGCCTGAACGAATTGCAGTCGATCGTGGTTGACGCCAACGCGAGCAAACTTGGGATTTCCGTCATGCACGCTCGCGCAGGCTTTGACGCAATCATCGCAACGGGTGCAACGATGCAAATCAATGATCATCGCTTCGCGACCGTTGTTGAAACGATTCTGAACGATGAACTCGAGCAATCCGGTGGGCTCAAAGGATGTCCCGGTTGGACTCGGCAAATCCTGCCATGTTTCTTCGCTGGTGTGATTCATCGCGGTCGAAACGATCGGCAAATCCACCTTCGGTCGCTTTTCGCTGCGTCGTTCACGAGCCTCCTCGGGCGCCGGCATTCGCAACAACGCTTTCGCGGCCGAAGCTGGCAATTCGCTGCGGCGAACGTGTGGCAAAATGTCGGTTGCAAAGCATTCGACCGGGATGTGCAACGTGTCTAGGAACCCGACCGCACGAAGCGAATGCTGCAGCGGCAAATTGATCGGTCCGTCTTCATTGGTGACACCCAACGCGATCTCTTCCAGACCGAATAGGTGGCCCTTGCCGAGGTACGCGGTCGTTCGTTGAGCCACACCGTAGCTTTGACAAACCCGCCCAAAACCGCTGCGAACGATGATCAGATCCGTGACCTGATGACCCTCGGTGGCCACCACCGGTTCGCTTTCAATTTGCTCGGCGGGAGAAAGCTTGCGAGTCTTTTTGTAGTCCGCATTCCATTCCAATCGACCGAATGAACGTTGGACCGTCGCCGCAACCACTCGCTGCAAATTCTGCTCGGGAAGAAATCGCAACAACGGGATCTCACGCAAATGCAGCGGCAGCCAGTTTTCTCGGTAGTGATCGTCCATCCGCTGCGAAAACGCGGGATCGCGACGCAGCATCTTCAGACCCTGCAGTCGGATCTCCAGCAACGTGCTATCACCCTGCGAAACAACTGTGGCCGATCGCGGCGACCGATACATCGCCGCAACTTCACCGAACAATTCACCCGGACTCAATCGTATACTTTGGCCGGCTCGCACCAGCCCATCGAAGTCCTGCAACTGTAAAACCGGAGGACGATCGTCCGCATGATGGGTGGAGGCATGCAAGTCGACATTCGGGACGACTTCCTCGGGACGCCGAGCTTCGCGAACGCCGGAAGGTCGGAGCAATTGCCAAACCGCTTTGGGCCACGATACTTTTTCGGTTTCACGACGACCGAGCAATTCCGGTGGCAATTCGCGAGTCAACAGTTCAGCGTGTCCATCAACCAATAGGAACGCACTGTTTGCGTAATCACCCTCGCGAGCGATCACTTCGCCGTGAGCAAAACGATGCAATCGGCAATCGTTCCGAAGGATGCCATCGAGCGGAATCGATTTGGGAAACGCGGCCGGATCCAGGTTCGAAAAGGGGGACTGTTCGCGCAACCATCCCACGTCCGCATCGGTCATGTGCGGGTCCATCGGTTCGTCCCATCGTCGAGGACGACGCACAGCAATGGATTCATCGGTCATCATGTCTCGGTCGATAGCCATCGCCGTGGCTCAAAGTCAAGACACAACCCACCGAAGACAAGTTTCACGCCATAGTCGTGCGCCCGATCGTGGCGTTGCGATCGCCAGCCACATCCACGCTGAGAACCGATTTGGCGTCGATGCGTTCGTCCTTTCTAGGAAGACTTACGCCGTTTTTGACGCAGGTGATCCAGTCGATGGCGAACGTGCCGCATCGTTCGCAGAGCATCCAGTCCGGCCAGCATCAGAATGGTCATCAGCGACAACATCACCGAAATCCAACAGCAAAGCCATATGGCATGGTTTCTGGGAGTGGCCAAGGTCGCGACCAAAACCAAGATGCCACAAACCAAGAACAAGAAGTTCACCCGTTTTCGAGAGCGACGTCGGCGTTGCATGTAGGACTGATCGATTTCTTCGTCGAATCTTTCATGCGACCAGCCGACCTGTTCGGAACGCTGCAACCAAACAGCGAAAAAGATCAGTGTGCTGGCGAGGACCAAACCACCGGCGAACATGAGGGAACCTTTGAAAGAGAAGCAAACCAACCGGTGAGTCCCACCCGTCGGATCCAATCATCGTAGCACGTTGGTTGAGAGCTTCTAGCTTCTAGCTTCTAGCTTCTAGCTTCTAGCTTCTAGCTTCTAGCTTCGTGCTTCGTGCTTCGTGCTTCGTGCTTCGTGCTTCGTGCTTCGTGCTTCGTGCTTCGTGCTTCGTGCTTCGTGCTTCGTGCTTCGTGCTTCGTGCTTCGTGCTTCGTGCTTCGTGCTTCGTGCTTCGTGCTTCGTGCTTCGTGCTTCGTGCTTCGTGCTCGTGCTCGTGCTCGTGCTCGTGCTCGTGCTCGTGCTCGTTATCCCACTCCGCTCTTCTATTTCACCCTCCCTCCGGGAGGGTCGAGCGAAGCGAGGGGAGGGCCGAGCACTGAAAACGCAACCATTTCAAAGTGTCAATTTCACTTTTTCAATGGAATCCAAAGCGAGTTGCCCTGCACAGTCGCACCTCCCAAACAAACCACAACCGTCATCGCTCACACGCTGCATCTAACTCCAACTCCAATTCCAAATTTGCAATGTCCACTTTGCAATTTGCAATCCATCCCCTTTGGACCTAAGCCCCTTTCCCAACTCTATCCCCCACGCTGTTCCAGCATCCATTCATGCACGACCCAGATCACCGCAGCGATGCTTTCACCGCTGCAGTTTTCCGGAATGTCTTGCGTCGTGTGCCAATACTGCGGCGCCCTGAATCCCGGTCGCGGGTAATCGAAATCGATCAAGTCCGTGGTGGGGATTTTTGCGATCTGGTTCAGAGGAAGATGATCATCCCGGATCGCTTGGCTGCGAGCCCGTGGCACAAACGCATTGACACCCAAGCGTTTGGCGGTCGCCCAAATGGATCGGGTCACGTCGCGGGCGTATCGCAAACTGTTTCGTTCATACAGCAACTGCAATTCGCGATCCGCGATCATGTCCAGCAACACGCCGCTTTGATATGGAACCGTGGGTGGCTCGAGCAAGTATTGCTGGGCAAACAGTGTTGACCCAAGAAAGTATTCGCCGCTCTGTTCCCCAAAAACAAACTCCTCCGCATCAAACAACACCACATCCACCCCGATATCTGATGGCAACGTTGGGAATTGGTGGCTCAGTTCCATCAGGGCTGCAGCACCGCTGGCCCCATCATTGGCGCCCACAAAGACTCCTTTGGGATCGCGACGATCTCGATCGGGATAGGGCCGAGTGTCATAGTGGGCACACAAAAGAAACCGAGTTGGGGCGTCAGGATTCCAAGCGGCGATCAAGTTCGCGATCGGAACGTTCTCGCCCGTCTGCGGGTGCCTGATTTCGCCGCGTTGCAAACGGACCGTTCCGCCGTTTGCTTCGAAGACTTCCGTCAGCATTTTTTGCTGCTGCAACATCGCCGGGCTTCCGGACGGCCGCGGCCCCAGGTCACAGATGTCGACCAAGAAACCAAAGGCGCGGTCCGCGTCGTAGCGTTCTGGGACGGGGCCGAGAGCGGCGGGAGCGACCGCCGTTGAGTCCGGAGTGCGGACCATTTGCCAAACCGCCACCCCGACGTATGCGAAGACGGCGACGACCGCGAGCGTCAACAATCGCCGCGGCCAATTCCCACCGCGGGAGTTCGTTGCGAAGTCCATTTCTGTTCTCGACGGGGAGGGATTCTCGGGCACGGATCGCGCGTGGCGATGGGAAGAATCCGTTGTTTTTGTTGCCGCCTGCCTAGCCAGATCCATCGCCAAATCTTCCTGCGGAAGCCGCTCAAAAGGGGAGTTCATGAAAGTGGCTGTTCACCCTAGCGAACTCGAGCCAACTTCGGTAGAGTTTTGGCCTTCACGGGATGTGGCTCAGCCTGGTTAGAGCGCTGCACTGGGGGTGCAGAGGTCGCAAGTTCGAATCTTGTCATCCCGACTTTCTTTCGCGGTGTCGCACACCGCCCCCTGCCGAGGCGGCCCTGCCACCGGCTCCGATTGGAGCCCGGCAATCTCTGGCACCAGAGTAGAACAGTTGTCCCCAACTGTTCCGTCGGGCAATTCTCAGCCGCCAAGCCCCGTCGCCTCGCCAAGTCCACTGCGAACCGTCCGCGTCACGCTGTTCCATGGCTCTACCCTGGCACGCAAACATTTGGGGACAAATGTTCGACTCTGCCCGAACTTCGCTCGTGGGCTATAGGGCGTCAGCGAACAACTTCGATTTTTGAACCACACAAGCACGGACGGGTGTTGTCGTCGCGGTTTAGGCCGGATCCTGAGAGCCGCCGGTCCGGCAATCTACGGCACCAGAGTAGAACAGTTGTCCCCAACTGTTCCGTCGGACAGTTCCCAGTCGCCTAGCCCGTCGCTTCACCAAGTCCACTGCGAACCGTCCGCGTCACACTGTTCGATGGCTCCACATCACCGAGGAATCCTCCGCCGTGGAGGAGTGATGGGAATGGACTTGGCATCCACAGGGACCTGTCAGTCGGATGCGTCGTCGCGATTACTAAAGATGCAAGATTCCGACAAGCGAATTAAACGGTCTGCGATGATGTTGAATCCCTATCAACCACCGGAAGCAGAACCACGAGCGTCCAAAGAGTTTCCCAGGGCGAAGCGAACTTACACGCTGCGAATCATCACTGGGCATGTGGTACGGATTTTGGCTGCAATGTCATTCGTCATGCTGCTTGGCTCGATGGTGATCGATGAGATTGGCGGTGTTGCGCTCTTTGGCTGCTTGACTGGATTTTTCGTCGTGTTGTCTGCGGCGACGGTCAGCCGGTGAAACGACGGTTTGGGGGAAGGAGCACGATTTCTGCCCCCCGGATGCGGATCGTGACGTAGCTTCCAATTCAGACTTCGACTTTGCGATTCTGCGCTGCGCAATTCATCCACTGAGACGAAAAGACTTGCTCCATGCAGTGTCGACACTGGATTCTATCGGTAGCAGTCGCTTTCGGCTGTCAGGCAATGCCGACGACCGCCGCCTCAAAGGAAAACGGCGACTCTCATGTTGCTCAGCAGACCGGTCGAAAACCAATCGTCGACGAGTCCATCACCGACCGCGGCGAAAGCGACCCCAGTCAGACTCCTTCATTCGATCAAACGCCTTCGATGCCTAAAAATGTGCCTCAGCAGGGCAAAACGGCATGGAGTTCTTTGATCCTCGGTCGCTTGCGAGAAATCGACAAGACGCCCTTCCGGGATGAGCTGGAAGCAGGCCAGATTCAGAAGTACGCAGACCTTGGGCATGCACATGCACAATTTGTGCTTGGTTGCATGCACGCGGAGGGGCTTGGCGTTCCGCAGAATGACGTTGAAGCGGTTCGCTGGTTCCAGCGTGCTGCCGAGCAAGATTTCGCGGTCGCACAAAATTGGCTCGGTTCCATGCACCAGCAGGGCCGTGGAATCCGCCAGGATGATGTTCAAGCATTTCGTTGGTTTCATCGAGCTGCTCAACAGGGTTTGTCAGATGCCCAGTTCAACCTTGCACTTTGCTACCGCCGTGGAACAGGCACGCCTCAAGATGATTTTGGGGCGGTTCACTTTCTTAAGCTGGCGGCAGAGCAGGATCATAGATGGGCACAATTCGATCTTGGGTGGATGTGCTACGAACGGAGAGGTGGTGCAGGAAACGATGTGGACTCCGTTAACTGGTACCGTCGTGCCGCAGTCGCGGGTTTGGACTCGGCGCAATACAACCTTGGCTACATGTACGACGTCGGACTGGGAGTGGAACAAGATTTCGTCGAGGCCTCTTCGTGGTATCAGAAAGCTGCCGATCAGAACCATGTCATGGCCCAGCGAGCGATTGGAATGATGTACCGCGACGGCGACGGGGTGACACAAGATCACTCATTGGATGTGGAATGGTTTCGCAAGTCTGCAGCGCAAGGGTATGCGCTCGCGCAAGAATCGCTGGCGAGCATGTACTTCCATGGTCGCGGTGTGCCGCATGACTACCACGAGGCACAGGAGTGGTACCACGCTGCTGCGACGCAGGGAGAGCGGTGGTCGCAGCAGAAGCTTGCCTGGATGCACATGGTTGGACGTGGTGTTTCCACAGATGAAGCACTTGCTTTCTATTGGGTGCAGAAAGCCGCCATGCAAGATCTCTCATGGTCTCAAGCCGAGCTTGGTAGGCTGTACTATCCGGGCCAGGGTGTGTCGCTAGACGACGCCGACGCGCTCAGATGGTTTCGAATGGCCGCAGAACAAGATAGCCCCGCGGCGCAGTACATGATCGGGCTGATGTATAGCGAAGGGCGAGGAGTCGAGGCGGACGAAACAAAGGCAATCCAGTGGTATCGAAAAGCCGCCAAGCAACACTACGCCCTCGCACAAAACAACCTGGGCAGAGCTCACCAGAAGGGACTGGGCGTCGCTCAGGATGATTTGATCGCGGTGCATTGGTATCGCAAAGCCGCAGAACAACAGCTTCCCGTCGGCCAATCCAATCTCGGATTCATGTACTTGCATGGCAAGGGCGTCGAGGCAGACGAAGAATTGGCTGTTGAGCTTTTTAGAGAAGCTGCTGAGGCCGGTGACGCGGAAGCCATCACGGTACTCGCTCAGCGCGATGAATTTCATCGATCCCGGCGGCTGAAGCGTATTGCTTCAATGGTTTCTACCATCGGAGCATCACTGGCATTGGTTCTCGTCATGGCGAGAATCTTGAGACGTCCAAAGATGAAAACGTTGCCGACCGGGTTGAGTGGAATGGGTGGATAGTAGCTTGCTCGCATGATGTGGCACGCCGAAGCACGAGATCGAGCAGTGTGAAAATCGTGGTTGCGGAATCGGGCTCGTATGTTTCGTTTGTACGTCGGTAGAAGGCCAACGGCCGCACGAAGAAGACGCGATTTTCGTATCATAGCTCGTCGGTAGCCGCCGCCTTGTGATCCGTCTGTTGCCCCGCTGAACGAGCCCTTTGTGATCGCTGAACTCATTGCTGCGAACAACCCAACCGCACGACCGGGGAGTGTGGATGAATCAGCCGTTTGTTTCCTTTCCGGAAGCGGCGTTCCGGAGTGGATGGTCCGTTCTCTCACCGCGACTGCGTATGACGAGTGGATGCCGCTGCAGAATCATTTCATCGCTCCCGTGAATCAACTCCGCGAGCTCAATAACAAAGATCTGTATCGTCCTTGGTTTCAACGGCGATACCTCACCATCGGCGGTGGCTTGAATGGCGATCCCATCACGATCGACCTGAACACCCTGCTGATGTGCTTCCTCTTCCACGATCAAATGTACCTCCGGGAAAATGACCTTCCCGACGACTTTGTATTGCACACCCCACTCACCTACACTGACTTTTGGACCGGAGTTGCCAGCGATCCTTCCTTCCCGGTCGACGCTTACGACGCTGAAGCACGCTGGGGACGATTCCCGCGGAATTGTGCAGGATGATCATCATGGATGTTGACCCATGGTCACCAAATGCGAACTGGACTGGAGCGTGTTTCGGCTGACCAGACCAACAACCCATTCAACGGCGACACACTTCGCTTCAAATTGCCTCGCACAGCCGGACTTGTTGACAACATGTGGACTTGCCCGCATTGCAATGGAAAGACCGACGATGAATTCCAGATCTGTTGGACTTGCCGAATTCCGCGTGGGGGTTCTGCTGCTGATCACGAACTGAAACAGTCTGCTCCTGTTCGTAGGGGCTCGCTGCCCGTCTCGCCGGAAGGCTCTGGTACCAATGTGGGAATCAAGTGCGATGCCGCGCTTGTTCAGACGCGAGTCATCTGCATGCTCCAGGGCTTCACGGCGGTAGCGATGTCGGCTGCATCGGTCTGGTTCTTCACCAGTTCGCAGGTGCAGCTGAAAGCATTTACGACCTTTTTTAGCCCTGCGTCGTTGGGATGGAACCAGTTCGCGACCTTCGTTTGGTGGTCGATGTTTTCGCTCGTGAGTCTCTCGCTTTTGTCCCTGGGGGCAGCCGTTTGCATGTACCATCAACGAGGTTGCTGGTTTTGCATTTTGGTTTTCGCAATGCAGTCCTTGCTGTGGCCAATCGGTACCTTTCTCGCCCTTGTCTCCTTTGCCGTTGCATTGCAACCAGGTGTGATTGATTCATTCTGGCGAGCTGGTGGGGAACGAATGTGATATCACGAATGGCAATTGCACGCGTCAGGAGGATTGATGACACCCACCATCGCGTTCCAGTCACCCTGGTTTTTCATTGATCAATCATGCCGAACGTCTCCCGGATGGAGTGGATCCTATGAAGAGCATCGCCAGTCTCGTTGTCGCAGCAATGTTTGTGATTTCATTGCCCGGAATGTCCGACGAGCCACCCGATCCGTTTTCGGACAATGAGATCACACCGCGAGAGGGCGCCCCCAAGTACGACCCCACAAAGCCGTGGAGCGAAGAAAACCGATTGCGACTGACTTTGTCTGTTATCAAGCATCCGACGGATCGATTCGATTCCGCAGTCGTTTCGTTGACGGCAAAGAACATCAGCGATCAACCGCTTCAGCTCGATTCTGAACTGATCATTGGTTTCAATGTTCATTTTCGTACTGACCTTGAACCGACTGACGATCAGATTCGAGTGTTGCCAGATCCACGCTGCGTCGACTACAGGAATGAACAGGATCGAGCGAAGCCGACAAAGGCCGAAGCCGCTTCTCGGTTCACTATCCTCAAGCCGGGGGAGGCGATCAATCGTCGAATCGATCTTGGTGAACCGTTGCTTGGCGGAGGCGCAGGCCGAGCGTACATGATGACAGAATCGGGTGAAATGTTTGACATTGAAACCTTCGGCGAAGGTTCATCCGATCTTGTCTTTCCAGCGGAGGCGAGCGAGCTGACTTTGCGTGTGTACTATGAACGTGGCGTTGGATGGACTCCAGATAGCTTGCTCGAGGAGTATTTCGGTCTACCTGTTGAGCAACTGAAGGTGCCTTGGAATGGACGAGCGATCTCTGCGTCACTGGTCCTGAAGCTGGAAAGAAATCAAGCGGCGAACGATGGTGCTGTATCAGAGTGACTCAGCTTCGTTGATCACAGTCGCTACCGGGCGGGGAATTCCCACCGGCTGTTCATGCGGCTGGAGTCAGGTTCTGGTGGGTGATTTGGGCTTTCATCTTTTGTACTGATATCAGCGATCTTATTTTTCTGTGGGACGACGGAATCGCCCTGTGCGAAATGCCTTGTTCGCCTTTTTGACGCTAGGAATCTTCTTGAGCTCACTGGCTGTTGACGCTCTGCACATCTTTGTCTTTCAGCACAACTGGCAACCCGCCTGACCGCTCGTGTCTAACCGGGCGAATCGCAAAGCGATGAACCCAAGATGCGAAGCCGGGCGGTTGCGAATGGTAAGAGGAGTTCCCGCGAGGCAGTTTTTATGGACGTCAAATTGACTGACACGCTGTTGGTTTTGCGTGGTTTGATGTCGCTTTGTTGGCTCGCTAGCTGGTAGAGTCCGTTCAAACTGGTCCATGATCTCGATTTGGAGATCCTGATGAAAAACGTCAGCAAAATGATGGCTCCTGTGGCGATCCTTGTCACTGTGTTGCTCGCGGGGACATTCGCATCAGATGCGTTCGGCGAACGAGGCTCGCAAAAGCTGACATTGCCCGACTTCACCGAGGTAGACGATTTGAGAGCATTCCTGTTCGAGAACGGTCACGATTCGCTTGCTCTGTCTCGATTGGAAGTTGAATCTTCGCTTCCCTGCGGCAAAGAATTGGGGACAATTCAAATCGTCGGCGATTCCAGGTACAAGCGAGTTGTCTATCTTCTTCCATTGGGTGGAAACGAAGAGAGGCTGGTGCTTTCATTCGCAACACCAAAAGGCGCAAATGCGGAGAAACTGTGTGGCTTCTGGATTGAAACGATTTAGCGAGGGCAAATTGCATTCACATGGAACAGTGGCACATTCTCTCTCGTTTTATGCGCATCGATCACCACCACGTGATCATGTTGCTCGGCATCCGAGCTGACCCATGAAGATGAATGGCAAGTATCAATGGCTGATGAATCCGTTAGGCGTGAACCACATCGTCGACGGCGATTGCCTCGGGTGAGTCTTCGACTGCTTCTGGTTGCGGTAACGCTTTGTTCCATCTGGTTTGCCAGGGTTGCTTCCACTACCAAGCGACAGAAGGACGCGGTTGCTGCAATCTCTCAACACGGTGGTAATGTCATTTATTCGATCGAGGTGGACTCGTTCAACACGGTGTCCAGCATTCGTTCACGATTGCTTATGGCGGCCATCGAGTACGTTGATCTTGATTTGATTCTCCCGGTGACCGAGGTGCGTTCGCGATATCTGGAAGCTCCGAGTCTTCAGCGAGGCGAAAAGTATGCGCCGAGCAGCATCGTCGATGCCCTGCCCGACTTGCCATCGATTCAAACTTTGTACTTAACGCACACAGAAATCCAAAACGCCGCCTTGGCGTCCCTGTCACATCTAGGCGATCTACGCAGGCTCGACTTGTCGATGACGCGTCTTCACGAAGGGGATCTGTCTTCGATCGAGTCGCTAGATCTCGTTCACTTAAATTTATCCCGCACGCGGGTGAATGACGAAGGGCTGAAGTCTCTTACCAAGATGACCAATCTAGAAACCCTCAACCTGACTCGAACGAAAGTGACCGGTCACGGGCTTCGCTACATCCAATCGTTGCCCCGTCTGAAGACACTGCGGATAGAACGCTCATTGGTTTCGAGTGACGACTGCGAACGATTCAAGCAGCTTCGACCGGACGTCAACGTCAAATGGTCGGCGTTATCGCTTTGAACCACATTCTCCGACCGACTCATGAATAATTTGGAGTCGCCAATCGCGGTTGATCTGTGGGCCGCGCGGATACCGGGGTTCGCGTGTATTGCCGAGCACCACTGGTTCATCGTTGCTCGACCAGGAACTGCGAGCCGCTGGGAGGTTTGGCAGACTCCCTGCCAGTCCGAGGTTTCTTGGGGTCATTTGCACTGTGATTTGCTTGGTCTGACATCCGGCGTTGGCAACGGCCCTGGTCGTATGCTTCGGCGGTGGAGTGGTGCTGATGCTTGTGAGTTGGCTCAACACATCGAAAATGCACCGTCGAACTATCCGTGGATTGATACGTACCGCGTTTTTCCTGGCCCCAATAGCAACACATTCGTACAATGGGTGCTCGCTGGTATCCATGAACTCGGCTGGCGTGGAATCGGGAGGGCCTATGCACGCCAAGCGTTCTCTTAACACTGTTCAACAGCTCCACCTCAGTACGCAAACTTTGTAGGGCAACTGTTCCATTCTGTCCGAGCTTTGCTCTTTGGTCGGGTGTGTCTCGGAGTCAGCTTGACGATGAGTTGTGATGACGATTATTGACGCTTCGCTGACCACGGACTGGGGTTTCAGAACCATCCGTTTTGTAGGCCGCTCAGGGTTTTCAGCATGCGGCGGCGAACCCAGGGCACTCTGGGAAACCAAGGGAGGCCAATGTTACGGCACGTGGCAGACAGCGGCACATTGGATTGAAAGAACGGTGTCAGCAATCGGGTCAGCGATTGGTAGTAGCGGACCTTTCGTTGCCGAAGTGTCTGATAGCGGACAGCTGCTTGTTGGAAGGTTCCCGTGTCAGCGATTGCATCCGCAAAACAGGCTGCGTCTTCCAAGGCCAAGTTGACGCCCTGGCCTAAATGGGGACTCGACGGGTGAGCCGCATCGCCGAGGAAGACGATCTTGTCTGTGTGCCATTGTCGCATGCTGACGTGTCGGTAGCCGGCGAACGTCATCTCTGTGAATTCGTTGATGGAATCGAGGAGTTCCGTGGCGGGTTCGCACATGGTAACGACCTCCTGTTTCCAGGCCGGCAATCCTCGTTGGACTAGTCCTTCGTAGTGATCGGTGCGCAGTCCCCAGAAGAAGCTGCATTGTCCATTGCCAATCGGTAGCAATCCGACCAACCGGTTGGTGCCGTCAATGACTTGATGCAACCGATTGTGAACCTGTGAGCAAGGGCCCGTCGCCCATATGGCAGCGTAGTCTTAGTTGATGGTTCGTGAACCGAGTTTCGCCGCGGTTCTCAATCGAGATCGAGATCCGTCTGCAGCGACGAGGAAATCAAAGGGGCCGTGTTGGGTGCCATGTTGGTCGATCACATAGACGTCGTTTCCATCATTGCGAAAGTCGCAAATTTGGGTCGATGTATGCAGACGGACGTCGGACTGATTGCATAGATTCATCAATTGCTGAAAGAGCAACCCGCGATGGACGCCGTAGGCAAAGTGGTTGTCGCCGAGGTGGCCGTAGTTCAATTCAATCAGTGGTCGGCCGGAGAGTAGGAACGCCTCGATGCCTTCCAGTTTGGCCGCCTGACGAGCAATCGTGTCAAGGATTCCCAAACGATCCAACACGACTTGCCCACTGGGTTGGAGCATGATGCCCGCACCAATCGCTTGGCACTGGGCCGCTTGTTCAAAGATCGTGACTTGATGGCCCGCTGATGCGAGCAGATGACTGACCGCGGTACCGGCGATGCCACATCCCGAGACCGCAATGTTCATCTCGGTTTGCTTTCGATTGAGTGACTGTGGTTGTAGGTCGAGGGTGATGCATGATAGCCGACGACTGGCGACCACTCCTCGGAACCGTAGGGTCGATCGAAGGCGACTCTGGGCATCGACGGTGGCGCATCCGTGATTGCTCTATCTTTTCAGGGCGTCTTTCAAACGGACTACGGTGTGGGATCGAGTTCCACTCGAATGGAGTCCGTGCGGTCGGTTTGGTTGGAATATCGCAAGTCGCTGGTGTAATAATCAGCGTAGCGTCGAGGGACCGTTTGGCCATGATCGTGATCGGCTGCGGCAACGTCTTCCGTCATCACAATTTGTACGACGACCATTTCATATTCGCCCGGTGGAAGGGATTCATTCCCGTCTTGATCGCGCAACGCGAACGTTCCATCGCTCGCAATTCGTCCGGCATACCGAGCACCCGTCTCAAGCGAGCGGAATTCGATGCTGCCGGACTGAACCGGATCACCGTCGGTGTACTCGACGATTCCCGTAGCGGGTTGTTGGCTCGAGCACCCTGTTAGCGTCACCACCAACAACAGCATCGCAAATCGAAAATCGATCATTGTTCCAATTCCACCACCCGAGCGTCACGGCGGTTGGCAAGTGAGCCCAGTACTTTTGTGTCCGTGAAGGGGGTGAACATTCTCACGCTGCCATCGACCAAGGCAAAATGGACTCCGGCGGGATGCCAGCTTCCAAACGAGAACATGTCAGCCAGGACATCACTGGGGCCGTTGGCCAACCGCAGTCCGGGACCCGCCAGTCGACTGGATGCCGGAAGGTGATCGCCATCGTAGGCGGGTGAGTCCTCGGGGAATTGAGCAAGGCGATCAAGCGGGATATATTTCTCACCGAACAAAAACGTGCTCGACGTTCCATCCGTGACAGAAGCCATGCGAATGCGATCGGACGGTGCGATGGCCTTGCCCGCTCTGCAGTCCGGTCGCACGCTGATGATCACGCCGGTTCCATTTTCGCCGAAGTAAAAGTCAGTGGGGGCTCCGGTCGCACCGGGCGTTAAGTCACCATGATTGCCGGCATAGTCACAGAGAGCTCCTTCGACACTCAACGATACATCAGTGGGACGTGGTGGAAGAGGGCAACCGCACGGGAGTCGGCCACCACCGCCGGATTCTGCTGAGCGGAGTTCTCGAGTGCCGGTCGGTTGTGTTCCTGAGCGTCGCGAGGGACAGAGGAAGATTTCGGGAACAACCGTCCGGACATTTTCGGGATGTTGATGCCAGGGTTTGGAAAAATCCCATTGGCTACCCAGCGAGGCTTGCTCAATATACGGCATCACCCGAGCCAGCCACGTCGGTGTTTCCAAACCGCATTGGTCGGCGGGATCCGCGTCCGGACGCGATTCATATCTTGCCGGCGGGAAGTAGCCGAGCACGTCATGGTGCATATGCGTGGCCAGTGCCAATTGCCGAATGCGGTTTTTGCAATCGGTGCTGCGAGCGGCTTCGCGTGCCGATTGAACGGCAGGCAGCAACATCGCCACCAGAACGCCAATGATCGAGATGACCACCAGCAATTCGACCAGCGTGAAGGCACGGGGTTTGATTTTTTTGACTACCAACATGAAACGGATCTTCCGCAGAAAGAGGGCGCGTCAGTCCGGTCCGACCGCTTGCGATTGTAGTCTCGCTGAATGGCGATTGTCACGGATCGGGCCGAAATGACCGCACCCAGCGGGAGTTCGTAGCCAGAATATTCCTCACGACCTGTTGTGTTTCGTCCAGTTCAAACGGATCGTGTTCCAATTCATGCTCAAGCAATTCGAGTTTTTTGCGGATCAAGTAACCCTGCATCCGCTGGTAGGGCCGGATCTGCCCCGTGCGGATGAAGGTGCCGACTTCCATTCGGCGGCTCCAGTCCTCCCAGACGGGCAACCAGTACAGCGCATGCTCGGCTTGGCCGCTATTGGCGGCTGCGAGACATTCGGCCCGGGCCATGCTGATTTCATCCAGGCATTCTTCGGCCGATGGGTAGTAGGCGAAGCAGGCTACGACGCTCATCGCGACCAACCCTGCCAACATGGTCGCTCCGATGACGCCCGGCGGGACAACGATGTCGAGTCCCTTGCGAGCTTGTGTGTCTTGCGAGGAAAGAGAGGAGGCAAACGAGTCGGCTTTGGCGGTGCTCACCAACCAAGCCTCATCGATTTTCATCAAACGCAATCCGATACCAATCAGACTGAGAACACCCAGCACGGAGAGGGCGGCGATGACGCTGAAGTCGAGTCCCTTCACCACCAAATCATACAAAGCGTTTGCATTGAGGCTGTGGTGAATCGACATCGGATTGGCGTAGACGTCAAACGCATGCGTGTGACCGGCAGGTTCGACTCCCGGTGGAACGAGTGGCCGGTTGATCGCGTACGAAATGCCCAACACAATCACCAGCAGCGAAGCGGTCCAGCATGCGGTGGCTTTGAATCCGTAGTTCTTTCCGAACCAAAACGGTGTTGCCAAGTTCATGCCGGTGCCCAAGATCAACAGCGTGAACGCGGCACCGGGCGAATTGGCATGTTGGAACATCATGCCGAGTTGGCTCATGGCCAACATCGGTGTCGCATAAACCGGAATCGCGACCCCGAGCATTGTGAGAGGGGCGAACCAATCATCGCGTTCAACCGAATGCTGCATCGCTCCGAAAGGCAGGGCCGCTGCCAGGATCGCGAGTCCAGACAACGCCAACATGGTCAGCCCGAGATTGACGCCCGTCAGCTCTCGGGAGAAGTGAACGAACGTCGCCGCGAGTCGTCGCAAGCCGATCAGGCGATCTTTGGGTTCGTCATTTGTGCTGTTTGTTTGCGAATCATGCTGGCTGGTAGGATCACCTTCTGTCGCTTTGCGTTTGGACCATTTTTCGATTGAGTCCCAGAACAACCCCAATGCAGTGACGATGATCAGCGAGCCAAATGCAAACAGCAGGATCACCATCGGACGGCTGAGCGTGAGCCCATAGAGCAGCGAGAGAGGATTGAACAACGGTGCGGATAACGCGAATGCTGACATGGCTCCAGGCTTCACACCCGCCCGACGCATCTCACGCAAAATCGGCAGCACGCCAATCGAACAAACTGGCAACAGCATCCCGACCAACCACGATTGCGGCAGCGATCGCAGGGTGTCGCCTCCGAACAGTCTGCGTGTGCCTTTTTCGCCCAGGTAGTACCGAATGATCGAGGCAATCAGCATGCCCACCAGGAAAGTTGGCGCCGCAGCGGCAAAGCCTCGAAGGACGCGAACGAGTCCGCCCATCAACATGATCGAAATGGGTTGGCTCATGATCCGGTTGCCTTCAAACTGGCGAGTTGGTCAGGGATTTTTGAGATCGATTCGTCGATCAGTTGGCAAAGCGATTCGATTTGTTGCAGGTCATCGTTGGAGAACGGTTCGTTCGTTGCCTTCAAGTTTGCCGAGACCGCTTGGCTGCTCTCGTGCAACGGAATCCAATCGGCTTCTGAGAGGTTTGTGTCGGCGGCAACTTCACCGACCCATTCGACGAGGTCTTCGATTTCATGACGCAATTGTTCGTCGGAGAAATCGTTGTTCGCGGAGATGCGGCTGCGCAGTTTGCTCGACAAGTCAGCAAGGTCTTCGGGCCAGTGCGATGACACGACGTGATCGTGTTCAAAGTTGGATGTTTTGGGAGCATCGTCCGTGCTGCAGCCGGCCAGCAAGAGAAGCAGTGAAAGGGTGAGTGCGGAGGCGATGCTCGGTCTTCCCAAAGGGAGATTGAAGCTGGAAAGAACTTGGGTCTGTAGGGCGAGAAAGCGGTGCAACCAAGCGAGAGGTTGGGGCGCAGTTCTGCCACCACCCTCCCCCTGGGAGGGTCGATCGAAGCGAGGGGAGGGTTCAGCACTGAGTCCAGCGCGTAACCCTCCCCGGCCCGAAGCGGGCCGACCCTCCCAAGGGGAGGGTGAAGTGGAACCGCCCGGCTTTTGGGAGGGTTGAGCGAAGCGAGGGGAGAAGCTGGGAAGCACTTTGGTTTGTAGGGTGAGAAAGTGGTGCAACCAAGCGAGGGGTTGGATCGCAGTTCTGCCATCACCCTCCCCCTGGGAGGGTCGAGCGAAGCGAGGGGAGGGTTCAGCACTGAGTCCAGCGCGTAACCCTCCCCGGCCCGAAGCGGGCCGACCCTCCCAAGGGGAGGGTGAAGTGGAACCGCACGACTTTTGGGAGGGTGAAGTGGAGCCGCAGGAATTCTGGGGGGGGCGAGGTTGCAGTGGCTTGGGCTTTTGAGTCATCACTTGTACTCCGGCGCGGGAACTTGGGTCATGATTCGATCGATCACCGAATCGGAGTCGTCCGCCATGGTTAGCAATCGCACCGACAATACCGGGCGAGCGACTTTGGCAACGTCACTGGGTGTCACGAAGTCGCGTCCTTGGAGCACCGCCCAGGCTTGGGCAATTCGTTGCCACAGCAGCATGCCTCGCGGGCTCACTCCCAGCTGGATGGCTGGGTCGTTGCGAGTCGCCTCGACCAAGTCGACCAAGTATCCCTGGACCTTCGGATGAACCGATGTCGTTTGCACTTGCTGTTGAATCTGCATCAGTTCCGTCAACGACAACGTGTTGCATGCTCGCTCGTTGACGCTGTCGGCTCGTGCTGCGTTTTCAAGAATTCCAAGTTGAGCTTCGCGGTCGGGGTATCCGATCTGAAGTTTGATGGTGAAGCGATCCAGTTGAGCTTCGGGCAGCGGATAAGCACCGTGTGAGTCAATCGGGTTTTGCGTCGCGATGACGAGAAAGGTCTCGGACAACGAATGCGGTACCGAATCAATCGTGACCTGCCGTTCCGCCATCGCCTCCAGCAACGCGCTTTGAGTCCGAGGCGTGGTGCGATTCAGTTCGTCCGCCAACAGCACATCAGCGAAGACCGGTCCGGGATGGAACTCGAACTCGCGGGTCTTTTGATTGAACAAGTTGAATCCCGTCACGTCGGTTGGCAATAAATCCGGCGTGCACTGGATTCGGGCCAATCGTCCACCGAGGCAATCGGCGAGCGCTTTTGCCAGCGTTGTCTTGCCCGTGCCCGGCAAATCATCCAGCAGCAGGTGGCCTTGTGCGAGCAAGCAGGCGATGACCATTTCGATCTGCTCAGATTTGCCCAGCAGGACGCTTCCCAATTGGTCGCGTATTGCTTGCAACGCCGTTTGTGTTCGATCTTCTTGTTGGGTTGCCACACTCATGCCATTGTCTCGTTTGTCATCGATTTCAGTTGTTTTGTATTCAAGGCACGGACCAGCGAATTGAGTCGGCGACGATCGATCGGTGCGGGGTTTCCAAAGATGGCTTGGTCGGCGACGTCACAGAATTGTTGGACGTGATCACGCATTTGCAGATCGCGAACGACGAGAGCTTCCAGCCAATCGCGTTGTGGTTTCCCGGTCGGGCGAGCCTTGCCGATCAAGCTCGCACGGGTTTCCACAATTCGCATCGCGATTCCGAGCTGTTTTCGAGAAGGCAGCAGCAGCGAAAGTGACCAGACTGCCGTCAGTAGCCAATCGATCCAGATCAGTCGTGTGAGGAATGTCACCACGCCCAGTGCAACCATCAGCAGACCGTGCATCCAATGAGCCGCGGCAAAGCGTTTGGTGCTCAGCCACAACGAGGGTGTGTAAACGGGTTGCTGGTATCCGGGCGTCGGTTCCAATTCAAACCACCGTCCATCATCGAGCTTGATTTCGACCCAGAAGTGGATGTCTTCGGGAGTGATGTTTGCATGCCCCGCCGAGATGTCGTAGGCGTCTGGCGGAACATAGAACCCCGTCACCAATCGAGATTGCAGTCCGATCTCACGTGCCTTCAAGGCCGCGACGGTTGCGAACAGATGATCGCTACCGCGACGTGTTTGCAAAAATTCCTCGACGGGATTGTCGGTTTGGGTTGGTGTGTTGCGATCGAAAGTGAACTCGGTTCGCAATTGAGCGACGATGTCCTGTAGTTGTTGGTAAGGGTGTTGGGTGGAATCGGATGTTGGCTGTTCGCTTGCATCCAATTTGGTTTGACAATCGGGAAGCCGATCCCACAGTTCGTCTTCCATCACTTGGATCGAAGCCAAGTTCACCACCGTCAACGGCGGGATCTTGTCTCGTTCGGGCATGAATAAAGAACCATCGTGTTCGATCCCGAAGAAGTCTTGACGGTTCACGTCCTTGATATGGAGTCCCGCCGTCATCATCGGCGCGGGGAACCGTGTCGAATCCAGACGCAGGACTTTCAACAAGTTGACCGTCACCAGATCGCTGTCGCTCAGTGCTCTGGATTCCAACTTGGGATCGAAGAACCAAACGTTTTGGTCGATCTCTCGCTGGCTCAGTTTGTCGTTGGAGCGATCGACGGAATTGGTCCAGTCGACGCCATCGAAGGTGTCAAAACGTTGCATTGCCAGACGAATGCCAGTCGGGCCAGCCCACTGAATCACCGCGTTTTCTTTCGCATCTTCAAAGTGTCGATGCTTCTTCGGTGGCATGCGATCGGTGCTGAATGAAGAGCCTCCTTTTTCACTTTTGGCGGCTTGATCGTGGATGGGGATGAAGTTTTCGTTCCCCATCGCTTGGCGTCGGTCCCACTTCATTTTCTGTTTGGGTTCACCGATCATCTCGTTGACCATGTCGAAGAGTGACGACTCGGTGGATTCCAAAAAGATCTCAGACTCGACTGCTCCAAAGGACTCCGCATGGTCTTTCGCCGCGATGGCTGCGTCGCCGGATCCGACGCCGGAACGTGCCGCGGGATCCGACCATTTGGATCCGCCACTGGTGGGCATCACACCGTTGGTCATTCGGTTGGCGGGACCGACATGATTTCGAACCGCCTGTCCGCCGGCGATGCACAAAACGACCGCTATCAGCACGCTGGCCGGGCGAACTCCCACGGTGGGGCGAACGAAGTCAGGCAAGCAGACACCGAGTTTCTCCCAGTGATTGGCGACCAAGTGCCAAACACAAACGCTCATCCAAGCAACCGCGATCCAAACCGCTTGCGAATGTTCGGAGATGGAGGTGGCGAACAACACAAGAAAGCCACTGGCGACCAACGACATGGCTCGAGTGCGGTCGGTCTTGGCTGCGATCGCGACGGCTAGCGAGACCGAACCAAAGGCCGATAGAGTCGACATCTCAAACGCGATTGGTGAACCGAACGATCGAGCGAAGAATGCAAACAGAATGGGAGCAATCGCGAGCAGCGTCGTCGCGGAACTCATCAAGAGTTTCGATCTACCGGATTCCGCACCGAATGTCTTGACGAGTTCCACGGCAACAAAGAGTGCTAGCAGCGTTCCGAATTCCGCCAGGAACCAAGGTCGCGACTCAACATAGAATCGCAACGGCAGCACGGAGGCGATCGCAAGGATCGCTAGCAGGATGGTTTCTCTTCGTCTACGCGGCGGAGTCTGCATCACGCACCTCCGTCCAAAAACACAAGATCTGGTCGGCCAGTGCATCGCACGATTCGATCTGTTTCATTACCGATCGCCCGCCGGCTCGGCGTCCGCCGCGAGGATCGATCACTTGCACGATTTCGCTGCCGAAACGATCGGATGAAAACTCGATCCTTGCGTTCTTGCCGGTCCGTTTCCGCTGGGCGACAGCGGCGGTTCCATCGGCGGGAATCTCGGTGAGAGCGTTGAGGATTTGCTGCCTGCCTTGGCTGCCTCTCGCCAGTCGCAGGCTTTGCGAACCAATCGTCACTCGCATCGGGACACCGGATTGCTGCAGGTTGATCAAGACGCTGGCGGCCATGCGAATTCGATTGGCCAGCAGTTCGCGTCCAGTTGGTCCGGCGTGTTCGTCACACGAGAGCGACATCGCGGTGGATGGATGCAACGTGGTGTCGATGAAGACATCGAGTTCAACCGACTGCGGGCCACCACGTTCCGTCACGACCAATGAGTCCACTTTGGCGGATGCGACCCAGTTGATGTGTTTCGCTGAGTCGCCACGTCGATAGTTGCGTACTCCAATGAAGTCTCCGCTGCGACCGCCGCGATTGCCGTCGCCCTGATCGGTGCTGGTCAGTCCGATGATGGGGCACACGCCCTGCACCGGATAAACCTTGGGCCAGACGGTGAGCGACTTCATCGTCGTCAAGTTGCGACGCGCCGTCCAAATTCCAAATGGAAAGGAACAAGCCACTTGTGGCAATTGAATGGGGTAGTGACCTCGCAGCGACGGATGGACGGTGATTCCATATTCACTGACACACAACGGTGCGACGCACGCGAGTCCAACGGTGGGAACCGCTTCATCGCCTTCGCAGTCCAGGTAGCCTTCGACGGCCAATCCCCAAACGGGAATGGGAAGTCGGTGGCGGACGGCGACCAGCATTCGGCATGCATCGCCCTCGTGAACGGAGTCCGCCTCGGGACGCAACTCACATGTGGTGACGTACACGGCGACCAAAGGCCACGCCATGCCGACAACGATGATCGCGGTCAACGATGCGGCTAGGACCCAGCCGATTGGGCTGAGGTACAGACCAACGATCACGCTGATTGCGGTTGCGAGAACGAACCAACCGATGGGTTCTTTGAGCCAATAAACAAAACGATTTGCCCAGGGACAAAAGTCGGTTGTCATCACACGAGACAACCAACTCACGGACCTAGGCATTTCATGGACAACTGCCATGGAAACGCGCCTCGGGTACGGAAGCGAAACAGGGAAAACAATCGCGCAGCGTCAGACGCTGGGCGGACCCCGTACCCGATGAAGATGGCAAGTCGCTTGCGGGACAAATGCGTTTTCCGCAATCGTCACGTCGCGGTTGGCGGTCAACGGTTCCAGCTGAACCGTGGTATCCCAAAGAAAGACGGCATGACGCGACGCAGAGAAACTCTGGCAAATCGAACAACGATTCGAGTCATGTGGCTCGGACGGCTGATCCGATTCTGACTCGGTCGAAGCGCAACTTGCGTCGCTTTGACAGGTTGTTTCGTGTTCGTCCGCGCTGGTGTGAGCGTGGTGGCAACAGCCGTGCTCACCGTGATCGTGCGTGTGGCTGGCGTGCGTTTGGCCATGCGATTCGTCATGCAATCGTGCTGACAAGTCGCAGTGCGAAACGCAGCAACCCGATTGGTGCGACGAGCATCCAACGTGAACCCAACCTGCGACATTGCCAAACAGCAAGGCAGCCAGTGTGAGGTAGACGGTGAGGATCCGAAACGACGCCAAGGGTCGGTTGCCAACGTTGAAAAGCGGAAGAAGCCTGAATCCACTGCAGATTGATTCAGGCATGAATCAACGGTCCGACCAAGGATGCAATAATTGTTCTCGCGACGTTACGGCTTGTCAATCGAAAAGGTTCGCAGCCTCCGGCCGTTTGATTTTGATCCTCGCTAAATACGGGGCCTGGTTGGGAAACCGGACACATAATTTCTGGCGAAACGGTTGACGAATATCGCTCCGGTCGCAATCGTACCGAAACTCTTGCCTTGTCCTTGGTCGGACCACCTGACACGACTTCGTCGACCTCTTCGCTTTCTTGCGGCTGTCATGTTCCGACCCATTTCTTCTGCATTTTTTGCGGCACAGCGACTCGCACGCAGGCTTTCGCCTGAACGCGAATCACGCCTGGCAAGGTTGGGATCGGGTTTCGGGCTGCCAGGTGATGGCGTCGCGAAGTTGAGACCTCTGGCGGCACAGCACCGTTCGCCAAACCAACTTTCACGCGGTGCGATTTGCCCGCCCAGCTTCAACGATGCAAAAAGGATTTCAATGATTCGGACCAACCCATTTTTCGCGATGGTGACGCTCTGCGTTTTGCCATTCACCTTGGTTCTGACAAGCGATTCGCATGCCGAGTGGACTTCCTTTCGGGGCGGTGGTTCCTCGCATGGAACCGCCTCGCTTCCGACGAATTGGTCCGAGGATTCAGGGATCGCTTGGCAGCGTGAGCTCGATGGATATGGGCAGTCGGCACCGATCGTTCACGAGGACGCGGTCTACACAACCAGCGTCAAAGGCTCGATGTCGGAATCCTGCTTGGTCCAGTGTCACGATCTGGCGACGGGGGTTCTTCGTTGGAGTTTTACAAAAGAATCCACGCACCGGCATCCATCCAATTACATGAACGCTCGCGCCGCACCTACGCCGGTGGTGGACGATGAAGGTGTGTATGCCTTCTTCGAAACGGGAGACTTGTTCGCTGTCGATTTGCAAGGCAAATTGCTTTGGGCTCGCGATGTATCCAAGTCGACTGGCAAGTTCGACAATTCGCACGGTGTGGGAGCTTCGCTGGCCCAAAACGCCACCCATTTGTTTCTCAATTTGGAACATGGTGGACCGTCTTTCTTGACCGCAATCGAGAAGCGGACGGGCAAGTCGTCGTGGACGGTCGAGCGTGAATCATCGAAGTCCTGGTCGTCACCCATTGTCGCTGAAGTCAACGGCGTGGAGCAGTTGATAGTCAGCAGCGGAGGAAGCGTGACCGGCTATGACGCATCCAATGGCGACGTGTTGTGGTCGCTCGATGGCTTGGAGGGCAACTCAGTGCCCTCGCCGACTTTGGCCGGTGATTTGCTGCTGATTGGTGCTCGTTTGCCGGAGTTTGCTGGCGATGGCGACGCGCAGTCAAACTGCTGTTTGGATCTTTCGCAAATCGAAAATGGCAAACCTCATGTCGCGTGGCGTGCTGACAAAGCGATTTGTGAATACGCCAGCCCCGTCGTTGCCAATGGGCACGCGTATTTTATGAACAAGGCCAATGTGCTGCACTGCTTGTTTGTCATCGGCGATTGATCACCGGTTGCAGCCAAGCACTGACGGAAGGGCAGAGAGCAACGGTGAGCGTCCGATCCGAGACGACGGCCCGATGTGATAACGAAGGATCGTGTCGGACAAATATGTTGAAATCCCGAAGTTTTCGATGTTCAACTTGACGAACGAATCGGTTGTAGTCATCGTACTAGGCAGCAATCGTCTTTGGTCGGACCACTTTGCCACAATCTAAAACTCTCTCTGAATCGAACGTCGCTTCCATGACTTCGCTGTTCCGGCCCCTCGTCGCTAGCCTGCTCTGCAGCCTGATCGTTCTCGGTCACGCTCCGGCTTGGTTGCATGTGGCCACCTGTGATAGCGGATCGCATTCGCATGCGAATGACAAGGCGAACGATGCGGTTTTTGTTTGTCCGCATGGGTGTCATCACCATGTGACGGAATCAGACGCATCGACCAAAGATGCTTCGGAAACGGTTCCTCACTCGCAAGATTCAAACACCCCTCACGATCACGATAGCTGCGGGATTTGCCAATCATTGGCGAGCCCTGTCGGTGTGACTTGGGACTTGGTGGTCGTTCTTCCAACTGAGTTTGTTTCGGAACTCACCAGCGTCCCGGCTGTTCGCCCCTTGTTGGCGACCCTTCTTTCGATCCCGCAGCCTCGCGGGCCACCGGCGATCTCCGCCTAGGTTTTGCACTCCATCCGTGGGATAGGCTTCCAGCCTGTCGTCCGCGCATGGCAGCTTGCATCTCGAACTTTTCTCCACCTCATTTGTTTTGGTGTTCACCGTTGATCGGTGCGCGTCAATCCAACTGGACTCACGACCCAATACGTCCCGCCGCGCGGCGGTGCGATCGGTCAAACGGTCCGACCAAACCAGATCGGTTGTGCTTCGCGCGGTGGGGCTCCTTGTACAAGACAAATCGATTCAGCAGCGGAAACGCAAAAGCCATCCGTGAAAGAGTCACTGCACCGGACGGCTCGCGCCGTTCCGCTAACAAAACAACGTGTGCGGATTGTTCGTCGCCGCCGCACATGCCTGCATTGGTCATGCGGAACCTTTGGTCAGGCGGCAAAACATTTCTCTGAAACCCGTTTTCTCAAAGGAAAACAAGATGCGTAAGTTGTTTAAGAACAAGAAGGGTCAAGGCCTGGTTGAGTATGGTTTGATCATCGCCGGTGTGGCTTTGATTTGTGCCGCGGCTATCTCGGTGTTCGGTCACAAGACCAGCGATTTGATCTCCGCAACAGCAGCCGTTTTGCCTGGGTCTCATGCAGGCGATAACGCTGCAATCACTAGCGGTGCGTTGATCGAAACTAGCGAAGGTGCCGCCGGAGACGCAATTGAACTAGACGCAGATGCAATCCTTGCAGCGAGTGGTACCGGTCGGTTGGGAAATAACGTTCTTGGGGCAGGTACTGCCGAAGGGTTCGGCGGATTGGTCGTTGAAGCACCGTAGGTCTATTTAGCTTCTCGTCAGAAGCTTCGTCCACTCGCGGCGAGCCTAGCTCACCGCGAGTGGTTTCTTTGTTTTTTGAGTGCATAGGCTTCCAGCCTGTGTGTCCTGTCTCAGAGGCTAGAAGCCTATGCCACTTGGTGGTTTCGGATGTTTTTGTTGATCGCATCGATGATCGCTTGCTTGCTGGTTTGGGCCAGTTTGCATGATCTCCGCACTCGAGAGATTCCCGATTGGATCTCGGTGTTGATCGGTGTCGTAGCGATTGTCAGTTCCTTGCTGGGTTGGCTGGGGCTTTCGATCGTTTGGGTGTTGGCCGGCGGAGTCGTTGGACTTGTGATTGCGTCTGCCTTGTTTCGATTCGCGAAGCTGGGTGGTGGCGATGGCAAACTCATCATCGCGCTCGCCATGTTGGTCGGGCCCGTTGGAATTTTGATTGTTTTGTTTGGAATGGCCATCACCGGTGGCGTGCTCTCGCTCATCGCGATGCTTCGCGGCCAGCGTGATTACGCCTATGTGCCGGCCATTGCGGCGGGGTTCGTGGGCTACGTCGGTTTCGTTCACTTCCTCGTTTGATTCAAAGATGATCGTTTCCATGTTGATGAGCGAGAATTGATGCGAAGTCGCCGCCACAATCGATCCGGTCAAGCACTCGTCGAGTTTGGGCTCGTCGCGTTGGTGCTGTACATGCTCGTCGGTGGCGCGATCACGTTTGGAATCTGGATTTACGCAGCGGGACAGATTCAACAAGCGGCCAACGTGGGCGCACGTGAGCTTTCACAAACGCCGCTGCCATTTGATGAGACGTTTGAAAATGCACTTGAGCAAAAAATTGTCCGCCAGCGAGTCTATGACGATCGCTGGTTGGTGATCGATCTGGACGAACTGGAAGAAGAGGATCCTGACTACAATTTTTTCCAAGACGTTGTGCCTCGTATGCCGCTGTTGAATCAGCAGCTAGCGGTTCTTTATTCGCTTGACGTATGTGATCACGACAACGACGAAGCCACTCCGCCAATTCGGTTGATGCGATATCCTGGTGCGTTGTTGAAACGCTCCGAAGGCGATCCCGATGAGTCGGGGATCGAGTATCCCGACTATGTCGCAGATGAATATGTCGTTCAGATCCCGCTCGTTGTCGAGAGAAAAGATGCCGCGGACGACGATGCCGAGCGGATTCGTTGGGTGTGTGTGGTCGAGGAAATCGACACGGAAGAATTGCCCGGCGACGACTCCGGGGCGAACCCAGATCCATTCTCGTTGACCAATGAACCGGCGATTCCTGCTGATCCACTTGATCCAGAACCACCCAGGGGCGTCGTGGCACTTCGTGTTCACTACCCTGCCCAGTCGACTTGGTTGAGCAGCTATCGGGATCGCGGTGCGTTTGAATTAAACGCTGGGGACCCAAATGCAGCCAACGACGACGCGGTTGAATCGCTCAACCCAGAAGCAATGAAGGGCACGCTGCTCGATAGCAAACCGCTCGTGTTTGAGAATTCTCTTGGCGAGTCGGTCTACGCAGGAACTTACGGGGGTAAGTATGGGCTTGGCATTCATGGAGCGATGACCAGCCCCGAATTGACAGGCGATGCGATCGGAATTCGTCCGTACCGACGAGTGCTCGTGTCGCACGCCATTTTTCGCAGGGAAGTGTTTTTACCCTCCATCGAAGATTCCGAGGAAACGTTGACTCCATGAATGTGGGATAGGCGTCCAGCCTGTCATTCGCGATTGACAGGCTGGAAGCCTATCCCACTGTGAAGCCAACAGTCCATCATGCGAAAACAAAAATCATCCTTCGGGGCAATCAAAATCCTGCTGGCGTTGCTGCTGGTCGTCATGGTTCTCGGCGGTGGCGTGATCGCTTCGTTGTGGGCATCTGGTGTCCCCATGGAACGACTCGCGTTTTGGAGTGTCGAAGAGACCCGGCCCGATTCCATTTCGTTGCCGATGAATTGGCAAACGATTCCGGCCTACAGCAAAGTTACTCGCAGCGACTTGGTCGATCCACGTACGGGCGGCATCCATGGGATTGAAATCCCACTGACGTCACTCGGCGGCATGAATGCAACGATCGTGGATGGCAATGGCGAGTTGATCGAAAAACGAATTCAACTGGCACAGCGAACCGACGATGCGATTGTGTTGCAGCTCAAGGATGGATCGGTCGTCACCAGTCGTCAGTTGGTGAAGGTCGGCGGTGCGTTCACGCAAGCGACCGACATCATCGGTCGAGTCGTCAAGAGCGATAAATCGTCGGGCTTCGCATTCGCGGAAGCCAACTTCTTCGAGCGTGGAACGCCGGCTGGTTTGGCCGGTGCGACTCCGCCGGGCATGCGAGCGATGACGTTGGAAGCCGCACAACTGGCGGGCGTGCATCGCATCAGCATGGGGGAACAGATCGATCTGGTGGCCAACATCCCGCTGCAAAAACTCAGCCGCTTTGAGTTCTCGACCGGCAGCCAGTTGCCGGGTGCGGAGTTGATCGCTGATTCAGGGCGTTCGAATCGCGATCAAGACAAAGAGACAACGGCCAGGTTGGTCGCACGCCAAGCGGTTGTGCTGACACCGGTGATCAAACGCGTCAGCACCGAGACATCGGCTTCGCTTTCGCAGGGCAAGCGATTGTTGAGCGTGCCGGTCGAAGAAGTCGTGTTGGCCGTTGCCGCGGAAGACGTTTCCGCAGTGACGTCCGCGTTGGAGTTGGGAGCAACGGTCAACGTTTTGGTCCGCAGCGGACGACCGGACACGGATGAACCGTCGAACAACGTTCCCGAAGGCATGGTTGCCGTTCCGATCCCAGGTCAGACTTTGTTGGCCTATCAAACGATTCGGCCGACCAGTTTTGAAGATCCAGCGACGGCCTACGTGCGAACGATTCAAGTGCCCGCGGAGACGGCGAGCCAATCCAATTGGATCACCGATTTGTCGAAGCTGGTGGGACGCATCCCTCGTCACGATCTTCCCGCGACCGTGCCAATCCAAGAAGGTGACTTGATGCCCGTCGGTACGATGGCGGGGCTTTCCGGTGCAACGCCTCCTGGAAGGGTTTTGTTCTTTTTAGATACCGAGGGGCTCATCGGTGGTGATGCATTCGAGTTCGGTCAGCACCTGGATCTGGTAGCGAGCCGGACGGCCGATGAACCACGTGGCGGCAGTCGTGGTGGCTTTGCCAATGTGACGCTCACCGATGCTCAGCGGACCAGCGTGGAACCGATTGCGGACGACGTCATCGTCATGATGCCGACTCGATCACCAGGCAACCCAACGGCCGGGAAATCAAAGGACACCAAGGATTCTCCCTCGGCGAAGTTGATCGTTGCGGTCCGCCCCGAGCAAGTCGCTCATTTGGAATACGCCGTCGCGGTGGGATCGAACTTGAGGGCAACGGTCCGTTCAGGTCGAGTTGATTCAACGGATCTTGTCTCCGAACGGCAACCCGCCGGCCGAGTGGCCGCGATGCGATTCGATCCGCTCGCGGACACGAAGCAAACCGATATTTATGTCGGTGGATCGTCGCAATCCCAATTGTTCCGGGGGCAGGAATGATGTGGGAAGGCGGTAAATGCATCCGAAGTTGTGGGGCGAATTGGTTGTCGTCGTGCGGGGGTGCGAGGGGTGGATGTCTTCGACCCCTCCGGGGTCGCGCGTTGTTTGGGGGCGCACGATCCGTGGGTGCGCTTCGCGACCCACGGCTACCGTCTTTGATCCCTTCGGGATCGTTGAGGTGGGAGCGCTGCGGAGCGGTTCATTGCTCGAGTTCAACCCACCGCGGAGCGGTGACAGAGGGTAGCCGGGGGGCGCGTAGCGCACCCCCGGGACGTCGACCAACTCGCGTGTTTGACCCTGGAGGGGTCAAAGAAACTCGGGGTGGAGCGGTGTTGATTTTGATCGTGATCTTGCTGTTTGCGTTGTTCGCGATTGCGGGGCTGCTGATCGATATCGGAATGGCTCGGCTCACTCAAGCTCACATGCAGTCGGTTTCGGATGCGGCTTCATTGGAAGGTGGGTGGCAATTGGCGATGGGGGCTAATCAAACGACGACGCGTATCGCCGTCGTCGACCGTGCCGCAGAGATGTCGGAGAGTTGGGGGCCGCATCGCATCGAACTCGAAGATGGCTACAACCTCGGCGGAAGTGGCAAGCCTGAAAGTTCCCAAACGATCAATCGAGACACGCTCGGCGATCCGGTTCGTCCGATGCTGGATCCGAATGTCGACAACGATCTCGAAGGCGACATCGTGCTCGGTAAGTACTGTGATTGTCGTGAAAACACTGAATGTTGGAAGGAATTTCAGTTGAACCCGTTGCCAGGCCAACCTGTTGGATACGGACGAGGCAAAATGTTTGAGCCAACCGATTTCGACGTTGCGAATTCGGTTTTGGTGCGTCTCCGTCGGACTGGCGAAGACGATCTCGCCGGAGGCACTTCGGCCGAGCGACTGACCTATCTTTGGAGTCGCGGCTCGCTACTCGACTTTGGGTTGAAAGGCTGCGGTATCGCAGTGCGTAGTGAGTCGATTGCAAGACTACAGCCTGTTGTCCACGTTGGCACGCATACAGATCGCGAACAAGGAATCATGACCGCTACGACCGCCGCAGTCCGCGTCGCAGATCTTGACTCCCCCACTTACCCGTTCAATTCACTGCTTTCCGTTGAGGAGCCGTTCGACATCGGAGCGATAGCGACGGAGTCTCCTCCTGTGATCGTACGCGATCCACTGATGACCGACTGGTTTCTGCCGATCGCAAAACAGATACCTGATTCGACGGGCCCTTGGTATGTCGTAGCGTTCACGACGATTCGCTTCGATGGCATCAACAACGCCACGCCACTTTCCCTCGCGGAAATCAATCCGACGACCATCAATGCTTCGTCAAACTTACAGCTTGCTTGGGACACGTTGCGTGCACGATCTTTGGACGCGAGTCGTGAGATCGTTGAAACAAACCGTTCGCTGGCAACAACGCCACTGATTCGTAAACGTCTGTTGCACGCTCCCGTCCTTGTTCGCAGCCAACAAATTCACGGAGGCACGCCATGACCAAGTTCCTTGCTCTTGTTCAATCGGACTCGCTTGAGATTGAATTGGAAGCCGCCACCTCGGCTCTCGAAGGCGATCATGCAGTTGATTTCTGCGTCGATCCTTCGTCCGCAATCCACAATATGCGGCACGATGCACCGGACTTGTTGCTTGTCGAATTGTCGGGTTCGCGTGAGTCGCTGGATGTCTGGCAACATGCAATCGAAGTGCATCAAATCACTTGCCCGATCATCGGCATTTTGGATGATGATGCTGACCCCAGCGATGGACTGCTGGTGGAAGCCGTTCGGATTGGGTTTCGTGATTTCCTGCGGCGTCCAGCCAGTGCTGGAGAGCTTGCCGGTGTGATCCGACGCGTCGCTCGATCTCGTCCCGAATCAGGACGTCGCGGAAGGTTGTTGGCGGTCGCCAGTACCAAGGGAGGCGTTGGGAAATCAACGATCGCGATCAACACCGCCGTTCACTGGGCGGCGTCGACGAATCAACGAGTGCTGTTGGTCGATGCTTCGTTGCAATTGGGAGTGGCGGCATCGTTGTTGGATCTGACACCGGAGATGACGATCGCCGATGTGGCTGCGATGCGAGATCGATTGGATGCGACGATGTTGCGTGAAGTCACCACGCGGCATGAGTCTGGCTTGCACGTCTTGAGTGCACCTCCGACACCGGCGGACGCGTCGGAAGTGGACGACACGTGCATGTCAATCATTTTGGGAGTGGCCAAGTCGGCGTTCGATTTGGTGATCGTCGATTCGTTCCCTTTGTTGGATGCCACAACGCTCGCGATTTTTGATCGAGCGGAGCACGTTGCGGTGGTGACGGAGAACGTCGTGCCCACACTGACGGGCACCGCGGCGATGCTGAAGACGCTGGACCAATTGGACGTTCGCCGAGATCGCCGCTCGTTGATCCTGAATCGGTTCCAAAGTTGTGCGGGCAGTTTGTCGGCGGCCGAAGTGGCGGAGCAACTCGGGGAACCAGTCACTGCGGTGATCAAGTATGACCGCCGTGTTTTGGAAGCCGCGAACCTGGGCCGACCGGTCGTCTCGACGCGTAGTTGGTGGGGTGTCGGCGGAGCGATGCGAAAGCTGGCGGATGAATTGCTACGTCGTGTTGGCACGGACACATCCGTCGTCACGCCAACGGTTGTCCAGCCAAGTTCAACTTCATCCAAGGAGGAGGCCTCGCCGATAGCGGCGGGGTGACTGCCATGGATGAATCCAATCTACGATCGCGACTGGGCAAGGTTGGCCGCCCGACTCGGTTGACGACCAGCAAACCGCAACCAGAACGACTCACCGAAGACACGGCGAAGCAAGCCAGCGACCCGGCACGTCGCGGGCGAGCGGTGACGGTCAAGGGACGATTGCACGGTCAGTTGCTCGATGATCTCGACCGACGCGGTCTGTTGACCGCCAACAACGAACAGCTCAAAGAGGAAGTCGATGCGTTCGTAGCTGAGATTGCCGAGACCGAGCAGTTGCCGCTGAACGATTCGGAACGTTCACGTCTGGCGGACGACTTGTTGGAGGAAACGCTCGGGCTGGGGCCGCTGGCACCGCTGATGGCCGATCCATCGGTCACCGACATTTTGGTCAACGGTCCGCATCATGTTTTTGTGGAACGCTACGGCAAACTTGAGTTGACCGAAGTTGAGTTTCGCGATGACGATCACCTGACGCGAATCATTCAGCGGATCGCGACTCGCGTGGGACGCCGAATCGATGAGTCGCAGCCGATGGTGGATGCACGGCTTCCCGATGGCAGCCGCGTCAACGCAACACTGCCTCCGGTGACCTTGGATGGACCAACGCTTTCGATTCGTCGCTTTGGCCGACGTCGGCTGCGAGCGGAAGAATTGCAGCGACTGGGGATGTTCAATCCAACGATGGCGGAATTCTTTTCCGTCGCAGTGCGATCCCGACTGAACATCCTGATCAGTGGAGGAACGGGCAGCGGCAAGAGTACCTTTCTGGGTGCGATCTGCGAGAGCATTCCAGACGACGAACGCGTGGTAACGATCGAAGACGCGGCGGAATTGGTTTTGGATCAATTGCATGTTGTCCGCATGGAAACGCGACCGGCGAACGTCGAAGGGCGAGGAGCGATCGCGGCCCGTGACTTGGTCGTCAACGCGTTGCGAATGCGACCCGATCGTATCATCGTCGGCGAAGTTCGTGCCGGCGAGACGCTGGACATGCTGCAAGCGATGAACACGGGGCACGATGGTTCGTTGACAACGGTCCACGCGAACAGCCCGCGCGATGCGATCTCACGTTTGTCGACGATGGTGTTGATGAGCGGCATGGAGTTGCCGCCGACCGCAATTCGCGAGCAGATTGTTTCGGCGATTGACCTGATCTTTCACGTTCGTCGCTACGAGGACGGGGTGCGACGTGTCGAATCGGTGGACGAATTGGTGGGGTTGGAAGGCAACACGCCGCAGCTACAACAGATCTTTCGGTTCAATGTTTCGGGCCGGAAAGGCAAACGTTTGCAAGGAACTCATGTTGCGACGGGCACGGTGCCTCGCTTGGTCGAGAAGTTGCACGCTCGCGCGATCGAGGTGCCGACGACTTGGTTTGAGACCGGGGGTGGTTCAGCGTCATGACGGTCCTCCTCATTCTGGCTGTCACCTCGTTCGTGCTCGCCGGTGCGACGCTGACTCTGCGTCGTTCGTTGGCTGGTGCGACGGCAGGCAATCGGCTCGGTGACAGCATCGCTTTGCTTTCTCAAACAAGCGATCCGTTGCCGATCGATGCGAGCTCGGCACGCGCGGACCGTCGACAAATCATTCAACCACTCTCGCATCCGCTTCGTTTTGTCCCCTTCGTCATTGGCGCGTTGGTTTCGTTGACGCTTGGCCTGTTGACCTCCATTCCGTTGTCGATCGTGGCGGCGATCGGAGTCGTCATCGCGTTGTTGTTGGCTCAGCTCGAATCGGGTTGGTACGCTTGGCGACTCAGTCGAATCGAACGTCAATTGATTGATCTGCTGGACATGATGATCCCGATGTTGCGCAGTGGGGCTGGAGCGTCGGCGGCGTTGGCGGCTGCATCGGAGGTGACGGCATCGCCTTTGCGAGATCAAATTCATTGGTGCGTGCGACGCATCCAATTGGGCGATTCAGGAAGCAGCGTCTTCCGTGAACTGGCCCGCCGGATGCCCATTGATGCGATGGAATTGTTTTCCACGACGATGAGCGTTCACTGGGAGACAGGTGGTTCGCTCGCTCCGGTGCTGGCTTCCGTCGCACGGGTCGCTCGAGACCGGCAGGAGGTGGCTCGTCGAATTCGCAGCAACATCGCACAAAGCCAATTTTCGACGATCGCGGTTTTGTTGCTGATCTACTTTGTTGCTTTGGTGTTGTGGCTGGATCGGCCGGAGTGGATGAAGGAGTTCGCCAGCAGTTCACTTGGATCGGCCGCCATCGCAGCGACGATCGTGCTGCAGGCCGTCGGAATTATTTGGATGAACGCGATCAGTCGGCCAAAGGCGTGAGCGATGAATGAAAATCTTCTCGCCCATCGAGGGGCCAATGTTCGATCGACCGTGATGCTGCGTTATCCGTGGGTGCGCTTCGCGACCAACGGCTACCATCCACGACCCCTCCGGGGTCGAAATCCGTTTTGGGGCGCGTTGACCGTGGGTTCGCTCCGCGACCCACGGCTACCGTCTTCGATCCCTTCGGGATCGGTGCAGCGGCATGACTGCGAAGCGGTGATAGAAGGTAGCCGGGGGTCGCGTAGCGCACCCTCGGTACACGAGCGTTCCGGTGAGCCCGACCCCAACGGGGGCGAAGAGGGACGATCATGAGCGTATCGTTGCGAGTCACGATCGTCGTTGCCCTTTGGTTGGGCATCATCCTCGTTTGCTATTCCGTTTGGCGAAGGTACCAACGGCGTGGTGAGGCGTTGGACCGTTTGCAACGGGACGTGACGCGGACGGAATCATCTGAAGTCGAGGAAAGCCAAATCAGTTGGCTTCGTCGTCGTATGATGCTGGCCGGATACAGCACACCAGCGGCGGGGACACTGTTGGTTGCCGCGACGATCCTGATGTTGGTCAGCGGTATCTTCTGTGCGTTGTTGTTTCGCTGGTCCGGGTTGCAGCAAGTTTTTCTGGAAGGCATTGAATCCGTGCCGGGTGGGTTGTCCGGCATGCTCGCGCCCGTGGTCATTGTTTCGCCTTGGTTGATCGCCATCATCCTTGCTTCCTTGCCAATCCTGGTGGTGCGTGCATCACGTCGTGCCCGAGTGTTGCAGGTGTCGCGTGATCTGCCGCTTGCGATGGATCTCTGGGCGACGCTCTCCGAAGGAGGCCTCGGATTTGATGCGGCCTTGGATCGTTGGCAGCGGACTCAACGTCCCGACCGAGTGCTGGCCAGCGCATGCCGCGGTTTTCAACGCGACTTGCTGGGTGGCATGCGACGGAGCGTTGCGTTTCGCAGATTGGCGGGCCGGTTGGACGTTCCACCGCTCACTCGATTCACCGCCGCGATGATCCAGTCCGAACAAATGGGAGCCAGCGTTTCGGAAACGTTGCGATTGCAAGCCGAAGATGTCCGAGCCGAGCGTCGTGAAAAGTCGATGGCGTTCGCACAATCACTTGCGACCAAACGAGTCATCCCGCTGGTGGTTTGTTTCTTGCCAGGCCTATTCGTTTGGCCCCTCGGTCCATTCTTCACTCAGCTATTGCGAATCGTCGATTCGTTGACAGGCGGTGGAGGATGAAACACTTGATTGACGCGACCACCCACGAAGTTTTGTTGAACAAAGTCGAAGTCGCCGACACCTTCTGGCAGCGATTCAAAGGCTTGCAGTTCCGATCGCCGTTGCCCGCAGATACCGGATTGTTGATCACGCCTTGTTCGTCACTGCACACTTGTTTCATGCGGTTTCCGATCGACGTGGTCATGTTGGACCAAGAACTATGCGTTGTTGGAATTCGGAAACAGGTTCGTCCTTGGAAAGCCATCCTTTGCGTTTCAGGAACCAAGTCGGTCGTTGAAATGACGGCGGTTTCGAAGGATTGGGAAGTCGGTCGGAAGCTCCAACTTGTTAGCGGTCTCGAAGAACGTCCTTGTAAGCACTAGGCGAGAAAATCATGCACACACATTCTCATGAACTGACGCTTGGACTTGCGTTCTTCCTTGGTGCGTTGCACGCCTTGGAACCGGGGCATGGCAAGACCGCGATGTTGGTTTATCTATCCGGTGAGCGTCGAAGTTTCTGGCACCCGATCGTGATGGGGATTTCGAGCGGGCTGGCTCACTCCGTTTCGTTGATCGCGATCGCGATGGCGGTGCACCTGACACATCATCTGGTTTCGGGCGCACACCATCACGACGATGAAGTGGTCACGCAATCGCTGCAGTGGATCAGCGCGGCGTTGGTGATGTGTGTCGGGGTTTGGATGCTGTGGTCAGCTTGGCGGGCGAAGCCGATGGCGTGTGGTTGCAAGTCGCATCAGCACACAAGTTGCGATGCTGAGCCGGTGTCGAAACGATCGAGCTACTCGATGAGTGCTCTGCTTGGCGTTGCGTTTGGGCTGCTTCCCTGTCCTTCGGCCTTGGCGGCCTACTTCACCAGCATGTCGACTGGATCGCCAGTCGCAGCCTACGCCGTGATCGGCTTGTTCGCCGCTGGGATTGCCAGCAGCCTGACGCTGGTCGGAATTCTGTTGCAACGTTTCGGCGGCAGTCTGATCCGCAAGGACAGCCGAATCGGAAAGCTGCCGTGGCCGTATCTGCGTGCCGGATTGATCCTGGCGGTTGGCGTTTTCTACTGCAGTCGGCTCGCACTGACCGCTTGATCGCCTGGTGGGATTGACTGGTTGCGAGAATCACAAGTGTTTTCTCGCGTCTCTCGCTCGAACGGAATCGTTGTTAGAATGCGAGAGTTGGCTCAGTGGGCAGTCGGACCGGCTCTGCTTGTTTGCCATCTTCGTAAGAGCCGACCGGTTGAGGGGACGCATTTACTAGGAATCAAATATGTCGAGTGCATACGAGTCTTCGCCGCACTACACCGCAAGCGACTATCAGCACTGGAAGGGTGACTGGGAATTGTGGGAGGGGATTGCGATCGCGATGAGCCCCAGCCCATTTGGTCGACATCAGCTTGCGTTGACCGAACTTGCAGGATTGCTTCGAAACGCGATTCAAGATGCGGGTTGCGACGCGAGAGCGGTCGTGGAGCTCGATTGGATCGTCAGTGACGATACCGTTGTGCGACCGGACGTGATGGTTGTCTGCGGCGATCCACCCGAACGGCATCTGGAGAAGGCTCCCGCAGTCGCTATCGAAGTGCTCTCGGAATCCACGCGAAAAAACGACTTGGGTTACAAGCGGCGTCTCTATCATCAGCATGGCATCGAAGCCTATCTCATCGTTGACCCGCAAGACAAAACGGTCGTTCTCGATCGACGCCAAGAGGATGGTGGCTATCAAACCGAAGACGTGAGCGGTTCGGTCGCCTTTCGTGTCTGCGACGACTACGAGATCAAATTCTCGGTTGAAACGCTGTTCCGGTAATTGAAAATTTGTCTCGCCGCATGGCGGTTACCAACTTGGCTTGGTCGGACCGGTCGCTAGTTTCCGCACACGCGATGGAACAATCGGTGGTAGCGGGGCCTCAAAACTCAGCCAACTGTCGTCTTGCACCGCATTTGTTCGGCCACAAAGGCACAGAGGCCACAAAGAAAGATCGACTTTGTAGCCAAAACCTCTGTGCTCTGTGTGTCTCTGTGGCAAGCATGATTCATCCAGGAACGTTAGACCGCAACGAATGGTGAAGTAGTCACGCCACTGCTCGTAATTTGGGGAATCACGCTGCTGTCATTCATCGTCCGGTTCCATTTGCATCAACAAATCCGATTCCGGCTCAGATCGAATTGGAATCCATGTGTGAGCATTGGCCGCGACCGTCTGCGAAAGCCTTCGCCATGACGAGGCAAGTTGTTCGGCAGGAATGAACAATCGCTCGCCATTGTTCCATTGAACGAGTGTTTGGCGGCGATAGCCGAGTCCCAGCGTGGTCGCGACCCGCGATTCATAGCCACGGATCCAATCCAATAGCCGTAACAGCAAACTGACGCAGTCATATTGACGCTTCGGTGGTGGATCGGCGAACTCGGGCAAGTCGTCGTTCGACCAGGGTGGGCACTTCAGATTCGACAGCGGGGTGTACTTGGGGGTGAAGCCGAAACGTTCGATGAACAAGCCTCCGATGGAGTCGTCACCGATGTAGACGCCAAAGCCGCGCAAAACGATTCTGCAGCTCGGAGAAAGTTCCAGTGTGTAAACGCTGGAACAGTTCTTTCGATCTCGTGGTGGTGAGCGTTTGTGAAAGCCGTTCTGAATCAACCAATTGCCGTCCGGGCAAGCGACATCCTGTCCCCAACACCAACATTGTTGACTGAGCAGTCCGGCGGCCCACTTTCGATCGGATACCACATCTCGATCGGACATCAGGTCGACTCACGCAGGGCGGCGAGGTTGGCGATCATCCAGGCAGATGCCGCAGCCAGTTGCATGCTGTCACCCGCCGTCGATATGCCATAGGCAAAGACGCTGGCGATCCAACAGGCACTCGCGATTGTTTGGCCGAACCAGGAAAGGGTCAGCGCGTTTCGCCATGATTTTGGAAATTCGCTCTCTTTCTCCAATGCCTTCGTACTCAACACACGCACTCCTCACCACAACACGAAAGATCATCCAGATACATACCCCACCTGCGATACGTTTCCAGTTCTTCGGCGGGCAAGCCGAGTGAAGTGGCGATCGCTTTAGCAACCACAGCGAACCGTTGCCGATACTTGTAGATAAAACAGAAAATATGGTGGTCATGGCGGACCAGCGGACCACACAGGAACATCCCCGGAACGAGCGACGACTCGTCATTCTCGGTGAGCAGCGGGAAACCATCCCCGCGAAGCTCAAACATGTTTTCGATCAGAAGATGGCTTCCGCTGAAACCGCCCGCATACAGCGGACGCGTGGAGGTTCGAAACACACGGCCATCGACTGCTCTGACCTCGTAGCCAACGTCGACCCGATCCACGGAAGCAATGGGCGTGTTGGGTAACAACTCGACTTGCTCTTCGAACCACTCTTCACGCATGCGTTCGAGCGTGCAGGGCGAAAGGGAAACACTAGGATCCGAGCTTTCGTCTTCCCACGGTTGAGCGTTGTCGAACAGGCGGACTGACTTGTCGTTAGAGGACAAGTGGAAGGCCGCATCCACGCCGCTTTCCGAACCGCCAATCACAATGAATTCCTCTCCCTTCAGTTCGGCGAAGCTCGGCACCGTCGCCGTGTGCATGCAATGTTCGCATCCCGGAAAACCATGCCTTCGTGGATACTGGAATTCACCGGCTGCCCAAATCACGTGCGTGGCGAAAAGGGTTTCCGAACTGGTTGTGATCTGAAACAGACTCTTTGCCTGGTCGATGCATTGGACATCGACACCTTCTTGAACGGGCAATTCAAAGAACTGTGAGACGCCACGCAGATGGGACGCATACTCCTGGCCTGTGGGGTGTTCCACTTCAAGGCTGTACCCGGGGGAGACGCCGATCGCGATGGAGTTCAGGTCCAACATGCCGATGGAATTCGTCGGAAATGACGGCGTGATGAATCGGGTTTCAGCAGGCCAGCGGTCGAAGGACTCACCCACCCGCTGCCGGTCGAGAATTCGGAAGTTCTCAATCCCGGCGTGTTTGAGTGCGACTGCCACGCCGATTCCGGCTGCACCAGCGCCGATGACAATGACGTCGTAGACATATTGCCCGACTTGAGTCACTGCAGAACCTCATGTGCAGTTGCTTCATCTGAAGCGAGCATTTCGTCGAGGTCCGTTTCCAGTTCAATCGGCGGCAATGGATCTTCCATGTTCGTCCAGGCTTCCGGGCCTTGAGCAAACTCCATGTCAGTCAGCAAGCAGTCATCGAGAATCTGGGTAATTCGTTCTTGGCTCATCGCGTTTCCGATGAAGACCAATTCTTGATGGCGATCGCCGTGTTCGCCGACGAATTTCGATCGAATCTCTGCAATGGACTCGGAATCATCCGGCCATTCGTTTTCCGGTGCGGCCGCCCACCAGAAACCGGCTGGGTTCATGCGGATCGAGCAACCGGCTTGTGACCAGTCGTAGGCCCAGTCGTGACGCGACGCGATCCACATCAATCCTTTGCTGCGAAGCACTCCGGTGAACAAGCCTTCTTCCATGTCAGCATCCAGAGCGTTCGTCAACCGCTTGGGATGGAATGGGCGATGGGCTCGATAAACGAAATTCGAGATGCCGTATTCTTCGGTCTCGGTTTCCTCTTCCCCACGAGGCACCTCCAACCACCCTGGCTGCGTCTCGGCTTCACTCAGAGAATAGAGCCCGGTGCCCATGATTTCGGATAGCTCAACACGGCTTTCCGTCGTGGTCAGAATTTTGGATTCAGCGTTGAGTTGACGCAGAATCCGTGTGAGCTGCTCCAGTTCATACGGCGAGATCAAATCGGTTTTGTTGACAAGGATGACGTTGGCGAATTCAACTTGATCGACCAACAAGTCCACAATGTTGCGAGTGTCCTCTTCGCTCAAACCCAACCGTCGGTCGGTGAGATCATCCCAGGAGCCGAAGTCTTTCATGAAATTTCCCGCGTCGACCACGGTCACCATCGTGTCCAGTTCCGCGACCAGCGACAGACTATCACCCTCTTCGTCTTCGAAAGTGAAGGTTTCCGCGACCGGCATCGGTTCGGAGATACCAGTGGATTCGATCAGCAGATAATCAAAGCGGCCATCGCGAGCCAATCGGCGAACTTCGATGAGCAAGTCTTCGCGAAGCGTGCAGCAGATGCAGCCGTTGGACATCTCGACGAGCTGTTCCTCGGTGCGAGATAGATTCGCGTCGCCCGATTTGACCAGCGCCGCGTCGATGTTGACTTCGCTCATGTCGTTGACGATCACCGCGACTCGCAATCCGTCTCGATTGATCAGGATGTGGTTGAGCAGTGTCGTCTTGCCGGCTCCGAGGAATCCGGAAAGCACGGTAACAGGAAGACGTTCAGCTTGGGGCGTTTTGGAATCGGTTTGGTTCATTGAATTATCGAGAGGGTGGTTGGGATGGGGGATTAGGCTGGAGGGAAACTTTGCTGTTGTAGCGAAACGTGCGGAGCGTTTCGGTTGAAGCAGGGATTGCCGAAAGCCTTGGCGGCTTCCGCTACAGCAAATGGGACACGTGTTATGCGTTCGGTTCGATTGCTGCTCACTGCAACTTGGCCAGCAGCGAACTCTTCTGCAATTCTTGATTGCGACGCGGGGACGGTGATGCGACGGGAACGACCTTCACGCCATGGTTTGCCAGACGCTCTCGATAGATGGCTTCGATTGGCAGTTCCTCACTTGGGCAGTAGAGGTAGCACTTCGCGTTGAGCAATCGAGCGATGGGTAGAGCTGGGACCGTCCGCCGGTTGTCGTTGGCGGGTAGGTCTTCTCGATCAAAAAGACACACCGCAGGAGCGTCGGTCCACGTCGATATCTGGTCGAGCAATCGCTTGTGGGCAACGACAAGAATCGGACCACTTTGGTGTGACGACTCAGTCGTCGATTCGGCACTTCGGTTCGCAACGTTGCTGCCGCGAATATCCGTGGGCTGTTGCAGAGAGGGTTGGTCGGCGACCGCGAAGGCCCCACCACCGGATAACGCAACGATCAAGCAGAGTGTTCGGAACTTGAGCAACATGGAAGAACCCTTCGAAGGAGAAGAAGCGATAGCAGCCGATACGACGCGATTTAGTGTATGACAACACGACGCACCTGCAATACGTATGCATGTGGAAAGTGTTCTCGAAAATCTGTTAAACTCTCGAGAACGGATGCCAATCCGCAGACTGCAAGTTAGCCCTGTTCGATTTTGACGATGCCAATACCAACCAATTTGATCACCGGGTTCCTTGGGTCAGGGAAGACGACCGCGATCAATCGTTTGCTCACGCATCGACCTGACGGTGAGCGATGGTCGATCTTTGTCAACGAATACGGCATGGTGACTGTGGACGAGATGCTGATCGACTCGGAGTCACCGGAGGTTAGCGTGCAGGAACTCGGTGGCGGTTGCTTGTGCTGCACCGTCGCGTTTGCTTTTGATGCAGTCTTCAGTCAATTCATTCGTCGCAGCAAACCAGACCGGTTGTTCTTGGAACCCAGCGGCGCGGGGCATCCAGCGGCCTTGATCGACAAGTTGAGGGACGAGAACTTTCGTCGAGCGATCGATCTTCGGGCAACAATTTGTTTGGTTGATCCTGAAGATTGGAGCAAACCGCAGTGGCGGGATTCCGAGGTCTTTCATGACCAGGTTCAAATGGCCGATGTCGTCGCGATCAACTTCACCGACAAGCGAGACCCCGAGTTGACGCAGCAATGCCGTGAATGGATTGAATCATTCGACCCGCCCAAGATGCTGATTGTTGAAACGGACCATGGGCGAATCGATCCCGCGTGGCTCGATATCCAAAACACGGTTGTCCGCCCACCCAAGTTTGGCGAGGCTCATTCGCACAATCATTCCTATGCGGCCGGGCATGTGGATGCGGGCGGGCTGACTTCGATTGAGGCCCCGCCGATGTTGGGAAAGCCCAAACGGATTGAAAACGAGGGCGACGGGCAGTGGGCGTGCGGGTGGATCTTTTCCGTCGATGAAGTTTTTGATCGGGATCAGTTGCTGGACCTACTTGGCTATCTGCAGCCGGTCGTGCGGCTCAAAGGCGTGTTTCGGTGCCAGGATGATTGGTGGGTGATCAATCGCAGCAAGAATGAGACCTCATTCAGCACCACGGCGTATCGTCGCGACAGCCGATTGGAAGTCATCACTGACAGAGCGACCTCGGGCTGGGACGAAGTGGAACAGCTGCTACTGAAGTGCAAGTAGCGATTGGAGGTCGCGTCGTGATGCTCACCGGATCAGGCAGCTTGCATTTCCGGTTCGCAGCAACCGCAGAGGCATCCGTATCGTCGATTCAGCAAGTGAGCGCAAACCAGGAGGAGTCCGCCGATCGGTGTGATCCAGAGTGCAAAGGGAGCGACCAAGGCTTGCAACCCAGATTGCTCCGGGGTGCTCCCACTAGCAGCCAAACTGCTCAGGGTGGATTCCGCACCATCGGAACCGGCATCTGCACCAGCCGCGGCGGTGCAATGTTCACAGCATGCGTCGGTGCAAACGGCGGCATCGGTCGCCGCGATGGTGGATGTCTCACAGGCTGCACAGCAGTCGCCGGCCGAGCCAAATGCTGCGCTGGTGATCAGGACCAGTCCCACGCTGGCGATTGCGATCGGTGTCATCCGGCGATGCTTGCGGAAGCCAGGGACGAAAGCCGCGATCGCGATCAAGAAGCAAGCCAGCGCCATCCACTGATGAAAGGATTCGTCTGCCAGGAAGCTGAGTCCCAGCGCTGGCAAGAATGCGATCACAAACGGCATTGCCGCACAATGAATCGCACATCCGATCGATGCAACGATCCCAACCCAGTCGCGCCAAGTGGAAATTCTCGTGGGCTCGGAACTGCTGAGCGGCAGAGCACTGGCGGGTTGATAGGGGACATCGCTCATTGATCAGGCTCCGTCATGGTCGTTGGGGCTTCTTTTCCCAGTGCTGGTAAAGGAAAAGACACGCAATTGGCTTTTGGGAAACATGTCTAGGTATCGTGCATGCAGATGCAAGTTATGTGCATTAAAGGATGCGGGTGATCGCTTGTCAATCTGAAATGCAACGCTTGTGCATAAACAACTGAAGTGATGTCTATGGAAAAGAGCGAATGGGTCACTGGGAAGCTCGGGGAAGCAGCTATTCCGGGGACATCCACGCCCCACAGGATCGTGCCTGCCGATTTTGTGGATTTGCAAAAGAATTGCAGGTTGATATGCTGGAGGATCGTCGTCGAATCCTGGTCAGGTTCATTTCTTTTAGGTCACCTCTGTGAGCAAGTCGTCTGAGTCAATCGAAGCTATCAAGCAGGCCATTCGTGATGCGGGGTTGCGAGCAACCCCTGCGAGAATCGCCACACTCGTCATGCTTCGAGAGGCGAAGGCACCTCTGACCCACGCGGATGTCGCTGAGCAACTGGCCGCCAGCGGCGTGGACAAAGCGACTGCGTTTCGCAACTTGAACGACATGACGGACTCCGGTTTGCTGCGTCGGACCGAGTTGGGGGATCACGTTTGGCGATTCGAAGCGATCGCGGAGGGGGAGAACGACCAATCGGCCCACCCGCACTTCCTGTGCGTCGATTGCGGCACGGTGTCTTGCCTGAACGACGTGAAATTGACCGCGGGCAGCCAGCGAGAGAGCGGCAAGGTTGGCGAAGTGACCGAAATTCTGCTTCGCGGCCATTGCAACGACTGCCAATAGGTTGGGGCCGCATTCCGCGCGTCCGATCTGCGACTCCCGGTGGGGTCGATGTGAACGTTGCGTAAGCTTCCGGCGGTATTCGCTACGCTCGACCGCCAGCTACCTTCTTAAAACGCCTTTGGCGTAAAGATGACCGTGGGGTTGTTGATGACGCGCTGGATCCAATGCAGAGCCCTCGCTTCGCTCGATCCTCCCAATGGCAGGGTGGTGATAACCGCCTGCCAATACAGCACTTAAAAACTGCACAGCCTCTGCGTTCAGTAGGGTGAATAGACCCTGCGATCACGGCCGTTTTAGACCTTCCGGCTGAAGCTGCATGGGGTACCAGGATCAAGAGCACCACGCGTGTTCTTGGCGAAATTCATGGCTGTGAATAACCAGCGGCAATCGCCAGCGTGATCGACGGGACACCGCCAACGATGTGAACGCGGCTCAAGTTGTCTTCCGATTGTGCCGATTGGGAGGGTTGTCCTGTGGTCGGACCCGTCCTGCTGGTGCTGCGTCGATTACGGCGACGCTTTGCGCAGGTCTTTTTGCAGTCCATTCACGGAAGACGTTTCATGACCCCTAAGTCGGCAATGCCGCTGAGATCTCCGCTGCGTCGCGTTTTGGCGACGCTGCTCATGGGGTGGATCGCGATGCCAGCGTTCGCACAAGAACGCGGTCCGGTCCGATTGCCAGAAACCAATCTGCAAATCGGTGAGCCTCGGCCGCTCCGTTCTGACTTGGAACTTCCAAGCGATGATCGTGCGATCCCATGGCAACCGATTCCGGATGTCGGCCCTTCACGCATTCAATCGGGGTTGCCCGCGGAGTTGATCCTGCCGCCGCCCAGTGACGCTGCCAAGCAACGAGCGAGTCGCTTTGTTGAATCCGAGATCGACCCCGAGATACCACTTTCGCTGGTCCTCGGTCGTCCCAAGATTCTACGCCTTGCCGATACGCCAACGCGAATTTATGTCCCCGATGAGGACACCATTCGCACGGAAATCATCGATCAAGAAAGCGGACGTGAATTGGCCGTCACTGGCGTTCAGCCGGGAACGACGACCTTGATGCTGTGGTTCAAAGACAGCGGTGCGCCGAGCGGTCAAAGTGTGGTCAGCTACTTGGTGCGGGTTTACGAGGATCCGATTCTTGCCAAGCCGGTTGGCGACCTGGAAACGGAACTGAATGAGAAGTTTCCAAACAGCTTTGTTGAACTCGACGAAATCGCCGATCGTTTGATCGTTCGCGGGCAAGCACCGGATGCGATCGAGATGTCACAAATCTTGCAAATCTTGACCGGTGCACGCGGAGTTCGGGCGGGTCTGACCCGACCTGCGAACCCGGTCACCGTTGCGGCGGCTTATGACTTCGTCGGAGCGGTGGATCCACTCACCAGCGAAGAGGCTGCCGCGGAGCGACGACGCAACCTGGACCCGATCGCATTGTCGCAAGCCGGGATCATCAACCAGATGAAGATCGTTGGCGAGCAACAGGTCATGTTGAAAGTCACCGTTGCGGAAGTCAACCGAAGTGCCGCTCGCAGCATCGGGTTGAATTTTGGCGTCGACAACGACAACGGTTTGACGGTCTTTCAGTCATTGACCGGCAATCTCGCCAGCACTCAAAGCCAATCCGGCGCCAACATTCTTGCGTCGTTGGACATGGGGCAAGTCCGCTTGGCCATCGAAGCACTCCGACGATTGAATCTTTCGCGAACATTGGCCGAGCCCAACTTGGTCGCGATGAACGGCCAGCCGGCAGATTTCCAAGCCGGCGGTCAGTTCCCCATTCCGATCATCAGCAGCGGCGGTGTTGGCAACAACCTGCAAGGCGTCTCGTTTGTTCCCTTTGGTGTGCAATTGCAGTTCACTCCGTTCATCCAAGATCGCGACGTGATCCGATTGCAAATGAACGCCGAAGTCAGCACTCGCGATGAATCGTTGGGAACAAGCATCGGCGGCGGAGGCGGGGGGACTCAGGTCTCGGGCCTGAACAGTCGCAACTTTTCCACGACGGTGCAGCTTCGAAGTGGCCAAACGATTGCGGTCGCCGGTTTGCTGCAGACGAACTATGGGGCCAGTTCGGATCGGACGCCGTTCTGGGGTGACTTGCCGATCATTGGAGCAACCGGTGGCGTCAATCGCAGCAGCAGCGGTGAACAGGAACTTGTCATTCTCGTCACGCCTCATTTGGTCGCCCCGGTTGATGCTTGCGAAACTCCCGCTCTACCGGGCAGCGACGTGTACGAGCCCAGCGACATTGAGTTCTTCATCGCGAATCGTTTGGAGAGTCGACGGTCCAAAGACCATCGGTCCTCTGTTCGGACGGACTATGCAAGACAGAAACGTGCAGAGCATTGCTGTCCAGAGCTCTTCATGATTGGCGAGGTTGGTCCGACGGATCGCTGTTGTCCTCGACCATCACCCGTACCACACACGGCCATTCGATCTCAAAACCAACCGGTGAGTTACCAACCGATGACCACCATCGAGAAGGGTTCCACTGAACCACTCCCGGTTGCGGTGCCAGCCCAGCAAGGTGCTGTCTTGGAAGGTTCGTCGCTACGCCAAATGATTCAGCGAGGCAGTCATGCTCAATAAACCAAAGATGATCGGGCTCGCCGCGACAAGTTTGGCGTTCGCTTTGGCGACGACCGTCGGTTGCACTTCTCGAGGCGGAATCTTGGGCGTCGATCGATGCGCGGACATTCCCGCCGGGGCAATCCCAGAGCCTGCTGGTTCCAAGGTTTGCAACTGGCAAACGGCCCAAGTCACCGGTGCGGTTGCCGATCAAACGGTGCTGTACAACGCTGACTTCATCGGCATGAGTGCGGAGCTTTCACCGGGAGCGACCGAGCGAATGGCTCGCAATGCAAACAGCGGGTTGGCCGTCACTCAGCCGTCGTTGATCGAGCCATCTGGCAACCATGAATTGGACGCCGCGAGAGTCAACGCGGTCGTCGGCCAACTGGCATCATTCGGAATCACTTCACCGGTCGTCGAAGTTGCCACGCCTGCTGCACTGGGGTTGCGTGGTCCTCAGGCGGAGCGAGTCGCCAGTGGATTCGGAGCCATCCGCAATTCGTCCTCTGGAACGGAGGCACCAATTTCGCAACCCTCGGGCTTGGGCGGTCAGTCCTTTGGCAGCCAGGTTGGGGGAATCTTTTGATGCACCTTTGCCGCATCGCACGTCGACGAAATCGGATCCTGCTTTTGATGTTGTTGCCGCTGGCCATTGGTTGCAACAGCATCGAAAAAGATCACCAGTCTGATTTTTTGAAGCCGTTCGCATCGACTGAATCAACAGGTACCAGGGCGGCGAGTCAGCCGATGCCCAGCGAACGTGCTCTTTGCATCGAAACCGCAAAGACGGTCGCCCAAAAGGGGCACGCTGAAGAAGCCCTCAAACTCTTTGAGCGAGCCGAAGAACTGGATCCGACCGCCATGTCGCTGGATGCCGATCTCGCGCCTTTGTATGCGGAAGTTCGCGACCATGATTCTGCCATCGAACGATACAAGCTCTGCGTTCAGCGGATGCCTGATGACGCTGAGTTGATCAACAACTATGCCTGGACATTGATGGAAGCGGGACGTTTCGAACAAGCGATCGCGGAAGCAAGCAGTGGCGTGCAGAAATTTCCGGAGGACACACGTCTGAGATCAACGCTTGCGATGGTCCACTATCGAAATGGCGACCATGCCAAGTCGTTCCAGCATTGGGAACTCGCGATTGGAAAGACGGCGGCGCACCACAATCTCGCATTGCTGGACATCGATGCCGGAAACGTCGACTCCGCAAGAGAACACCTGCGTCAAGCAAAGCAGGATCCCGAACTGGATAGCCGAGCCAACGTCATGATGGCGGCTTTTGAGACGTCATCGCAAAAACACTGAGCGGTGACGTAGTTGCCCCATGGCTCCGCCGTTCTTTTGGAGTGAGGTTCCAGTAGGCTTTCGCTCTGGCCTTCCACTCGGCCGGCTCTGCATTTCTACGCGAAAGCGTTGATGATCGAGCGATGTGACACGCGTTCTGAACGAATGATGGTCGCAATCATGGGATTGGACTTGGGACGCGTCTGAACAGGCGGATGCCCTCCCGCATCGAGGCACAAACCCTGGCAGGTCTTGGTTTCAGCGGTGCCGCGTGATGTTAGGGATCGACGAGGTGTTTGATGATCTTGCTCGCCCAGCAAGCCATCATTGATTGCTATGATGGCTCCGGAATGGAACCGGGCCACCCAGCAATCAGGATGACAGATTTTGCCTCAGCACTACGACATCATTGGCGATATTCATGGGCATGCGGAGGAGTTGGTTCGGTTGTTGTTGGATTTGGAGTACCAGCGACACGGCCACGGTTTTCGACACGCGGATCGGATGGTGCTTTTCGTTGGAGACTTGATCGATCGTGGACCCGCGATCGCGGATGTGATCCAGATCGTTCGTTCGATGGTCGATGCCGGTGACGCTCTCGTGGTGATGGGCAACCACGAGTTCAATGCGATTGCTTTTCATACCGCCGTGCCAGGGACCACAAAGCAATGGTATCGCGAGCACTCTGATAAGAATCGCAACCAGCACCAAGCCACTTTGGATCAGTTGTCGACGCGAGAATTGACCGATGCGATCGCTTGGTTTCGAACTTTACCGGTGGCGTTGGAACTCAACGGCGTCCGCGTCGTTCATGCGGCTTGGATGGAGGATAGGATCGGCGAAATCAATCGGTCGTTGGATACATTCGGTCCTTTCACGCCTGAATTTTTGGCGGAGGCCACGAGACCGTGCAGTGAATTGCACGCGGCCGTCGAAGATGTGCTCAAGGGACCGGAATTGAGGTTGCCCAGTGGGTATGAAATCGTGGACAAGTCCGGACATGTGCGAGACACGGTTCGGGTGAAGTGGTATGAGCAGCCAGCGGGACGTACCTACCGCGGCTATCATTTTGGGTCAGACGACGTACCCGACCTGGCAATCGATCCTGCTGCCGCTGAGCGACTGGTTGGTTACTCGCTCGATGCTCCACCGGTGTTGGTGGGCCATTATTGGTTGACGGGCATGCCTGTTCCGTTGGCGGCCAATGTGGCCTGCACCGATTACAGCGTCGCCAAGAACGGCAAGTTGGTGGCGTACCGATGGGATGGCGAAATCGCGTTGTCAGCGCAGAAGTTTCATTGGGTTGGAAAGGAGTGACCGATGCTGGATTGGATCAAGGTGGCCGGGAAGCTGGCGTATGACCGCCCGACTCGCGAGCGATTGCTGGGTTACCGGCCGGTGGTGATTTGTTTGATCCAGTCGCTCGAACGAGATGCGTTTCTATTTGTTCAGCCGGCAGCAGGTCGCGGAGCTTGGATGCCACCGCAAGAAGGCATCCCGCCGAACGCATCGGTCGAAGAAGCGACGTCCCAATGTTTGAACGTTGAACTTGGTGTCAGTCGAAACCAAATGCATTTCCGGCGTTCGGTTTGGTTGGGACGCAAAGCGATCCCGGAGCGACAAGGTAGTCGCGACGTCGAGTTTTCGATCCGACCGATGCAGGGCAAGGCTTACTATGGGTCGCTGAGTAAGGTCGCCGAAGACACGCTGATCACATGCAACCCCGCGGAGGTTTCTGGCCACGAGTGGATGAGCATGGCCGAAATTCGAGATCGGATGACCGGGAATTCGGATCGCAAACGTGAGCTGTTACGAGTGTTGTTCGCGAAGCTGGTGCAGATGGAACTTTAGGATGCTGATGTAGCCTGTACTGCGGGCTGATGTCACAGCAACCCGGAATCGCTGACGATTGGTGCGTCAGGATGTGAGCCGTACGCTATGCCGTCAGCAAACGGTCGATCATCCGTATCAGCAGTTTGCTATCGAGCGGTTTGGTGGTGTAGTCCGTGCATCCAACGCTGAGGCACACGTCGCGATCGCTGTTCATGGCATTCGCCGTCAATGCGATGATGGGAAGCTCGAAGCCGCGTTTTCGCAATTCGCTCGTCGCGTCATAGCCATCCATGATTGGCATCTGCATGTCCATCACGATCAAGTCAACGTCGTCGGCATCACCGGTTTCCATGAACTCGACCGCTTCCTTTCCGTTGGTGGCCGTGACCACTTCACCGCCGGCACGTTCAATGAAGTGCTGGGCTAAGTACCGGATGTCTCGTCGGTCATCAACGACCAACACTTTTGCGTCAAGGTGGATTTCCCCGTGAGGAACATCGGCCGAGATCGAAAGGGCCAAGTTCGGATTGACCAGCTGAACATCAGGGTCGACTTTGACCGACAAAGTGAACCGGCTTCCAACTCCATACTGGCTCTCAACATCGACTTGCCCGTTCAACGCGTGAGCGAGTCGGTGACAGATGGCGAGCCCCAACCCCGTGCCACCGAACGATCGCGTCGAGGTGTTGTCGACTTGCACGAAAGGATCAAACAGTTTGTCGATTTCGTCGGATTGGATTCCGATACCGGTGTCAATCACATGAAATTGAAGGCAGCTGTTGGCTTCGTCGAATCGAACAGTTAGTCGTACGACGCCCTCATCGGTGAATTTGATTGCGTTGCCGACCAAGTTCACCAAAATCTGTCGAATCCGGATCGCATCGGTGTGAATGACCGCGGGAACCGGACCGTCAAACTCGATCTGAAGTGGCAGCTTCTTTTCCGCCGCACGCACGTCCATCAGCGATCGCACTTCTGCCACGATCGCATCTGGCCGAACCGGTTGTTTGGCCACTTCAAGTTTGCCCGCGTCGATTTTGGACAAATCCAAAATGTCGTTGATGATACCCAGCAAGAAATTGCCGTTGCGACGGATGGTATCAACGACTTGCAAATTGTCCGGATCCCGTAGGTGGTCGCGAAGAATATCCGCATGCCCCAGGATGGCGGCCATCGGCGTGCGAATTTCATGCGACATGTTCGCAAGAAACTCGCCGCGAGATCGGTTTGCTGCTTCGGCCGCGTCTCGAGCGTCCTGCAGCGATTGCTCAAAGAGTTTGCGATCGGTGATGTCTTGCATCGTTCCGATCACTCGTTCGGGGATGGAACCCGGGTGCCGCTCATCGAACAAAAGCAGCCCTGAATTGATGATCCAGCGGACTTCGCCATCGGGACGCACGATCCGGTGTTCCAACTTGAAGCTGTGCTTGGCGTCTTTGCCGGACAACGACAAAAATAGTTGGCGGTATCGAGCACGATCTTCCGGGTGCACTCGATCGAACATCGCGGTTCGCGTGAATGTCTCTCCGATTTCAATGCCAAAGATACGATAGATTTCGTCGGACCAAACGCAGTCCGAACTACGGATGTCCAAATCGTAAGTGCCGAAGCCGGTCACCTCAGCGGCGAGCTTCAGACGTGTCTCACCCGTGCGAATGTTGTGTTCTGTTTCTTTCTGTTCGGTGATATCAATCGCGGCGACCATGCCAGAAACGGGCACGCGTTTTCCATCGACCTCATCAAAGAAAATTCGTTTGCGAACACTCACCCACCGAACTTCGCCCTTGGGGTGAACCACTCGGTGTTGAGTGGCGAATTCGCCGGTGCCATCGGGTTCGAGGGATTGCTTCACCTTGCGTTCAATGTCGAAGACATCATCCGGATGAAATCTGCGATGCACTTCCTCTCGGGTGACTTCCTGGTTGGCTGGCAAACCAAACAGCACGGCGGCTTTCTCGTCCGCAACTGCTACACCACTCAGGTAGTCGATCTCGATGATCCCGAATTCAGCCACCGACACGGCAAGTCGCAAACGCTCTTCTGTCGTGCTCTGACGTCTCAAGGATCTGGTCCGGTGGGTCGCTCTGGAGGAACTAAATCGAAAGAAGGGGATCCGTCTTGGACTGTCGATGCATCGAGAGGAAAGATGCCAGTGCCACGGCGTCGGTGCGAAGGGATAATGTAGCGAAAGGAGCAAACTTTGGGCCGCTCGAAACAGCGTTCGGTTACAGAAAGCTGAGAGATCTGAATCGTCCGGTGCTATTCACAGTGTCGAGTGATCGGCCCCGGAATGCAATGCGAGATGCGCTGCGAAAACTGCTACGTCTTCTGACTTGATGCTATCGCAAAGGAAGGCGATCAGCTCGGTTTCGGCACGAAAGCGAGCAGGTCGTACCATCAGCGAGCAACTTGCGACAAAAAATCGAACGCGGGTTTTCTAATGGAGCGACGGACGGTCTTCCATGAAAATGGCAGACGACCGATTGAGGAACGGTTTCTTGGTCGGCCGAATTGCTGCTCCCATTGCTGAGTCGCAACCGCTACGAGCGAAATCGCTGTTGGGAGGAACGATGTTGCAATTGCAATCTAAGCAAAGGCGGCACGATACTTGCGTTTTAGTGGCAAGGTGAAGTGTTCCACAGACTGCCGCCGGCGGATCCGTTTTGAGAATGAAAGACAGCAACTTGAAAATCTATTTGGCGAGCGGCGACGACGGTCAGCGAAAGGTGCTGCAGGCCAACTTGGAATTGCTCACACATCAGGTTGAACTGTCGACGTCGTCACCAGCAGTCATGATCCGGCGATGCCAAGAAAATCCTCCCGACATCGCAGTGGTTGGAACGCGTTTTGAGAGTGACGATTGTTTCAAATTGTTGAATGAGCTGAGCGAGCTCAATGTCTGCCCAGCAGTTGCGGTTTTGGAGCATCAGGACATCGATCGCTCTCATCGGCTGATGGCGGACCAAGTCATGGGAGTCCTGGTTCAACCCGTGAACGACCGTGATCTTCGCACCGCGATCTACCTGGCTCGACGCCGGTTTGATCAATCCACGCTGATGAAGCAACGGATTGATGAACTAAAGGAAACACTCGAAAACATCGACGACGAAAGTGAAGAAGCTTCGCATGAATGATGACATCGGCCGATCGAGAACAATCTACTTGGCTCACGGTGACGAATGCGCGCGTCGTGTCATCTCGACGATGTTGGAAGCGCTTGGGCATACAGTCCCTGTTGTCACAGAATCGGGCAAGTGTCTGATCGAGCACTCGGTACACCGTCCACCGGATATCATCGTCGCTGCGCCACGGTTATCCGATATGGACGGCATTGAAGCTTTGATTCGAATTGGTGAGAGACGCCCGGTTCCCGCGATCATCGTTGCACGCAGCGATGACCTCGACAAAGTCGAACGAGCATTGGAAGACCATGTGATGGCATACCTGGTTGAACCGCTGACGACGGAGAGTTTGCAGCCGGCCATCTTCCTTGCTGAGCGACGATTCAAACACTTCGAGGACTTGCGTCGCCAGGTCACCGAGCTTGAAGAAAAACTGGAGCATCGACGAATCATCGAACGAGCAAAGGGGATCGTGATGCAGGTTCGTGATCTGGGCGAATCCGATGCTCATCGGCTTTTACAAAACACCGCCACCCGAAGTCGTCAGAAACTCATCGATCTTGCAAAGCACGTTTGCGCGACTGGTGATCTGTTCTCGGAAGTTCCAAAACCGAAACGTTGATGTCGTGAGGTCTTGATCGGTGAACAATGGCGGATGCACGTTTGCCAATGTTGCTTGGCCATGCTCGGTCAAGACGCGTTGGACAGAGCAGCGTTTGGACTGGGGGCTACGGTTGGTTTCCGGGACTTACTTGGCAAGTGGTTTGGAAGAAAGGTTTTCAACGCCAAGTGAGTTGGATAGTAAAGCAGTGCGGGTAGTCCAATAAACAGCATGCCGAGCCAAGCTTGCGGGGGCATCCATTGCTGCGGCTGCGTGTCATCCATTCCATAGACGTAGTTGATGTTGTGGGGCTGGTTTGGGAAGTCCAAGGTGGCACCGGCTGGTGGCATTAAGAAATAGCAGATCAACAGCAATAGCCATGCGGTACCGGTCCATGCGAGCAATGCTCGGCGGTCGTAGCCGAGACGCCACACGAGATAGAGCAACAGGATCGGCAACCAAAAGTGAAAGAACGACAGGCCGCGAGCGAAGAGTGAGATACCCGGGTCAAACATGTAGTCGGTCATGCCCGTTGCGGGCACACCAAACAATTGCCCAACGAAGTCGACTTGCCAAAGTAACTGCGGAATGGTGATCCCAACTGCTGCCATCGATGCAAAGATTGGACGCTGTGTCCACACCGCGGCGACTGCCAAAAACAATGCGACATCACAAAAATAGAGAAAGTTGGTCGGGCCATACTCTCGCCAGTAGTACGGTGTGAGAACCGCAACGAAAGCGGTGAACGCGAGCTTGATCCAAAGTGGGATTGGCTGGGAGGAGGATTGATCGTTCATGATTTGTCTTCCGGCGTTGGTTTGGGCGGGGTGCTCCTAACCCTGAGCCCGGGAACTCGCGATCGCTTCGCGAAAATCGACGCGATTTCCGAAGAAATTCCAGGCCTCGTTGCCGTCCCAATTTCGGCTGATTATCCAGCCAAATGAAATTGAAGCTCTGACTGACTCTTCGCTTCGATGGCCAACGCGACGGCAGACACATTGCCAGTCCCATCTGAGTGAATCGGTTGCGAACGTCGGAATCGCTGCAACGCGATCAGTCGATGGTGACGAATTCGTTGCTGTTAAAAAGAGCCAAACACAAATGAGCCAGTTTCTCCGTGTCGGTCGATGTGCTTGAACTTAGGAAGTCTTGTACTTCGATCCGTTCTTCAGGTGCCGGAAGCCGGCTGAATGAGCGAAGGAAGATTGCATCAATGCGTTCCGCATCGGTCGAATAGTCGTTGACGACCGTTGTGGCCATTAATCGTGAAAGACTCAGCGAGAACTGCGAATTCAAAAGATGCAGCGATTGTGGTGCTGTTGTCGAGATGTCTCGTCGGGAACAACTGGTGTTTGCACTCGGGCGATCGAAGACTTCGAAGATTGGGTATCGCAAGTTTCGCCGAGCAAAGACGTAGATGCTGCGACGAGCATGCTCGGAGCGATCCTCCGTGACGTTCCATTGGTTGACGAGCAGTGTTCCGACCAATTCTTTAGGAAGTGGCGGACGAACACCCGGACCGCTGGGCTTCCAATTGACCTGTCCCGAGGCAACCAGCATCGCGTCACGAATCGCTTCGCCTTCGAGACGCCAACGCGGGTAGCGGGAAAGTAGTTGGGCATTTGGGTCCGCTTTCTGTGCGTCCGCCCAGACATTTTTTTCTGTGTCGGTTGCATCTTCCGAGAGTCGGCTTCGTTGACGATAGGTGGCCGACGTCACAATCATTCGATGCAGCGACTTGAGGCTCCATCCTCGCTTCATGAACGACGACGCGAGCCAGTCCAGCAGTTCGGGATGGCTGGGCTCGGAACCCATCACACCGAAATCGCTGGGCGTACTGGATAGTCCAACACCGAAATGATGTTGCCAGACGCGATTAACGATGACTCTCGCAGTCAACGGGTTTTCAGTCGCGACCAACCAATCAGCCAAGGCTGTGCGAAGGCCGGCAGAATGATTTGTTGGTCTTGGCGAGTAAGCAAGCGTTTTCGACGAAACGACTCGGATAGCACCAGGGCTCAGTTCAGGACCTGGACTGCGGAAATCCCCACGCAGCATCAGATGGCTGGAGTGTGGGGATGGGAACGATTCGCGCAGTGTTGAGAGTGAGCGGTTCTTTTTAAGAGGGACAGATGGTTCAAAGATGGCTCGCAGTCGGTAGAAGTCCGCTTGGCTGATCGGGTCGTACTTGTGGTCGTGGCACTGCGCACAGCCAACTTGCAAGCCGAGGAATACCTCGCCGATGGTCGACGTCAATTCGTTCAACACAGTGTGCCGACGTTCGTCGATCAGATTGATGTCTGGCATGTCCGGTCCAGACAGACAAAACCGTGTTGCTGTTGAAGCGGACTCGTCATTCGGGCTTGTTTCGTCTCCAGCAATTTGATGCCGGATGAATTGGTCATAGGGCATGTCAGCGTTGAGGGCGTTGATCACCCAATCCCGATACTTCCACGCATTAGGACGAAGCTTGTCATGTTCGAACCCGTCCGTCTCTGCAAAACGTGCCAAATCGAGCCAGTGCTGTGCCCACCGTTCGCCATATTGAGGTGAGTCAAGCAAGCGATTGACAAGCCGCTCATACGCATCGGTTCGATTGTCCGTTTCGAACTCGGCGATCTGTTCTGGCGTCGGTGGCAATCCGGTCAGGTCGAAGCTCAGTCGCCGGAGTAGTGTTCGCCGTGAAGCTTGAGGTTGTGGATGCAACCCACGTTGATTCAGTTCGAATTGGATAAAACTATCGATTGGATTTCGGAGCCAGACTGAGTCGAGAGTTGGCGTCACCTCAACTTGTTCGATTGGCAGGAACGCCCAGTGATCGCGGTCGTATTCGTCGATGGGCAACTCGACGTAGTCGGCTGCACCGTCGTCGGCCAAGACACCACGTTTGAAGATCGATGTGCTGATTGCAAAGGCACACAACACGATCAACGCATACAGACAATCCACGTCTGTGATCGGCGACGATTTTCGTCGGTGAATACACATCAACCAAGGATCCCTTCGACCGCTTCCGCTTCATCGGGACCGGTCAACCGCTTGTCCAGACCGTTGTGAAAGTACGTTAGGTCGTAGTGATCCATTCCCAATAAATGCAGCAGCGTCGCGTGGAAATTGTTGACAGAAACTTTGTCTGTCACTGCTCGCAGTCCGATTTCGTCGGTTGCACCAAACGCACGGCCACCGTGAATTCCGGCACCAGCGAGCCAGACGCTGTATCCCCAAGGGTTGTGGTCGCGACCCTTTCCCTGTTCGCTCATGGGCATTCGTCCGAATTCACCACCCCAGATCACCAACGTGTCTTCCATCAGCCCACGCTGTTTGAGATCTTGCAGCAATCCAGCGATCGGTTTGTCGGTTCGTTTGCAATACTCGGTGTGGTTTTTTTCAACGTTTGCATGGGCATCCCAGCCATTGGTGTCGCCGGAATACAACTGGACAAAACGCACACCGCTTTCAAGCATCCGACGGGCCAGCAAACAGCGTTCGCCAAATTCGCGAGTTTCTTTCTGGTCGATGCCGTACATCTGTTTCGTTTGATGAGTCTCCTGCTGAATATCGACCAATTCCGGTGCTTCGGATTGCATTCGAAACGCTAATTCGTACGCCTTCACGCGAGCGTTCAATCGATCGTCGAAGTCGCGTTGTTGGAGGTGCCTTTGGTTCAGCTTTTGAATCAGGGAAAGGTCGAGTCGTTGTTGTGTTTCGGTGACGCCCGGTTGTGGTTGCAAGTCAAGGATCGGTGAGTTGCCCGGACGCATGGTGACGCCTTGATAGGAGGCGGGCAGATAGCCGTTTCCCCACGCGGGAGGTCCACCTTTGAGTCCTCCGCCTGGATCGGGCAAAACGACAAACGCTGGCATGTTCTGGTTTTCGGATCCCAATCCATAAGCGACCCAACTGCCGACACTGGGATTGCCCATCAGGATGCTGCCCGTGTTCATTTGATAGACGGACTGCGGATGGTTCACGCTGTCGCCGTGCATCGAACGGATCACACAAAGATCGTCGGCATGCTCAGACATATGTGGGAGGAAATCACTGATCTCCAAACCCGATTGGCCTCGCGGTCGAAAGCGACGGATTGGAGCGAGCAAAGGATTCTTCTTGACGTCGCGACGCGTCATCACGTTGCCAAAGCTTTCCGGCAATGGCTGGCCACTGTACTTCGTCAACGCGGGTTTCGGATCAAACAGATCCACGTGACTGGGGCCACCGTGCATGAAAAGCCAAATCACTCTTTTGGCACGCGGGGCAAAATGCGGCTGATGAACGTTTGCACCTGAGTCGGCCTGGGCAAGTGAAGCACAAGCCAGCATTCCCATTCCACCACCTGCGTTGGCAAGGAAGCTTCGCCGAGTTTGCATGTGGATTTGATTCATAGTGTGCGTGTTCATGGCCGCGTGCATCAGCGGGGCGGTCCCGGCCGGAACTCGATGGTTTCCGACGGAGCAATCTAGTTCTGAGTCTGTCGTCCTGAATCTGTTTGGGTCCACTATAACGAAGTCGCGAAGCCGCTGCGTCGAAAAGATCTATCGGCGGTTCAAGCGGATTCCCACCGAATTGAATCGTTCAACGCATGATGAATGTAGAAAGGTCATATTTCACGCGATTGAGCAAAGCGTTTGCACCGTGTGATTGCAGAATGTCTTTGGTGTCAACTCAGCGGCGAGGTTGGTTTTATGCGATCATGTGTCGATCGAATGTCCGACGTTTTGACCGACTCACGTTTCACCTGAGTTCGGAGTCCGGACTTCGCCCCTCCGTCGCGCAACGTCTATGTGCGGGACAACTCCCTCGGCAAGGTCTTTCAATATGATTGTGTCTCGAATTTTTTTGTTGGTCAGCATCGCCATGCCTGTGATGGCAATGGCCGATGAGCATGCCGTTCATTCGTTCGAACGAAAACAGTTGACCGGCACCTATTTCTCAGAAGGTGCGAATGCGGCAGACATCAATGGAGACGGAATGGCTGACGTTGTTTATGGTCCGTATTGGTTTGAAGGACCAAGCTTTTCAGCGAAACATGAGATCTACCAGCCTGTTCCGCAGAACATGGATCGTTATGCGGACAATTTCTTTAGCTGGTTGTATGACTTCAACGGCGACGGACGCAATGATGTCTTTGTGGTGGGATTTCCGGGGACCCCCGCCTACGTTTATGAAAACCCCGGCCAAGGCGGCTTGAATCGACATTGGCCAAAACACCAAGTGTTCGACTGGGTTTCGAATGAGTCACCCCAATGGTTGGATATCGTTGGTGATGAAAGACCCGAGCTGATCTGCACCCGAGATGGCTTCTTCGGGTTTGCGACGGTTGATTGGGCACGACCCTTTGATACGTGGGATTTTCATCCGATCTCGGAACAGACCGCATCGAAGAAGTTTGGCCACGGATTGGGGATTGGAGACGTCAACGGAGATGGACGTCAAGACTTGATTCATTCACAGGGTTGGTTCGAGCAACCGATGACGGGAGCGTTGTCGACGCGATGGTTCCATCACCCGGTTTCTTTGAGCGAAGGATACGGCGGTGCTGAGATGTATGTGTACGATGTCGACGGCGATGGTGACAACGATATCATCACCAGTCATCGTGCTCATGATTTCGGCTTGGCGTGGTATGAACAACTTCCGGGCGACGGAGATTCGCCTGAGTTCAGGCATCATTTGATCATGGGCGAACATCCATCGGAAAACAAATACGGCATCGCATTCAGCGAATTACATTCCGTGGCGTTGGCCGACATCGACGGCGATGGGTTGAAGGACATCGTTACCGGAAAGACTTATTGGTCTCATCACCGCCAAAGTCCCCAATGGGACGCAGGTGCGGTTGTGTATTGGTTCAAGCTAATTCGCAGCAGTGACGGTGTGGACTGGGTGCCGTACAAGGCGGATGGCGAAGCCGGGATCGGTCGGCAGATTTCAATTGTCGACATCAACGACGACAAACTTCCCGACATCGTAGTCGGTGGAATGCTGGGAGCTCACGTTTTGACACATCGGGTGAAGTCAGTCAGTGAGCCGGAGTATCAAACGGCACAACCGAAGATCTACGACGGTCCGAAGCTGCCGCAGGTGAAAGACGCGCAGGCGTTGCGTGGTCCGAAATCAACGATTGACGCAAAGACAGGAAAGGTGCCAGGTGCGATCGAAGGCGAAACACTGATGGGCAAAGCGACCGCCGGTTCCACGAAACCGCAGGATATGTCTCGTTTCAAATCGGACCAGTGGAGTAACCAATCGCAGCTTTGGTGGACGGGGGCTAAGCCGGCCGACACATTGACACTCGCACTGCCAGAGTTCACCGGCACCGTTGACGTGGAAGTGGTGCTCACGTGCGCGGGCGACTATGGCATTGTGCAATTGACACTCGATGATCAACCGCTCGGCCCGCCGATCGATCTGTATAGCAAAAACGTGGTGACAACGGGAGTTTTGTCGTTTTCGAAGATCACGGTCGAGGGAACCGGGCATTCGCTGAATGTCCAAATGCTGGGATCCAATCCCAAAGCGAAAAGGGCATACATGTTCGCGTTGGATTACCTTCGAATCGTTCCCGCTGATACAGCCGATTGAATGTCGGCTGCCGTCGCGGCGTACCCGTCTGAGGCAGTTGCTTAGCAGGCTGTTGATTTATTGAGCCGCACCACGTTAGCGGCGGTTGATTAGACGCCAACCGGGGCTAACGCCCAACGGCTAATGATTGTCATTCGGTATACGACTAAATCAACAGCCTGCTAGGCGAGAATCTCCTGGATGACTTTGCCGGCGACATCCGTCAGTCGATAACTGCGTCCGTTGTGGAAGTAGGTGAGGCGTTCGTGGTCCAGGCCGAGAAGGTGAAGGATCGTCGCGTGCAGGTCATTCACGCTGACGGGATTTTCGACCGCTTCGTATCCGATCTCGTCGGTTTCGCCGTAGCTGACGCCTCCTTTGATACCGGCGCCCGCCATCCACTGCATGAAGCCTTTGGGATTGTGATCGCGTCCTTTGCCGTTTTGTGAGATTGGCATGCGACCAAATTCGCCACCCCAAATCACGAGAGTCGAATCGAGCAACCCACGTTGTTCCAAATCAGAAAGCAAACCCGCCACGGGCACATCCGTCGCGGCGCAGTGATGGGTGTGGTTTTCTTCGAGGTTGTCGTGTGCGTCCCATTCACCGTCGCTGTAAACCTGCACAAACCGAACGCCGCTCTCGACGAGTCGTCGTGCCATCAAGCATTTGGAGCCGTACGACTTCGATCTTGGCTGGTCGATCCCATAAAGCTGCTGCGTTTCTTTGGTCTCACGCGAAAGGTCGACGACTTCGGTGGCTTCTTTCTGCATTCGAAACGCGAGTTCGAAGGATTGCATTCGGTTCGCAAACTCGGCATCTCGCGTGTGACGCCGCATGTGTTCATCGTTCAGCTTCGCCATCAAGTCAAGCTGTGCGACTTGGTCTTGTTTGGTGATTTGCGGTTGTCGGTTGAGGTTGAGAACCGGGGCCCCTTGGGACCGAAAGAGCGTTCCTTGAAAGGTTGATGGAAGAAAGCCTGCGCCCCAGTTGTGAGGGCCGCCTTTGGCACCCTGCGTGTTGCCCAACACGACGTAGCCGGGAAGGTTTTGGTTTTCGCTGCCCAATCCATACGTCACCCAGGCTCCGGCGGTGGGGAAACCCGGACGAGGCAGCCCGCTGTTGATTTGGTAGATCGCCGGGACGTGGTCGTTCGATTCGCTGTAGCAAGATTTGATGAATGCCATTTTGTCGACGTGCTTGGCGACGTTGGTGTATCGGTCGCAAACCCATTGTCCGCTTTCGCCATATTGCTTGAACGAAAACGGCGACTTCATCAGCGGACCAGGATTTCCAAAGAACGCTTGAATGTCGGTCGTATCGCCATCTCGTTTGTCGAGTTCTGGTTTGCGGTCGAACATGTCGACGGCACTGGGAGCACCTTCCATGAACAACCAGATGACCGACTTCACTTTCGCGGGAAAATGCCCCGGTCGTGGCGCGAGTGAAGTCACCGGAGCGGATGGCGTTTCTGCCGGCGCTGCGCCGAGCAAATTCTGCTCTGCCATCAAGTTGGCCAATCCGAGCATTCCCGCCCCGGCACCGGCGCGGCACAGCCATTCGCGACGACTAAGCATGTTCGCGACACGACCGCAGGGAAACAATAAAGAGTTCTTTGTCATGTTGATTGACCTTTGACTCGGTGAGTTTTTTCAGGCGGTGCGGCTGGTTTGCTTCACCGCGATGTGAGCGTATCGTTCGGCTTCGAGTCGATCGCGTGATCAGTCGATGTAAATGAATTCATTGAGTCCGAAGAGCGACTGACAAAAATCGGCCAGTGCTTCGATCCGAGGATCACGCTCGTCTCGTTCGGTTCTCACGATCGATTGTGCTTCGATGAATTGCATGGATGCGTCGACTTCGGCGTCCGTTGGTCGACGTGCAAAGGACATCTCAAACGCGTCGGCGATGATTGGTTTCAGTTCTGCATCATCGGATGTCAACTCGCAGGATTGCTTTTTGATCAAGCGATTCGCAAAGTCGCTCGCCACAGTGCGAACGAAGCGATCGTTGAGAATCACCATGGCTTGAGGTGCCACGGTGGTGTTCTGACGGCGATCGCAACTGGTCATCAAATCCGGACGGTCGAATGCCTGGAACATCGGATAGGGAATCAGACGCTTGTGGAACATGTAGACACTTCGCCGCCGCGTGGTCGCATCATCGGGGGCGTCTTTGGGGTAACCTTCCCCTTGGATGTTTCGGGCCAAGTTGGCTTCCGGAGCGATGTAAGGCTTGTACCCTGGGCCGCCCGCTTGCAGGTTGAGTGTATCGCTGACGGCGAGCATCGCGTCTCGCAACACCTCGACTTCCAACCGCTGCGGGTTCATCTTCCAAAGCAGTTCATTGCCGAGGTCGACGTCCAGTCCTCGTTCGTCAGATGCTTCGCGGGTGCTCGCCTGTTGCCACACGGCACTGCTGAGAATCTCACGGTGAAGAGTCTTGAGGCTCCAACCGCTGTCAACAAATGCTTTCGTCAAATACTCCAGCAATGGAGGGTGAGACGGCGCGTCGCCGTTGACACCAAAGTCGCTTGTCGTGTGAACGATGCCCTTTCCAAAGTGATGGTGCCAAACCCGATTGACGATGACGCGAGCCAGCAACGCACCGCCGCCGCGGTCGGTGTCGGTGATCCAATCCGCTAATGCACGGCGTTGCAGCGTGCTCTTTGGCTCGCCGATTTCGTTGTAGGCTTCCTGGGCTTTTTCCCAGTAGTCATGGGCGTCTGCTCCGGATGAAAGCATTGCGGGAAAACCAATGTCGACTTCGATCTCTCGGTCATAGAAGTCGCTGCGTCGGAACAGCCAAGTGGTTTGACGTTCCTTGCCAAAGTCGCGGAAAAAGAATCCGTCTTTCCCGCTTGGCAACTTGTCGGACACGCGATCGCCGCTGTGGAAAACGCCCAGCAGTTGGTAGTACTCTTTCGCTGAGAAGGCGTCGTACTTGTGGTCGTGGCAACGGGCACAGGCGACCGTGATCCCCAGCATGCCAGCACCCAACGTCGAGATCACGTCGTCCATCTCGTTGTAGCGGTTGGCGAGACGTTCACTTTCGAGAAACGAGTCAGGCAATTTGAAAGACGTGCCGGCAGTCAGGAAACCGGTGGCTGAAACAGCAGCGTCGTTGTCCGGTTCGATCTCGTCGCCTGCGATTTGCCAGCGTACGAATTGCTCGTAGGGCATGTCATCGTTGAAGGCTTGAATCACAAAGTCGCGATAGTGATATGCATGCGGACGGTCTTGGTCGGCTTCTTGTCCGTCGCTGTCCGCGTAGCGAGCCACGTCCAACCAATGCCTTCCCCAACGTTCGCCGTAGCGAGTCGAGCTCAAAAGTTTGTCGACCAAATCTTGGACAGCCGTCTTCGGGTTCACCGAATGGGCTACAGCAAACTCCGATATCTGTTCTTGGGTTGGCGGTAGCCCGTTGAGGTCAAAATACAATCGCCGAATCAGCGTTCTCGCATCGGCGGGGGCCGCAGGACGGATGCCAGCCTCATCCAATCGATGCTTGATGAACAAGTCGATCGGGGTTTGGGACCAGTTGTCATCGGAGGACCGTGAAGGCGGAGCGACATTTTGTAGTCGTTGAAATGCCCAGTGCGTTTTGGCTCGATCCATTTTGGGATCGATGACGTCGGCGTCGTCGGGCCAGTTCGCGCCTTGATCAATCCAAGCACGAAGCAGGGCGACTTGTTCGTCGGTCAAAGGTTCGGATCCTTCCGGTGGCATCAACGCGTTGTCTTTGCCGCCGGAGACCAATTCGATCAGCAGGCTGTCTTGGCTGTTGCCCGCGAGAATGACTTCGTCGCTGTCTCCTCCTTGGAACGCCTTGGCTTTGATTCCTAGATTCAGGCCGCCCTCTTCCGTTGTCCCAGCGTGGCACTCGAAGCAGTTGTCGCGAAAGATTGGTTGAATATCGCGAACAAAGTCGACGGGGCCGGATCGTTGTTGCTGATCGGAGTGGGGCGATTCCGCTTCGTCGGCCAGGCCAACGTTGCCTAGCAGCAAGAAACAAAATGCGACAAAAGGAGATCGAAAACCAAACGGAAAGATCATCGGATATTCCGTCATGCGTGTTTGCCGAGGGGGAGGTGGTGGGTGGGAAGCTGGCACGCCATCACTGCTCAATGCGTTAGCAGGCTGTTGATTTATTGAGCCGCACCGCGTTAGCGGCGGTTGATTAGACGCCAACCGGGGCTAACGCCCAACGGCTAATGATTGTCATTCGGTATGCGACTAAATCAACAGCCTGTTAGGCGTCGAGTGGAGTGTCAATGGCGGTCTGGTCCACCGTGGTGGATTGTTATGGTGCCGGTGCGAGGTTTAAGGATAAACGATCGGGATCTCGTAACCATTCGCAGACGCGCAAATCACTTTCGATTTTTCGTTGTGCCGGGCGCTCTCGGAAACTCACGTCGCGTGGTTTTGACGTCGGTATTCGCCGGGAGTGGTTCCGAAATGCTGGCGGAAGGCTTGCGACAAAGACGCCCCCGTCGCGAAGCCGGATTCATACGCGATTGTTGAAATGGGTTTGTCTGAATCCAGCAGCAGGCGAGCGACGTGAGACATGCGAACCCGACGGATTTCTTCCGCGGGACTGCGATTCAGTTCCGCTCGAAAACGCTGTTCCAGACGTCTCCGAGAAATGGGGAACTCGTTCAGCAAATCAGTGACGGTGATGCCATCGCGAGCCTTGTCGCGAATGTAACGCAGAATCTCCGCGATTTCGTTGTCTGGTATGGCAAGAATATCGGTGGAGTGCCGGCCTCGCACCTGAAGCGGAGGAATCAGCCTTTCGCGTTTCGGGGTGGCACTCCCGCTCATCATTTTCGCGAGCATCCGTGAAGCCGTTTCGCCGATCTGGTGGCTGGCCAGTTCGACCGCCGAGATTTGGGGCGTGGCGACATTGCATAGCAGTTCATCGTCGTCCCCAGACAACACCGACAATTCGTCGGGGATTCGGATCGAGTCGGCCGAACAAATTTCGACCAGTTGTCTGGCTGGGTAAGGATCGGCGGCGAAGATCCCGAGCGGACGCGGAAGAGTGGACAGCCATCGACGCACGTTGGAATAGTTCGTCAACCAACCGGCGCTGTCGTCGTGGGGTGCTTCGTACATGGCGCACTCGTACCCGCCCTCAGTCACGGCATGGACGAAGGCCGCGGATCGAACGTCCGAGTAACGGCCAATCGGAGGCGCGTAGCAGGCGAAGTGAGTCAGGCCTCGTTCGCGAAGATGTTCAAAGGCCATCTTGGCACGAGCCGCGTCATCGGTGGCGACGCGAGCGAACCAATCGCACTTGGGGATCATGATCCCGACATCTACCACCGGTAGGTTCAGACTTTTGACGTGGCGGACCGAAGAGGCGGTTCGCAATGAAGCGATGATGCCGTCACCATTCCAGACTTTTGGTAGGCGCAGGCGGCCTTGCGAGTCACGCGGTGAAATCAGAACCGTCCAATCGCTCGAGTGACCAAATCGACAGATGGCTTCGACAACATTGCGACCCCAGGAATCGTCGGTCTCAACAAGGATGCCAACATGTCGCGGTCGTGGAGTGGTTGTCACGGGGCGAGATCCCAAGGGCGGTCCGAGGTTTTTTTGATGCGCATTAGCGTAGCAGAAGTGCGTATCTGCGCAGGGGCGGAAAGGGGATCTCATCTACAATTCACTCCGGTCCGCTGTATCGCTGCGTGAGCACTCGATCAATCATTCACCAAGAGTTGTCCTGCCCACGGTGGGACCCAACCTCAAACAACGCCGAGAGAAAGAAATCCATGACGACTGCCACGAAGATTGCTGTGATTGGCTTGGGGGCGATGGGTTATGGCATGGCCAAGTCCTGTTTGAGGGCCGGACACGAGGTGTGGGGGGCAGATATTTCTCCAAATCCGGTCGAACGATTTCGCGCCGATGGTGGCCAGCCCGGCGATATCCAGGATGTCGCGAAGACGCTGGACATCGTGGTTGTTTCAGTCCTCAATGCGGATCAGACATCTGCGGTGTTGTTCGGCCCGGACGGAGTCGCATGTTCGATGAAGAAGGGCAGCGTCGTGATCGCCTGCGCGACCGTGGCTCCTGACTTTGCACGTGAAATGGCCAGCCGGTGCAATGAACGCGGCTTGCACTACTTGGATGCTCCGATTTCGGGTGGCGCTGCCAAGTCGGCCAAGGGACAACTTTCGATCATGGCGGCGGGCTCGGATGAGGCGTTCGAGGTGGCGAGTCCGGCGCTCGACGCGATGGCCGAAATCGTCTTTCGGTTGGGGGACGTCGGTGCTGGATCGGCCATGAAAGCGGTCAATCAATTGCTCGCGGGCGTGCACATCGCCGTGATGGCCGAAGCGATGACGTTTGGCATGACCCAGGGCGTGTCACCGGAAAAATTCCTGGAAGTGATCCCGCAATGCGCTGGGACCAGTTGGATGCTCGAGAACCGTGGCCCGCACATCGCCGCCGGCGACTACACGCCGCTGAGCCAAGTGAACATTTGGCCCAAGGATCTGGGCATCGTTTTGGACATCGCTCGCGACGCGAAGTTTTCCGCTCCGCTGACCGCTGCGGCGCTGCAGCAATTCCTGGCCGCCGCAGGAATGGGATTGGGCGGTGAAGACGATGCGGCCGTTGCGAAGGTCTACGCTCGCAACGCGAGCCTTAACCTGCCGGGCGAGGAATGACCCAAGCGGTTGTGCCGTTTCAAGGCGTAGGATGGGCACTCTTGCCCGTCAGAGTGGCCAGGGCCACCCATCACAACCCGACGCGTGAGTTTTGAAGTTGCGCTTTTGGATCGGTTTTGTTGGCCAAAGGCCTTCATTATCGTAGCCTGGGGCATCGCCCCAGGAATCGAGAGCGAAGGGAAATGAGTTGGCCAACGGCCAACATCAGCCCACACGTTTTGGATTGAATTTGGCCGTTGGCCAAAATGGGGCCGTGTTCTTCTAGCCCAGGGGCGTTGCCCACTGGCTATGTTGAAGAAGGCCGTTGGCCATTCAACGAAAAAACGCAACTTCAAAACGCGTGAGCTTAGAAAGCCGCTTTGATTTCTTTTAGCGTCACGCCAAGCAGTTGTTGAGCAAGTGGCTCGAGTTCCGCTTCGGTGCCGTGAATGTGGAACGTTCTCTGCACGTGTTTCATCGTGCTGCCGGGTTGCAACGCCGCGGCGGGCGAGGATGTTTCTAATTCGTAGAACGGACCCAACGGCGGCTTGTTAGGCTCGGGCGAACCATCGTTGTAAGAGTTGATGACATCGCCGGCGTAAGGTTGGTCTTGCAGTTCCCACATGGAATTGACGTATCCATTCGGAGAGTCCTGAACGTTGTAGGTGACGATGTTCAGCACTTTTCCTGCGGCATCGTAACTGCCGGCGATTCCTTTGGATCGTTCCGCGGAGATGCCGATTTTTCCTCGGCGAGTTCCATCGCCCCGGAAGAACAGTTCTTGATCTTCCACGCGCAGGTAGTCGGGCGGGACCTCTCCAAAGTACGCGTCGTTGACTTTCGGGCCGAGCGATTCTTCATCGCCAGGGCGAAACGGAATGACGACGGTTGTTTCGGGCGAAGGGTTGTACATGCCGAGGATCCAAATCGAGAGCAAACCGGTATCGCTCTTCCAGGGATTCTTGCCGGTGTTGGTGATTCGATTGTCGGTTTCATAACCGACGACCCGCAGGTCCTCACCAAACTCGACCTGCAACTGATCCGCTGCTTCTTCTGGGCTGAGCAGCTTGATGGTGCGCTCGATCCCGATGTCGAACTTGGTGCCACTGTGATTGGTCAGTTTCGCCGAGTGTTGGAATTTGGCGGAGACGTCTGTTTGCTCGACCAGTTCGTAGGTCTCAGTGTCGATCGCAGGGGGCGTCGTCCAGTCCGAGAACTCGAATTGGGTGCCTGGTTCAAAAAACAATCCGTATTGTCCGCCTTCGGGACCGAGCCAGAAACGTTCTTCGCCGCCGAAGATGTAGATGTGTTCTTCGAGTTTGCCCTGTCGTTCGTCTTCGGAAAGGAAGCCTTGTTCGATGACCGGGCGATTGATCCATCCAAAGCTTGGGCCGGCTTTGCGATCAAACGTGCTGGTCATCACGCGTGCTTGGTAGGCCGGTGCGACAGCGATCGCCGCATCCGCCCGGTGCAGCACAACGACGTCGGTATGATTCTGCATGAACGCCAAGTCTTCGGCGAATCCGTCGACCGCGACGGCTGGGGCGGAATGCAAACTCATGACGGTTCCCATCAATCCAGCGAGCACTGTGAAGGTGATTTTCTGCATCTCAGTCTTTCTCCGTGACATCGAACCGTTGAATGCAAGGCAGCCGACCGCTTTGCTTGCGTTGAGGCGTTCCAATTTCGACACCCCACTTCGGGAGTTTGCCTTCACCACTTTGAGTGAATGCCTCTGGCCGAAACGCACCGCCAGCCCAGGGGCCGTTCTTGACGTTGTGAGTTTTGGTGAAGTGGATTCCGTCTTCCGCATACAGGATTGAATTGGTGATCGCTTTTGGGCCTGTCGTGCCGATCATGGCTGCCACGCCTTTGCCTTGAGGCCACACCAAAACCTCGTGGTTGCCTGGGATGACAGGGTTCGACTCATGTCGCACATAGGGGCCCTCTGGTTTGTCAGCGATCGCCAATCCCATTTGAGTTTGTCCAGGACCTTTGCCCAGTTGGCGGCCTTTGTAGTAGAACCAAATCTTTCCTTCTCGGACGATCAAGCAAGCGTCGTCGACAAGGTGGCTGTCGAAATCAGCAGCGTTGGGGCTGTTCGAAAGAGCTGGGTTGGTGGCCAGTCGTTCCCAAGGGCCGTCGGGTGAATCCGAAACCGCGATGCCGATTTTGGAGTCGGGTTGAAACCCCTTGCCGTACTTCTTGGACGTCCCCGTGTAAAACAGCCAATAGCGTCCTTCAGCGACCAGGATATTCGGAGTGAAGACGCTGGTTCCCTCCCAACTGCCGGGTTCGCCTTTGTCCAGTGCCATGCCTTTCTCGGTCCACTGGTGGCCGTCCTTCGAAGTCGCGTACCAAACGGTGGCATCGTATCCCGGCGAGATCTTTCCTTTCGAATACCACACGTAGTAGAGATCGCCGACTCGAATGATGTCGCTGGGGTCTCGACGCATGACACCGGGCTGGGCACCAATGCCTTCGAGTTCTGAATGCATGACAACCACGGTGGGTACAGCGACGGCATCGTCCGCGTAGGTTGGGACCGCCAGCAGTGTGAGGATGGCGAGTGACAGAAGTATTTGCATGTTGGTTTTCACGATGGTTTCTTCGAGAGACGTCTTTGGTTTGCGAGAGCGAGATGGAAAGGGTCAACGTTCCTGAGGGTTCGATAAACGGATGGGATATTGGTCCGTTCCGATGGTTTGAACGTCGCCGAGTTCCGTTCGGATGAGTTCCGCTTGCTCGTTCAAGCGAGCAACAATTTCGGGATGACGATCGGCAACGTTCTTCTTCTCGCCCAGGTCTCGGTCGAGATTGAACAGCCTCATCTCATTCAGCGTCACGAAGCCCTTCGTCTTGTCAGGCTTCTTGGACCAAAACGGTTGGTCGTCCGTCGTGCGTGGCAAGTGCAGTTTCCACTTGCCTTCGCGGACGGCCTGCAGGTTGGTTCCGTTGTAGTAGTAGAGGAATTGGTGGGGTGATTCGGAGGTCTGGCCAAGGAGCACCGGGAGAATGCTCTTGCCATCGATCTGGCGATCGTCGGGGATCGGGACTCCAGCGAGTTCACAAAAAAGCGGAAGCAGATCCATGCTCGTCAGCGTGACGTCGGAGACTTGGTTGGGGGCGATTTTGCTTGTCCAGCGGAACATCCCCGGGACGCGGTGCCCGCCTTCCATCGTGCAGTACTTGCCACCGCTCAGTTCGCCGCTGGATCCGTTGCGGGTGGGGCCGTTGTCCGATGTGAAGATGACGAGCGTGTTTTCATCAAGGCCAGCGTCACGGATTGTTTGCATGATCCGCCCCGTGCTGTGATCGAGTTCTTTGATGAAGTCGCCGTACTTTCCTTTTTCAGATGTGCCGACAAAGTCCGGGCTGGGTTTGAGCGGATTGTGCACAATGTGGTGCGAGACATAAATGAAAAACGGGTCGTCTTTCTGACGCTCGATGAAATCGATCACTTCATCGGTGTAGCGTTTTGTCAGCTCCTCACAGGCAACGTTCTTCTGTTCGACTTGTTTTCCTCGATAAAGCGTGTTGTGATTCTTGCCTCGCCGAGGCTCGTAGTTGCTGGGGATTCCAAGGTATTCATCAAACCCGGCATCGAGAGGATGGGAGCCTTCGAGTTCCATGCCCAGATGCCACTTGCCGACCATCAAGGAACGGTACCCGGCGGGGCCGAGCAGTTCGGGGATGGTGATTTCGTCCGGGGCGAAACCGTAGTCTTTGTACTTCGCCACGTTTTCGTTTCGGGCGACCGGCATGCCGCATCGCATCGGGTAGCGGCCCGTTAACAACGCGGCCCGCGAAGGGCTGCAAACATTCGCAGGGACGAAGAAGTCCTTGCTGCGAAACCCTTCGGCGGCCAATTGATCGAGGTGCGGTGTTTTCACGCCCGATGAATCGTAGCAACTGATGTCACCGTAACCGAGATCATCGGCGAAGATGAGGACGAAGTTGGGTGGTCTGTCAGCGGCTGCGATGGAGGAACCAACCTGCCAAGACATGACAAAGGTCATCAGCAGACAGATCAAAAAACAGCTTTGGCGCCGCTGGTTCGGAACACCGGATCGGACAAAGGTGGGCATCGTGTATTCTCAGTTTGAAAGTGACTTTGGGTTGGCATTGAAAGCAGCGGGCCGACTGTTGCTGGCAATGTCAGCGGCGAAGTCTTTCAGTTGGTGTTGCAGTTTCTTGACCACTTCCGGATTCGTTTCGATGACGTTCACCTTTTCACCGAGGTCATTCTCCAAGTCATAAAGCTGTTTGGCGACGCCGTTGTTCACATGAAGTTTCCACTTGCCAGACCTCACCGCTGCCAATTGGTTGCCGCGGTGGTAGAAGAAGGCATCGTGCGGTGTTTGCGTTTCGCCTTTCAGCGTGGGCCAGATGTCTTTGCCGTCGATGACTCGATCGGTTGGGATGGCGGCTCCGGCGAGCTTCGCGAATGTGGGGAGCAGATCCATGGCTGTCATGAGTTCGTCGTTTTGGTGTCCCGCGGGAATTTGTCCTGGCCAGCGGACAACGGTGGGTTCACGCATGCCGCCTTCGAATGTGGTTCCTTTGTGGCCACGCAGTTCGCCGGGGCTGGCGTAGAGCGTGTTCTTCGGCGGGCCGTTGTCGGATGTGAACAACACCATGGTTTTTTCGTCGAGACCATTGGATCGAAGTGCATCGAGGATTTGCCCGACCGACCAATCGATTTCGGCGATCGCTTGACGGAACAGATTCGCACGCGTCGCGTAGTCGATGTTCCCGTCTTCTTTCTCAATCGCAGCGATGACGTCATCGGCAACGCCTTCCATGAACGGAGGCGAAGCGTGCAGGGGAGCGTGGGGGATTGGATGGGGCAAATACAAAAAGAATGGCTGGTCTTTGTTTCTCTCGATGAAAGAGACGGCCTGTTCAGTCAAGCGTTTGGTCAGGAAGTCCGCGTCGGGATCCATCTCAATCACGGTGTCATTCTGCAAGAGAGGCAGGGGTGGGAAGTGATAATGGTTTTGTCTCGGATGAAACGGGTGGATGTCATGGCTGTAGGGGATGCCAAAGAACTCATCAAAGCCTTGTTTGGTGGGAAGGAACTCCGGTTGATCGCCGAGGTGCCATTTGCCAAACATGCCGGTTCGATAGCCCGCTGTTTTCAAGACTTCCGCGATCGTGATTTCATCGGGATGCAAACCTTTCGGATCGCCGGCAAGCAGCACTCCGAAATTGGATCCCATCGCCATGTCGATCCGCTTTGGATAACAACCCGTCATCAGTCCCGCTCGCGATGGCGTGCAAACGGGAGCGGCCACGTAGAAGCTGGTCAGCCGGGATCCTTCAGCCGCCATTTGGTCGATGCGGGGAGTGTCGACATGCTTTGCCCCAAAGCAACTGAGGTCACCGTAACCTTGGTCGTCCGTGAGAATGACGATGAAGTTGGGCTTGGTCGTTTCCGCCGTTTTCTCGCGACCGGCAGGCGATACGGACGCGGTAGGGGATGAAGGTTGGTTTGCGGCTCGTGGTTTCTTTTTGGGCGTCGGTTTCTTTGACGGCTGGCCTTGGGATCCTTGTTTGGGACGATAGGATTCCAACATGGCTTTCATCTCTTCCACGACTTCGGGATGTTCGCGAAAGACATTGGTGGTCTGTGACCGGTCGTTTTCCAGATCGTAGAGCTGCGCGGGAGGAGCATTCTTTTTGATGCGACCGTTGACGATGTCGCTGTTTTTTTGACCGGAGAACTGAACCGCGGCGGGGCCTCCCCAGGCATGGTGCTGCGGTTTGGAACCGTTGAATCCGCCGCTGCCACGGGCTCCGATGTACAACCACTTGCCTTTGCGAATCGCCAAATTGCGTGGCTGGCGTGGGGCAAGGACCAACTCCGTCCGCAAGGGTTCGTTCGGGTCGTCTAGCAATGCAGGTAGCATGTTGATGCTGTCTTTCTGCTCGGACGATGGCATCTCCTGCTCGGTGAGTGCAGAGAACGTGGCGAACAGGTCGACTTGGCTGATCAATTGATCGGACTGAGTCCCCGCTTTGATTTTGCCAGGCCATTTGGCGATCAAGGGAACGCGGTGTCCGCCTTCCCACACGCCGAACTTGAACCCAAGCAATTCGCCGTTGGGTTGATGTCCAGCCTTGATCGCATCGCGTCCTGCTCGGTTGAGCATGGCGCCGTTGTCGCTGGTGAAAAGGACAAGCGTGTTGTCCGTCAATCCATTGTCTTCGAGCGACTGAACGATCTCGCCGACCATCCAATCCAACTCATGGACGAAATCGCCGTACAGGCCGCACTGGCTTGTCCCCTTGAAACGCGGCGCTGGGGTGAATGGGTGGTGAATGTTGGGAGTGGCAAAATACAAAAAGAATGGTTCGTTCTTCTTTTCGGTGATCCACTTCACTGCACGCTCTGTCAGAAGCGTTCCCGTTTTCTCGTCGTCGTAGATTTCGTGTGCTTTGAGAGCACCGCTGAATCGGTTGGGACTTTTGACCGATGCCTCTTCCGGAAACATGGGTGTGGGTGAAACCGGTTTGCCGCCGTACACCAGCGGATCGCTCGGGTCGTATCCGAAGATGCTGTCATCGTTGACATAGACGTACGGACTGCCGCTGTTGACCAATGGCACGCCAAAGTAATGGTCAAACCCAACGTCTTGTGGTCCCGGCCTCAGCGGGACCTGCCAGTCGCAGGGTTCCTCTTTGAATCCAAGATGCCACTTCCCGAGACAGGCGGTCGCGTAACCTTTGTTCTTGAAAACCTTTCCGATCGTTTTCGTGTTCGTGTCGATGATCAAACCGGAGGTCGTCGGAAGCGGCCCCCAAATTCCCTGGCCGCCCATCGCGCGAACCGGGTACTGGCCCGTCAGCAACCCATAACGCGAAGGTGTGCAGACGGCGGAGGCGGAGTGGGCGTCGGTGAACCGTCTTCCTTCCGCGGCAAGGCGATCGATGTTCGGTGTCGAAAGTTTGGTCGCTCCATAGCAACCCAGGTCTCCGTAGCCGAGGTCGTCCACAAAGATCAGAACCACATTGGGTGGTCGTTCCGCCGCGACGGACGTGCCACAACCAAGGAGCATCATCAATGCGACGGCGTAAAGTTTCATCGCAGAAGAATTTATGAAAGGCATGTGCATGGACGGGGATGATGTCATGGTTGGAAGGTGTCGGTGCGGAATGGGTAGGCGGGAAGTTTCGCAGCGTTGACCAAGTTCACCTTTGGTTTTCCCGCGAATGCGTAGCGAACGTAGAGAGGGTGTAGCAGTTCAGATGAACTCAGGATCACGGTTTGACCACGCAGTTCGGCGTCTGCGGGCACCCATTTCTGGGAAGCATCCGCCAACCAAAATCCCAAAGGTGCTTTTCCATCGAGAGTTTGCAGGCCTTCGGCATGTTCGAAGTGGACCACCAATCGGTCGTCCAAAACGTCGACGCGTTTCATCTTCGGACCCTCCGCTTCGATGGCGTGCCCCAACGTTTCGCGAGAAGCCAGCCATGCCAGTCGCTGACCGATCGGCAGTTTGTCTTTCGGATGAATGTTTTTGATGTCGCCCAAGTCGATTGTGTTGACGACGGAAGTGTGTGGCAGGTCAAGCGATTGCAACTGCGACTCTCGCATCCAAGCCCATGAGTGAGTGCTTGGATGTTCGGCTCCCTTTTGAGGACCGGTTGGCAGCGGTTTGAAATATCCGGGCAACATCACAATCAGGAAGTGCATGTCCTCGTTGCCCCATTCCTTTCGGTACCGCTTGATCCATTCCACGAGCGTGTCCCCATACTTGAGCATGCCCGAGTTTCTCGAGAACCAAGGATCCTTCAGCATGCCAAACATCGACTGAGTGTTCCGTTCGCCTTGGTACCAAACCAGCCCACGGCAAGCGTAAGGCACCAACGGATGGATCATCGCGTTGTAGAGAATGTTCGATTGGCGACGCAGGAAGATATCGTCGGTTCGGCTCCACGGCTTTTTGCCATTCAGGATAGAAGCGATCCGGTCTTGGGTGGCGGTGTCCGCATCGAATTCCTCCATCATCGTTTGGAAGTGCGGCACCGTTTCAGTCATCTCTCGCGGCATCCACGCTTCGATCGATGAGCTTCCCCAGCACGTCAGGATGATTCCCACTGGAACATCGCCAGCTTGTTCTAAGAAGTGGGCGAACGAAAACGCCACGGCGCTATTGGGAGGCTGCTCAGTCCATTTGCCTTCCAAGCGATCTTGTTGGGTCATCGCGACCGTTCGTTTCACTTCGAAGCATCGAATGTTTTCCGAGGTGGCGGTCAAGGATTGGATTTCAGGAACCGCTGCGGTTGAGAACTGCATGTTGGATTGTCCGGAGCAAATCCAGACCTCTCCAACGACAACGTTGGCGAAGGAAACGGTTGAGTCGGGGCTTGAGACCTGCAGCGTTTTCGGGTCTGCACTGGCAGACATTGGAGTCAACTCGACCGTCCATTTTCCATCCGCATTGGCGATGGTTTCCTTCGTCTGTCCGGCGAACTCGACCGTGATTGCGGTCCCAGGATCAGCCGATCCCCAAACCGGCACCTTCGTCTTTTGTTGCAGCACCGCGTTGTCGGTGAACGGCGACGCGACCGACAACGCGGCCATCGCAGTTGCGGGGCACGACACCAGAACGCATCCAGTGATGAACGCGAGACGGATCAGTTGACTGGGCGAACGGTGCCGCATGGGTTGGTCATTTGACATTGAGTGCCTCGATCCGTTGCTGGTCAACTGGTCCGGTGAGGTATCCCAGTTTGACCAGGAATTGATCTGTCTTTGCCAGCGTGTCGCTGAAGCCGCCTCGCTTTGGATTGAAGAACCCGTGCGGTTGGCCTTTGTACAAGTGAAGTTCTGTTTGGATGCCCGCGGCGATCATCTTGTCACGAAAGGCTTCCGCGGTGGCGACTGGAATGTGTTGGTCTTTTGTTCCCAGGAAGACGATCGCGGGTGGATCATCCGGCGTGATGTTGTGGGCGGGTGAGATGGCGGGGAACCACTCTTTGATCCGGTCGTAGCCATAACCACCCTCTTTTGCGTTGTCGTAAACCGGGTTGAACAAGATCAACGCGTTCGGTTTGGAAGAGACGGAATGATCTTCTCCCTCGGCTTCAAATCCCTCGCAGAAACCAGCCGCCGCTGCGACGTGCCCGCCCGCGGATCCGCCTCCCGCGATGATTTGCTCAGGATTGATCCCCAGTCGCTTTGAGTTTTGACGAACCCAGCGAATGGCTGACTTGCCGTCTTCCACGCAAGCGTTGGGCGTGACCTTTTGACGACTCTTGACGCGGTAGTCAGCCACGAACGCGACGATTCCGCGAGAGGCCAGGTAGCGACTTTGCGGTGCCAGTTGGTCCACACTGCCTCCGTTCCATCCGCCGCCGAAGAAGAACACGACTGCCGGCCGTTTGTCTTTGGCTGGATCGTGACCTTCCGGGTCAAACCGGTAAATGAAAAAGTCGTCGTCGGAAGCGGTCTTGTAAATTTCCGCGGTGGCGCCGGGCATGGCGACTTGTTCGGTCTTTGCCATCGCGGGCGTTGCCATCAAAAGGAACGCGATCAACAGCGGTAACTTCGGTGTGTCTTTCATGGGGATGTTTCTTGTTGCGTGGTTGTTCTTGCGTGGCTGTGGAGATAAATGTTTCGGACGACTCAATAATTCACTGTTCCACCGCGAGCCGGTTTCTGTCGTTCGTTCTTCCACCAGTGATCGGGACCCTCAGTTTCGATGTCTCGCCAGACCTTCATCAGTTGGTCTTTCATTTCTTTTGTTTTTTCCGGCATGGCGGCTGCCAAGTCGTGTTCTTCCTTCCAGTCTTTCTGGATCTCGTACAGTTGAAACTTCGTCAGCGTTTCGTCGCCGACCAATTTCCAATCCCCGATGCGAAGTGCGACGCGGTCCTCGGGAGGTGAAACGTGAGTTCTCCAAAACAACGGCGTTGATCGTTCAACGGGTTTGCCTTCGAAGGCAGGCAGCATGCTGACGCCGTCGATCGTGCGATCCGTTGGCAGCGGGATGCCGGCGATGTCCAACACCGTCGCGAAAACGTCGGTGCCGATCACCGGGGTGTCGCTGATCGTTCCGGGTTGAATGTGCCCTGGCCAACGAGCGACACCCGGGACGCGGATGCCACCTTCGTGGTCGCTGCGTTTGTTGCCTCGCAGTCCGCCTGACGATCCGCCGAAGGCTGGCACGGGACCGTTGTCGGAAGTGAAGAACAGCAGCGTGTTGTCGGTGACCTCTTGAGCGTCCAAGGCATCCATCACCATGCCCAACGCGTGATCCATTTGGGTGATGTTGCCCATGTACTTGCTGTTTTCGTGTCCGTTGTACAAGGATTGAAAACGCGAATCGGTTGCGATGGGTGAATGCGGCTCATGCACCCACACCGTCATCGCGAACGGTTTGGACGGATCATGGATGTCTTTCAACCAGCGTGCCGCTTCCGAGGCAACCAACTGAGCTGAGTAGCCTTCGAGCTGCCCGACGGGTTCGCCGTTGCGAACAAAGTTGTCTGGGTTTTGATGGCTTGGACTGGCGTTGTTCTGCGTGCACATCCAGTGATCGAATCCGTGCTCGCCCGGATGAGGGAACTCCGGATTGTTGAACTGTTGCCTCGAGAGCAAATGCCATTTTCCAACGTGGCATGTTTCATACCCCACTTCTTTCAACAACTCTGGAAACGTGATCTCGCTGGCACGCAGATGTGCTTCGTGGTTTCCCGACAAGTGTCGGTAGACGCCGTTTCGATACGGAGTTCGTCCCGTCAGAATCGCAGAACGCGAAGGCGAGCAAACACCGCAGGCGGAATAACACTGGGTGAACTTCACTCCCTGAGACGCCAATCGATCCAGATTGGGCGTTTGAATCAGTTCGTGGCCGTAGGTGTGGGAGTCACCCCAGCCCATGTCATCGGCGACGAACACCACAAAGTTGGGACGGGCCGCATCAGCAGCGTTCGCATCCGCCATCGCAAATGGCTGCGTGGCCAGCATGCAAACGAACAATGAAGCTATCGAAATCGCAGAGGTCGTCTTCATGTTGGCGCAATCAGTGCGGGAGGTTGTCGAGGAAAAACTGCACGGTTCGGTCGACGATGGCATCTCGTGATGGATCGATCTCGGCGTCGACTTGCCGCCAATTGTGCCCCGCATTTCGAATGATCATGACTTCGACGGGGGCTTTGATCGCATCCGCTTTTTGTTTCATGTGGTGAGCGTGTTTGACTGGGATGGTCGTGTCCTTGTCACCTTGGATCATCAGAAGTGGATGACTGTCCGCTCGCAGGTAATTGACCGGGCTCATCTCTCGGTAGAGTTCCAGTTTGTTTGCGGGGGACGAATTTGAACCCAGAATGCGAGGTCCAAATCGATCGCGGAAGTCGGCTCGGTCGTCGTGATTGAACAGTTCGGTCTTCTCGAAATCACTCGGGCCGTACCACGAAACCCCTGCCAGCATCGTGTAAGGCGTGGCCGCCAATTCCTTGTCGCCTGGCAGCGTTTCGGGCGATGTCAGCAACAGCATCTGAGCGATCTGACCGCCCGCCGAATCGCCCATGACGAAGAACTTCGTTGCATCCAGTCGAAGCGTTTCGCTGTGCTTGGCCAAATAACGCGCCGCGTCCTTTGAGTCGATGACGCAGTCCCGCATCATGACGCCGGTGTTTGGTTTGCAAAGCCGATAGTTCACCGAAGCCACGGCGAACCCGTGATCAAGCAGTTGCTGGAACACAACTTTGAATGAACCATTGGCCGCACCTTGTTTGCTGCCCGCGGCCCATCCGCCACCGTGGGTGTAAACGATCAATGGGCAAGGGAAACTGGCATCGTGTTGAGTGGGATAATAGAGGTCGAGCAGCAACTCCTTCTTGTCGACGGTCTTGTACACCAGATCGAGTTTGCGTTCTCCGCCGGTCTCCAGGTATCCGGTTCGGTCACGCCGGAGTTCGTCGATCGTCAGCTTGCCGTTCTGGTCCGTGTCGAGTTTGCGATAACGATTCCACGCACGTGTGTTTTCGGTTCGGTCCCAAACGCTGTTGTCGTTCTCGTCGAACTTCTGCAGCAAACGCGTCGCACGACCAAGTGATTCGCGATCGCGGTCCGGTTCGGATGCGGTCGCTTGTTCAGCGTCCGGTGTTGTGGCACTTGCAGGCGGCGTTGCCACGAACAGGTAGCTGCCGATGAGCAAGAGCGGGAGAAGGGGTTGGTGTCGAATCACGGCGTGGCATCTCATTGGGGTGATGGGAAGAGCGGGCTGCCTACGTTTGTCTATTTGCTCTTTCGTTTCGCTTGTCGTTTGAGAAACGGCTGTTTGTCATCCATCGAGATCGTACGATCGAACAGCGTGCCGTAGCGTTGGTAGTCGTTGTAATTGACGGCTTGCTGCTTCCATTTCGCGACCTCTTCGTCGTATCGCGTCCGCATGGTTTCTAAGACAGCGGAGCTTTCCGAATCGCTGGCCAAATTGACCAGTTCCAGTGGGTCGTTTTGCGTGTCAAACAGTTCTTCGGTGGGTTGCATCTGATCGTCGCCGTACCACCAGTACGTGTATTTGTAGCGTTTCGTCAGACATGTCAGGCTGTGAGTCGGCAGTGGGCCGAACACGTTGATGAATGACATTTGTTCGTGTCCGTCCTGCTCTGGTGAACGCAGCAGTTTGATCAGGCTTTTGCCATCCATGTTGGATGGGGCCGGCAGACCCGCGAATTCCAAAATCGTTGGCGCGAAATCGATGTTGCCGGTCAGCTCGTTGCAGCGGTGTTGCTGGCCGTTGAGTGGACTGCGAGGGTCGTAGATGATCAGCGGCACGCGAGACGACTCTTCCATTGGCAACACCTTGGAGCCGTAGCCATGTGACCCGCAGATGTACCCGTTGTCGCTGGTGTAGATCACCACGGTGTTGTCGGAGATGCCTTGGGCTTTCAGTTCGTCGCGAATCATCCCGAGAGCGACATCGATCGCGTAAACCTGTTGGTGGTACTTGGCCATTTCATCGTCGTAATCGGTGTCGTATTTCCACTCGCTGAACCGAGGGTATTGCCGACCGAGTTTGCTTTGCGGCGCCAGGTGCTTGCTGTATTCGCGTCCAAAGTTCAACGGTTTGGTGAATTGTTTTCCTGCGTAAACATGATCAAAGCGTGGGTCCGGCGTCGCCGGTTTGTGGGGTGCTTTGAAGCTGATCGACAAACAGAACGGTTGGTCTTGTTTCGTCGCTTCGCGGATGACGTCTTTCCCGAAGGCTGCGTAAGAAAGCGTGGAGTGGGGATACTGTTTGGCATACTTCCGCATCGACTCATTTTTGGCGGTCGCGTAGTTCGTTTGGCCCGGACCGCCGCCCCAAAAATCAAAGTCGTCTTCGCACAAACCTTTGCCGTCCACGACCAGTCCAAACTTGCCCGCGAATGCGGTGAGATAACCTGCCTCGCGCAGGAGAACCGGATATGACTTGGCCCAAACTTCTTGACGCATGTTTCCGTGTTCGAAATTGCAGCCAGTTTTGTATTCGTACATGCCTGTAAACACATTGGCCCGGCTGGCCATGCAGATTGCCGTGGTGTTGTAGTGCTTGTCAAACAGCACGCCATCGCGAGCGAGTTGGTCCATGCTGGGTGTCAGGACGTCTTGGTTCCCATAGCAGCCAACGGAGTAGGTGGATTGGTCGTCCGCGAACAGGAAGACGATGTTGGGTGATGTTTTGGCGTTGTTCGTCTCGGTGCGTTCGTTTTGTTGAGCGGACGCGGGGATGCCAAACGTTCCGCAAGCGAACAGGACGCCGAGGATGAGAGCAAGGTAGTGATTCATAGGAGGGTTCATTGAAGAGGTTCTTGGAGATGTTCGGAGGAGTCTTCTTTGATCAGCCCGGCCTTTGTATGGTCCCAACCCGCAAAGCCTAAACGTAGTGCCGGGGAATCCAGGCTCAGTCGGAAGTCGCCATTGGCGGGATCCACAAACAACGGATCGACGGCCAAGCTTTGCGTGTCGACCCCGTCTCGCCTTTGCTTTTCTAACATCTGCTCGCCCAAGGCAGGGTCGCTGGCGCAATAGTAGATGTTGTGATCGGTGTCGGCGTCTTTGGATCGAGCCAAGGCCCTGCCTCGCCGATCCTCACTGGTTCTGCCTTTGCCAGGAGGCAACTCATCGATGAACGTGCAGACGTCTGACGAGGAGTAGAAAATGTTCCGCTGGATCGTTGCTCCGGTGAGCGGGCCTTCGCGAACCGAGAGGTAATAACCTCGAGGCGGAGCGATGATGTCGGCCACGATGTTGTTCTCAACACGCGTGTTCAACTTCATCAGGATGCCTTGGGACGTGCACTTGTAGATCAGGTTCTCAGCAATCAGCGTGTCGCGTTGTCCGCCGTCAGTGCGAATCGCGGCTTGCATGATCATCGGAGCAACGAGGTGATGAATGTAGTTGCGGCGAATCACGTTCCCTGAACCTGCTCCGCGAATGTAGATCGCGTTGCCGTCGCCGAGCATCTCCATCGCGTGGTGGATCTCGTTGCGTTCGATCTGGTTGCCGCGCGTGTGCAGGTAGGGAAGCACGTCTTCCTGTTTCGGGTTCTTCGGCAGGGATCCGATCTCGTGCCGGCGAATGGTTCGTCCGAGTTCTCTGCCTTGACGGCGGAAGAAATCCGTCATGCAACCGGAGAGAATGATTCCGGTGTAGGGAGTGTTGTGGACAAGGTTGTTCGCGACACGATTTTCGCTGCTCTGCCAAAGCATGATCCCCGGCGAGTGCGAATGGATGCGACCAGTGTGGTGGATGTGGTTGTTGAAGATGACGTTTCCACCATTCACATCTTTGGTGCCCGGGCCGTAACCGCACAATAGAACGCCAGCACCTCCCATGTGCTCGATCACGTTGCTGTCAATCACGTTGTATCGCCCATGCAGGTCGACACGAATCGCGGATCCACCGCTGTGAGCAAAGTGGCACTGCTGGATCGTGCAACGTTCTGTTCCCCGCAACCGGACCAGCGCGTTGGCTTTGTCGTGCATGTCCCAGTCGTGCTGCAATCCCGCGTCGTCGGGAGCGATGCTGAATCTTTCGCCGTGCGTGAAAGTCAGACCACGCAAGCAGAGGTTTGTCACTGGAATGTCGCGAGGCCCTTCCTTGTCAATCTTGCCTTCGATGCGGATTAATTCCTTTAGCGTTGGTGCCAAGATTGGCGAATCGTTTCGCGGCCAAAGATAGAGTTTGCCGGTTTGGGTGTTCAGAGCCCATTCGCCTGGCTCATCGAGTTCCTCCAGGGCATTTTCTACCCAGCATGAATTGGTTGTTTTGAGGAAGTGAAGCGGGTTCATCGCATAGGTCGCGTCGATCGACGTTCGGGCGATCTGCTTTTGTTCATCCACTGACTTCAGCGGCAGGATGTTCACAATCCACGCATGATGCGGACGAACGACGATTTCGATGTCTTCGACGTTGGGCCAGTTCTTCAGGCGACCAGCCGGAAAGTGCAGCTCGTTGCGACTGCCACCTTTCAGAGGAATGAATCCTCGCGATCGGGCTCGCGGCAGCATGCCCTCCGCATCGAAGAGTGTGTGGAATCGGCCGGAGACATTCGCGACCTTGACCTTGTCGAAGGCTTTTTCAGGCAGACCGGGTGGGGCCGTTGTGACTGGTTTCCAATCCGTGATTGCTTGTCCGGAACTGAACACGGGGGTCTCGCCCGGGTAAGCCGCATAAGTGACGGTCGAACCAGGGTGACCGGAATCCTCCAGTCCGAAGTCCACCGTTTTCGCCAGTCGATACGTGCCGCCGCGAATCAGGACAAGGACATCGCCAGCACGGTTCTCGCCCGAGCTTCGAATCGCGTCGCGAGCTCTCGTAAGTGTTGCGAATGGTCCGTCGGATTGGGAATCGTTTGGTTCCGCAAGCGTGCCGGACCAGTTGTCACGACCTTCGAGCGAGACATAGAAATCGGCCGAAGGTTCGGCGGCGCAACAATCACCCTCTGTCATCGAGATCGCCAACAGGATCAGGAGGCAGAATCGGAACGAGTTCAGCTTTGCTTTGCAGGTCACTGGATCAGTTTCTCTTGGACTTTTGACAAGCCATCTTCGTCGGAACGCTTCGTGATCGTTTGGGTTTGCATCTCGGTTTTGGGAGCGGTTTCGAGGCTCCTGATTGTTTGCGACAGCGGCAAACAGGCAGTATAGTGGCCCGAAGTGCTGTGTTAGTGGCGTTGTACCTTTCACTTTGCGTCTTTTACTGGAACATGTGCGACACTCATGGCGACAGGCGCATCGGATACGAAGTGTGTCGCACTGCTCATCGAGTCCTCTCGCGCCTATGGTCGAGGACTCTTGCGTGGGATTGCTGCTTACGCGCAGGACCAGGGTGATTGGTCGCTCCGACACCAGGAAATGACGATCAACGCGGATCCACCTTCTTGGCTTTCGCGGTGGCAGGGTGACGGTGTGCTCGTTCGGGCTGAGACGCCAAAGATGATTCGAGCCATTCAGGACTTGGGGCTTCCGGTCATTGATCTCAGATGTTGGCGATCAGCGGGAAAGATTCCTGGCTTTGATACCGATCCAGCGTCGGTCGTGAGGCTCGCCGTCGACCATCTGCGAGATCGTGGGTACACACAATTTGGTTTCTGCGGTTTTGGGGGAGCAAACTACTCCGACCGTCGGCTCACTGAAATGCGAAAGTATGTCCGTTCACTGGGGCATGATGTTGTTGCCTATGAGTCACCCGGTCCCGTTCATGCGACGACGTTTGATGCCGAGCAAAGCGGGATGCTTGACGAAGTCGGTTTGGGACGATGGCTCAAATCACTTGCCAAACCCGTTGGCGTATTGGCTTGCAACGACATCCGAGCGCAGCAGTTATTGAATGCGTGCCACGAATGCAATATTCATGTTCCCGATGAAATCGCTGTGGTTGGAGTCGACAATGACGATGTGATTTGTCCTTTGTGCTCTCCACCGCTGACGAGCGTCGAACCTAATACGCAGAAAATCGGGTACGAAGCGGCAGCGATGCTGGACCGGATGATGTCGGGTGAGATCGTTCCGGCCGAGCTCACCTGGGTTCCGGCTCGGCGAATCGTCGTGCGTGGTTCGACTGATTCGATACCGGTGGATGACGCCGAATTCATCAAGGCCTACCGGTTCATTCGCGAAAACGCTTGCCGTGGGGTGTCGGTGCAGGATGTTGCCGATGCGGTGCCGATGTCCAGACGATCACTCGAACGTCGGATGAGAACCTATTTGGATCAATCGCCATCGGATCTGATCGCGTCAATTCGTTTGGCTCGAATCAAAGAGTTGCTCGAGACCACTTCTCAACCGCTGAAGAAAATCGCCAGGCTCACCGGATTCAACTATGACGAGCACATGGCGAAGTTCTTTAAGAAACTGACCGGGGTTCCTCCAGGTCACTACCGCCGAAAACATCGTCTGGAATCAATCGCAGACGATGATCTCGATCCTTAGCTCGCTATTCGGCGGGCACGGATTCGTCGTAGCCCGCGTCCGAATTGGTCGCCGCCAGCTCGGCTTCGTACTTGGCCAGATCGTCCGCGGTGGCGCCTTCGGTGGCGAGTGCGTTCTGGTCCGACCCGCCGCATCCTGACAGGACACAAGCAACCATCATCACAAGAAAGCATTTTAAAACTGAAGTCATCGTTGGTTTCTCGTCTGAGTTTGTTGTTTTAGAAATGATGTTTCCGCCCATCACTTCAATCTTGATGGGCAGAAGCGAGTTTACATCGATCGGTTGTTAAAACTCTTCCGTTGTTTCTTTGGAAGCACGTGTTCCGAGAGCACCCCACAACCCGTAGGGACTCGCCGAGCCCGGCACATTGTTTTGCCAAATGTTTTCGGCGTTGGAATTTCCGGCTTCGATCGAATCGGTGACAAACCGAACGGCTCCGTCACCCATCAGAACATGTGCACCGCCTTGGTGCCGGCTGGAGACCGTTGCGACCAACGTCGTTCCCAGGGCGTTGAAGCGACCACATGCTTCCCGGTTGGGTGGAAGGATGGTCGTTACCCCGGACATGAGCGGCAAATAGTCAGCCCAGCGATGGCCACGTGCAAAGTTGCGGCGGTTTTGTTGTTGCCACTCCGGCAGCCAAAATTGCGGCCGCTCTGGATCGACGTAGCCATTGTCCGTGCAGATGTTGGGATTGCGACGCAGTGCCGCCAAACCAAACGGACCCGAGTTGCCGCCATTGGTTGCAACGCTGTTGCCTCGTTTGTCGCCATCTTGCAAAGCCGTGATCATCTCGCCCATCGCGATGGTATTGGAGAGACCATCGAGCGTGTCGCGAAACTTGGAGTCTTGCAAAGGCATGAAGAACCCACGGTGTGCCGCGCGGGCTTGCCGTGCGCGACCGTTGGTGATTGCTGTCCGGTTGTTGTTGTAAGGACCGAAGTGCAATTGCCAAATCGAATCACCCAGGCACGCACCGTAGTTGGTTCGTCCCAGCGCGGGTAAACCACGGCCGGGATCACTCGGGCAACGGAAGGTTGGGATCTCATTGACCCATGGCGTGTATTGAATTTGATCTGGGGTTGGTCCCATTGCTGGCCACGGTGGCGATTGAACGCCACCATCGGTTCGTTGCGTGCTGGGGTTCGAAATCTGTTCCCACAAACCTTGCTGTTCGATGTAAGGCAACATCGGAACCAAAGCACTCAAACGCACTCGGTTGCCTGTGGTTGATGTTCTGAACCAGGCGTCCGGCGGCTCCGGATTGGTTCCAGCACCATGAGTGGGCATTTGGTTGAAAGCGGAATGGTAATTGTGAATCGCCAAACCCATTTGCTTGAAGTTGTTGCTGCAACTCATTCGCCGTGCGGCTTCGCGGGCAGCTTGCACCGCGGGAAGAAGCAATCCGACGAGTACGCCGATAATTGCGATGACGACGAGGAGTTCAACCAATGTGAAACCACGTCGTTGCCTTTAGTACGTCATAACGATCCCCTGTTTGAATACGCTCAATGAATAGCAGTCATCCAATTTCTGAACGACGAATAAGCATGGGGGAAAAAGCGAGGGGCTTGATAAGACCGTGCAAACTTTCGTGTCTTCCATTGTTAGGTCGAATGACCTTCGACAGATGCCGATGACTGAGGACTCTTAATGAAAGCTATCGATAGTCCAACTGACAAACAATGAAGTTCCGCGGCCCTCTTATGTCCTTTTGCGACTGGCTGCGGTGGGTTGTTTCGCGGTATGGGCAAGTAGCGTTGGTTTGGCCGCCGATGCTTGCCGGGCAGGTTTCAGAATGAGCGTTTGTGGTGGTCTGACAACTTGACGTCGTCGATCTCCGACATTGCACACTTAAAACACCAATTGGTTGCGGTCTCTCTTCTTTGATTCGCACTCATGGAGATTGAATGGTTGAGGTGTTATGGGGCGACTTGTGACCGATAGAGTTGGACATCGCGTCGTTCGTTGTTACCTTGTTGTTTTGATGTGGCGATTGAACAAAGAGCCGCATTACCGGGCAAAACTTGTTGAGATCCACCTCGATTGCAACCAACGTCACCAACTGAAACGTCAACAGTGGCGGGATGCACGCAGTTCTGCTCGCTGGCTTGCTTTTGTACGCGGCTCAATCGTTGCCGAGGTTGGTCGAGTACGCTCGCAGAACGCATCGATTCGCTTTGAGGCAATCCATTGTGCTCGCTCAAACAGCGTCTGCTCATCGGTAGCGGGTGCTGATGCCGTTCGTCGCGAAAGTTTCTTTACAATGCGACAGGGATATCGCGTAATCGTCGAGCGATTGCATTGACGTCATCTCGAGGGGCGGCTTCAATTTACGCACCATGAATGGACGCTGAACAAGTTTTGCATAGGCGGTTATGCAGGCGTAATGTCGGAAATGAACGAGCGTTGTACGAATGACGGACCCGGATTCTCCTCTGATTGTTGGCGTGGGAGCGTCTGTGGCAGGCCAAGAAGCGTTCAGGTTGTTGGCGGAAGCGTCATCGCGAATTGTTTGGATCGCTGATTGCGATGGCAAGTTCATTGAAGATTCGCCCAGTTGGCGTGCTTTCACAGGCCAAACCATCGACCAGTTGGCGAGCACGCGTTGGCTCGACACCGTGCATCCCGAGGATCAGCGATCAGTGGCCGACGCCCTGAAAGATTCGCGTCGTGATGGCGGTGTATCCGTCGAGTTTCGACTGCGGCGGCATGATGGGGCGTTCATTGGTGTGCAAGTTCAGGGTGTGCCTCAGCGTCAACCGGAAGGCTCGATTGATTGCTGGGTATTGATGAGCTCCGCCATCGATGACCCCGGGACGCATCAATCAAAGCAGGCCAGTTTGTCGGAATCGGCCGGTCAGCCGAAAACGGCTCGACAATCGGAAGCCGCCGAGCGAGAAGCTCATCTGCGGCGCGTCATCAATCACCAACTTGGTTTGGTTGGCGTGATCGATCGCGATGGCATACTTGTTGAGGTCGATGACCGAAGTTTGGAAATCGCCAAAGTTGCTCGCCAAGATGTGATTGGAAAACACTTTGCCGAAGCGCCTTGGTGGACGTATGACCCGAGGGTTGCCGCCCGGGTGAGAGAGGCGATGCAGCGAGCGTTTGCCGGCGAAGTGGTTCGGTTTGACGTGTCGTTGTTTGCGTACGGCGAGGAAGGTGTTCGCATCGATTTCATGATCGCACCGGTGATCAACGACGAAGGTGAAGTCGAGTTCCTGATCCCATCCGGGACCGACATCCGAGACCGTCATCGGGCGGAAGTCGAGCTGCGCAAAAGCGAGCGACTTGTTCGCACGATCGCTGAGAATTCGACTCAGGGTTTGGTGATGATGGATGCCACCGGTCATGTGATCTATTGCAACCAGGCGTTGCTTGACATGACTGGTTTCGATTCAGAAGAGATCCGATCGGCGCCGCTTCACGATTTGATTCACCATCACTATCCCGATGGGCGTCCATATCCGATGTCAGAGTGTCCGATCGACCGGGCACTTCCGGAGGACTTTTCCGTTCGCGCTCATGAAGATCTGTTCTTTCGAAAAGATGGCAGTTCGTTTTCCGTTGTATGTGCGGCGAGTCCGATCTTTGAGGACGGCAAACCTGTCTCGACGGTGATTGAGGTTCGCGACACAACGGTTCAGAAGGCTCACGAAGTCGAACTCAAACGTGCTGCTGCTCGGCTGGACAAGTCGTTGGCGTTCGCTGGCATTGCCGCGTGGGGTTGGGACCATAGCGAACAGCGTTTGATTCTCGACGTGCCGCTCAGGCGGATGTGGGGTTTCGACGATGAGCAGGATGTCACGCTGGACGACTTTGCCCAGCGAATCACACCGAACCATCGCGATCGGGTGGTTGCATCGATCACCAATGCGATGAAGACCTTCTCGAGCTATCGGGAAGAGTACACGATTGATTTGCCGTCTGGGAATCAACGCTGGATTCGCGCGATCGGACAAGTGGTTGCCGACGGGAACGGCGGCATCGCGGACTTCTTCGGTGTCACGATGGACGTGACTGCTGATCTGCGACGGCAAGTCAAAGCACGAGTTCGTTCGGAGTTGTTGGAACAACTCAGCGAGTTGACAGACCCGGAAGCGATCATGCAACTGGCGACGCAGCGGATTCGAAAACACTTTTCCGCATCACGTTGCTACTTGGCTTACATCCGACTGGACGCTCAGACCACGGAAGTGTTCCACGAGTCGCACGACGAACATCTATCGCCAATCGTCGGGACTCATCAAATCAGAGACTTTCTGAACGACCATGAGATGCGAGAAATCGAATCGGGCAAACCGGTCCGAATCGATGACATCAGCCAATCAGGTCGAAGCTCGGAAAAAGTTCAGCAATTTGCGGACTTGGGAATCGCGGCGGTGACCCAGGGTTCCTTCGAAGCGACGAAGGTTTTGCATCGAACGTTGTTCATCACCAAAGACAAACCGTATCGATGGCGTGACGATGAGGTTCGTTTCTTAGACAACCTGACCGAGATGGTTTACCTGCGCATCGAGCGAGCTGAATCGCAGCTCGAACTCGAACAAGCCCGCGCGGTTGCCGAAGCGGCGAGCCAATCCAAGAGTGCATTCGTCGCGAACATGTCGCACGAGATTCGCACACCGATGACGGCGATCTTGGGTTATGCCGATTTGGTTCGGGACATGATCGAGGACCCGCAAGCCATTGAGCATTTGGAGACGATCCGGCGGAACGGCGACTACCTTCTCGAAATCATCAACGACATATTGGATTTGTCGAAGATCGAAGCCGGCAAATTAGAAGTCAATCACGAAAAGTTCGAGCCCGCCCGTTTGATCGAAGACGTCCGCAGCATCATGGAGGTGCGTGCGAAAGAAGGTGGGCTTTCGTTGGACGTTCAGTACATCGGTTTGCTGCCCAAAACGATCGAATCCGATGGGAAGCGATTGAAGCAGATCCTGATCAACTTGGTCGGCAATGCGATCAAGTTCACGCAGAAAGGCTGGGTGCAAATCCGAGTTCGATTCAACAAGTTGTTGCACATCGACATCGTCGACACTGGAATTGGGATGAGCGACGAACAACAGAAACGTTTGTTCAAACCGTTCTCGCAAGGCGATGCCAGTGTGACGCGGACCTTTGGAGGAACCGGTTTGGGGTTGGCGATCAGCAAACGGCTGACCGAGATGCTTGGCGGAACGATCATTGCCAGCAGCACGGAAGGCGTTGGCAGCACATTCACCGTGTCGGTCGCGGTCGGTGATTTGGCCGATGTCGCGATGGTAGACTATTCGCACACATTTGATGCCGATCACGACGAAACATCGTCCAAATACGCCGATGGATCGCTGGGAACTGGCGTCAACCGGTTGGCGGGCGTTGAGAAACCGTTACGTTGCCATGTGCTGGTTGTCGACGACCGCCATGACATCCGTTTCCTCAGCCGAGCGTTGCTGACCAAAGCCGGGGCAACGGTTGACGAGTGCGAGGACGGACAACTCGCGGTTGATTACATGACGGACCGGCTGAACAATGACGACTGTCCGGATTTGATCCTTCTGGACATGCAAATGCCCAACCTGGATGGATACGAAACCGCTCGGACGCTTCGTAGGATGGGTTATTCAGGATGGATCATTGCGCTCACCGCCGATGCCATGCAGGGTGACATGAACGAATGCTTGGAAGCGGGATGCAACGACTATCTTTCAAAACCGATCGACGCGAATCGAATGATTGGATTGATCGCCCAATTCACACAGTCGAATTCAGACGCGGTTGAACGCAAAGGCAATTGACGACATGACGATGCACAACCCGTTACCGAAAATCAGCACCGGCAACCCGCCACTGGATGATATCCTGCACGGCGGACTGACCGCGGATCGGTTGTACCTTGTCGAAGGGATGCCAGGCACCGGCAAGACGACACTTGCATTGCAGTTTCTGCTGGAAGGTATTCGCAACGGAGAAACCGGACTGTATGTCACGCTCTCGGAAACCAAGCAGGAGCTCGAGGGTGTCGCGACGTCGCATGGTTGGTCTTTGGATAACATTGACATCTACGAATTGATCGATACCAAGGCGACCGAAGATTCGCGTTTGCAGTACACGATGTTCGAGCCATCTGAAATCGAACTCAGCACCACGGTCGACGGTGTCTTGGAACGCGTCAAAGAGTTGCAGCCCACTCGGGTCGTTTTTGACTCACTGTCCGAGATGCGTTTGTTATCGCAAGGTTCATTGCGATACCGCCGACAAATTCTTGCCCTCAAGCAATTCTTTGTTGGCCGAGGCTGCACGGTCCTTTTGCTGGACGACTATTCCGGGCTGGACGATCAGCATTTGCAAAGCATCGCTCATGGGGTCATTCGGCTGGAGCATCTGTTGTCGGACTACGGTGGCGAAAGGCGTCGGCTGCGGATCTTGAAACATCGCGGCACCAGCTTCATCGGTGGTGCCCATGACCTAAGGATCGTTCGTGGTGGATTGAAGGTCTTTCCGCGAGAAGCATCCGACCAACCCACCGAGACTGTCGAAACGCACTTGGTGGATAGCGGTAACAAAGAATTTGATGAGTTGCTCGGTGGCGGATTGAACGCGGGAACCAGTGCGTTGTTGCTAGGACCTGCCGGCGTTGGAAAATCATCCATGGCGTTGCAATTCGCGATTGCGGCGGCCGATCGAAATGAACGAGCGGTGTTGTTTCAGTTCGAGGAAAGCACGCAGTCGTTGTTTGTTCGTGCCAAAGGACTCGGGTTCAATCTGCAACAGCGTGTCGACGAGGGGTTGATCCAAATCATCAACTTGATTCCCGGCGAAATCACCCCCAGTGAGTTTGCTTGTTTGGTACGCGACTCGGTTCAACCCGATGAACAAGGCCGCCGAGTCGGGATCGTTGCGATTGACAGCGTCAATGGTTACTTGAATGCGATGCCTCACGAGAAGTTTCTCATCATCCAAATGCATGAAATGCTTCAGTACCTCGGTAAACGTGGCATTCTCACGTTGGTCGTTGTCGCTCAGCACGGCATGCTGGGGCAAACGATGGGAACGCCGGTCGACACCAGTTACTTGGCCGATTCCGTGGTGCTGTTTCGCTATTTCGAAGCGGAGGGACAAATTCGGCAAGCGATCTCGGTCATCAAGAAACGCACCGGACGGCATGAACGCACGATTCGCGAATTCAAACTCAGTGATCAGGGTGTCGAGATTGGTCCTCCGCTGACGAAGTTCCGTGGCATTCTGACGGGGGTTCCTGAGTTCAAAGGCGAAAACGATTCGTTGATCGACAGGGAAGGTCGGCCGAGCTGATGGAGTCTTTACGAAAAGCAGCGATTGAGGATGAGTTGGGGAAACCAAACCCTGATCAAGACGGCAACAATCAACGAGTCGTCGCGTTTGCGCCAACGCAGCAGGACGCCAAGCTGTGTGCCAAGATTCTGGCGGAGAACGACGTTGCGGTTTGTTGCTGCGAAACGATCGAGGGATTCGCCAACACAATCCTTGAAGGAGCCGGCATCGCATTGATCGCTCAGGAACACCTGACCGATGCGGCCATCGCGTATTTGAAAACATCGCTTGATCGACAACCCAAGTGGTCCGAGGTGCCGATTCTGGTGCTTCTTCAAGCCGGTGATCCCGATTCAAAACTATTGAAACGAGTTCTCTCGCTGGAACACGTCACGTTGATCAATCGTCCGTTGCGGATCGCGGTCTTCATCAACACGGTACGGGCCAAATTGCGAGACCGCATGCGGCAGTTCGAAGTGCGAGATTTGCTGCTGGAAAAAGATCGAGCTCAGACGAGTCTTCGCCGAGAAGCTCGCCGATTGGACATGGCGATTCAGGCTGGCGGCATGGCGGCTTGGGAATGGAGCAAGACGCACGTCTATTGGTCCGAAGCTTTTCGTCGTTTGCATGGGTTCGGAAAAAACGTCCAGCCGAGTGAGTCAGCCATGTTCGGATCGATTGTGGAATCGGAACGCGAACAGATCGCGAATCACTGGTCCGATGCGATCGAGCAGAACGCTCCTTTCCGAAGTGAGTTTCGAATCAATCACCCCAAACTTGGCGAGCGATGGTTGGTGGCCGTCGGAGAGCCCGTCAAGGGGAAATCCGGCAAGACGCTTCGTTACACGGGATTGCAGTGGGACATCACCGAACGCAAAACCGCCGAAATGGAACTGCGTCAGTCACATGAAACGTTTCAGCGATTGATCACTGACAACCCGCAAGGTTTGTACGTTGTCGATGCAGATTTTCGTATGCGTTACGTCAGTGCCGGAGCACGAAGCGTGTTTGTCAACGCGGAGCCATTGATTGGCAAACCATTTGAAGATGTCATGCGAACGATTTGGCCCAATGATTTCGCCGAGGAAGCGATTCGAGTGTTTCGTCACACGCTCGAAACCGGCGAGCCCTACGTTGCGCCACCGTTGGTGGAACAGCGAGTCGATACCAACGAGACCGAAGCCTACGATTGGTCGATCGAGCGAATCGTGTTGCCGGACAACCGTCATGGTGTGGTTTGTCATTTCTATAACAACACGCAACGTCAGCTGTCGGTGGATCTGCTTCGCGAAAGTGAGCGGTACTTTCGTGAGATTGCGGATGCGTCGCCCGCGATGCTTTGGGTGACCGACGAGAACCACATGTGCACGTTCCTGTCCAAAAACTGGTACGACACGACCGGACAGACTCCAGAAGAGGGCATGGGACTGGGGTGGACAAATGCGACTCATCCCGACGACCACGCACGTGTCGGCGAGGAATTCTTGACCGCCGCGAACGCTCGCCAGGCGGTCCTGTCGGAGTACCGATTGCGAATGGCCGATGGGACCTACCGATGGGCTGTCGATGTGGGGCGGCCTCGATTCGATTCTGATGGTGTCTTTGTCGGCTACACCGGATACGTCATCGACGTGGATGATCGAAAGGCGTTTGAGCAGTCGCTCGAACAAGCCAAGGTGATTGCGGAGAATGCGAACCGATCGCGAGGCGAATTTCTGGCCAACATGTCGCACGAGATTCGAACTCCGATGGCGGCCATTCTCGGCCACGCGGATATTCTGAAGGATCACTTGAGGGATCCCGACAACATTCAGGTGGTCGAAACGATCCGCCGGAACGGGAACTTCTTGTTGAACATCATCAACGACATCTTGGATCTGTCCAAGATTGATTCGGGCAAGATGCAGCTGGAAACCGATCGAGTTCGGCCCGATGGTTTGCTGGCGGAGGTCCGCTCGTTGATGGATGTCCGAGCGTCTGAAAAGCATCTGCCACTGAAGATCGAATTTGACGGTCCGATCCCGGATCTGATCGAAACCGATGCGGTTCGACTGCGGCAAATCCTTTTGAACTTGGTCGGCAACGCGATCAAATTCACGGACTCAGGTGAAGTCAAAATTCTGGTGGGCTATGACGGCCCCGGGAAGCGTGCTGCAGAGATTGATCAATCAGATCCATCGAAGTTGCAATCGCCGGTCGCGGGCACTTGCCGATTGATCTTTCAAATTGTCGACACCGGAATCGGAATCAAACCAGAAGATCAAGCGTCGTTGTTTGAACCGTTTGTGCAAGCGGACAGCACATCGACGCGATCCTTTGGTGGGACCGGATTGGGACTGGCAATCTGTCGCCGTCTAGCACACGCGTTGGGCGGGGATGTCTCGGTCGAAAGCACCTATGGCAAGGGCAGCAAATTCACTTTAACGATCGAAGCGGTATCGTCGGGACGGCTGGTGGAACCAAACTTGTTGATCGATGTTTCGGCTGAAAAGATCAAAGAGGAAATTCGACTCTCCGCCAATATCTTGGTGGTCGATGACCGTCGCGATATCCGCTATCTCGCTCAGCACTTCATCGAGAAAGCCGGCGGGACCGTTGTCACAGCCACCAATGGTCAAGAAGCCATCGACACCATCTTTGCCGAGCCGAAGGCTGAGATCGACTTGATCGTGATGGACATGCAGATGCCGGTCTTAGACGGGTACGATGCCACGGCCGAGCTGCGTCGTCGAGGTTGTGAACTGCCCGTCATTGCGTTGACCGCGAATGCGATGAAGAGTGATCGTGATGAATGCTTGGCAGCCGGCTGCACTGACTACACTACCAAGCCACTCGACAGCCAAAAACTGATCGCGATGATCGATCGGTTGCTGAAGTCGTAGCATCTGCTTCGTTGAACGGGGCGGTTCGACCAAACCCAATTCTGCTCAAGAGACAAAATCTCGCGATGGCTTGGGCTTTGCTATCTTTCCGAGCAGAGATCGAGAGGATGCGACTCGCGTGGTCGACTGAGGCCCTCAGTCGACAAAGAAGAGGCGTGGTCCTCTTCGTGGTCGTCCCATTCGACTTGGAACCAGAGGTTCTGGTTAATCGACGAGTTGGGCCGACTCAAGGGCCTGAGTCGGCTACATGTTGAGTGGCTTCGAAACCACCGCTCAGCGAATGCGACGAATCAAGCAATTCGAGGATGACCGGTTGGCTGATGCCTCCTGCTCGCCAATCCAACGCCTGCCCTTGTGAGTTGCAAACGATGGTGACCGGCGGACCTTGAATGTTGTAGGCGTCCATGACTTCTGCGTTTTTGGGATCGCCCACGTCGATCGCTACTGGAACGAACTCCGCATTGACCAATTGCATCACCTGGGGATCAGCCCAAACTTGACGCTTCATGACGCGGCAGGGAACGCACCAGTTGGCAGTGAAAGAGAGAAGGATCGGTTTGTCGGCCTTAGCTGCTTGCCGCTTCGCCGAAGCGTAGTCTTTCGCCCAAGCGATCTCGTTCGCGGGAACGTAGAAGCAATGCCAAGCATAGCCGAGTGAAACAACAAGAAACGTCAGCCAGAAGCAGCGCCAGAAATGAAACCGGGGTTTTCGCGTGGGGCTTGGATCCATCGTCTCATCGGATGGAAGCTCGGAGTCTTGATCTTTCATGTGTGGTTCTCGATTGACGGTCGGGTAAGTCCTCAACCTGACACCCGCCATTTCGCCACGCTGCCCGACACCGATTTTCAAAATAATTCATTCGCGCAATGCTGATTCAGATCTACCCGCCGTTCAGCGACCAAAGCTTCGCCGCTCCTCGCCCATTTTCGATGGAGAATCGCGGGCGAATCAGAAGCAGGCGACGAGGCTTGAAGCATCGTTCCGTCTTGGCTGCCACCAACTCGCTACACCGAAGTCGGCCAACGGAGCACGCCAGTCTGACATCTCGAATGGCAGGCGACGAGTTCACTGCACCTCTTTCGCTTCTTCCCCAACACACTTGCCCATCCACGGCAACTGACTAAGCTGCCAATTCGGTAGCAGCACACTTTTCTCTGCCTCATCAGTCACGCTTTTTTAGATGATCGTCGAGATGGCAATCGCGTTTTCGATCGGCGTGTAGAGGTCTGTCTGGACGTCGTCGGTTTCAATCGAAATGATCAACGCGTACCGCGTCTCGCTGTCATGATATCCCAGATGAGGACGTTCTTTCCACCATCCTGTGACCGGCACAACGGCAACAAGATTGGCGGCTGCGAGATCTGCGGCGGTGCCGATCCACGTGTCGCTGTGCACCGAGCCTTTGCATCGAAGGTTTCGCCCCATCACCCATTTCCGGTCATCCCGATCTGACTGGTAGCCTTCATCCTCTTCGCGAGCGGACGCTGTTAGACGCTTTCGGAATTCTTCGTCAGTGTCGGCGGGCCGCTTCACATCGAAACGCAGTCCGTGGGATTGGTAGCGATGTTTCTTGGTCCAGCCACGACGGCCGGGACTCGGTTGGATGAAATAAGACAGGGTGATCTTCAGTCGAACTTCTGCTTCGCCAAGGTCTGCCAAAACCTCGCTGGGCCATGGCAATCGATGAAAGTGCATGTCCTTCGTTTTGACCCTCGCGGTCGTCTTAACGAACGGTTGTATTTGTGATTCGATGATCATTGTCGCCGAATGATTGGCACTTCGCGAAGCCGAATCGAAGTTGGGAACCCCGTATCCGAAGGTTCGCAAGAGCGTTTCCCGACTTGTACCTTGAACCATCTGGTGCATGGCTTCGGTCCAAGTTGCCGAATGGACGATCAACGCACGAATCGTTTCTGGCCATAAGCGTGGGTACTCAGCCCACAATCGTGCGGCAAACCGCGACGCCAAAGCGGCGGCGGCACTCGTATCACCCGTCGTGGTTAGCAAGCTTCCGTTATGATCAAGTCGAGTGGTTAGTAGCGAAAGATCGTCGGCAAAGTCGGCATCGCCGGTGGTTGGGTTTCGAAGCATGTTGCCTGCCTCCATCACAATCTCAGGCTTGATCGGCCAACTCTTGTCCTCCCAGATTCGAGACGTTCGGCTGGCAGGACTCAGCGAGCCGCCCACGGCAAGACGCTCCCATTCTTCGAGACCGCTTTGGCGAATCGACTGTTTCTCGGTGTAGCCACCGACCGTGATCGCGTTCCAGCTTTGTCCCGGATCTTCGATTCCCTCGACAAAATTGCGATCGGGATATTCTCGACGCTGCTCAATTGACAAGTTCCCTGCCGATATGATGAAGAGCCGATGACTACTCTCTTCATCCATCGCTGCAGCAGATTGGTCGATCGCAGCGGACCACGATGATGGATAGCCCTCATCCCGGGCTTGCGCCGTTACCGTTAGGCAGAAGCTACGGCAGTTGTTCTCGGGCGAAGCAATGGCAATCCGATTAGCCGCCTGCTGTGTCATTGCGCCCCACAACGCTGGATCGGATGTTGTACCCAATCCCATGATTTTAACGGATTCAATACGGTGGCTAAGAGAGATCACGTGTGTTTGGTTCAAGACTTCTGTTAGGCAGCCATAAAGAGCGATGCCCGCCATTTCCGTTCCGTGCCCCACGCGATCAGAAGCCGACCAACTGGGATTGACCGTCAAGACATGGTTTTCGTCGATCGATTGCTGCAATAGCGGATGCGCGCGATTGACTCCCGTATCTAGATGGCAAACGGATGGCGACGCAGGAACTGCAACGGTGATTCTTTCTAGAGCTTCGTCGATGTATTCGGCCTGATCGACTGCCGGTAATTCGAGAAGCTCACTGGACAACAGCTTCGCAAGCCGGACTTCTGCCAGATGTTCAAATAGATTCGGAATCGACTTCAGTTGATTGGCGGATGCCCTCGCAAGAACCACCATCCGTTCGGGAAAACGGAGCTTTTCGGTCGCAACCGTTATCCCGAGGGATTGAGCGTCGGCCTGAAAAAGACTAGCGACTTCGGGCTCGTTCTCGCTGCTAAGCCATAACTCCCACCAATACTCAATATCTTCCTCGGCAGGAAAGCTTCCTGCGTCACTCCAAAACGACTTTAAGGACGCGAGGCGAATCTGGCTGATGCCTTCGATCAAGTCTTGATGCCTTGGACGCGGTTTTTTGCCCGACCCTAATACTACAGCGCTAAATGGTGTTGTAGAGGGCCGGGCTTTTCGCTGAGAATAGCAGCTGGAGATTTTGTTTGCTGCACGGAGAGCTTGGCATGGATGTCGCTGAACTGGAACAACTCGAAGATCGGTTAAATGCTTACTTGGCTCGCTTTGGCGATTGTTTTCGACGAAGCGACACGAGGGCTCATTTGACGACCTATGTCCGTGGTCAACTTTCCGACCTGGACGCCAAGAGTGTGGAGCCGATTGCGTTGCAAGCCGGTACACCGGTGCGAACCTTGCAGGAATTTATCGCCCAGCATCGGTGGGACGAAGATGGACTTCGCAGGAGGCTGATCCACATCGTCCGTGATGAGCATGTCAACAAGAACACTGTCGCGATCATTGACGAAACCAGCGACGTCAAGAAGGGCGACAAAACGCCTGGCGTGCAACGACAGTGGTGCGGCAAAGTCGGCAAGCAGGAGAACTGTATCGTCACGGTTCATCTGGCTGCGGCGAACGAAGACTTTCACTGCATGGTCGATGGTGAACTGTTCCTCCCCGAGAGCTGGAGTAACGACCGCGAGCGTTGTGCCGCCGCCGGCATTCCCGATGAGATGGTCTATCGCCCCAAGTGGCAGATCGCGTTGGAATTGCTTGATCGCAGTAAGGAGGAGGGGATTGAATATCCTTGGCTAACCGCTGACGAAGGCTACGGCGGTAAACCTGGATTCCTGGAAGCTCTTGCCGACCGCGATCAGAAGTTTGTGCTTGAAGTGCCGCGAACGTTTTCGGTTTGGGAGAAGCATCCCGAAGTGACCGAGCAGCCCTATCGCAAGGGCGGCCGCGGCCGAGGTCGCAAGACACCCCGCGTCAAGAGCGGGGAAAGTTCGCCGCGAAGTGTTGAAACAGTGTTCTGGCACGGCGAAGCGATGAAAGCGAAACGCTGGAAACGCTACCGCGTCAAAGACGGCGAGAAAGGTCCCATCATCTGGGAAGCCAAGCGGGTTCGCGTCACACTCAAAGGCAGCGACGGACTACCGGGGCTGTCTCTGTGGTTGGTGGTCGCGAGAAACGTGCTTGACGGCGAACTGAAATTCTTCGTCAGCAACGCGAGCGAGTTCGCTTCGATGGCGATGCTGCTACAGGTTGCGTTTCAGCGATGGCGAGTGGAACGTTGTTTCGAGGATCAGAAACAAGAGGTCGGCTTAGACTGTTACGAGGGGCGCCGATATTTGGGTCTGAAACGCCACTTGATCATCACGTCGTTGAGCTATCTGTTTCTTTCGCAAACCTGCCAGCAGGAGCGGGAAAAAAAATCCGGAGTGGACAATTCAGCAAATTCGCGACGCGGTCGACGCAATCGTTGTCAGCTGGTCACTCCCTCGTGAGAGTCGTCGCATGTTGCTTGATCAGGTCGCCTCACGGATCAACTACCATCAATCACGCAACGTAGCGGCTCGCATCAGCCATACGCAAACGAAGCTCGACAGATACGCCGAACTCGGTATCGACCCCGAAAGCATCACACGATGCCGATGGCCCAAAACTTAGCGCTGTAGTACTAACTCTGTCGCATATTGTTCGCATCGCTTGATAAAGAACCCCATTTGTCCATCGGGGACAAATACCGTTGCGTGGATCCTTCCGTCTTCATCGCGTCGGACGGATCGAAGTTCGATGCGGCTCGTACGATAACCAAGACTATCCGATTTTAAATCGAATCCTACAGCTCCGGAGAACTCGAGAACTTTCCCACGGATTGCGTCGGTCCTGTCGACGTTTTGCTTATCGTTGACTTCTTCGCCGGCCGCCTCAATGGATTTGATTTGTCGGATCAAGTCTTTGGAGTGGGGAATGCGGTCCCGCGGAGGTCCGTTGAAGGCGCGGCTACCTTTAACCTCGCGTGGATAGACGTAGTCTTCCCTCTTGACCGTTCCTCTAGGGAACAGGTGCGGTAACGATGCCATTGACCCCAGCTCACTCAATCAACGAGAAGATTATTCATTCGGCGATCGAGCTAACTGACGTTCGTTCAGAACCGCCGCTAACTGACTGGTCGTCACTTTCGTTCGATCGTCGATCACACATTGCTTCGCGGCGTCGTCGCAGGCCCGAGCGATCTCGGCGTGACTAAGCCCCTCTGCCGCAGATTGTATCTTGTTCCAACCCACACGAGAGGGGAGGAACGCGTGAAGGCGATTGCGGATCAAAGACTCTGCTTCTTGCTGTGATGGCCGCGAGTAACGGACCACGTCATCGAAACGGCGAAATAACGCATCGTCTAACATGCCCGCAAAGTTGGTTGCCGCCAGAATCAAGCTATCTGAATCGTCTTGTTCTAAAAACTGCAAATAGGAGTTGAGAATGCGGCGAGCTTCGCCAACATCGTTTGATGCGCCGCGATGACCTCCAATGGCATCGAATTCATCGAAAAAATAGACACCGCGTGTGCAATGCATCGCTTCGAAGAGTAAATGCAACTTAGCAGAGGTTTCCCCCATGAACTTCGTGATCAGCCCGTGAAGCTGTACTGAAAACAAGGGCAGATGCAATTCGCCAGCAATGGCGGATGCGGTCATCGTTTTCCCACACCCCGGTGGACCGACCAATAGCAACTTTCTACGAGCCGATAACCCATGGCTGCGCAATTTTTCTTGATGGCGGTACTCATGGATGACACGTGAGAGCGGGGTAACAGTTTCCTTCGACAGCACCATTTCTGACAATCGGGTCTTGGGAAAGCTGGTAGCCAACAAACCCGCGAGATCTCCCGAAGGACGAGCGATCGGAACGGGACTCGATTGCCGATCATGACTTTGACGCCGTTTGACTTCGTCAACGAGATCCCGCAATTCCTTCGCTAGTTTCCCATCGCCCTTCTTTGCCGAGTTTGCAGCGATCTGCAACGCAACAGTAACGAAGTGTTCCTCGTCACCTGCGGTAAAGCTGCGTACAAGCGATTTGATTTGCTGGGCAGTAGCCACTGAACAACACGGAAACGAAGAGAGAGAGTAAATCGACCCCTTCAGTCTACTTGGTGCGATTTGGGCCGGAAACGCGTCTATCGCGAACTGAACGGTAGATACTCAATTTTGTGCCGATCAGGCAACGTCAACGCACCGTTCACGGGCCAACGGCGAGATGACAGCGATACAGCGTTGCGATCGGCATGCCTCATTTCAAATAGGGCGAAGATCTCTGGTGCGAATTCGGCAGTTCCCGCAGATTGGCGAGCGTATTGAAATGAAAAAGTTGTGTGAACGCTTTCTCAGCCATCTAGGATGTCAGGCGTGCCTGCTCCGGCGGCCGGCACCGGTTGCGTGCGAGATCACGTGGGTTTGGGTGCGGAGGTGTTTTTGATCGACGCGGATCTGGGCGAATTGGAATCCGCCTGGGGCGATGCAACTTGGCAAGAAGAAAATGCTCTCACGACATCCAAACCGAAACGATGATGAACAGGAATGCAGCGAGGACGAATGTGAATATGAGCCCTCCACAGCCAATGGAACTGTCGGATCCGCTCACATCGCCGAAAAGATCGGAGTCGTCTAGCAAGGTACTGACTCATTGGTGGATGGAGCGAATGGCCGATGTTGGTGAAAGCCATTTTATTTTAAGCAGGTACGCCGGTGTTATCAGGTATGTAAGCCGTTTGGCGTTCGCTGCGGTTCCCACGCAAAATCGGGGCTAACGCACAAACGGCTCAAAAGGTGAAACCCAATCATTTCTGCGTGCCTGCTTCACCCGCAACAGGTCGGCATGAGTCTTTCGGCATTTGAAATGTCTTGGCAAGCTTGATTGCTTCCACGTCCAACCGGGGCGAACGCTGGAGTGCTGAGTGTTTTGTGTTGACGCGGAAGAAGCGTTGTTGGTTTCTGCTCTTTCCTCCGCCCCAACGGGGCAGTTCTAAAATAGCCCCAGGCATCGCCTGGGGGTTCGTGACGAAGATTCCGACACAAGTCCCAACGGGACGGCCCTAAGAAAGACTCCCCAAAACCCGCTAGGACCGCCCCCGTTGGGGCTTTGTATTCTTGGTCCCGCCACAACCCAGGGCGTTGCCCTGGGCTGGCGTAGGGCTGCCCCGTTGGGGCGAAGTCGAGGAACAAACCCTCCGCAGCTTAAAACGCTGTCAGGACCAAACAGTGCTCAGTCCAAGCTAACGCCCAAACGGCATCACATAGTGATGCCCGATCGTTCCTGCCGAACTGCTCAAACAGTTCGCGCGGTCGCTGCCGAAGAGAAGGGGCCTCGGAAGAACTGTTTTGTCAGACCGATCCGACTGATCTTCCCGCCTGGAAGTTAGGCGAACCAACCTGACGAACAATTCGTCAAACTCTTCCCGATTAGGAACCATTCGGAAACAACTTCGGGATTCAAAAGGTAGCGGAAGGGCGCGAGCCCTCCGGTGACACACCGGGCGGTTCGCGCCGCTCCGCTACAGCCGAACTTGATTCCGAACGGTTCCGTACGGCACCGCTATCGCAAGCGGAAACCCACGGCCGGTTATTCACTCTTCTCAGTCAAAGCGTTTTGTATCTTCTGACTGGCCTTCGACTGGTTTGTCCTCGGCTGCTTTGGAGCCATCTTGGCTGTGGAGGATCATCCGTCGACATTCTGGACAAAGCGAGTCCAAATCACTCGGCCAATTTCCTGCGGACTCAATGCGATGCGTTGGTTCCAGGAAATGAAAGAGACGACGACACTGCTGGCAATTGTTGAACGGCATGCTTCCATTGTCGCGGACGACTTGCAGTGAGATGGTTGTTCATTCGAATCGCTTGGATTGAATGAGTCGCCATTCTCCGATCTCCAGGCGAGCTGCGAAACGGAAGATTCCGTTTCGCAATGATCTTGACCAGCGTTTCGCCGGATGGCTCGGGCGTCAAACCGAAGCCTCTACGTAAGCTCAACGAAATAAGCGTCGCAGCAACGGCACGGACGCATGATGATGGTGATGGGTGGTGGTGTGCTCGAAGTAGCCAACGTTTGGATGTTGGCGACGGTCGATAACAGAATGGGTCGGATTGGCGGAAGCGACTCCGGTTGCAGTCAATACGGCAACCAGCGAAGCGATTGCAATCATGCGACGGACAAGTGGGGACATTGCCTTTTCCTTTGTAAGAGTGAAACACGGAACAAGATCGGAAGTGATCTTGGATGCACCCGGAAAAGCACGCGTCGTACCAACCGACGAGACGGTCTGCCAAAGTTTCTCAGGGGACTTCCGATTCAACGGTTTCTGCGGCGTTTTTGATCTCCCGCGAATTGTTCGAATCAAACTTGGCCAAGCCTCGCCCGCGTTCGGCGAATCCAATCGACTGCAAAATCTCGCCCCGTCCTGCAAGAAATTGCGTTGTCGCGATGGTTCACTCAAGCAAGTGCTTTTTACTTGCCGCTTGCCATCAGGATGGCCCCCACGGTGATCAATCCCACTCCCAAGCAGCCAACAAATGAAAGGCGTTCGCTGAGGAACAATGCCGCGATCACAGCGACCAGGACCACACTTAGTTTGTCGATGGAGGCGACCTGTGCGGCTTGGCCAATGTCCAACGCTCGGAAGTAGCAAATCCAACTGCAACCGGTCGCCAACCCAGACAAAATGAGGAAACCGACTGCACGCTTAGAAAGTGTTTTCACTTCGCCGATCTGGCCGCTTGCGAGCAACATCATGGCAACGAAACACAAGATCACGATTGTTCGCACAAAGGTCGCGACGTCAGGTGGAATGCCCTTCACGCCAAGTTTGGCAAAGATGGCGGTGAGTGCTGCCGCCAAGGCTGACATGAATGCCCAAAACTGCCAACTGGTTGTGATGACCTGCATGCTTCGATCCTTGTGTCTGATGACTGTGCGTTGACTAACAGCCTACTGATTCTGCTGGATCTGGGAATGTTTTATCGTTGTTGTGCTTCCAGTTGCTCTGCCATGGAAATGATCAATGCAACGTCTGACCGATCGCTGGCGCCAAATGCGCACGGCTGAATGGGCCTGAGTCGAAGGCAGCGCTGGAGCATTTTCAAGAAGCGATTCATCTCGAACGCGTTTCTCGTTGAGCGAGTTGGTCCACGTTCGGGACGGTGCTGACTCGGTAGAGCGTTGCTGGGCCACGTTGAAGCAGCGGGACGATTTTGCTTTTGGCGGGCAGTTGATCTCGCAGCGATTCAATGGCGATGTGCGAATCAACAATCAAAATGCAGTTCGAGTTTCGAAGCAGGAAGCGTTTGATGCCTTGGTCTCTCAGGCGGGCGAAGTGAGCGATGTTCGCTCGGTTGAGATAAAAGGGCACTTCGGAGAATTCGTGCTCGATGGTTGCGATCGGTGTGGATTCGTCGACCCCGAGTTGCTTCGCCACTGGAGAGGATGCTCCGAAGAGTGTTTGGGATCGGCTGTACGCGGGAATCATCTGGTGCATGACCATGACCGCAAACAGGAAAGCGACCACGGAGGAAGTTCCCCAAGCGATTCGGACCTGATGTCGATCCGCCATCAGCACCAAGGACGAAATCAACAGAGCGGCCCACAGCATCGCCCAAGCGAACAGCACGACGGTGGCGTCGTCGGTGTAGATCATCACGTAGATCACAAATGCGACGCCTGCAAAACAAGTGGTCGCCGTTGCCGAACGTGCGGACCAGAATCGAGCAAAGAAGTGCTGTTCAGGATGACTTGCATCGGCGAGTACGGTGTGAAGGTAATGGCCGACCAGCAACGCCAGTGCCGGAGCGGCGGGCAAAAGATAGGTGGGCAATTTGCAACTCGACAGAGAAAAAAACGTGAAGCACCAACCACTCCACAGCAGCAGATACCCGACGGCAGGAGGTCGTTGGCGGCGAGACCTTTCGTCGCGGCTCAGCAAGAACTTGGCATAGGGGATTGTTAGAAAGGACCATGGGTGACCGGCGATGAGCAGGACAGGCAGGAAATACCAAATGGGCTTGGGATGGAACTCGCCGGCGAACCTTGCGATGTTGTGTCGGTAGAAGAACTCGTTCAAAAATGCGGGGTCTTCGAGGTGCACCATCAGAAACCAAGGTGCAGCGATCATGGACGCGACGCCACCGAGAACTCCGTAGTGCCACCACCTTGGGCGTGCGTGAGCTTCGGATACCCAAGTCATTGCCAGCACGGGTGGAAGCCAAAGCACGATCGCGATCGGTCCTTTGGTCAAGAATGTCAAGCCAATGCAAACGCCTGAAAGGATCCACCACCCGAGGTGCAATGAACCCTTGCCAACAGTCGCAGTCGGATTTCGAATCGCCTCCAGCGAGGTGAACAGCGAAAGCGAAACAAAGAGTGCCAACACGCCGTCGAGCAAAAGGTAGCGGCTGGTGAATGCGAAACCGACCGAAAGCATCAGCACGACGCCAGCGTATAGTCCGACCGTTCGTCCGAAGAGCCGCGATCCAAAGAACATGGTGGAGGCCAAAGTGCAGATCGCCGCGAGAGCGGGAACGAAGCGGGCGGATGCTTCACTGATTCCGAACAACTGGAAGCTGATCGCGCACAGCCAGTACAGCAGGGGTGGTTTGTCGTAGTAGGTCTCGAAATTGAGTTGCGGCAAAACCCAGTTGCCGGTTGCGATCATTTCCCGAGGGATCTCCGCGTACCTTGTTTCGTCGCGATCAATGAGCGGGTACTCGAGGTTGGCAAACATGAACACTGCCGCAATGAAGATCAGTCCAATTTGCAACCAGCTCGGGTTCAGGCCAAAACAGCCTGAGGATCTTGTTTCTGAATTCCGGCGATCCATGAGGGTTTGGGTCGGGAACTGGACTTCGTTCCACCAGTAACGCACCAGCGACGTGAGTACATTTGGAATGTGCTTGATCGAGACCGTGCTTTGGCCAAGCGTGCGTGGTCGGTGCGAGACGCCAACCTCGACGACGCTGTGACCAAGGCGATTTGCCTGGGTCAGCATTTCTGAATTGACAAGGAAGCCGTCCCCGGTGATCCGCAACTTCTTGGCGACGTTGACATCAAACATCTTGAGAGCGCAATCGACGTCACGAACCCCGGGGCTGAGCATCGCTCGAACGAGCAGGTTGTAGACTTTCGAGTAAAGGCACCTTAGCGACGAATCTTTCCGGTCGATGCGATAGCCACAAACGACGTCGTAGCGTTCCGATAGCAAGACGAAACGATCCAATTCGGTCAGATCGAATTGACAGTCCGCATCGGTGAAGGCAACCAAGTCACACTGTGCCGCGGAGAAACCGGAGCGAATCGCCGCCCCGTAACCTTGGTTGCGTGGGTGCTGGATCAATCGCAACGAGTGAATGAACTTTGCGAACTCGCGAACAATCTCGGCTGTCGCGTCAGAACTTCCGTCATCGACAACGATGATTTCGTATCGATGCGTGATTGACGAAAGCGCCGAATCAGCTTCCATGATTGCGTCGGCGATCACTTCCGCTTCGTTGTAAGCCGGCAGTATCAGGGTGATGGACGGCGTCCGGCGAGTCTTCGCGATCATCCTGGCTGTGTCAGCGGTTGACGCATGACTGGTTTCGATAGCGTGCATCCGTGCACTCCTTTGTACTGTGGTTTAGTAATTAACGGTAGGTGGTTGTCATTGCTTGGTGGCGATGACTGCAGACGGAAGTCGTAAGGGTTTAGTAGTTAGGTTTGTGAAGCATGGGAGTTGTGGACTCAGTGAGCGTGCGGGATTGGAAGGGAGGAAAGTCGGTGGACCGTTCCACGACGTTGCGATTTTCGTTCAGTCTTCTTCCGTCAGCAGTTCGTGCATCTGCACGCGATCTTCGAATGACTCGAAGTCTCGGACCTGCAGATTGAATTGATGCAATGCTTTCGCGGTCCATCTTGGCCACGGGGACCAATCGCTTCGTTGCGACGCCATCACGTTGGTTGGCAACCAAAGTTGTTGCACGAGCGTCGTGCAGAGCAAGATGATGCAGAGTGAAAGGACAGGCCGCCAATGAGCTTCACGCGGTTTGCTCTCCGCAAGCATCACCAGTCGTTTGCTGCGGCGAATCAAAGTGCTGTCATTGTTTCCAAAGGCGAGTGTTCCCATTGGAGCACCATCGCAGGAGACTCGGCGGCATTGTTCGGCGACTTTGGCCAGGGTTCTCAGATAGACACTGAACTTTCCGATCGTGGTGGCCGCAGTTTCGTCGCACAGGAATTCGCGTGTCAATTCAGCATGGTATGCCGCAGCCCGAACCATTGGATGAAACCAAAAGATCGTCGAGCAAATGCCTTGCAGGAAATGCTGCATCGGGTGCTGAGTACGGAGGTGTTCGAGTTCGTGAAGCAGAACGTGGCGAAGGGTTGCGTCTCCCGTTTGATGTTCGCTGACCATGAACGATGGCAGCACAACGACGGGGCGGTGCAATTGCCAGCAGAATGGTCCTTGGATCTTGTCAGAGACAAAAATGGACAGTTCGCGATCCTCGTCTGATGAGACCTCAGTTGCTTTGAGTAGTTCCGCTGCATCGATCCGATCGCATTCGAAATTTAGAAAATGCAGCAAGCGGACGCATAGCCAGCACCGCTGCGCGAGGGACCAGGCGACGCCCGCCGTCCACACCAACAACAACCCCATCGCGATTCGGGTTTGCCAAACTACGATTTCAAGCATCGCTTCACGCGAGGGTGTGAAGGGGAAGTGAAACAATCGGCGATGGGGAAGCAGCAGTGCTGCGGCGACCAATCCGATGATGCAAAGGAAGCAAGTTGTCCAGAGTCGGCATCCCCAGCGTGCGTCCACGACCCAGCGTTGCAATGCGGCAGTCAACGCAATGACAATCGTGATTTGGACGCACAACGTGCTTCCGACTTCAAATGCAAATCGAAGATCCATCACGAATCCCCGAGTTTCGCGGCGGCTTTTTTGACCGCTTCGATGTCATCCGGCGAGACGGCGTCGGATTCAAGTAGATTCAAGACAAGCGAACGGATGGACCCACCAAACAACTGGTCGGCGAGCGATTTCACCATGCCTTCTTGGACTTGCTCTCGCGAAACTTTTGGGGTGTAGGTGAACGCGCGGCCGATTTTCTTTCCTCGGCGGACGATTTTTTTATCTTCCAAGATCTTCATCGTCGTCAGCACCGTTGTGTAGGCGAGTTCGCGATCGATGGTGTCGACGACATCGTTGACGGTAACGCTGCCTTTGTCCCAGACAACGTCCATCACTTCAGCTTCACACTTGGTCAGCTCAACTCGCTTTTTCGATCGTGGCATCAGTTGGTATTTCAGTGAGGAACGTGGATTGGAGACTTTGTTTTTTCAGCTTGTGGTGGCAAAACATCCGGTCGCAAAGCGAAATGCATGGCTACTCTCGAAGTTTGGCCCAGCGGTGATACTCGTGCAGGTCAACGTTTTCGGTGACGAAGGTTACATGACCATCACCCCACAAGAAGTTCGCTCCGCCCGGATGACGGCTGGAGTGATCACACTCGTCGGCCAAGGGATTGTTGATGCCTTCCAGTGCAGAGCCGACCAAACGGGCCGCTGCGTCCTCGCCCGCCAAGTTGACGCCGATCCATGTGGATGGAACCTGGGCCATCGTTCGCTCACCAACGATGATTGTGTGAGAGGTTCCACGCTGGAAATCGCGGAAACGCGTCGCGTGATTTTCCAGGAAGGCTCCGTCACCCACAGGTGCGGGAGTGCAATCGTCCGCTTCGATGGTTCCAAAGATTCCGACGTAGTTGGCGGTTGGCAATTGCATCAACGCAACCGATCTTTCGATGGGGCTGAATGATTCCCCTTCGTCGTGCTCTTCGTCGTCTTGGTAGAGCGTGAAGAACGGTTCGGTGATATCGGACGGACAGAGCATCCAGTCCAACGATGTCGATCGGGCGAGTTGATGTCGCGGATCGTTCAGCGGTCGCTTTCTGTCAATCTGTTCCGCCAATGCACCTTGTTCGATATACGGCAACAGTGGCACGACCCAACCGTAAGCAGATGTGTTGCCGGGCGAAAAACTCCAACCAACGGGCAGCTTGTTCTCGGTGGAATGATGGTTCTGCATCGCCAGCCCGATCTCACGCAGATGATTGGTGCATTGCAATCGTCGAGCCGCCTCTCGAGCGGAGCCGATGGCGGGCATTAGTAAAGCGATCAAGACACCAATGATCGCCACGACGACAAGTAACTCGAGGACCGTGAAGCCAACTCGAGGGTCAGTCGTGGATCGTTTGTAGCGGTGTGAGGTCGTTTGATTCATGTTGGTTGGCCACATCCGTGTGGGGGCGATTCGAAACAAGATACGAATGAATTAGTTTTTTGGCAATCCCGTTTCGCATTGGGATTCGTCTTGTTTTTAAAACTAAAGGATTCGTAAATGGAGGCGTTGTGACACGCTTCCCTTCAAGGTGCTTCAGGTGATTTGTTCCATTTTTGACCTTCTGAACCCAAAGTGTTTTGCGGCGAGCATCAGCTTGCTGGTCGCCGCCCTCGGATCGCTTTCGGTTCAAGCGGACGAGCCGTTTTTCATCGGGCAATCTCCGCCAACACGATTGGTTTCGCACGCGGCGATCTGGGACGATTCACTGTTGTTGGATGATCCGGCGTTCGGGGCCACCGAAGATTGGTCGGGTCACCTCGAAGCAGACGAGTTCCAACGCGAGTCGTTGTGGCAGAGAATCCAAATGGATCACCAGCATTTTTATGATCTGGAATCGTTTGGATTGCTGACTGGCGGCTTCCTGCTGGGGGCTGCCGTTGCCAACACGCAACTCGATGACGAATTGCATCGACACTTTCAAGGCAGCGTTCGCGGAGCGACCAGCGATGACTGGTCAGAGTTTCTGCACGCGGATAAAGAGCTCGGCAACGGTGTTTATTCGTTGCCGATCTTCGCCAGTGTTTGGGCAGCGGGCGAATTCTTTGATGAGTCGCCCTTGCTGGTTACGACTGGTCGTTGGGGAGAACGATCGATGCGTTCGTTTCTGGTTGGTGCTCCACCGTTGATGGTTGCTCAGCGACTGACCGGTGGTTCTCGACCTGGAGAGTTGGACCGTGGTTCTCGCTGGCTGCCATTCCAAGACAACAACGGTGTGAGCGGCCATGCATTCATGTCAGCGCTTCCGTTCATCAACGCAGCAAAGATGACAGACCGTCCTGTGCTGAAGGCAAGCTTCTATGCGGGATCGCTGCTTGGTCCTCTTTCGCGAGTCAACGACGAGGCACACTATCCATCGCAGGTTGCTCTTGGATGGTGGTTGGCGTACGTGGCTGCATCGGCGATTGATCGAACTGAAACGTCCGATCACAACGTTCGATTCTTTCCGGTCATGGATTCGAACGGAGGCATCGGCGGAATGTTTGAGATTCGGCTGTAGCCGCTTGGATTGATTGAGGCGTTGGAACGATCCGATTGCTGCGTCGAGGTTCGCTTGCACGGATGTTCAATCGAATCGAGACGCGGTCAGACAAACGAGGTTCACTTCAACCGAATCAGAACTTCGTTGCGACGCAGGGGGGCGGGGGTGAAGGGGGGATCGTAGGATGCCGCTTCGACTCCGCTGGTTTGGCTTGACTCGGTGTCTTCGCTGACTGCGGCGGTCAGGCCTTTGGTTTCCATCCAGGCTCGTAGTTTGGCTTCGGATTCCTTCGCGAGCTTTTTGTCCAACTTGCCAGCGAACCGAATCACGGCGAAGCGTCCACCGGCTCGTTTGCGGACATCGACATCGGGGCCGGTCGGCGAGGGAACGCCTTCCACCGCGACTTCTTTGGGCATCACAAACCCCATCTGGACTTCCGAATCAGCCTTGTCGTTTTCCATGAAGACGGGAGTCGTCATCGAGATCTTTTGCTCAGCTTCGTTGGCTCCTGAGATGTAACGAAACAGCTTCATGAAGCTACCGTCGCGGCCTTGAGCATCGATTTTGGTCTTCGTGGCGACCAGCATCAGATCCGGATACTCGCGAATTTCGAACTCACCGTCGGATTCGACCACTTTGTATTCCGCGGATTCGTAACCCGCTCGTGTGGTTCGGCTCAGCAAGAAGACTCCGCCGGTGACCAAAGCGGCAATGGTCGCGACAGTCATGATTTTTCGACGGGACATCAGGTAGCCTTTTCTCTGCGATTGATCGATGGCAACAAATCGGAAAGCGATTTGTCTGCCAAGGAACCATAGATGGCCGGCTAGGTGGAGCGAGGACTCTACCGCTGAACGTTCTTCGCGATTCCGCGGAGCATGACGGGGAAGACCAAACCGTGCAGCGGCAACACCGCGTACCAGTACGCCAGTCCCAGCAAACCTTTGGGGCGGAATCTGGCTGTCATGACCACTTGCGTTGTTTCGGCAGAAGACGGTTCCAATTGGAAGTCGAGTTCTGCTTCGCCGGGCAGCTTCATTTCGGCTCGCAATGTCAGACGTTCGTTGGGAACCAGTTTGGTGACACGCCAAAAGTCGACCGCTTCGCCGTAGTGCAAATCACGCGGATGGCGGCGGCCACGTCGCAGACCGGGCCCGCCGATTGCTTGATCCATCCAACCGCGAACTTGCCAGAGGAACCCGGCGCCCCAATAACCATTGGCTCCACCGATCGACCGAATTTCCGCGAAGGTTTGCTCGACCGATCCTTGGACCGTGATCTCGCGGCGGTCGGTCAGCGTCGTTCCCCCGGACCAATCCGGATCGCCGGGGATTTTGCCCGCCGTCGACCAGCGTGTTTCGATATCGCCTTGCTGTGTTTTACCCAACGCTGCTTCGATGGCGGCTTCAATCCCGAGGCAGTCACCAGGCATCAATCGCACGGCGTCGTCATTCCGGCAAACGGTGCGATTCTTCAATCCTTCTGAGAGCGGTCGGGCGATGCTGCTGCTGACCGGCGTCACCAAACCAATCCACAGACTGCTGAGGTAAGGAGTCAGAACGGGGACCGGCAAAATGATTCTTCGACGGAGTTTCAGTTTTTCTGCCATCACCTGCATCACATCGCGATACGACATGACGTCGGGGCCACCAATGTCCAACGTGCGGCCGGCGGTCTCTTCCACGCCTAAGCAAGCGACGAGGTAACGCAAGACATCTCGAATCGCGACGGGCTGGGTTTCTGTTTTGACCCATTTGGGAGTGACCATGATCGGCAAACGTTCGACGAGGTAACGCAGCGTTTCAAAGGACGCGGACCCGGAACCGATGATCATCGCGGCTCGGAACACCGTGGTGGGGACGCGGCCGGATTGCAGGATTTCGCCGACTTCGTGTCGACTGTCGAGGTGTTCGGAAAGGTCGGCACCCAACTCGCCCAGACCACCGAGATAGATGATTCGACGACACGAAGAAGTTTGGGCGGTGTCGCGGAACCCGGTCGCCAGTTCACGGTCTCGCTGAGCGTATTCGCCTTTGGCGGACTGCATCGAATGCACGAGGTAGTACGCGAAGTCGATGTTTTCGAGAGCACGCCGAGTGGCCTCGGTGTCTTCCAGTTCGCCTTTTACAACCGTGAGACGCTCGTGTTGACCCCACGAAAACTTGGTCAGTTTTTCGGGACTTCGAACCAGGCAAGTCACCCGGTAGCCCTCTTCCAGCAACCGTCTGGCCAGCCGTCCGCCGACATAGCCGGTGGCACCGCAAACCAAGATGCGTTCGCTGCGAGGAGAAGATTCGGTCATGAAGTGAGCCGGGTTGGGGAGACTGTCGTTTGTGCGTTGTGGTTTTGTGCGATTGCCGTGCGATTCTTCTCGTCGCAGTTCTACCGCTGCCGTCAACGCTCTGCAGAAAGGTTAGCGGGAGGAACAGGCGGCGGTGCGGTTCAGCCAAAGAAAAGGACGGTCCGCTGCCGCTGGGTTGGCACGAGCTTTGCGATGCTGGCCCATCACGTGCCGCTCGTCGGCGTTCAAATCGCCGCCCGCCGCACGACTGTTCTACGATGGATCTACTCGCTCACCTGGACCGTTGCTTCGGGTTCCAATCCTTTCGTCACGGTCAACGCGAGGCATGCGAGTCGATCGTGGCTGGCAAAGACACGATCGTGTTGATGCCAACCGGGGCCGGTAAGAGCCTGTGCTATCAGCTGCCTGGCATCCTCCGTGATGGAGTGACATTGGTCGTCAGCCCGTTGATTTCGCTTGCCAAAGATCAAGCGGAACATCTGAAGAAGGCTGGTCAGCCAACCGTGGTGCTCAACAGCACGCGTACAAAGAAGCAAATTGAGTCCGCGCGGTCGAAGATTGCCGCGGGAAAGGTCAAGTTCGTTCTCACGACACCCGAACGATTGCAGAAAACTGATATCTGCGAATTGCTGGCCGGTGTGGGAGTCGGGTTGATGGTCGTCGATGAGGCTCACTGCGTTAGCCAATGGGGGCACGATTTTCGCCCGGATTATTTGTGCCTGCCATCCATTCGCGAACGTTTGGGGAATCCGCCGTTGGCTGCTCTCACCGCAACCGCATCGGAACGAACCTTGGATGAAGTCCGATGCTCGCTGCGTTTGAATGATCCAACCATTGTGCGAACTGGAATCGACCGACCCAATCTCCGGATCGAAGTTGTTCGTTGCTATTCGGCGGAAGACAAACTGAAACAGTTGCACCGGGCTCTCGAGATCGAAGGCATGCTGGAACGCACCGAGCCGGCGATTGTTTATTGCGGAACGACCAAGACGGCTGACCAGTTGGCGAAGTCCTTCGGTGGGTTGTGCTACCACGGCAAAATGCGAAAGGCCGATCGAGCCGCCGCTCAAGAAGAGTTCATGAACGGCCGTCCGAGCGTGATGTTTGCGACCAATGCGTTTGGGTTGGGCATCGACAAACATGACCTCCGACAAGTTATCCATGTTGAGTTGCCTGGATCGTTGGAGTCGTACTACCAAGAGATGGGACGAGCCGGGCGAGACGGCAAGCGATCGCGTTGCACACTGCTGTACGATCCGTCCGATGTGGACCTGCGGAAGATGTTTGCGGGCGGGATGATGGCTGCGAGCAAGATCATGACGGCGCATCACACGTTGGTTCGCGGGGTTCACGAGTTGGGCGAAGATGGCGAGGTGGCTTTGTCGAAGCTGGCACCGATCAGTCCGCTCGGCCGGGTCACGTTGAAGAACTGTTTTCAGTTGTTGTCGTCTCGCGGCATCGTTGCACCAGCCGGACGCGGGCGATGGCGTTTGATTGCGGACGAGCTCGAGCACCGTGTCGCGGATCGGTTGGAGGAAGCGACTCGAGTGAGATCGGAGGATCGTCAGGTGGCGTTGCGCGAGATGGTGGAGTTTGCCGAGTCATCGAAGTGTCGTTGGGAGTTGCTCCGTGAGCACTTTGGCGTCAGCGAAACGACGAGCTCGGATTGTCTGTGTGACCAGTGTGGAGCCGCCGTGGTCGCGAGTGCGTGAGTGGTGTCGCTGTGAAGTATCCAGTAACACCCGACGGTCGATACTTTGTTCACCAGCAACGATTGTGGCGATGTACCAATCCGAACTTGAGTGAGCTGGAACGCCAACGCCACGTCCGCGAACTGATGAAAGCTCGGCGAGACGTGAAGGCGGCCAAGGCATCCGGCGATGACGACGCGCTGCGAACGGCTCGCGACGCAGTGAACAAGGCGAAGATCAAGCTGGGTGAGCGAGGACCGACGTGGTGGGGCGATGACATCGATCACAACCGAAAATTGGTGCAAAACAGCCCTTATGCGGATTGGTGGGAGGCACGTTGAGCTTGCTTTGCGGAGTCGGTGCGAAGCGGATGCGGCGGGGCGGTTTCTCTTTTTTGAAAGGTGCCATTGTGCGGCAGGCTGGATCGGCTTATAGCCTCCTCCAATCGTCCCACATCTTGTTCTCGCAGGCTTTCGAACCGGGCCTGCATCCACCCAACCAGCTCGCCTCATGAAACGCTCCAACGACTCGCTTCAAGGTTTCTTGCATCTGCTACGGGCTCTCATTCGTGAACCGTCGGTTGTCGGAGTGGAAGATGCTTTTTTTCGTGTCTTGCGGCGTGAGTTGGAAGAATTCCCGGTCACGATCACGCGTTATCACGGGTTGCTGGTCGCTCAAGGCAGCGAACCAGAAAGCAATTACCTGTCCGCTCACGTCGATCGTCACGGGTTGCTGTGCACGGGGCCACGGGAGTTTCAGTACGCGGCATTCATCGCTGGAAACCGTGGGGAGCTGAACGGGGATTCGATCTCGGAACAGTTCATGGAATTGATCGCTGGTCGTTTTCGTGGACAACGCGTGCAAGCGCACACGCCGTACGCGGGATCCTATTTGGGACAGGGGACGATCACGGAATCGTTCATCTGTCCGCGTCGCAAGAACTTGATCTTCGACATCGACGGGCTCGACTTCTTGCAACCGGGAACACCGATTTCGTTTGTGGATCGACTGCGGGAAGAAGACGGGCAGATTTCCGCTCAACTCGACAACGTCGTGTCAGTCGCCATTTTGATCGAAATGATCCGTCGAGGTTTTCGCGGAACGGCATTCTTCACCGCGGGCGAAGAGTGCGGCCGCAGCTATCGATACGTCGCGGAGTGGTTCCAGCGTTTTGATTTGAAGACACAACGACTGATCGTGTTGGACACCAGTCCGTTCCCGACGCAGGAGGATTTGAACGCTCAAGAAGTGGTGCTTCGCAATCGCGATTCGGTCGCCGAGTTTGAACCCACCGTCACGGACGAACTCAGAGAGGTCTGCGATCAATTGAAGGTGACGCATCGATTCAAAGACGAGTACGTGATCGAGCTGAACAAGACACGTGAGAAGCAAAGCTCCATCGGCCGAACAGAACTCGGACGATTGATTGACGCAACCAGCGGTGACGTGACCGGAACAACGCTGCAGTTGCCGACGTCGTCCTATCACACCCAAACTGAAACGGCCAATTTGTCGAGCGTCGAAGCGGTACTCAAAGTCTTGACGCGACTGACCGGTGCGAGTGTTTGAGCGGCAACGGTTTCCAAGTTTCAGTTGCAACGAGTTTGCGTTTAACCGCATTGCTTGCGGCTGACCGAAGGGTTCGGAGCATCACACGAACCCGCTCAGTGTGACTGGGCGTGCTCATGTTGAGCGGACAGGGATTGGGAGACGCTGCAATCGATACAGCTGGGTGGCGATTTGAAAGTGTCTGTGTTGGTCCTCTGCTTTCTCCGCATTTTTATCGCTTCGTGACATAGCTTTTCAGTGGCGAAGGAACCCGCAACTTTGTGCGGGCACTTAGCAACTCCTGATTGGTTGGGCACCACATCATGAAGCATGATCAGATCATTCGAGCCAAACGCGGGGCCGCGTTGATGGAGTTCGTGATGTGCTTGCCAGTTCTACTGGTGATCACACTGGGGACGTTGGAAACTTGTCGCATGATCTATCTGCGTCAGTCATTGAAGCTTGCAGCTTACGAGTGCGCACGGTTGGCCATCGTTCCTGGTGTCGACAGCCAGATGGTTCAGGATCAATGCGATGTCTTTTTGCTTGGCCGCGGCATCCGAGGTTACACGTTCACTTGCACTCCAGCCGATCCAAGAGACGCAATCTATGGCGAGTTGGTCACAACGAACGTTAGCATGAAAGCAGAGTCCAACGCAATTGTTGGAGCTTGGTTTTACCGGGGCAAGACGTTGTCAGAATCCGTTTCCATCATGGCGGAGTATTGATCGATGCTTGCCAATATTGATGCTAACTCAGCTTGCAATGAATCGCAGGGCGGTCGCTTCACCCTGAACGTTGTTGACAAAGCCAGATTGAGAAGTCGAAGCGGCACGACGGTCGTCATGCTCGTGATTTTGTTGCCGGTGATGCTAGCTGTGGCGGCTTATTGCATTAACGTCGTTTACATGGAAATGGCGCGGACGGAACTGCAGATTTCAACGGATCTTGCGACACGCGCCGCAGGCCGGGTTCTCGCTGTGACGGGTGACAAAGCCGAGGCGATTGAAGCGGCAGAGCGACTGTTGGAAGCCAACCCCTATCTCGATCGAACGTTGTCGATTGGAGATGCCGATATCATCTTTGGAAAGTCGAACCGAACAGAGGAAAACAGACGTTACGAGTTCACTCCTGACAAAAAGGTGAACTCGGTCAGTCTTCGCGCTTTTGGTGCGGATGATGTTCCAATGCTGTTTCCGACCATGGGGGTACCGATCGAATTTCGGCCGATCAAGCAAGCGGTCGCCACCCAGGTCGAACTGGACATCGCGATCGTTCTTGACCGTTCCGGATCGATGGCGTTTTCGCATGATGAGGTGGCAAAGAACGGTTCACCATCGTCGGCGCCGCCCGGGTGGAAGATGGGGCATGCGGTCCCCGAGAATGCCAGATGGCTCGACACCGTCGCGGCAGTCAACGGATTCCTAGACATCATGGAAGATTCCAGCCACGACGAGCGAGTGTCGCTGAGTACCTACAGTGACAAGTCAAAAGCTGACGTGAAGTTGACGGGCGACTACACAGAGATCAGAGCGGCTATGAACGCACACTCCACCAAATTCAAAGGTGGGGCAACCAATATTGGATCGGGAATTCTTGAGGGCGGAGCGACGCTCGGTGACAAGAAGCTCGCGAGGTCGTGGGCTTCGCGGGTCCTGATTGTGATGAGTGATGGGATTCACAACACAGGAATTGAACCCATTCCTGCTGCCCAGCAGGTTGCTAACGAAAAGATCATGATTTTCACGGTGACCTTTTCTGATGAAGCGAATGTCCAAGAAATGGAAAAGGTCGCGGTCTCAGGAGGAGGGCAGCATTTTCACGCCAAGGATTCGCAACAGTTGACAGAGGCGTTTCGTAAGATCGCCAAAAGCCTCCCCACATTGATCACGTTTTAGTCATGGCATCCCAGGCTCGTCAAATCAAAGCACAACGGCGCGTACCAAGGCAGGGAGCTGCATTGGTTGAGTTCGCAGTTGTGTTGCCTGTCATTATGTTGTTTTTGACGGCGATGGTTGAAATCTCGCGGATTCTGATGCTGCAACACACCGCTGACACTGCAGCCTATGAAGCGGCGCGATGCGCGATGGTTCCTGGCGCGACGGTGACCGAAGCCGAATGGGAAGCTTATGCTCTCATCGAAGCGGCGGGTCTAACAAACACTGCTGTGACTGTTACCCCCGCAGAGATAACCGAAGAGACAGCCTTCATCACGGTGCGAGTCGAAGTTCCCGCGAATGACAACAGTTGGATGTTGAGCAGCCAGTTCACCGATGTTGTTGTGGCGAGTGAGGTGACTCTCCTGACGGAAAGATCTCCGATTGTTCGTTTAACCGGCATTCCTGGGTTGAAGGCCAAGAAATCGAAACTCAAGGGTGAGAAGCCTGAGATCTAAGCCAGCGATCCGGTCAAGATTCGACGTTCGTGCGCAAAGTGATTGTTGAATGCGTGAGATTGAACACGAATCAGTTTCATTGCTCTTTTGTGAACTGAGTTCGCAGTTCTTGGAAGCGTTGTTTTTCAGGTAAGAGCCGCGAGCGGATTTCTCGGTTGATCTGCCAAATGGCCAGTCCCATGCAAATCACAAAGGCGGGACCAAAGACGAGGTAAAGCAAGTGCCGCCGGGCGGGATCGATGATGAACAAGGCGATGACCAGTCCTAGTGCATTTGGAACGGCGAACCACCAAACGAAGTTGCGCATGTGTGCGATGCGGTCGTCGAGACCGTCGATGGATTTGTCGATCAATCCCAACAAGGATTGTTCAAAGCCAAGGTGGCGACGTTGCCGATCCATTCGCCATTTCAAAAGCCAGCCGGCGGCGACGAGGCACACGGTGCCAGGCAGTATCAAAATCAAATCATGGCCCTGCAAAACAGGATCGCGAAAAAACATGGCGGCGACGAACAAAAGCGTTGCGATCATGATTCCGTCGGTGATGGTGGTGATGCGTCGGAGCAATTGTTCTTTCTCGACGACTGCAAGCAGAATGCTTTCCCGCTCGACCGTTTCTTTGGTCGTGGCTTGGGAATTCCAGATCGATTGAATTTCATCAAAGTTCATCGGTGGTTTCCTGGTGGAGGAGCGAGGACAGGTGCTTCTTGATGCGATGCAGTCGAACGCCAACGTTGTTTTCTGAAAGACCAAGTGATTCGGCGATCTCACGGTGCCGGATGCCATCGAGCATCATCAGGGCGAGCGAACGGTCGATGGGATTCAGTTCAGCAATCTTTTCGTACAACCAATCCACGCGTGGGTCCGGGGTGGCCTGCTTCGTGATCGGTTCCTCGGCGAGCGTTTGTCGCTTGTTTTGATGCTTGGAATCTTTGCGAGTCCAACTGATTGCCGTGTACAACGCGACTCGGTAGATCCAAGTGGACTCCGCGACGTTGGGGCTCAGGGTTGGAATTGAACGCCAAAGCTGCAGTCCAATCTCTTGCAGCAGGTCGTCTTGATCATGGCGGTTGCTAGCGAAAGAACGAGCGACTTTGACCAACAAGCCTTGATGTTTCTCCAGCCAAACCTGGAGCTGTCGTTCCTGTTGGCGTGGATTCATGAGAGATCATGGGAAGCGAGTGAAAGAATCGGTGACTCTGATGAACTAGTCGCCTTTGAGTCGGGGATTCTTACACGGAAGAGCAGGATTATTTGCTTTTGTTTTTGGGATTGCAGATCAGCGGCGATGCGAATGTTGAAACGCGGAGTGACGGAGGAGCGGAGCTTCGTGGAGGTTGGGGGAAGAGGGGGCTGAGCTGGTGGTAATTGAGATGGAATCAAATGGAGTTGACTGATGTGGTCATTGGTGCAGTGATCGCATTTCATCGCCGACTTCGTCTCACCTGTGTTTGATGAATTTGAATATTGGCATGCTCTTCATTCTTACGAAGCGAAATTGATTGACGGCCTACACCGCATCGTCAACCGATACGGAGGCCCCAAACCAAGTTGATCGCCGACCTCTCTCCGCGAAACTCCGCTCCTCCGTTTCTCCGCGTTTAAAAAGCCCGCTGGTTTGGAGTGTGGTCATTGCTTGACTGCCAGGGAATGACGCTTGGACCCAGTCGCCCCGGTCCAAACATTTTCGTCTTTCCGACGGGCGGGTTGGGATCTTTTACGGCCAATCGTTTGGAACGTGGTGTGATTGATTGATGCGAAGATTGAAACGCGGAGTGGCGGAGGAGCGGAGCTTCGCGGAGATTGGGGGGAAGAATTTTCTTAGCCGTTGGAGAGTGAGATGGAACCGAATGAAGTGACTGATGTAATCATTGGTGCCGCGATCGAAGTTCATCGCCGACTCGGTCCGGGGCTCTTGGAGCATGTTTATCGACGTTGTCTGGCATACGAACTTCGGAAGCGAGGTTTGGCGGTCGTGGAGGAGAAGCCTGTCGCGATTGAGTACGACGATCTGCACGAACCTTGTGCTTTTCGTGCTGATCTCTTGGTGGAAGAGTTGGTGGTCGTTGAATTGAAAGCGAAGACTCAAATCCATCCCATCGACAAAACGCAGACTCTGTCGTATCTGCGTTTGATGAATCTGAATGTTGGGTTGCTCATCAATTTTCACGAAGCAAAGTTGATCGACGGGCTGCACCGTATCGTCAACCGATACGGAGGCCCCAAACCAAGTTGACCGCTGACCTCTCTCCGCGAAGCTCCGCTCCTCCGCCACTCCGCGTTTGATATTGCCTGCTGGTTGGGAAAGTGGTCATTGCGTGACCGTTAGTTGATAACGCTTCGGCCCAGTCGCCTCGATTCAAACATCGCCGTCTTTCCGAAGAATGGGTTGGAAGCTTTGACAGCCGATCAATTGGGACGGGGCGAGGTTGATCGATGAGAAGATTGAAACACGGAGAGGCGGAGGAGCGGAGCTTCGCGGAGATTGGAGGAAGAGGGTGCTGAGCTGGTGGTGATTGAGATGGAATCAAATCAAGTAGCGGCCGTGATTGTTGGTGCATCGATCGAAGTTCATCGCCGACTTCGTCTCATCTGCTACTGATGAATCTGAATGTTTGGTTGCTCACTAATTTCAAGAAGCAAAGTTGATTGACGGTCAGCATCGCCCAAACAAGCGATGCTGCGGACCCAAACCAAGTTGATCGCAGGCCTTTCTCCGCGAAGCTCCGCTCCTCCGCCTCTCCGCGTTTCAGACGAATTTCATGGAGAGTGCTCCAATACGTTTTCGCCGGTGTCGATTGTACTATTCGATATGAAATTGAGACGTTTTTGCGTCGCCCGTGAGCTTGTCGAATTGCTGTGCGACATGTGACTCTTTGGTTGAACGCTTCATTCGGTTAAGGTAGCGAACGAATGGTGTGTTCTTCGCGCGTCCAGCTCGACTCTTCGTCAGACCGATTCCATGCCTGTTGAAAATGAATCGCCGCGACGGATTGGGCGGCCTCGTCGGTTTGACCGTGAGCAGACTTTGCTGGCGATCGTTGATGTTTTTTGGCGATTGGGATTCAATCAAACCAGCTTTCGTGAATTGGAAGCCGCCACGGGGGAAGGTCGCCAAAGTTTGGTGAACGCCTTTGGGGACAAGGAATCCATCTTTGAAAAAGCCATTCAGTGCTACATCGATCACCGCGTCAATGAAGTGATCGATTTGCTTCGTGGCGAAGGGGAGCCTCTGGACCGAATCGCGAAAGTGGTGGCTCGGTGGGAAGCGGATGCAAAGGCACCCGATGATCGCGGATGCTTGTTGGTCAACACCGGCGGCGAGATTGGCCCGAAAAATGCGGCCATCGCGGATCGGATGGCAAACTCGACCCAACGTTTGGTCAACGAGTTTGCAAAGACTTATCAACAAGCGATGAGGTCAGGTGTGATCGCGACCAAGCCAACCGCGAAATCGTTGGCTCGGCTCACCGTCGCCTTGGGCGATGGGGCACTGTTGCAGGCTCGAGTCAGTGGCGACGCGGTTGCCGCGAAGCAAACGCTGACGACGCTGACAGAATTGATTCGCCGTCACTGAGGCGGCAACGAGTGGATCGATGGTCTGGCGGACTTGAGTCATCGCTGTGCATTTTGTTTTTGAACACGCATTCAAAAACTTGCATGCATTTCCTTTCCACGGAGACTCCGATGAATATTCAAGACTTTCGTAAACGTCAACAAACGCTTTCGCTCGACGGCGTGATCAATGAACCGCTGAATGTCGCCTACACCGATGTGGGCGAAGGCGAACCACTTCTGTTGTTGCATGGCATTCCAACGTGGTCGTTTTTGTTTCATGACGTGATCGACACGCTCTCTCAGCATTACCGAGTGATTGCGCCGGACATGATCGGTTATGGCTACTCTGATCGCCGTGACCAGTTTGATCGTTCGATTGAATTCCAGGCTGACTTCGTCGAGCGGTTCCTCGAACACTTGGATGTCGACAGCGCCCACTTTGTCGCTCATGACATTGGTGGCGGTGTGGCACTGATCTTGGCAGACCGAAAACCGGAACTGGTTCGGTCGATGGTGTTGTCCAACAGTGTCGCTTACGACAGTTGGCCCGTCGACGAGATGCTCGCGTTGGGGCATCCCCGCAATGCGAAGATGAAACCCGAAGAGATGACCGAAAAGTTGGTCGAGAGTTTTCAGTTTGGTTTGTCGCGTCCGGAACGCCTCACCGAAGAGTTCAAGGAAGGCATCGTGACGCCTTATCAAGAACGCGACGGGATCGTGAGTTTGGTTCGCAACGCGGCGAGCTTGAACACCAACCACACCACTCCCCTGACCAGTCGTCTGGGACAGATGCAGCAGCCGACGTTGTTGCTGTGGGGCGAAGATGACAAATGGCAACCGATCAGCACCGCGGAGCAGTTGGTCAAGGACATGCCAAACGCCGAACTGCATCCGATGAAGAATTGTTCTCACTGGGTGCCGCAAGACAATCCAGAGGAGTTTGCCAGTGCGACACTGGAGTTCCTGCAGAAAATCCCGGTTGCGGTGTGAGGCCACGGCTTCACTGGTTCGGGTCGGGATGATCCAGAATGAGGATGCGGAATCCATCTTCGCCAGGCACCTTCACGGCGGGCCACTGGTCAATCTTCTGCTGGGTCGTTTCACTGAACGTGCCGTCGAAGGGATTGAACCAAGTCAAACTCATCGTTTGACCACGGACTTCGCTGGGCAGTCGCAATCCCAAGAAATCGTTTTCTTTGGGGACGTAATAGAGAATTTGTCCCTTGCCATTGTGGAGGCTGAAGCCGGCGTTGCTGTGTTTGTCACCGGCGATCAGATTGCCGAGGTCGTACTTTTCGACCAGGGTTTGCAGGTGGCGGTAGTAGTCCAGTCGCGGACGGTCTTCGGGGGCGAGTTCGGTGACGTCAGGAACGATCACGTTCCATGCAGCGCCTTGCCAATAATGGGTTGGGAACGTGCCGGCAAAAACACACTGGTAGGCTCGTTCCAGGCAGACCTCCGGTGAGGTGTAGTTGCCGTTGAAGACCACGTACGGGCCTTTCTCGTAGCCGCCATGTTCGATGTTGAGGATTGGTTTGCCAGGGATGTTTTTGCAGACGTCACGCATCACGTGGTACAGCTCGGATTGCCAAAGCTGGACCGAAACAAAATCGATCTTGTCAGCGAAGCGTCGGCAATAACTGTAATCATGCACGGTGATCAAACGTTTGTAGGCATCCAAATCCCGCAAACGTTCGATGCGGCCGTGGATGTAGTTGACATCGTTGTGGCCATACCCGAGAGCTTCTTTGGAGATGTCCCAGATCAGGTTCGGGTAGGCTTGGTAGCGACGGACGACGTAATCGAAGTAGCGGTTGTCGGCCACTGAGTTGGCTTCCGGCCAGTTCACACGTTTGTTCCAAACGTAGACCATCAGGTGAGCGGCGATGCCCTTTTGATCAAGGTATTCGATCACGCGATCGAGGCGTTGAAAGTACTCGATGTTGAGTTTCGAATGATCGGGTGATTCGTTGTCGCCAGCGAAAGGATAGACCTTGGGGCTGCCGTATTCGTACTTGGCGTCCAGGCGATCGGCTTTGGCCCATTTGACGTCGTAGGCGAACACGTTCAGGACGACTTGGTTGAATCCATTTTCTGCCAGCGTGTCGACGAACTTTCGGGTCTTGGGGATGTCGTCCGCGTTCTCAGCGTCGAGTGCGAACAACCAATCGCATTCGAAGGCGATCGGGAAATAGCGATCGCCGTTTTGAAATCGAAACTGACGATCGTTGTTTGGATCCAGCTCGATTCCGCCGCGAAGCTGATCAGTGGCAGGCGACACGGTCAGTTTGCCCGATTGATTGTTCAGTTCGTGGGTGGTCGAAGTCGTCGTGTAGTTCCATTGACCGGACACGGACGGAGTGAAGCGGATGCAATAGGTTCGGTCGCCGTCGTAGAAACCGGGGGCTGTGATGGAATGGCCGGCTTCGCTGGTGAAGGTCGCTGAGAACGGTGTGTCGACCGGATTGTCTGACAACGTTTCGACTTGGAATCGAAGCTCGCTAACCTTCCACTGTTGTGGCGTTTCTTCCGCTCCAGCCGCGGTGTGTCCGAACCACAAATAGCCGATGAGAAAACACTGGAGCAGAATTGGCTGACGCATGAGATTGATCAGAGCGAGGAAGGAGTGGGGAGGGAGAGGCAGCGCATCGTATTCCAGCTCGCAGGACGCTTCCATTTTGGATGGCCGAGGAATTTCAAAAACAGCGTGTTTTGCAGTGCGAATCGCGTTAGCGATGCAGGGGGGCTCTATGGAGCAAGCTTGGCGAATGCTGCATCGTTTCGAGGCGACTGGCGCGTGTGCCGGCGGATCGTCAGCTTGCTTCATCCACTGGTTGCATCGAGCGGAATCACGGCGGATGTTGGTGAACAAAATGCATTGTGAAAACCTCTGACCAATCCCCACAATTTAGGAAGCAAACAGATGAAAGGCGTCTTGGTCGAAAAGGACGACTCGGGTATTCGAGCTGAACTACGAGAACTCGATGAGCAGCAATTGCCCGAGGGCAACGTCACCATTCGGGTGCACTGGTCGAGCTTCAACTACAAAGACGTGCTGGCGATCACGGGAAAGATGCCGGTGATTCGATCGTTCCCGATGGTGCCCGGAATCGATTTGGCTGGAGTGGTCGAATCGAGCGACGACGAACGCTATCAAGTCGGTCAAGAGGTTTTGGTAACGGGCTACGGAATCGGTGAGGCTCACTGGGGCGGGTACGCGGAATTGGCTCGTGTGCCCGGCGATTGGTTGGTGCCATTGCCTGAGGGTTTGACGCTGCGTCAATCAATGGCGATCGGGACGGCCGGTTTCACTGCGATGTTGTGTGTGATGGCGTTGGAACGTGGCGGTGTCACGCCTGAGCAAGGCCCGGTCTTGGTGACGGGGGCTGGCGGAGGCGTCGGTAGCGTCGCGATCGGTTTGCTCTCCAAGCTGGGGTACGAAGTCGCAGCCGTTTCGGGACGTCCGGAAGCTGAGGACTATTTGAAAGAACTTGGTGCCCGTGAAGTCTTGCCGCGATCCGATTTTTCAGAGCCCGGCAAACCGCTGGGCAAAGAGCGTTGGGCGGGGGCGGTGGATGTGGTCGGCAGTCACACGCTTGCAAACATTTGTGCGTCCACCCAATACGACGGCGTTGTGACCGCGTGCGGGTTGGCTGGTGGAATGGAATTTCCCGCCACTGTGGCTCCGTTCATTCTGCGAGGCGTGACGTTGGTTGGAATCGACAGTGTTCAGTGCAAGCAACCTCGACGCTCGGAAGCTTGGCAGCGATTGGTTGAAGATTTGGACCTGGCGAAATTGGAAACGATGACCAACGAGATTCAACTGGACGATGTGATCAAGACGGCGAAGAATTGGGGGCAGAGTGATCACCGTGGACGAGTTGTGGTGTCGGTTCAGGGTTAGTTGGTCGCCGACAAAATAAGCCGAACGGCGTTAGCCGCGGTTTTCACCATTACAAAACCGCTTGGGCAGCATCGGGGGTCGACGGACTTGGAAGTCCATCGTACGGGGGCAATGTGAGTTGATCGTGGAAGATGCTCTGGTGTTTCGTCAGTCCGTTGTGGAGCCGAAGTCGTCGACGACGGTTGGTTGGCGATGGATGCGAACCCAGTCGAATCGATCGATCATTTGCTGGTGGATTTGATCGAGCGTCCTTTCTGAAAGCGCGGCATCCGAATCGGGGCACAGTCCCGAACTCTTCGCTGCCCAGCGGACAATTGTTTCGGGCGGCATGCCTTGTTCACGAAAGTGCGAGAGGCGTGTGTCGCCGTGACGCTTGGCGAGTCGACGTCCGTCGGTACCCGTGACCAGTGGCACATGCGCGTGGCTGGGTGGCGAATGTCCCAGGGCTTCGTAGAGTTGCAGTTGCCGGAAGGTGCTGAGAATCAAGTCATCACCGCGGACCACTTCCGTGACTCCCGCATCAATGTCATCGACGACGACCGCCAGTTGATACGCTGCCAAACAGTCTGCTGCTGATTCGGCTTTTCTCGTGATGGGAAAGTCACCGATGTCTTGGATGGGATTGCAAGCGACTTCGCCGTGAACTCGATCGAAGAAACGATCGGGTGTCGCTTGCATTCGAAAGCGAAAGCAGAACGGTTTGTCTTCGGGCAGCGGATCGCCGTTCTTCCAGCTTGCACAGGTGCCAGGGTAGACGGGCGCATCGGGTGTCCATCCGGACGCTTCGCTTTCGTGGGGCGCGGAGGCGGCGGCTTCGATGTCACGCCGCGTGCAACTGCATGGGTACACGCGATCGGCGTCCATCAATTGGTTGCGTGCTTCGTCGTACAGCGGCGAACGTTCGGTTTGAACGATCGGATCACCGTCCCAGTCCATGCCGAGCCATCTCAGATCCGTGATGGCTTGTTCGGTCGCCCAAGGTTTGATCCGAGGCGAATCGATGTCCTCGATTCGCAAGATCAAACGAGCGTTTTGTGCTCGTGCACTCCAGTACGCGATCAGAAACGTTCTCGCGTTGCCAAGATGTTGTGCCCCCGTCGGGGAAGGTGCCAAGCGGCAAACGGCACTGGACATCAAAATTCGGCGTTGCCCGGTGTGCGTGGGAACGGGATCACGTCGCGAATGTTGGCCATGCCGGTGACGTACTGGACGGCTCGTTCCAGTCCCAACCCGAATCCCGCGTGGGGCACGGTGCCGTAGCGACGCAGGTCGACGTACCACCAGTATTCGGATTCGTCCAAGCCGCCTTCGGCCATGCGGCGTTGCAGCACATCGAGGCGTTCTTCACGTTGCGACCCGCCAATGATTTCGCCGACGCCGGGGACCAACACGTCCATCGCGGCGACCGTTTTGCCGTCGTCACTGACTCGCATATAGAACGGTTTGATCGAGGATGGGTAGTCAGTCAGGATGACTGGGCCGCCAACGACGCTGGTCAAGTAGCGTTCGTGTTCGGCTTGCAGATCCGTGCCCCAGTTGACTGGGTATTCGAACTTTTCATCGCAAGCGAGCAATCGCTCGACCGCGTCGGTGTAGGTCATGTGTTCGAACGGTTTTTCGATCACGGATTTCAGTTGATCGATTTTTCCTTTTTCGATCCGCTCGTTGAAGAAATCCATGTCTTCACCGCAATGCGAGAGGCAGTCCGAGAAGACTCGTTTGAGGAATCTTTCCGCCAATTGCATGTTGTCGTTGAGGTCGTAGAACGCGGCTTCGGGTTCAACCATCCAAAACTCGGCCAGGTGCCGCGACGTGTTGCTGTTTTCGGCCCGGAAAGTCGGCCCGAAGGTGTAAACACGAGACAGCGCCGTCGCATAGGTTTCGGCTTCCAATTGACCGCTGACGGTCAGATGGGTTGGTTTCTGGAAGAAATCCTGTTTGGTGTCGAAGGGGCGATTCGAACCCGCCAATTTTTCGAGGTTCAGCGTCGTGACGCGGAACATTTCACCGGCACCTTCGCAGTCACTGGCCGTGATGATCGGTGTGTGCAGGTAGTTGAAGCCTTCGTCGTCGAAGAAGCGGTGAATGGATTGGCTGATCCGGTTGCGAACTCGCATCACCGCACCCAGCGTGTTGGTGCGGGCACGCAGGTGCGACCATTCGCGAAGTTTTTCGAACGAGTGTCGTTTCTTTTGCAGCGGGTAAGTTTCTCCATCGCACCAGCCGATGACGCGAACGGAGCTGGCGTGAAGTTCGGTGGACTGACCTTTGGCGGGGGACTCAACTAGTTCGCCTTGAACAACGACGCTGCATCCGGCCGTCAATTTTTGAATTTCTTCGGCATAGTTTTCCAGCTCTGCCGGGGCGACCACTTGCAGGTTGCCCAGTGACGTGCCGTCGTTGACTTCTAGGAAGCTGAAACCGCCTTTGCTGTCACGTCGTGTTCGAATCCACCCGCGAATTTCGACTGGGCGAGGCAACTCAGTGCTGGTGCGGCAGGCGTCAATCGTGGTCCAGTCCATGGGAGCAATCATCGAGCGTTGAAGGGAAGCAAAAGGATGAACTGTGTATCGTAGCGAATTGGTTCTGGATCGCCTCCACCACAACGGAAGCGATTCCCATTAAGCTAAGGGCTGACGTGTTTCCCTCCCCGCTCCTCGATTGCCCCCATCCTGACCCATGCCCACCGCGTCCGCGTCTGAATCCAGTTCCAACCAACCCGAATCCTCAAATGCGTCGGGATCAATCGATCACGTGTTGGTGGAAGACCGTCTGTTTCACCCGTCGGCCGAGTTTACGTCCAAGGCGGTGATCTCGACGGAAGAACAGTACGAAAAGCTGGCCACCGCAGCTCGCGAAAATCCAGATGAGTTCTGGCGGGCGGAGGCTCTGGAACATCTGCATTGGTTCGAACCGTTTGGCACCGTATGCGATTGGCAGCCGCCTCACGCGAAATGGTTTGTGAACGGCAAAACCAACGCGTGCTACAACAGCGTCGACGCTCACGTGGCAGCCGGTCGTGGTGATCGGACCGCGATTATTTGGGAAGGCGAACCGGTCGAAGACGGTCAGCCACGCGACCAGCGGACGTTGACGTATGCCGAATTGCAAACCGAAGTCGCCAAGTGTGCCGAAGGATTGACGCAGTTGGGCATTGGTGTCGGCGACGTCGTGAGCATCTACATGCCGATGACACCTGAACTCGCCGTCGCGATGCTGGCGTGTGCTCGAATCGGTGCGATTCACTCGGTGATTTTCGCGGGATTCAGCGCAGAATCGATTGCGGAGCGGAACAATGACGCATCGGCCAAGTTGGTCATCACTTCCGACGGTCTGTATCGCCGCGGCAAAGTGCTGCCGTTGAAAGCGACCGTGGACGAAGCACTCGAAAAGTCACCAACGGTTGAAAAGTGCTTGGTGCTTCGCCGAACCGGGGATGATGCACCGATGCAGGAAGGTCGCGACGTTTGGTGGCATGATGTCGTTGAAAACCAACCTGGCGAGATGGCGGCCAAGCCACTCGACAGTGAAACGCCGTTGTTCATCCTCTACACCTCCGGCAGCACCGGCAAACCAAAGGGCATTCTGCACACCACCGCGGGATACAACTTGTGGGCTAAACGGACCTTTGAGTGGGTGTTCGATCATCGCGAAGGCGATGTTTATTGGTGCACGGCAGATTGCGGTTGGATCACCGGTCACAGCTATGTTGTGTACGGACCTTTGTCGGCTGGCGCGACGTGTTTGATGTACGAAGGGGCGCCGAACTTCCCCGCCGAAGATCGTTTTTGGGACATCGTCGAGCGTCACAAGGTCAGCATTCTTTACACCGCTCCGACCGCCGTTCGAGCGTTCATCAAATGGGGCGACGAACATGTCGACAAGCATGATTTGTCGAGTCTGCGATTGCTAGGAAGTGTCGGCGAAGGCATCAATCCAGAAGCTTGGATGTGGTACCACAAAAAGATCGGTGGCGAGAAATGTCCGATCGTCGACACGTGGTGGCAAACCGAAACGGGCGGCATCATGATGAGTCCCCTGCCAGGGATCACGCCTACGAAACCGGGATCTTGCACCCGTCCATTGCCTGGCGTGGTGCCCAGCATTGTCGACGAACTTGGCAACTCGGTGGACAGTGAGCACGGCGGAAAACTTTGTATTTCGCAACCCTGGCCCGGAATGTTACGTGGGATCTACGGCGATGAAGAACGCTTCGTTGAACAGTATTGGTCTGACGTGCCGGACAAGTATCTGACGGGTGACAACGCTCGCTGCGATACCGATGGCTATTACTGGATCATGGGACGCATCGACGATGTGATCAATGTTTCCGGCCACCGCTTGAGCACGATCGAGGTGGAGTCCGCGTTGGTTTCTCACCCCGATGTATGCGAAGCCGCCGTTGTGGGACGTCCGCATGATTTGAAGGGACAAGCCATCGCGGCATTTGTCACTTCCAATGACCGCGGGCACGACGACGAATTCCGAAACGAGTTGAAGCAGCACGTGCGAAAGCAGATCGGCGCGTTGGCTCAGCCCGATGACATTCGCTTCACGGCGGCGCTTCCCAAGACCCGAAGTGGCAAAATCATGCGGCGATTGCTGCGAGATGTTGCCGCGGGACGCGAATTGGTGGGCGACACATCGACGCTGGAAGACCTTTCCTCGCTCGCGAAACTGCGTGAGGAAGACTAGAGTGGTGGGTTCCCGACCCCTAGTTCTTTGATCTGTTGAGATCGGTTCCCCGGCGAACCGATGCATGCTCCATGCCAGGTGACCCGCAACGTGCCGACACGCCCAATTCGATTGGCAAGTCGTCGATCGATCGGCACGCGGATGATCGCTTGGCCAACAGAATGAGCCACCCGCAAACGATCGGAGTCGATGGGCTGTTTCCCGTTCTCGATCCGGATGACGTGTCTGGCGGACTTTCCAACACTGGTTTGCGGCATTCGATGCGGCCCGTTCCCTGGTTCACGCGGCGGCGTGTGGCGACAGGAATCTCCGTCCTGGTGGTTTTGGTGACCGCCTGCATGGCGGGGGCAATTTTGGCGTCCGCGATTCAACGTGCGACCGAGAACTTGGTTGCTCATTCATTGCAGTCTGTTTTGGCGGCCAACGTGCACTCGTTGGAGATGATGTTTTCTGATCTGCAACGCGAATCAGAACGTTACTCTCGGGACGAACGAGTCCGACAACTCAGTTTGCAGTTGTTGCGTGGTGACGACCAACCGACTCCGTATGAACGTGAATCGATTCAGCACGAACTTCGCGCGATGATTCCCGAATTGATTGGGACGGTTCCGTGGTTGATCATGAATCGCGACGGACTCGTCTTGGGCAGCAGTCGTGATTCGATCATCGGTTTGAAGGTCGAGTATTCGAAACTCAATCACGAGCGGTTGATCGGCGGAAAATCGACCCTGGCAATGCCACAACGTATCAGCGGCACTGAAAACGAGACCGTGATCATGGTGTCGATGACACCCTTGATGGACCGCAACCAATGCTTCGGCGCGTTTGGTTGGGTGATGGAAGCCGACGATCGATTCAGCGATTTGTTGAAGATCACGCAGTCGGGCGAAACGGATGAGTCGTACGCGATTGATGGTCGTGGCCGGATGCTGTCGACCAGTCGTTTTGAGATTCAGTTGGCCGAGAAGGGATTTCCCGAACACAGCGTGCTGAACTATCAGATGCGTGATCCGGGGTCCGATATTTTGGCCAATGAAGTGATCGCGATTCCATCGCAGGAGTTGCCTCTGACTCGGATGGCCGACCAGGCGATTCGCCGTGCGGACGGAATGGAGTTGGAAGGGTATCGCAACTATCGCGGTGCGATGGTGGTTGGAGCGTGGAAGTGGTTGCCGGATTTCGACATGGCCGTCGCGACCGAGATCGACGTTGCCGAAGCGTATCAACCGGCAACCATTCTTCGCCGCGTCCTCATTGCGACTCTCGCCGGTGTTGTGACTTTATCCGGAATTGCGCTGAGTTTGATCGCGTATTCGCGACACCGTGCAATTCGCAAACAACGGATGGCGGAAGAAGAAAGCGATGGTCGCCGAATTGGCCAATATCGGATTTTGGAATTGCTGGGCGTCGGTGGAATGGGATCGGTCTATCGCGGACAGCATGAATACTTGCGTCGCGACGTCGCGATCAAGGTGCTGGAGGGCGAGCGATTGTCAACACGATCGGTCGCACGGTTTCATCGCGAAGTTCAATTGACGTCGACGCTGAGACATCCCAACACAATCGCAATTTATGACTTTGGTCAGTGCAGTGCGGCAACCGGCGAATCGCAAGTCGGCAATTCGCGACTCGGCGAGGAAGTGGATCCCGAAGAAACGTTCTACTATGTGATGGAATACATCGATGGCGTCTCGCTTCAGCAATTGATTGACTACTACGGGCCTCAAACGCCTGAGCGTACCGTGCACTTTTTGTTGCAGATTTGCGGGTCGATCTCGGAAGCCCACAGCACTGGTTTGATTCACCGGGATATCAAGCCGGCCAACATCTTGGTCAGTGCCCACGGTGGTCTTTGGGACCACATCAAGGTGCTGGACTTTGGGTTGGTCAAAGACATCGGTGGTGACTCGAATCTGACGCTTCAAGAAGGTGTGACGCGTGCTGATTCGATGACGGGAACACCGCTTTACATGGCGCCCGAAACCATTCGAGATCCCGCGGCCGCTTCACCTCGTGCAGACATCTATTCGATCGGGTCAGTCGGATACGCGTTGTTGACGGGGCGCCCGATCTTCGAAGGCGACTCGGTGATCGATCTGTGTTTGAAACAGCTCGAGCAAAACCCACCACGTCCGGAGGATCGGTTGCAACAGCGATTGCCGGCGGCATTGCAAGACATCTTGATGCGGTGCTTGGATCGTTCCGCATCGAAGCGATTTCAAACGGTTGCCGAGTGCACCGCTGCACTGGAGTCCTTGCCAGAAGCGGGGCGATGGACCCAGGCTAAATCGGTCGAATGGTGGGCCAACGAATTTGACCAGGCCGCTCGAACGCAACCAGGCCAGACCAAGAACCCAACCGTTGACGATGCCGCGCTGACGAGATGACCGGTTCGTGGTGAAGACGATTCGTCAGCGTTCATTGCCAAAGCGGTTGTTGCCGCTTTGGGATCATGCCGACGGACTTGGAAGTCCATCGTACGGGGAAGAAGTGCGTCAAATGCCTGGGCTGGGCCCGATCAGGCGGCTCGGCGAGTGGCGCGAAGCGTCGTTGAGTTCGACGCAGTGGATTGCCATTTGCCATTGGTTTGACGCAGGATCATCGTGTCGGCGTACGAGACCTTGCTCAGCACGCTATCGAGTTCCGCCAACGTTTCGGCATCAAGTGATGGATCGAGAATGATCGCGTCCATCATGCCCAAGCGATGCAACACCGTCACGACGCCGCGAGCGGCGGTTTCGGGAACGATGGAAGGACGAATCGCGAGTCCCGCCAATTGGCCGTGGAAGTCACGCAGTTTGACTGTGCCGCCAACCATCTCGAATTGATCGATCACGGCATACTTGAGTGCCGGATTGGTTTCGGCCAATGCGTGCACGACCGCCGGCGTTCTCGATCCGTCGCCGACACCAATTTCTAAGATGCTGGATGGCTGCAGCTTGGTTAGTCTTTTGACCAACGCATCGTGCTCGCCTCGCGACAGCATCGACAAAACGCCGCGTGCCGGTGCGGCCGGTTTGGCTTTCGCAACGGGTGCAGGAACGCTCGTCTGCGGCGCGACGGCTGGTTTGGAAGCAGCCACCGTCGCCTTCGCGGCGGGTTTGCCGGCCGATTTCTTTCGAGCAACAGGCTCGGGTTGGGTAACACCCGGCGACGTGGTCGCAGGGGCAGCCTCGGGAGTCACCTTTGATTGAGGAGTGACTCCACGCAGCGAATTCCACAGCTTCTTCAAAGGCATTGCCTGAGACCCTTCCTAGCTTGGCTCGTCTGGCGACGTGCGTTGGCGGTGACCGATCCATCCAATGGTTCCCATCGGAACAATTGGCACCGAAATTCATCACCACAAACGAGAGTCTGGTTAGGCAAGATTGGAAAGAATCGCCGGGGATTTATTCATCGCCAGTTCGGCGATGGATGGGTTGCCTCGGGGCGATTCTTGATGAACGCATTGCCCATGGATTGAGCTGAGAAGCTCACCCCATCCAAGCGGCTCGGTAGCTCAATCCAAGGTTGAGAATGCGTTGAATCAACGATTCGTAGGGAATCCCGGCGGCTTCGGCAGATTCAGCGAAGTCTTCCCCGTATTCGATGTTGGGGTTCGCATTGGCTTCGATCACGTAAACTTCGCCCGTGGCAGTCATCCGCAAATCCATGCGAGCGTAGCCACTCATGTGAAGCGCTCGGTACACCCGTTTGCAAAGCTTGGCGATGTGCTTTTGCTGGACCTCGGTCAAACCTTCGGCGGCATGACAGGTGATGTCGTGTTTTTCTTGGTATTTGCGGTCCCATTTGACTCGGCTGGTCGCGATTCGAGCCGACTCATCGGGCATTTTGCCAAAGTCCATTTCCCAAGCGGGAAAGGTCACCAATCGAGTGTTGCCCATCACGCCGACATACAATTCGCGACCCTCGATGTATTGCTCGACAATCACGTCGCCGCCCGTCTTCTCGTGCAAGAAGGTGACTCGTTCGGCGAGTGCTTCGTCGTTGTGAACGATCGAGGCTTGAGCGATACCGAACGAAGCGTCCTCGATGGTTGATTTGACAAACAACGGGAATTCGAGTTTTTTCGGACGACGCACCGCGCGGCCATTCGGAAAAACTGCGAAACGCGGCGTGGCGATTCGGTGATACATCAGCAGTTTTTTCGACAACGCCTTGTCTTTGCTGAGCATCAATCCCCGCGGGTTGCATCCGCTGTAGGGTTGCTGCATCAATTCGAGATAGCTGATCACCGCGAAATCGTAGGTGACCACACCGTAGAACTCTTCCAGCAACATGTAGGTGATGTTGGGTTGAAAGTTCTGCAGGGCCGCACGAATGGGAGCCAGGTCATCAAAGATCCCCAGCGGTAGAACCTCATGCCCGAGTCCGCGAAGGGTTTCACAGACATCATATTCCGCCTTCCACGGGTCAGATTCTTTGTCGGTGAATCCTTCCAGGGTATCCGGTGGAACGTTGCCTTCTCGGACCAAAACCAGCACACGCAATTTGCTCATGACTGGTTGCCTCCACGGTGGACGCCAACGGATGTCGCACGTCGCCCGTTCGTTGCTTTAGACCGCTGCACGATGGCCTCCTTCGTGAAGGAAGTTGGTCGTGCGGACGGCGACCAGGATCATGGCATCGCGTTTGGTTTCTTCCGGGGAAGCACCCAGGCGAAGCTGCAATTCGCGACAACGTTCGATCATTTCCTGGATGACCTGATCGATCGTGTAAGCGTATTCGCCGGTCCATTTGGCGACTGATCCACGCAACTCCGTGCGGATGCGGCTGAGGAAGGCGGCCGCGGTAACGTTGCGGCGGTGGGCGTCATCGGAAGAGAACAATCGACGCAGATCGTTGTCGTAGACGCTGGGTAGATCCAGCCCGTAATGCTGGCGTTTGCGTTCGTAGTGCGTTCGCAGTGTCTTGCGAATGCGACTGATTGGATCCAGGGTCGCTCGGCATTGCACGCGAGGCTTTTTGCCCTGAAGCGACGTCATGAGTTCGTTCACCATCTTCAACTTCTCGATCGCTGGCCAATCTTTGTAGCGAGTTCGCCAACGCGAACCGGGCCGCAACCAAACCGCGAATGTTTCGGCGAAATCCTCCAGCGGGTGGACTTGAGCGTACCACATGTCGAGGTGCAAAACGTAGTCGCGGCTGGACGGCTTGGGCTGATAGTATTCTGGGTAAGGCAGCGAGGTTTTGCCGAATGTGTTGCGATAGATCGCCTTGCGTCGCAATCGAAACGCGGTATCGATTGCATGACCGGCTTCGTGCCGCAAAATCTTCATGCACCATTCGTGAGTGCCACCTTCGACCTCCAGCAACTGCTTTCGTTCCAGTCGCATGAGCCGGGGATGTGCCAAATAAAACGGAATGGCGATCCCAGGGATTTCATCGGGTGAAAACCAATCTTCACTTAACCAACAGTGCGGAGTGAATCGCAGATCGCGGTCGGCGAGCTCGGCATTGAGTTGCTCGATGCGCTTCTTCAGCGGCGAATTCGCAATCGTGACACCCAGGTCACACATCCGAAGATCGAGCAATTGCTCGTCGGAGAGAGAATCGAGATCCGGTTTGCGTTTGGCCATCAATCCGTGGTGCTGAGAATCCGTTGAGGGAGTGGCCACCCAGGAACGTTCCGCCGAAACGTTTTCCTGATGACGTTCTGTCGATCCACGCTCAGTGTATTCACGGTCTTTTAAGATGCGAGTTCAAAGAGGCGTGAAAGACAAGTCGTGAAACACGAGCGGTGCGATTGTCAGTTGCCTTTGCTCTTGCCCTTCCAACCGCGACTGCGTTCTTCAGGATAGAGTCGCTCGCCATTGCGACGGGCATGACTCCGCGGGCTCGGGTCCCAGTTTTTCGCGTCGCCTTCGGCGGTGATCAACGCGATGTCGTCCATCGAAATATCGTGTAAAGCCGCCAATTGACGCATCGAGTTGTCATGAATGGCTTGCTGGCTTTTTTCCAGTGACGAACGCATTGAATTGCCATCGGGAACCAGCAGCGGGGCCTCGACGGTGGTTCGTGCCGAGTCGCGAATTTGGTCGTAGATCGCACGACGCGTGTTTTCAGGAACGCTTGCGATCGGCAGCGCCGCAAGTTCCTCTTCGCTGAGCACGACGAGGACGGGCTTGTCGTCTTCCGCAGATGCCACGTCGGATGTCAGTGCATCGCCGGTGTCCGATGACGCGGAAGAATCAGATCCGCCCATGAACATGACTGCCAGCACGCCGATCATCCCGAAAACCAAAATTCCGACTAGGACCCCGGCGAGCAGTGGCACATTGATGTCACCAGCCGGCGAAGAAGACTTTTTCTTCCGCGATTTCGCCGTTGTCGCCTGCGGTTCCGCCACGGCTTGAGCCGACTCCACACTGAAAACATGGCCGCACGATGGGCATCGAGCGGTCACCACCGACGGCGGAACACTGGCGGTCGTTTTGCACTGCGGGCAGCGGACGGAACGATTGCTCATGGGCGAGTTGCGCTGTTGTTTGGCGAGATAGAAAGAGGCGAGGCTGGTTGATGGCGACTTACCGAGTGGGTAGCAGCGAAGCGGACAAGGAGCCCACCATCGGCAGCATTTGCTCAAAGCGTTGTTGGATTGAATCTGCTCGGCGACCGGTCAACCCATGCGAATCAATGTGACCGATCTCGTCGGAAAGCGATTCCCAAACCTCTGCCAACTCCGCCGCGGTGCGTTGCAATCGATCCAGCGGCTGACGTCGATCCAGGTCCTCGTGCAGCTTTTTGGCGAGCTCATACAACCGGTCGGTTCCGCGAAGCACGTCGCGTTCATACGAATCGGGAGTCAGGTAGCGGGCGTATCGTTTCAGGTCGGCTCGGAAGTATTCGGCGGAGCCTTCCAAAGACGCGGCGTCGGACATCAACGTTTGCCGCGTTCGAGGTGACAACTCACCTTGATTCGAACCGCCACCGGGAAATCCAGTGCCTGGATAGATGGGACCGGGGAAACCGGGCGAAGGATAGCCGGGACCAGGAAGCGGCGTTGGACGAGGTGGCGGAGGCATCCACAACAACGCATAGGTTTGGTCACCGCATTGGGCGATTCGAGCAAGTCGACGATCCAGAACCGGATCGCGAAGTGTTGCCAGTTCGCTCGCGTAGGCTTGCCAACGTGCGACAAAATCTGTGAAGCGGCTGACAATCTCGTCGTACTGAACTGATTCGACCCGGTCGGCTTCCTCCAAGATGACCTCCCGCAGCAACCGGCCTCGATGAACCAAGTCACGGGCTTGATCGGATGGAACACGAGCGGTCTCGACATCGTCGAGCAACGCTTGCATATAAGTCGCGGCAATGATCATCTGATCGTGCAAACCATGGCGATCGAATTGAGGTTCAATCTTCATCAAACGCGAAAGTTTGCGGCCGGTTTGATCACAGTTGGCGACGATGGAACGCAGCCTATCGGATCGATTGGGAACCGATCGAACTTGAAACGAAAGCTCTCGCCAACGTTGATCCAAACTGCGATACGAATCGCGAAGCGGCGAAAGCGAATTGGCGCCATCGCATTGATGCAGCACCGTGCGTGCGAGTGCTTGGACTTGATAGGTCTCCGGCAACAACGCGCGGATACCCGCGTCACGCCGTGACAGATCCTGCAGTTCGTCCTTGAGCGATGCCAGTTCGCGGTCCATTTGAATCAGCAGTTCGGCGAATTGCCCGACCTCTCGCGAATTTGTGCGGATCGTTTGAGGTCGATCAGGACGCCGATCGTCGCGAGGTCGGTCCGGTTGGATCGGTGGACGACTGCCTGGAACCGGCGGACCGAGCGGACCTGCGGGAAAATCACCGGGACGTGGTGCTGGCACAGGCGGCCGACCGCCACGATCCGTTTCTCGTTTAGAAAGTTCGTCTTGCAGCTTCTTTTCCGCGATCGAACGAAACAGGCTTTCTAAAAACGATCCGTTTTGTGCGACGGCGGTTGGCGCGGTCAACAAACTCAACGCCATTCCCGCCATTAGCATCGCGATGATGCCGACGCGCGAGTGACGTGAAGAGACAGATCGATGGCGAGACGCAGACTCGCGAAGAAGAGAAGTGAGCATGTGGGGCCCGCCTGTTTACCGGTCATAGATGTGCTCGGCGTTGTCTGGAGGACGCTCGCCGAGCAATTGGATTGATTGATGCCATCGTAACAGTTTGCCAACACGGCGCCGTCGTTCCGTTTGGTATTGCCGCCAAGATCTAGGCAGCCCACCAAAGGTGGGTGGAATCTTTCTACCTGGTCGGGTTTTGACCTCAGAAGCAAAGGGAAGAATGCCGTTGCCACGAGCATATGAATCGCTCTGCAACCAAAATGAACGAACGTTCCCCTCGGTGGCCACTTGGTCGCTCGTCGTTCGCATCGACGGTCGAGCGCAGCGTGGCGTTGCGAATCGAAGACGACCGGTTGTTGCTTGCGATTGCGAACAAGTCGACCGATGCGGTTCAATTGAACGAACCGGCGGATGAGATGATCGTCGATCAGGTTCGATGCTCGGATCCAAACGGTTGGATCAACAGTGGGCGCTGGACTGAAATGGTCGAAGCGTTGACCACGTTGAAGCAGCGCCATCAAATTGGTGATGCACCCGTTGCTGTGTCGCTGAGTGGTGACTTCTGTGTCACTCGCATTTCCGTGGGAACGGTCGAAGACGTTGATCGCGACTTGTCTGCGTTAGCGGGACGCATCCCTCGTTATTTGCAATTGGGACCAGGCGGTAAAGTCACCGGTCACACTCGCGAGACGATCGGGCCGGGGATGGAGCATGCGTTGACGGCGGTTGGCAACCGAGTGCGTCTGCAGAATCTCTATGAAGTCTTCCGCATGTGCGACATCGAGATCGCTTGGGTGGAACCTTCGCTGGTCAGTCTGTCTCGGTTGATCGGTTGGCTGGGGCTGGACCGACACGCACCTGTGTTGATCGCCGATTCGTTTGGTCGATCGTGGGAAGTTGGAATCTCGTTCGAAGGACGCTTGCTGTTGGACTACCGTCCGGCGGCGGCCCGAGACGGCAGTGAATTCGCGGATGTGATCGATCACCACTTGGAACGTTTGCAACGTTTTTGCCAGCGTCACCGCGGGATGTCAGACCACCAGTTGGATCAATTGTTTGTCGGCGGCGGTCCCGACAAAGTGATGCCGGTCGTCAAGCGTTTTGCCAACGATTCAAAACTGTCCGTTTCGGCGATCACTCTGGACTCCGCACCGTGGAAGATTGATCGTTACAAGTCGACCGCCATTGAAGGTGCTGACGAAATCTTCTGCGAAGTTCCGATTCCTGAAAGCGATACGGTAGCCATCGCGGCGGCTGTGTTGCCGTTGATCGCCAATCCGGAATTGCCCAAGCCTGACTTGTTGCAAGAGATCCGACGTGATCGTGGCAAGTCGTTTGTGCGGCGAGTGGTCGGAACGTTCTGGCCCGCCGCGGCGGCCGTGGTTCTGTTGTCGTTGGGATTCACGATGGTCGCCAATGAACGATCGCGAGCGGAACGACAACGTCAACAACGCGACTTCGTCGAAACACAGATGCGTCAGACGCAGGTGCGAATGTCAGGCGTGCAAGAAATGCGAGAGTTTGTCACTCATTTGCAGACCATCGAATCCAAAACGTTCACACCGCATGTGAATCAGATCGTCACGCAAATGGCGCAGTGTTTGCCAGCTCAAACTCGATTGCGATCCATGGTGTTGGATGCCGAGCACCAAATCCACTTGGAAGGTTGGACGGCGCAAGAGAACGATATCTACGACGTGATCAGTTACGTCCGTCGTGTGCCAGAGATCAACCAAGTCGCTTTGTTGGGTACCAACGCCAGCGCGGATGACGACGGTTTGGTTTTCCAGATTCGATTGGGCATGCGTCCGGATCGTCCAGAGTTGCAAACGGGAAAGGCCAGTTCCCATGAATAAACCGAATGACCGGCTAACCCGGGTGATCGTCGCCGCTGGAAGTTTCCTTGTGTTGATAGTGATCGGAAAACCACTGGTCGATGAATACAGCGAGCTACGTGCGGGACATCGAGAATTATCGAAGCTCGAAGAAGAGTTCGATATGTTGCAATCCCGCGATGTGCGATTGCAGAGAATCGAAACGACGTTGAAGGACGAACGCAAACAGTTGTTGGAACGTTCGACCACTCCGGACAAAATTCAGCAAGTTCGTGACACGGTGATTGGCATCGTTCGGCAAAGCAGTGCTACGTTGCGAAGTTTGGAAATTGAAGACGGACAACGTCGACGGTGGGCATTTCAAAACGATGATCCACACAGTCGACGATTGCCCGAGATGGACGAAGAGTCAGACTTCGAGTTGCATTCGCACTCGTTGACACTGGTCGCTGATGGGACATTGGATGCGATCATGGAAGTGATGAAGAAAATCAAGAACCAGCAATGGTTGATGACGGTTGAGACTTTGGGATTGGAGCCTGCAGGATCAAGCGAGAAATGGATTGGGTTGGAACTGCGAATCACGCTGTATGGACTGCAGCGTTCGGTTCGTGAGGATGATGATCTGGTCGCCGCGATTGAATCGACGCGACTGAAGTGATCCGACGCCAAGTCGTGTCACTGACTTTTCACCAATAGGAATCAACGCATGGCCAAGGAAGGCTCCGCGTCACTAGCTGAACGCGTCATAACCACTCCGAGCGATTCGCTCGTGAGTCCGATGACGTCGCGTCGTTCGAAAGCTCGGCGTGCGCTCGCTGCCATGATTCAATCCGCTACGTTCGGAGTGGGGGTGTCGTTGGCATTGTTTGTGACGACGTGGAGCGGTTCCTCTGTGGTTGCTGCAGAATCGAACACAGTTTCAAGCGACTCGCAGAGCATCACGGTTGATTCAAAGCCAGGCGAAGTCGAAACCAAGGCTGCCGCGGGAGCATCGTTGGCGGTCGGGCCCGAGTCACAAGTTCAATTGGACGGACCTCCGCTTTCCATCGACGAAGTGCTTTCACAGCGGGGAAGCATCACGTTCCGCAAAACATCGCTTCAAGAAGTGGTGTTTTTGCTGTCGGATCTTTGGAACATCAACATCGTCGCGGGCGAGAAGATCACCGGGAACGTATCCGGCGTTTTCAAAGAAGCTCCGCTTCGAGATGTCTTGTCCGCGATCCTGACTTCTTCCGGCTATGGTTACATCGCGGCGGGAAACAGTTTGGTTGTGTTGCCGCTGGACGAAGTTGGGACGGGAAGCCCCGATTTCGAATCGCGAACGCTGCAGTTTCGAGCGGCCGACGAGGCGGAGATGAGTTCGACAATCGCAGCGGCTCAGTTGTTGTTGTCCGACCGCGGACGCATTCAACCGATCGGTCGTGGCGCGATTTTGGTGGTCGACAGCAAAGACAACATCGATCGCGTTCAGCAAATGTTGATCGCCATGCTACCAGAAGCCACCCTGCAAAGCACCAGCAATCCTTCGGATGGCACGTCGCCCGGTTTTCAGCGACCGGCGTCACCAAACGTCTATGACGCGATGGCGACCGAGATCATCTACCTGACACCTCAATTCACCGAAGCCTCGGAAATGAGAGAGTCGCTCGAAGGTGCGCTGGGAGAAGGCACGATCGTGTCCGTCTACGAAGCTGAGAATCGCATTCTGATCAAAGGCAATCGAGCTCAGTTGGAGTTGGCATCGCAGGCGTTCAAACAACTTGATGTCCCACGTGCTCAGGTGCGCATCACGGCGTTGATTTATGACGTCAGCTTGGAAGAGCTCGAAGAGTTGGGCGTGAACTGGGGACGCGGGTTCCGTTTGGACACAACCGATGAATCGGCTCTCGCTGACTTGGCGGGCAACGTTGAGAAAGCGGTGACTTTCGGAACGCTTGGTTCGGGCGGGGCGAGTTCGTTTGGCATTCGCACCTTGACGGATACGTTCGACACAAGTGTCTTGCTTCGAGCGTTGGACAGCAGCGATGAAGCAAAGTTGTTGGCTGACCCTTCGATCACCGCAATCGATCGTCGCGAAGCCTCGATCAAAATCGTTCAGCAAATTCCGATCGTCGCTGCATCACCGGCGGAAGGCAGCAACGTCGTTTTCGCTCAAGTCGAATTCAAAGACGCCGGGATCATCCTGAAGGTGACACCGCGGATCAGCAACGACAACACCATCGAATTGCAGGTTCAACCCGAATACAGCGTTAAGGTTGGCGAGATTGAAAACAATCCGGTGATCGATAGTCGGACGGCAGAGACCACAGTTCGGGTCGCCAACGGCCATATGTTCACGCTGGGTGGTTTGCGTCAGAAACGGATCATCGAGGGCACCAGTGGTGTGCCATACCTCCGTGATCTGAAGTACGTCGGGAAGTTGTTTCGAAGCCACTCGACCGAAGTCCGCGAAAGCGAACTGATCGTGTTTTTAAAACCCGAGATCATCTCGCCTTATGACCATGGCAACGAACGTTCACGACAAGCAATGTGTGTTGCAAACCGGCAACTTGATGAGATCCCTTACGCGTCGGTTTGTCCGCAAACTCCTTATTGCTACGACAAAAATTGTCCCAATCACCATCCAAGGCCTCGGGTCAACGGCGGCACCGACGAGTTGCAAATGCTGGGTGGCGAAGGCATCGCACCGATGGAATTGTCGTTTCCCGGTTTGGTGAATCCCGCCCCGGTGGTTCCAGGCCAAATTTCGCCGTTGTATGAATCGGAACGAGTGATCTCGGATTCAATCATGCTCGATTCTGAGCCAATGATGCTGGAAACTCCAACCCCAATTCCCAACGGCTCATCCAGCGTGTTGCCGGCTCCGATGCTGAACCACAGTTCTCGGGCAATGGAAGGGCGACTCTCCAGTCCAAGCCAATCCAGTGCGATCGTGAATGCGTCCAGTCTTCGAAGTCAGGGGACTCCGCAGGTTCAGCCTCGGTTGCGAAGCGAATCGGTTTCGGCAATCCCAGCATCATCCAGGATGATGCCCGCAAAGGTGGAAACATTTCGATCGCTCATCAACGAACCTTTGCGAGCCGACCTGCTGTCCAATGACGTCTCGTCCCATCGAGATGCGGAAGAATTCGCGGGTTACCCGCCGGTCTATGTTCGCAAGATGGAGCAACCGTGATGTCCGAACAACGTTTGACAAGACGGACGCGAAATCACGGCAACAAAACCATGTCGAAGGGTGTCAGCAAATCGACAACGACTCGGTTGAAGTGGACTGCCGCGTTCGTGTTGCTGTTCGTGAAAGTAGTGGTGCTGCCAGGTTGCGGCGTGGACCCAGAGTCGATTGAGACGATTCGCCGTGTTGCGATGCAGGACCGGAAGACTCAATCCGATTTGAACATCGGTGGCGGCGAAGATGGATCCGTGGCGGTGAGTTCACCAAGAGTTTTCGAACCACCTTTTCCGGATCGCAGGGATCCGTTTCACATTGACCAAGCGGCCCCGTCGACGGTGACGCGTCCCACGAAAGCCTCTGAGTACTTGGTGCTCGGATTCGCGGATGTGGGGAAAACGCGCGCGATCATCCGCTTTGGCGACGAGACCCAATTTGTTTCCAAGGGCGACACGATCGGTGACGCCGAGGTGCTGGATGTCATTCCGCCCCGCGTTCGTTTGAGGAATGGCAGTTTCATTTGGGAGGCCAGCATGTTCCAGTCGCCATAAGTTTTTTTATCGAGCATTCTCTGGTGTCACGACCTTGGCCCGCATGAAGCAATTCATGCGGGCCATTTTTTGTTTACGGGACTCATGCTGACAAATTTTGCTGTGATTCAAAATCTTGGATGCATGCAACGTGAATACTTCGGCCGGCTGATGTGAAATCTTTTGTGGGCACTGCATAGTTGGACGCCAATGCGGTTTCTTCGATTCTAGCCATCTGATAGGCTTTCGGTTTGCAAATCATTCCAACGCGAACCGGCCGAGTCATCTTGGGACTGCTCGCATCACCCCGACGGAATTGAAATATCTGGTGCCCTGGAGGCAGTTCGTTTTTTCGCCCGCTTTTCTCCGCCTTTTTCATGGGCATCGGGTGGATCTTTCTGATTCAGGCATCGCCTGTTGCCGGTCAAGAACCGTCGGATGGTTTTGAATCGATCGCGTCGGTTGCATTTCAACCAGAGATTCTCAAAGAGCCCATCGTCTCTCACGAAGGGTATTTTCAGCTGACTTGGGAGTTAGTCGGAACGCCAGATTTCAATGGATCATTTCGCGTTGCGGAATTGATCGATTTCAACGGCGAAGATTCATTGGATGGTCAGCGGGCAACGGGATCATCCGCGGAGGAAGCCGAGAAAGGTGCAGCGGAACGTGTGGTCTATGAAGGCACACTTCCAACCGCATTCGTATCAGGGCTTTCTGACGGAACGTATCGCTATCACGTGGAAGCATTGGATGCGAACGGACGTGTAATCGCCGTGTCGGAGGTTCCCGCGACCGTTCAGGTTCTGCATTGGCCGATGTGGCAGGCAACGTTGTTGCTAGCCATCGGTGCGATCGTGTTTCTGGCGGTCATCATCGTGATAGTGCGAGGAACATGGATGCACCGATTGGTGAATGCAGAAGTCGAACCGAACGATCGGTCATCTGAGGAACCAACGGAAGGAAGCCGATCATGAGTGGTGAGTTGTTGGCTGTGACCGGGGCTATCCTCAGCCCTCAATCCGGATACATCTTGCTGGCAATCTTCGGCATCTTGTGGATTGCGTTGGGATGGTGGTGGGGACGTCAGGCCAAATCGTACGACGGTTTTGCGGTTGCCGGTCGAAACGTTGGGCTGGCCATGGGCACGGCGACTGCTGTGGCGACTTGGATCACTTCCAACACAACCATGTTGGCCCCTCAGTACGCACTGCAACTGGGGATTTGGGGTGCACTGGCGTATTCTACGGCGAGCTTTGGGTTGTTTGCATTCGCTCCGATGAGCGGTCGAATTCGCCAGTTGATGCCAAAGGGATACACCGCCGTCGAGTTCATTCGCCGCCGCTACGGTTGGTTGGGGACGGTTCCGTTCCTGATCATTTCACTGTTCTACGCGGTGACGTGGTTGGTTTCGATGTCGATGGCGGGCGGAAAGCTTTTGAACGTCTTGTCAGGCATTCCGTACGAGTACGGAATGACGGTGGTCGTGCTGGTCTGTGTTGCATACACGTTGTTCGGTGGAATGTACGCGGTGATCGGGACGGACTTCATTCAAAGTCTGATCATCTTGGTGGGTTTGGTAGTTGTCGCGATCGCCGTTCTGACTCAGGTTGAAATTCAAGAGGTGCACGAGAAACTGCAGAACGAGCGACCGATGTTGCTATCCGCATTTTTTCCCGCTGCATTGATGGCTCTGTTCAATAACATGCTGTTTGGGTTCGGTGAAATCTTCCACAGCAACGTTTGGTGGAGTCGTGCATTTGCGATGCGGGAGGGCGTCGGACCAAAGGCTTATGCTCTGGGCGGTGTGCTGTGGTTGCCTGTTCCGATCGTGGCAGGTTTCCTCGGACTTGCCGCACCGGCGCTTGGTATCGGAATCAGTGAGCCCGATACGGCGGGCCCGTTGGTGGCCGCAACCCTGCTGGGGACCGGCGGTGCATTGTTGGTTTTCGTTGTTGTATTTTGCTCTTTGGCGTCCAGCATCGATAGTCTGCTTGCCGCGACGTCGGATTTGATTGTCAACGACATTGCCGAGCCGATTCAGAAACGCGTGACCAATCGACACTCAAGTGACTCGTCCAAGCGAAAATTATCTGCGATGGCAATCGTGGGCCTCGGAGCGATCGCATGGATCGCTGCGTTCCCAAATGTTGGCTCCCTGGCCACGGTGCTTTTCTTCGCTGGGCCGATGGTCGGCAGCTGTATTTGGCCAATTCTTTGTGGTCTGTACTTTCGACGTGCCAGCCCCATCGCCGCGTGTGCTTCAATGGTTCTGGGGAGCCTTCTCGGTTTGGTTGCCTATTTCCAAATTGGTTGGTTCACCGCATCTTTGATCGGTGCAGCTGTCTCGGGTGTCACATTTGCCGTTTGTTGCCAAATCTGGCCGGACGATTTTGAATTCGCAACTTTAGCGGACGACTGAATCCATGTTTTCCGTTTTCTTCTTACAATTTCTTGTGATTGGCAGTCTGGTGCTTTGTGTCATCGGCGTAGCGGTGCTGATCGGATTTTTATGGATCGACTTACGAGACAAACAAATCTGGTAGTCCAATGAATTCACTTTCCAATCAACAGGTGTCGGAAGCGTTGAGTGCATCCGCGGCAAATTCCAAGGGACAAAAGTTGTCTCCTTTGTCGTTGCTGGATGCATTTAGCGGCAACATTGATCGTGACGCGCTGAAGGCGCTCGCGGGGCAGTCGATCTTGAACCCGCGGCAATTCGATCGCCGGACCGTTTTGGCTGTTGCGCAGCTCGCTGCACTTCTTGAGTCACGCAACGTCGAAATGGATAAACCGCTGGACGGAAAGATCGCCATCACGGCTTTCTTCGAACCCAGCACTCGAACCCGGTTGTCGTTTGAAAGCGCCGTGCAACGACTGGATGGAAAAGTCCTGTCAGTGCCCGATGGGCAAGTCACCGGGATTGCCAAAGGCGAATCATTGGCGGACATCGGGGAGATGTTCAACACCTACGGCGACGTCGTGATCATGCGACACCCCGACACGGACAGTATGGACGAGATTCAAAAGAATCTTCAGCGACCGTTGATCAATGCTGGCAACGGTTCGGGACATCACCCCACCCAGGCATTGATCGACTGGTACGCGTTGTTGAAATGGCGTCCAGAATTGCACTCGGACCAATGCCCGCCTGAAAAACGTGTGCATCTTGGAATCATCGGCACTCCCGGTTCGATGCGAGCTGTGAAAAGCTTTCTGCGTCTGTCGCTGATGTTCACCGGTGCGGTCAGCAAAATCACATTGGTCAGCGAAATGGCTGATCCGGTTGGACTGGATTTGACGGAACCGATCGAACAGTCACCGATTCCGATCGAAATCACCAACGATGTGCAGGAAGTTCTTCCGCAACTGGATGTCGTCTACGTGAATTCGATCGCATTTCTAGGCGACAGTTATCGCAATTTGGACTCGCGTTACAGTCTCGACGCGAGCAGTCCTTTCAAAGACGGTGCGGTGATCATGCATCCGCTCGCTCGCAATGCGGAGCTGAGCGAGGACTTGGATGAAACCGAACACAATCTCTACTTCGCCCAGGCGGCTGGCGCGGTATTTGTTCGGCAAGCACTCTTGGCAGCCGTTTTGGATCGAACCGACCGAATCAGCGGTATCTGACCGCGGAATCTAACTGCGGCGTTTGATCCTCTCTCTCAATCCATTTCTACGAAATACCAACACCTTTTATGTGTGGCATCACCGGATTTTGGAATCCATCTCGTACCAACGAACGCGAATTGCGATTTGCGCTCGATCCTATGCTCGATGTTCTCGACCACCGCGGTCCCGATGAACGCGGCAGCCGTTTCTTTCAGGAACGTGGGCTGGCGATGGGGCACACGCGATTGTCGATCATTGGACTGGCGTGTGGACATCAACCAATCGAAACGGATGACGGGGACTACGCGGTCACGGTCAACGGCGAGTTGTACGATTACAAACGCATTCGCACTGCATTGGCCTGCGAGAATTACGAGTGCAACGGAAAGAGCGACAGCGCGATCACGCTGCCGTTGTACTTGAAGCATGACTTGGCGATGGTTGATCACCTTCGCGGTGAATTCGCCGTGGTGCTTTACGATGATCGCAAGGAACGTCTCGTTTTGATTCGCGATCGCTTTGGTGTCAAACCGCTCTACTATGCGGTCAATGACAATGGTTTCATTTGGGGATCTGAGGTCAAATCGATCCTGCAGCATCCCGATGTTGAGCCGCGACTGTGTCCCAAAGCCGCAGTTCACCAAATGATGCAAGTGATGGTGCCCGGATCAACTGCGTTTGAAGGTGTCGATGCGTTGTTACCGGGGCACATGTTGGTCGTCCAGCGAAATGGCGATTCGTTGGAAGTGCAAACCAAGCGATGGTGGGATTTCGAATTTCCTGAGTCGCACGACGAGAATGCAGACCCGGAACCGTTCATCCAAGGTGTCCAAGATCGCTTGATCGATGCGGTCGCGGCACGTTTGGAAGCGGACGTTCCGGTTGGTTGTTACTTGTCCGGCGGGATCGACAGTTGTTCCATTCTCGGGCTGGCAAACACGTTGCAGCAGTCTCCGGTCAAAGCGTTCACGATTGCGTTTGATAGTGATGAATACGACGAATCAAACATTGCCAAACGGATGGCCGAACGTACCGGAGCCGAGCAGGAGTTGCTGCGACTGACCGAGAAGGAACTGTACGGACCTGCGTTCGAGCGTGCAACTTGGCATGCCGAGCGGACGTTCTACAACACGCTCGCGGTCGCGAAGTGGCACATGAGTCGTCGCGTGCGTGCGTGCAATTACAAAGCCGTGATCACTGGTGAAGGCAGCGATGAGCTGTTCGGCGGTTATCCATTCTTTAAGCGCGATTGGCTCGGTCGTGATGATGAAGGTGGGATCTTTGCCGGTGCGATTTTGGCCGAGGAAGATTTGAAACACAGTGCTTGGCAAGACCTGTGCGGCTTCACGCCCTCGTGGATTCAGCCATGGATGTTGGTGCTCAAACGATTCGAACCGATCTTGTCTTCGTCGTTGACAGATTTGTTGCAAGAATACGATCCGGTTGGTGAAGTCGCCGGAGCGATCGATCCGGCTCAAGTTCGCGGACGCCATCGCTTGGACGTGTCGCAGTACACGTGGAGCAAAACAATGTTGGAAGGTCAGATCCTGACGTGGGGTGGTGACCGGATGGACATGGCCAACAGCATGGAAGCCCGTCCCGCTTTCCTCGACCATCATGTTGCCGAGTACGCGACGACCATTCCACCGAACATTCGCATTCGCAACGGCGTCGAGAAATGGGTGCTTCGCGAAGCCATGGTCAATGTGTTGCCGCGTGAGCTGTATGAACGCAAAAAGTTTGCTTTCATGGCTCCACCCGCACACACGGATCCGGTCAAGCGAGCGGCCGTGCAAGAGATGATCGATCACTGGTTGACGCCATCACGCGTTGAATCGGTAGGGTTCTTTCAGCACGATAAGTTGATGCAGTTCATCGATGACGCTTGGAAAGAATCCGATGGAACGATTGCTCGTCGAAACGACATCGTCATGAACCACGTGTTGCAATTGCACATGCTGCACGGTCAGTACGTCGAAGGGCTGCCGTTGCCGGCAGTGGATTGATTGCCATGCAAGTGAATCTGGAACGAATCAAGGCCGACATTCTTGAGCTCTCGCAGATCGGCCGCAATTCGGAAGACCATGGCATTTATCGGATGGCATTCACCGACGCGGATATCGCTGGCAAACGCTGGTTGATCGACCGCATTGAAACGGCTGGTCTCCCCAGTTCGATCGACGGGGCGGCAAATATTTCGGCGACCCTGACCGGCACATCTGATTTGCCTCGAGTGTTGGTCGGATCGCATATCGACACGGTGCCATGCGCCGGTGCACTCGACGGAACGCTTGGTGTGGTCGCGGGACTGGAATGCCTTCGTTGCCTGAAGGAATCTGGAGTCCAGCCCGATCGGACAATCGAATTGGTCGCCTTTAGCGATGAGGAAGGTCGTTTCGGCGGAATGTTTGGCTCGCAATCAGTCTGTGGGCAAATCAATCCCGAGATGATTGCGACGATGACGGACATGAACGGTGTTCGACTGCAGGAAGAAATGTCTCGGCACGGATACGATCCAGTTGCGGCGCTCGACGCGGCGAGGGATCCTGAAAGTCTTCATTGCTATTTGGAAATGCACATCGAGCAGGGGCCCGTCTTGGACCGTTTGCACAAATCAGTTGGGGTCGTGGACCAAATCACGGGGTTGTTCACTTGGTCGGTGCGACTCAAAGGCGAAGCCAACCATGCCGGCACAACGCCGATGGACATGCGGCACGATGCGTTCATGGGATTGGCCGATTTTGCTCATGAGGTTCCGCGAATTTTGGAAGAGAACGGTAGCGACCGAAGTCGTGCGACCATTGGCAAAGCCCAAATTCTGCCGGGAGCAACAAACACGGTTCCTGGTTTGGTCGAGTTTGCATTGGACGTTCGCGACACTTCGATGGACGTCCTGGAAGATTTGGCCGATGCGTTTCGCAAAGCACTCTCAGCGATCGCGCGTCGTCGAAGTTTGATGTTCGAGTTTGAGCAGAAAAGTTTGATCAGTCCGGTCGAGTGTGGTGACCAGATTGTGAAGACGATCCAGCAGCAAGCCGAAAAGTTGCAGCTCGATTATGAAATCATGCCCAGTGGGGCTGCCCATGACGCGCAAATCATGGGAAGAATGATCCCGGTCGGTATGATCTTTGTCCCCAGCAAGTCTGGGCAAAGTCACTCGCCGGCGGAATGGACCGCATGGCAGGACATCGAGGCGGGAGCCAACGTGTTGCTCCACTCGCTCATCAAAATGTCAAGCAAACCAGATTGATCGCATCGAAGGCTCACCATGAACGATTTTGCACCGCACGAAGAACACCCGGATCCGCTTCGCGAAATTTATCACGAATCGTTTGTTGAAAATCCCGCCCACGGCGAGTTCCTCGTTGGCCGCCACACCGCGTTGTTGTGCATCGATCTGCAATACCTCGACGCCGCGCCAGGGTGTGGTGTATTTGCGGAAGGAAACAACCACGGCGTGTCCCCCGAGGGTCAGAAGTACTACTTCGATCGGCTGAGCAACACGGTGCTGCCAAACGTGCGACGGTTGCAAGAGGCATTTCGTCGTCGCAATTTGGAAGTCATTCACACCCGAATTCAGTCTTTGACGCAAGACGGACGCGATCGTGGCAAAGGGCACAAACGGCTGAATTTGCTAGCCGCACCTGGTTCGCACGAAGCAGAATTCTTGGTCGAAGTGGCACCGCAGCCGGATCGCGATGAGATTGTCATCAACAAGACCGCCAGCGGAGTGTTCAGTTCAACCAACCTTCACTACGTCTTGAAAAACATGGGCATCGAAGCCTTGTTCGTGGTTGGCGTTTATACCAACGAATGCGTCGAAACCACCGTTCGCGACGCTTGCGATTTGGGTTATTTGGTTACCGTGGTCGAGGATTGCTGTGCGACGGTGACGCCGGAACTGCACAACGCGACATTGGCGACTCTCCGCGACCGATACGCTCGAGTCATGACGATCGGCGAAGTCATCCAGACGGTCGTGAATCTGATTCCGGCAAAAACCGAAAGCTGACTGCTGGCGTCTGTGGGCGATCGACCGAGTGATTGGGACCGCGGCGAAATAGGCCCTCACGCGAATCTGAACTGAGTTAAGCTGGTAGCAAACCGAGATGGATGCGAACGCTTGTCGTTCACGGGTTCGTTTGATCCAATCGCGTTTTGCTGACAGAACTTCGCCGCAGGAAATGAGCCTTGAACTACAAACGCGGGTTAGCTTTCATCGTGATCGTCGCGGTCGTCGGCTGGTTCGGTTACAGCATGACGCAATCAGAACGTGACGATGAGCTTTTTCGTGACCTGGTGAAAAGTCAGCAGCAACGCAAAAGCAGCGAAGCGGAATCATCCGCTCTTTTGGAAACGACCAAAGTCACCGCACCGCCCAATGACATGGTGGTGAATTTGATTCCCGGAAACGTTTGGTTTGTTGGGAAATTTGAGAATGGCGGCGGCGTCGAAATTCCTTTTCGTCCTGGTGAGTCTCCGCAGAAAACGGACGACGTCACTCCCCATCACGAGAATCCCGGGTTTGTCGGCCCCGAGCAGTGTCAGGAATGCCATCGCGAGAAATATCAGTCGTTCCTCTCGACCGGACACTACAAGACGTGTCGTCCGGTCAACGAGTCAACCATCGACGGAATCTTTGAGCCCGGCGGGAATCGCTTTCAAACATCCGATCCCAATGTGTCTTTCGAGATGATTCGGCGAGGCGATGAGTTTTTGCAGCGAGCCCACTTTTTTGATTGGAGCTTTGAGGTCCCGATGGAAATCATCATGGGATCGTCCAAAATGGCTCAGACGTATCTGTATTGGCACAAGGATGGTCTTTATCAACACAATGTGACGCACATCACCGATGGCGACCAATGGATCAATAGCCCCGGCTACATTGACGGGGATGCTGCTTACGCTAGGCCAATTCCGCAGCGTTGCCTTGATTGCCATATGACGTACTTTGATTTTCGCGGCAACACCAACCGCTACACGCCTGGTTCGATGATCATGGGGGTGACCTGTGAACGGTGTCATGGACCGGCGAAGGACCATGTGGATTTCCATCGTGAGAACCAAGACGCTCGTGAGGCGGTCGGTATCACCAATCCTGCTGATCTAGAGCGTCAGCTTCAAATGGACATTTGTGGGCAGTGTCATGGAGGTTCTCGCGAACTGAAGGGCGACGCACTCAGTTTTCGACCAGGTGATCCTTTGGAGGATCATTACTATCCGCCCGATGAAGAAGCCGATGCGAAGAACAGCGTCCATACCAGCAATCAGTTGAATCGATTGTCTCAAAGCGAATGTTTTTTGCAGTCGCAGATGACGTGCATTGATTGCCACGACCCGCATCACAACGAGCGAGGCAACGAGGTCTTGTTCTCGAGTCGTTGCATGAAGTGTCACGAGAGCGAAAGCGATTGCGGCTACTTTCCTCATGAAGGTGTGAACTTTGCCGAGAACTGCATCGACTGTCACATGCCACGGCGAGCGACCGAAGATCTGCGATTGAAGAGCGTCCAGGGCGATGTCTTTCCTCCACTTCGCGACCACTACATTCGCGTCGATGAAACGGCGACCGAGCGATTCCTGGCGGGCTCGGACGATGAAGACTAGGCCGTCTATGGCACAGCGATTGTGCAGGCGTTGGTAGTGTCCTTGCTGCCTCTCGAGTTCTTGGTCGCGGTACGATCAGACGGTACCTCGCGTGAAATCCAGTTGGGCCAGCTGCGTCAATCGGCCGAAACGCTGCGGTGAGTATGTCAAATGGTTGAGCGCTTGACTTCGCGACACGAAGTTCTGCTTGCAACACGAATTGCAGGGGATTTGGGGTGTGGAAATGCATAAAAAAACCTCGCCCGCGGATTGCGGACGAGGTTTCGATCGTTGATGAGTCTGTGCGACGTCTAGCTCTTAGAGCTCGAAGTCAACGACTTCTTTAACGTCACGTGTGCCGAGTGCACCCCAGACTCCGTATGGGCTTTGCGATCCCGGTGGTAGGCCAGGTCCGTTTCGGCAGACAGTGCTCGCTTCAAGGTTGCCAGTATCGATGCTGTCGGTGATGAACTTCACGGCACCGTCACCCATCAGCACGTGAGCACCCCCGGCGTGACGACTGCCCGCCGATGAGATGACACCAGAGTGGTTACCATCGTTGTTGGAGTGAACGCAGTTGGCACCGTTTGGTGGCAGGATGGTGTGGAACGCCGTGTAGTATGGTCGCGAGTCAGCCCAGCGAGCGTGCTTGGCCTGAGACAGGCTTCCGCTCACAGTGGCGGTTGGATCGTAGAACTGAGGACGCGTCGGATCGATGTGTGCACCAGAGGCACAACGAGCTGGAATCAGGATCGTGTTGTTTGGATTCGCCATCGCGGTGATGTTTCGCACGAAGTCCGCATTGATCTCTCGCTTGCCACCCGAAGTGACAACTTCACCGGCGGCGATCGTGTTCGACAGACCATCAAGGACGTCTCGGAATTGAATCTTGTTGCGATTCCAAAAGAAACCACGTTGTGCCGCACGAGCACGAGTCACAGCCCAGTTTTCGTCCCGGTTGTCGAAATTGCCAAAGTAGCCGTAATCGTTGATACCACCGTTGTGGCCTCGGTCGACAGCATCACCAACCGAACACGCGTAGTTCGATCGGGCGAGTTGACCAGGACCTTGGGCCGCACCGGTGTCACTGGGGCAACGATACGCGGGCACTTGAGTGATCCAAGGAACATATCGGGTTTGCCATGGGCAAGGTCCCATTGCAGGCCAAGCGCCATTCACGCTGCCCGGCAAGGTTTGCCCTGGTGTGACGGTTGTGCTTGGGTTTGAGATCTGCTCCCACAAACCTTGTTGTTCGATGTAAGGCAAAGTAGGAACAAGCCAGCTGAGGAACAGTCGGTTGCTGTTGTTAGTCGCGTCCGCCATACCAATCTGGCGAGCTGATCCGGTGCCGTTGGTCGGAATTTGGTTGAAAGCACTGTGGTAGTTGTGAATCGCAAGCCCGATTTGCTTGAAATTATTACTGCACGACATGCGTCGCGCTGCCTCTCGAGCGGCTTGAACCGCGGGTAACAAGAGACCGACGAGAACGCCAATGATGGCGATGACGACCAGCAATTCCACCAGTGTGAAACCTGATCGCGTGCGATGAGTTCTTTGCATGGAAGACTCTCCTAAGGAAGACAAGCACTTGAACGGGGAATGAAAACCCCCAAATGGAGAGCTGAGGTTAGCATTTGAATGTGGGCTAGTGGAGCCTGAAGTTCAATTTACAGCCGCTTAAGGTTGCGTTTCGATCCGTTAGATATGAAGCGCAGATTTTCAATGTGAGCGGCGGTTGGTTTGTTTTGATCGTGTTTGCGATCAGGGCTCAGGGTCGATGCCACCCGAGTTCGCCGACGTTCCGCACGAACAGGATTTCAACGTTTGTTCGTTGGTTGCTGACACGCATCGCTCGGCTTTTCGAGTCTTCGTTGACGGCTGTCAATGAGAGATCGAATTCCGCATTTGGCAATTGATGCAAAAGCAACGCAGTATCAGCGGTCGCATTCAAAGAAGCGACCGACGTGAAACGTCCAAAATGATGAGACCGACGGCGAACGCATTCCGATTGGAGTGCGTGGCAAGGATCATGTTGGCGTAACAATGCGGTTCAGGGTTTGGCCAACGTCGATTGGATCGCTTTTTGAATTTCAGGAGCATAACCCTCTATCCAGATAGCTCGGCCCGCATCATTGAGATGGCAGTGATCATCAAAGAGGGTTTCGCCAGGAATGCCATGGGGCTCGGCGTTGGCAATCATTGATTCGACGTCGACGATTGGCAGCGAGTATTCGTCAGCTAGTTTCCTCAAGATGTTGTTTTCCAGTTCGCTGCATTGATGTCGGCCTGTCGTTTCAGCCAGGATGCGTTTCGCAAGCTGAAGACCTTCGTCCTTTTTTCCATTCTTCCAGAGTTCGTAAACCTGTTGATATCGTGCGGCCGCCTCGCGAGGTAAGTAAGGCTGAAGCAAATTGGATGAGACGGTGCCCATGATGACAGGAATCTGCTGATTCTTCGTTGTTGTCAGAATCAATCTCAGATTGTGTTCGTAACTCTGCATGCGTTGCTGTACATCTTGCTCACCAAAATCATGTGACCAAGCTCGGGCAAAGTTGGAGTCGCTCACCGGTTCTTCGCGGGCGAGCAATCGTTGATTGTGCTCTTTCTCAAGGCGATTGATTTCGTAATCGGCTCGACGGTCGCGAAGAAATCGAACGATTGCTGAGCGACTGATTGTTCGTTCGAATGGCAGATTGTCCAATCCGGAAAGAGAGAGTTGTTCAATCTCCTCGAATTCATTGTGCCCGGTGTAAAGAAGGATCAAATCCGGGTCGTATTCCAGCATCTCACGCATGACCAACACCAACCGATGACTTCCGTAAGCAAGCCCGCCGCAGTTGATGATTTCGATCTGCTTGGAATCGTTGCTGAGTTGGCGCTCCAATTGCTTCAATTCGGGCTCAAGGTAATTCACTGAAGACCCACCCAACGCCACGATTCGAAAAACGTCCGCCGGTTTTTCCCGCAGGAACTGTTGTCGCACAAAGCTGACTCGCTTGGCCGGATCGGTTTCCATGTAGCCGGGATGAAGCTTCGAGTCGACAAAAACACGGCTGTCGTCGTTGAACCCAAGTCCAAAATCGACGTGGCGCGGAGGCCAAAAAATCTCCATCGCACGAAAGCCGATTTCAGCGAAGCAGAAGAAAGACAGGGTGACGAAGGCGCTGAACGCAATCCGCTTCTTGAGACTGAGCCGGACTCGATTTTGATTCATGATTTGGCTGTTGTCATGCGTGGCATGCAATGGCAGACAGGGGTGAGGCGAACGGCAATGATGCACATGGGAACCAACGGACTGATTGTAGCGAATTGTTGCGAACGAGCCCGACGACGAACAATCTCACGGTATGACGACTAACCTCTGCTCGAAACGAAAAAACCTCGCCCGCGAATTGCGGACGAGGTTTCGATCGTTGAAAAGTCGGAGTGACGTCTAACTCTTAGAGTTCGAAGTCAACGACTTCTTTGACGTCACGTGTGCCGAGTGCACCCCAGACTCCGTATGGACTCTGCGAACCAGGCGGCAGTCCAGGAGCGTTACGGCAAACGGTGCTTGCCTCGAGGTTGCCTGTGTCGATGCTGTCGGTGATGAACTTCACGGCACCGTCACCCATCAGCACGTGAGCACCACCAGCGTGACGACTGCCGGCAGTCGAGATCACACCGGAGTGGTTTCCGTCGCCACCATCATGCACACAGTTAGCACCGTTTGGTGCCAGAATCGTATGGAATGCGGTGTAGTAAGGACGCGAGTCAGCCCAGCGAGCATGCTTGGCTTGCGACAAGCTTCCGCTAACGTTCGCACTTGGGTCATAAAACTGCGGACGTGTTGGATCGATGTGCGCGCCTTCTTTGCAGCGAGCGGGGATCAAGATGGTTTCGTTTGGATTCAACATCGTGGTGATGTTCCGAACGAAGTCAGCATTGATTTCTCGCTTGCCACCGGACGTGACCACTTCGCCTGCAGCGATGGTGTTGGACAGACCGTCCAGCACGTCGCGGAATTGGATCTTGTTACGGTTCCAGAAGAATCCACGCTGTGCCGCACGAGCACGAGTCACAGCCCAGTCTTCATCTCGGTTGTCGAAGTTGCCGAAGTAGCCGTAGTCGTTGACGCCACCGTTGTTGCCACGATCGACAGCGTCGCCAACCGAACACGCGTAGTTAGCACGTGCGAGTTGACCGGGGCCTTGGGCTGCTCCCGCGTCACTGGGGCAACGGTATGCTGGGATCTGGGTGACCCAAGGGACATACGTTGTTTGCCATGGGCACGGTCCCATCGCAGGCCAAGCACCATTCACACTTCCGGGCAAGGTTTGCCCACGCGTGACTTCCGTGCTTGGATTCGAGATTTGTTCCCACAAACCTTGCTGCTCGATATACGGCAGGACAGGAACCAACCAGCTCAAGAACAAACGGTTACTCTGGTTGGTAGCGTCGGTCATGCTGGTTTCGCGCTTCGTACCCGTTCCGTTGGTTGGGATCTGGTTGAAGGCACTGTGGTAGTTGTGGATTGCAAGCCCGATCTGCTTGAAATTATTGCTGCACGACATACGGCGTGCTGCCTCACGAGCGGCTTGAACAGCCGGCAAGAGGAGGCCGACGAGGACGCCAATGATGGCGATGACGACCAACAGTTCCACCAACGTGAAACCTGATCGCGAACATTGAGTTCTTTGCATTGATAATGCTCCTAAAGAAACCAAAGAAACGAATGGGGAAGATATCCCCCCGAAAATTGAGTGCTAAGGATAACCGTTCAATGCTATTTAGTGGAGTCCTATGTTCAATTTGCATCCATTTAAGGTTGCTGATGTAGCCCTTGAGGGTGGCAGAGCTGATCAGAAGTAGCGTCTGGTTGCTCATTCTGAGCGTTTTAAAGTTGTCGCTCATCGATTCGCCGCACTGGTTATTCCCAGTGCTCGATGGTTGACGCCGGGGTGTGATCAGTGAGCGACTTAACACATGGCGTGATGAAACCTGCTGGTGGCTACCGTGCTAGATACCTGTCTGCGACGTCTGGCTCGCAGAGGATTGGTGGGTAGCGATCTATCTGAATCAGCCGGCCTGCGGGGATCTTGTGGTTCAAAATTCTTGACAACACCAGGGCGAATTGGGCACGGTGACCCAGAAACTGTTCATTGCTCTGATGACTTTTGAAGCTGCGCGATCACGGTCCTTAATGCAGACTACTTGGCCAGAATCGTTGAGATGACAGCGATCATTGATTCGACATTGGCGACGAGTAACGAATGATCGTTGGCCAAGTCCTTTGAATACTGTTTTTCCAATCCGCTGCATTGATGTCGTCCTGCTGTCGTTTCTTCAAAGAACGACTGACTGGAGCAAGCCGTCACGGTCGGGGCCGATGAGGAATGGCCTGATGATAAGGCGACTGATCCTTTGCTCGAAACGAAAAAACCTCGCCCGCGAATTGCGGACGAGGTTTCGATCATTAAAAGTCGGAGTGATGTCTAACTCTTAGAGTTCGAAGTCAACGACTTCTTTGACGTCACGTGTGCCGAGTGCACCCCAGACTCCGTATGGACTCTGCGAACCTGGCGGCAGGGCTGGGCTGTCGCGGCCAACCGTGCTCGCTTCAAGGTTGCCCGTGTCGATGCTGTCCGTGATGAACTTCACGGCACCGTCGCCGATCAGCACGTGAGCACCACCAGCGTGACGACTGCCGGCAGTCGAGATCACGCCGGAGTGGTTTCCGTCACCACCGTCATGCACACAGTTAGCGCCGTTTGGTGCCAAGATCGTGTGGAACGCGGTGTAATAAGGACGTGCGTCAGCCCAGCGAGCATGCTTGGCTTGTGACAAGCTTCCGCTGACGTTCGCACTTGGGTCATAGAACTGCGGACGTGTTGGATCGATGTGCGCGCCTTCTTTGCAGCGAGCGGGGATCAAGACGGTTTCGTTTGGATTCAACATCGTGGTGATGTTCCGAACGAAGTCAGCATTGATTTCTCGCTTGCCACCGGACGTGACCACTTCGCCTGCAGCGATGGTGTTGGACAGACCGTCCAGCACGTCTCGGAACTGGATCTTGTTACGGTTCCAGAAGAATCCACGCTGTGCCGCGCGAGCACGAGTCACAGCCCAGTCTTCATCTCGGTTGTTTTGGTTACCGAAGTAGCCGTAGTCGTTGATGCCACCGTTGTTGCCACGGTCGACAGCGTCGCCAACCGAACACGCGTAGTTAGCACGTGCGAGTTGACCGGGGCCTTGGGCTGCTCCCGCGTCGCTGGGGCAACGGTATGCTGGGATCTGGGTGACCCAAGGGACATACGTTGTTTGCCATGGGCACGGTCCCATCGCAGGCCATGCACCATTCACACTTCCGGGCAAGGCTTGTCCACGTGTGACTTCCGTGCTTGGGTTCGAGATCTGTTCCCACAAACCTTGCTGCTCGATATACGGCAGGACAGGAACCAACCAGCTCAAGAACAAACGGTTACTCTGATTGGTAGCGTCGGTCATGCTGGTTGCTTGCTTCGTACCCGTCCCGTTGGTTGGGATCTGGTTGAAAGCACTGTGGTAGTTGTGAATCGCAAGCCCGATCTGCTTGAAATTATTGCTGCACGACATACGGCGTGCTGCCTCACGAGCGGCTTGAACAGCCGGCAAGAGGAGGCCGACGAGGACGCCAATGATGGCGATGACGACCAACAGTTCCACCAGGGTGAAACCTGACCGCGAACGAAGAGTTCTTTGCATAGATGATTCTCCTAAAGAAAACAAGTTATCGAATGAGGAACGGATCCCCTAAAATTGAGCACTCAGAATAGCATGAGTTCTTAACAATTGGGAGGAGAAATAACACAATTTACCCATTGAAGGGCGTATAGACTTCCGTTGAGCTCTAGAAGGCGTGTTCTGAACGAACCGCGAGATGCTCAATGTGGAGGTTTAGCGAAGCCGGTTGAGGGCTTCCGATGCTCGGAGGTCATTCGGGTCGAATGCCAATGCCCGCTGATATTGCTTGATTGCCTGCTGTCGCATGCCGGACAACTCAAAAGCTTCCCCCAGCTGCAGGTGAACTCCTACCAACCTGGGATCGAGAATCAGGGCGTTTTGGAAGCACTGCGCCGCTCGCCCCGGCTGCTGGCTCATCATGTAGGCTCGGCCCAGATTGACGTATCCCTCCGCCATCTCGGGGAACTCTGCAATTGCTTTTTTCAGCAATCGGATTCCCGTCGGAAGGTCGCCTGCCTTGCTGGCTGCGATGCCCATGTTCATGTAGCAACTGGCCTGGAGGGACCGCTCTTCGTATACGGTAATGTTGCAAAACGCCGCCGATAACGCCAAAACCACCCCGGCAGCGCCGATCGATCGCCACTGTTGTTCTCGCAGCCGTTGATACAGGTCAACCGCACCTGCTGCCGCGAATGGGACGAACAGGATCGCCACCGGATTGCGGTATCTTCCCAGGATGAAGAACAGCACCACCGCGGCAATCATCGAAAGCAACAACAGGTAGTGCAGCCACAGCCTGCGCCAATCGCCTCGGGAGACGATCAGGCCCCAAATCCCCAAGGGGCACAGGATGCCAAAGTGCCAGATTCGGCTCAGTTGCAACGGAAAAGAGTATTCCCGAAAGACGTACATGCTCTCAACGTCGGGAACTTCATAGCGATTGAAGACCATGAATGTCTTCGCAACCATCAATTGCAGCCAGCGACCGGGCGCCTGCCGAGTCTCTTCCCACGCTCGCGACATCCAAAATTGCGAAACTTCGCGAGAGGAGAGTTCGCGGCCAACAGCTTGCTCTGCCAGACGCTGCGCATCGGCGCGTTCGTGCATCGGCGTTTCATGACCAGCCACCAAGGGCACGTAGATGCCGCTGGCTTGCAGGTTGTTACCGATGTAGAAATTGGGGCCCGCTTGGAATGTCGTTGGCGACCACTCACCTCCCAGAGACGCGTTTCTCGCCGCGACGGGCACAACGATTGATGCAAGTCCGCATGCAAAACAAGCGACGAGGATCCATCCGCGCCATTTGGTTTCGCCAATTCCAAACAGAATCCAAAGTGGGATGAGCGGCGTCCAAAGCAATGAGTTTTCTCGCGTCAGCACCAGCAAACCAAGCGAAATCCCCGCCAAAACAGCGTATCGCCGGCGCATTTCACATTGAAGGTAAACGCATGCGGTAACCAACACGCACAGCAAGAAAGTAGCCAGAGAAGCTTTCTGTATGATGCCGTCGTAGTAAATGGCTGGCGGGTAGATCGCCAGCATGAGTGCCGAAACCAATCCGACCTTCTCTGAAAAAAGCTTGCGACCTGACAGACCGATCAAGGCCACGCCGGCAACGCCCAGCAGCATCTGAACGACTCGGATCAGCGTGATGCTCGGGCCGAAAACGGCGATCAGAACCGCCAAGAAGTACGGGTACAGCGGCGCCTGGTAGAAAGTTTCGGAGCCGTACCAGTCACCGTCGCTGATACGGATTGCCCAGTCGAAATACCCTTTGGCATCGCCCAACAATTGAATCAGCGTTGGGACTTCAAACGTCTGCAGCACGTTGACGAGGCGCAGAAAAAAAGCGAGCCCACAAATGCTCGCTAAAAGGATCGCGTATGAAACGCGATCCGTCAGTGCTGGGTTCGTAGAAGAACTCTCAGGATTCGAAGGCGTCTGGCCAACTGAGTTTGCTCGTTTTTTGCGGCTAACCACAATTTACGCCATGCCTTTCATGCTGCCATCAAAAACGGCG